>NZ_JBVJNZ010000025.1:68049-79648 GCF_055583445.1 Streptomyces sp. NPDC104761 | reverse complement strand
GTTGGGGTTGCCCCGCCCACGTGCCCGGGAACAAGGAGATTTCTTCGGCGTGGGGTTCAAGGTAGAGGTCGCTCCTTTTTTCCCCTCCTCTGCCCGGGGGACCTCCGGCGGGGCACCGGACACGCCTGTCCCCCCCCGAGTCGGTACTCGGCGGGGCACAGCCCTCTTGCGGCTCCCGGACGGGTCCGTGGTGGCGCTCAGCTGGTTCCGTCGGTCGTGTAGACGTGCATCCCGGGCACGTGCAGGGTGCCGCCGAACTGCGCCGCCTGGACGACCTTCACGTTGGTGAAGTAGATCAGCGGGATGTTCAGCGGCGGCGGGTTGTCCACGTCGAACGTGATCGGGATCAGGCCGAAGAGGTTGCCGGAGATGGACTCCGTGTACATCGTCGTGGCGCCGCCGGTGATCTTGGACGTGGAACCGGACGCGGCCTGCACATGGTAGGTCTTGTCGATGGTCGTGTCCTTGACCGTCTGGTGCAGGTCACCGATGTCGGTGCCGCCCGAGATGACGTACTTCAGCACCTTCTTCGTCTTGCCGCTGGCCGTCTTCACCTCGACGATGCCCTGGTAGTCGGCGCTCTTCAGCGTCAGCGAGCTGGCGCTCAGGTACCAGGGGTCGTCCGCGACCGCGACCTTGTTGTCGACACCGCTCACGTCGTCGGTGGCGGCCTTGCAGTTGTCGGCGGACGGGCTGGAGCTCGCGGACGGGCTCGGCGAGGCGCTGGACGTGGCGTCCCCGGCCGCCTGGGTGGCGTCCTTGGTGACCTCGCCGGCCGCCTTGGTCGCCGTGTCGGTGGTGTCCTTCACGGTGTCCGTGACCTTCTTGACGGTCTTGGACACGGTGTCGGAGCCGCTGTCCTTGCTCGACGAGGACGACGAGGAGGACGACGACGAGTCCGAGGACGCGGACGCCGACGGCGAGGGGGTGGCGCTCGCGGTGGAGTCCGACGAGGACGAGCCCGTCGTGCTGCCGCCGCTCAGGATGCTGCCGATCGCGTCCCCGATCGAGCCCAGCAGGCCGCCACCGCTGCTGCTGCTCGCGGAGGCCGACGGCGACGGCGTCGCCGTGCTGCCCGTGTCCGACGAACCGGAGGACCCCGACGAGCCCGAACCGGACGAGGACGAGGACGACGACTTGGACGCGGACGGCGTCGGCGTGGCCGCGTCGTCGGAACCTGAATCCGACGAGGACGACTTGTCCGACGACGACGTCGAGTCCTTGGCACCGTCCGACGCGGTCGCCGACGGCGAGGCCGAGTCCGTGGCCTTGTCGCTCGCCGACGCGGAGGGCGACGCCGAGTCCAGGGCGGAGACGCAGTCCTTGTAGTCCTCGGCCAGGCTCTTCGAGGACGCCGACGACGTGCTGTTGGTGTCGGCGATCGCGAGCGAGGACGTGAACCCGAAGCCCATGAGTACGGCCGTCGGCATCGCCACGGAGGCGATCGCCTTGCCCGCCGGCATGTGGAACCTGGTGAACAGCGGCTTCCTGGGCGCCGCATGCCGCGGCCCGGTTCTCACACGGGACTCGTCCACATCAGTCCCGTGGGTCACCTCGTCAGCCGGCACTGTGCCTCCCGTTCGCCCCGTTCACCGGGCTCGTTCCTGACAGGTCGTTCTCCCCCAGCGGCGCAAGGCCCTGGGAGGTACCCCCATCGCTCGCGCCGTCCGGCCCCGGGTAGTAGGCGGCCTCCTCCGGGGCGCCGTCCCCGGCCGGCGGGATCTCGCCCTCCGGCTGCGGCTTCGGGGGCGCGCCCGGAGACCAGGCCACGGCCATCGCTCCGCCCACGAGGGCGAGCAGGAAGCCCATGACGAAGCCGCCGAAGTTGGACACGGGGAGGGACACCAGCGCCAGCAGGATCGCGGCGATTCCCGCGAACGTGCGGATGTGCTTCTGGAACCAGAGGCTGATGCCCAGGACGACGAGCAACACGCCGATGATCAGGGACCCGGCGCCCGCGGTGGTCGCCATCGCCACCGTGAGGTTGCCGATCTGGAGATGCGCGTACGGGAAGTACATGATCGGGAAACCGGCGAGCAGGATGTACAGACCGGCCCAGAACGGCCGCGTGCCCCGCCAGGAGCGGAACTGCAGCCTCCGGCGGGTGAACTGGCCGGGTGCGGCAGGAGTCTCGGCGCTCATGGAAAACAGCTCCCTGGTGCGGCGTTGCTGTGGTGGTGATGCTGTGTGGTGCGGTGGTGGTTCCTTGTACCGCGTGTGAAGACCGTGGGATGAAGGGGGAGGGCGGGGGTGCCGTCGGCGCCCCCGCCCGTCACGGAGTGCTTAGTAGCACTCCGCTCCCTTCGTCGAGATCGACATGTGCAGACCGCTCAGCTTGAAGGTTCCGGCAGTGGTGGCCCACGCCGTCTGCTTCACGCCGGACAGCGAGGCGTGGTCCGCCTCCTGCGCGAACCCGTTCGGGTTCGTCAGACCGGCCTTGGCCTCGTCGTTCTTGATGCCCGGACCCTTGGTCGAGCTGCCGGCCGCGACACCGATGTTGATGTTGGTGAACGTCGCGTCGGCGCTCAGGTCGTCGAGGTCGATGTACAGCTTGGTAGCCTCGACCGGCTTCTTCGCGTCGGCGCCCGCGTGCAGGATCAGGCTGACGTTCCCGAAGATCGGGACGTTCGGCGTGACCACGGACTGGCACAGGTTGGTGATGGTCGCGCTGTTGAACGCCGACACCGCCACCGGGTGGATCGTCTTGTCACCGGCGAGGGTGACACCCGAGTCCACGGCGCCGTACTGAACGAAGCCGTCGCCCTCGAGCTGGTCGGCCGTGACCTTGAACTGCTGGCCCGACACACTGAACGACGCGGCGAGAGCGCCCTGCGCGAGGGCGACACCTATACACGCCGTGGCGGCGACGCTGGGCACCATGACCACAGCGAACCGCTTCCATCTGGTCCCGCCACGCACCTGGGACTCCATTTTTCCTCCTTCTCGGACGTACATCTCCTGGCCCGGTATCGCCCCCAACGGCGGCTCAGCCGGGCAGGGATGGGAGAAGTGCTACGTCCTCGGAAGGGGAGCGCCCGTACTCGGAGGCACGAACGCACCTCGATCACCGGCGATCACCCCCGAGCGACAACCACTGGTCGCGCCTGACACGCATCACGCACAACCTTGCTGGACAGGCTTCGCGGTGAGGCGAAGACCCCCCTGCCCAAGAGCCGGCGTCACTGCCGCCGACTCTGCTCGGTGGGGACCCAGATGAACCCGCGGCCCGATTGGCTGTCGGGGTACGGGAATGGACCGAGCGTCGCCGATCGTGGTGCATTCTCGCCGCCCGCACAAGGGGCTTCGTTACTCGGTAGTAACGGCCGGATAACCGAAGGACGACCCACTGGTCTCGGAGAGCGACTCTGGGTGGCATCGAGGGGCAGAGCAAAACAGTTGATCGATGGACGAAACCAGACAGAACAACAGCCCTGATTTACTCCAAGTAACAGCGGCCGCCATTACCAAGATTTGGTAAAGAGCGGCCGCTGCGGCCTCGCCTCGGCAAATCTTTCACTCGGGCATCACAGGACGTGACGTTTAGCGACTGGTCAGCCCCGTGTCCAGATCGTTGTCTAGAAGAGCGCGCGCGCCAACGCCCTGCGCGCTCCCACAACCCGCGGGTCGTCGGTGCCCACGACCTCGAAGAGCTCAAGAAGCCGCCGCCGTACGGCATCCCGGTCGTCGCCGGCCGTCCGCTGCACGGTCTCGATCAGCCGCCCGAAGGCGTCCTCGACGTGCCCGCCCACCAGATCCAGGTCGGCGGCCGCGATCTGCGCCCCGGCGTCGGCCGGCTTCTCGGCCGCGTCCCTGCGTACCTGCTGCGGGTCCATCCCCTGCACCCGCTGGAGCAACTCGGCCTGCGCCAGCCCCAGCTTGGCCTCGCTGTTGGCCGGGTCGTCGCTCAGCACGTTCTTGTACGCCTGGACCGCACCGCCGAAGTCACCCGCGTCCAGCGCCTGGACGGCCGCCTCCAGGAGGGCGTCGTACGGGCCCGCGGGAGCCGCGGCGGGCCCTGCCTGGGTGCCCGGCTCCGCGTCGGGGTCGACGACGAGGCCGGTCAGCCCGAACCGCTCCTCGGCGACCTGCACCAGCTGGTCCAGCGTCCCGCGGATCTGCTCCTCGCCGGCCGCGCCCTGGAAGAGGGGCAGCGCCTGCCCGGCGACGACGGCGAACACCGCCGGGATCCCCTGGACCCCGAACTGCTGCATCAGCATCTGGTTGGCGTCGACGTCGATCTTCGCCAGCAGGAAGCGGCCGTTGTACTCGACGGCGAGGCGCTCCAGGACCGGGCTCAGCTGCTTGCAGGGCTGACACCACTCGGCCCAGAAGTCGATGACGACAGGGACTTCGGCGGACCGTTGCAGGACATCGCGCTCGAAGCCGGCTTCGTCGACGTCGATGACCAGATCGGCCGGGGAGACGGCACCGGCACCACCGTGCCGGGCCGCTTCGGCGCGCGCCTGCTCGGCCTTGGCCTTGGCCTCCTGGGCCGCCTTGACCGCGGCGAGGTCGACGACGCCGCTCATGGACATGTTCCGTGGCTGCATGCGTCTATCCTCCCCCGTTCCCGCGCGTGTGTGAAAAGCGTTGTGAAAGCCGGGCCGAACCTGTGTGCTTCAGCGGCGCCGGGTCCCCACCCCACGCCATGGTCGTCGCCCGTGCGGTCAGCCACGAGCTTTCGCTACGACCCGTAGCGTAATGCCATCCGGGACCCGCGCGACACCACTTTCCGGTGATCTCCCTCACGGCATCACGGGAAACCCCGGTTATGGTCGTGGGATGCAGAGCCGCACCCCCGCCGGACGTACCGGCCGCCCGCGCAGCGCCGCCGCGGACGCCGCGATCCTGGAGGCGACGCGGCAGGCACTGGTCGAACTGGGCTGGTCCAAGCTCACCCTGGGAGACGTGGCCACGCGGGCCGGGGTTGCAAAAACGACTCTCTACCGCCGCTGGGCGGGCAAGAACGAGCTCGTCGTCGACGCGGTGGCGGAACTCTTCGACGAACTCGAACTCCCCGACCGCGGCAGCCTGGCGAGCGACATCGAGGGCGTCGTGCTCCAGTTCGCGGCGATCCTGGACCGCCCGGAGGCCCGCAGCGGCCTGATGGCGGCCGTCGCCGAGTCGACTCGCGACGACGCACTGCGGGAACGTATCCGCGCCTCCATCGTGGACCGCCAGAAGCGGCTGGTCCTGGAGGGCCGGGCCCGTGCGCAGTGCCGGGGCGAACTCCCCTCCGAGCCGAACCCGGAGGAGGCGGCCCGCACGGTGGACCTGATCTTCGACATGGTGGCGGGTGCGGTGGTCCACCGCACCCTGGTGAGCGGCAAGCCGGCGGACGAGGAGTGGGTGCGCGACTTCACCCGCGTCCTGCTCCTGGGCCTCGCCGCCGAGCCGCCCGGGGCGCCCACTTCGGGGCCGACCGAGTCGGGTGGGTGGGCATAGGTCCCGGGGGTCCAGGGGGCGGAGCCCCCTGGTACCCGGCGGTACGCGGCTAGAACCCCGCCGGCTCCGTGTACACCCCCCACTCGTCCCGCAGCACCCCGCAGATCTCGCCCAGGGTCGCCTCGGCGCGTACGGCGTCCAGCATCGGCTCGATCATGTTGGCCCCGCCCCGCGCAGCGGCCAGCATCGCGTCCAGGGCAGCGCGCACCGCGCCCTCGTCCCGGGCGGCCCGCCGTGCGCCGAGCACCCGCACCTGCTCCCGCTCGACCTCGTGCGAGACCCGCAGGATCTCCAGGTCCCCCGTGACGGACCCGGTGTGGACGTTGACGCCCACGACCCGCTTGTCGCCCTTCTCCAGTGCCTGCTGGTACTGGAAGGCGGACTCGGCGATCTCGCCAGTGAACCAGCCGTCCTCGATCCCGCGCAGGATGCCCGACGTGATGGGGCCGATCGGGTGCCGCCCGTCCGGGTGGGCGCGCAGCCCCCGCTCCTTGATCTGGTCGAAGATCTTCTCGGCGTCGGCCTCGATCCGGTCGGTGAGCTGCTCGATGTACCAGGAACCGCCCAGCGGGTCCGCCACGTTGGCGACCCCGGTCTCCTCCATGAGCACCTGCTGGGTGCGCAGCGCGATCTCGGCGGCCTGCTCGCTCGGCAGGGCGAGGGTCTCGTCCAGGGCGTTGGTGTGCAGCGAGTTGGTGCCGCCGAGCACCGCCGCCAGCGCCTCCACGGCCGTCCGCACCACGTTGTTGTAGGGCTGCTGCGCGGTCAGCGAGACCCCGGCGGTCTGGGTGTGGAAGCGCAGCCACTGCGCCTTGTCCGACCGGGAGCCGTACACGTCCCGCATCCACCGCGCCCAGATCCGGCGCGCGGCACGGAACTTGGCGATCTCCTCGAAGAAGTCGACGTGCGCGTCGAAGAAGAAGGAGAGGCCGGGGGCGAAGACGTCCACGTCGAGGCCGCGGGAGAGCCCCAGTTCGACGTACCCGAAGCCGTCCGCGAGCGTGTAGGCGAGCTCCTGCGCGGCCGTCGCGCCCGCCTCGCGGATGTGGTAGCCGGAGACGGAGAGCGGCTTGTACGCGGGGATGCCGGCGGCGCAGTACTCCATCAGGTCGCCGATCAGCCGCAGATGGGGTTCGGGCTGGAACAGCCACTCCTTCTGGGCGATGTACTCCTTGAAGATGTCGGTCTGGAGCGTTCCGTTGAGGACCGACGGGTCGACGCCCTGCCGTTCGGCGGCGACGAGGTACATGCAGAAGACGGGCACGGCGGGCCCGCTGATCGTCATGGAGGTCGTGACGTCGCCGAGGGGGATGTCCTTGAAGAGGATCTCCATGTCGGCGGCGGAGTCGATGGCGACCCCGCAGTGCCCGACCTCGCCGAGCGAGCGCGCGTCGTCGGAGTCCCGGCCCATGAGGGTCGGCATGTCGAAGGCCACGGAGAGACCGCCGCCGCCGTTGGCGAGGATCATCTTGTAGCGCTCGTTGGTCTGCTCGGCGTTGCCGAACCCGGCGAACTGGCGGATGGTCCAGGTCCGCCCGCGGTAGCCGGTCGGATACAGGCCGCGTGTGAAGGGGTACTCCCCCGGCCAGCCGATCCGGTCGAATCCCTCGTACGTGTCCCCTGGCCGGGGCCCGTACACCGGCTCCACGGGGTCCCCGGAGAGCGTGGTGAAGTCGGCGTCCCGCTTGCGGGCCGCGTCGTAACGGGCCTGCCAGCGTCGGCGGCCCTCCTCGATGGCGTCAGCGTCCATGGTTCGAATTTACTAGGACGTCCTAGTAAAGTCGATGGGGGAACCGCCGCACGGGTGTCCGTACGGCGGTACGGCCCGGGGGCCTGTGGCCTAGGCCTGGACCTTCGCGGCCACCGGAGAACCCTCGGTGACCTTGGCGTCCAGCTCGCGGGTGACCCTGCGCTCCACGAAGAAGGCGGCGGTCGGGATGGTGCCCGCGAGCAGCACCCACAGCTGCTTGCCGACCGGCCACTTCGCCTTGGAGCCCAGGTCGAAGGCGAAGACCAGGTAGACGACGTAGAGCCAGCCGTGCGCGATGGCGACGACCCGTGTGACGTCGGCCGCACCGTCGATGTCCAGCCCGTACTTGGCGATCATGCTCAGGCACAGCAGCACCAGCAGCACACCGGTGACGTAGGCCAGGACGCGGTAGCGGGTCAGCACGCTCTTTTTCATGGGGACGAGCGTAACCACCCGTTCCGGGAGATCTTGCCCCGGGTCACTCCTGTGCGCGAGGTGCGTTCAGTCCTCTTCGAAGTCGTTCGCGGCGACCCGCAGCGGCCGCAGCATCGCGAAGATCTCCCCGCACTCCTCGGCGTCGTACACCCCTAGCCCGAAGTCCATCGCCATCAGGTCACGGGTGGCCGCCTCGACGACCTGGCGGCCCTTCTCGGTGATCGTGGCGAGCGTGCCGCGCCCGTCGTTGGGGTTGGGCCGCTTGTCGACCAGACCGGACTTCACCAGCCGGTCGACCGTGTTCGTCACCGAGGTCGGGTGCACCATCAGCCGCTCGCCGATCTTCGACATCGGCAGCTCACCGGCCTTGGAGAAGGTGAGCAGCACCAGCGCCTCGTAGCGGGCGAACGTCAGCCCGTACGGCTTGACCACCGCGTCGACCTCGGCCAGCAGGATCTGCTGGGCCCGCATGATCGACGTGATCGCGGCCATCGACGGGACGTTTCCCCAGCGCTGCTTCCAGAGGTCGTCGGCACGGGCGATGGGGTCGAAGGGGAGACTGAGAGGCTTGGGCACGTCACCGACCCTACCGGCCGGTCATATAGCGGTCAGCCCTGTCTCGGCTTTCGGTCACCTCCGGCTCAGCCACCTCCGGCTCGGTCGCCTCCGGTGGGGCGGGCCGGGGAGCGCCGGTCCGCCACCGCCAGGCCGCAGCAGCACACCACCCCCACCACCCCGGCGCCCGCCACGGCCGCCCGTACCCCCACGGCCTCCGCCGCCAGCCCCGCCAGCGTCATGCCGACCCCCTGCAGGGTCATCAGCCCGGCGCTGAGCACGGTCATGGCCCGGCCGCGCAGTTCCTCGGGCACGGCCCGCACGAACCACTGGTCAAGGCCCAGCGTGTACGCCGACCCGGCCCCCGCCGCCAGCAGGAGCAGCAGCGAGAGCGCGAGGGACGGGTGCAGGGCGTACCCGAGGTACGGCAGCAGGGAGAGGCAGACCAGCGGCAGGGCGATCCGCTCCCGGGCGGCCGGGCCGAGCCGGGCGCCGGCGTACAGCTCCCCGGCGACGGTGCCGACCGGCAGCGCGCACATCAGCAGGCCGAGCCCCGGGGACCCGGAGCCGAGCGCGTCGGCGTAGGGGGCGGCGAGCGCCTCGGGGACGACGGCGAACATCGCCGGGACCCAGAAGAGGAGCAGCAGCAGGCGGATGCGGCGGTCGGCGAGCAGCTGCCGGGTGCCGCCGCGTTCCCGGGCCCGCGCGCGGGCGGGGCGCCGCCGGGTGCCGAGCCGGAGCAGGGCGGCCGAGGCGAGGAAGGTGCCGACGGTGATCAGCAGGGCGTGCCGCGGGGTGAGGACGGCGAGGAGCAGTCCGCCGAGGCCGTAGCCGACCAGCAGGGCGCTCTGCGCGACGATCCGCAGCAGGGCTCCAACAGCACCGTCGAAACCCACCGCCCTCCGACAGCGCCCCCGAAGGGGCGCGGGGAACTGCGCGACCAGCCACGACGACGCCGCAGACGACAGACCCGCTCCAACAGCTCCATCGAAACCCACCGCCCTCCAACAGCGCCCCCGAAGGCGCGCGAGGAACTGCGCGACCAGCCACAACGACGCCGCACACGACAGACGGCGCATCGCCCCGCTGCCAGTGGCACGCCTAGTTACGGCCGGCCCGCCGCAGATGGTGCCGGACCGCGCGCTGGGCCACAGGGCCGAGCTCCTCCAGCGCGGCGACCATCGCACCGAGCTGTTCCAGGGCGTCCAGGGCCGCATGGGCGCCGGCCGTGTCGACGCCCTCGTACAGCTCGATGCCGACGAAGGACGCGGCGACCGCGCGGGCGAGCCCGGCCGGGTCGGCGAACTCGCCGAACGGGGTGGCCGCGAGGACCCGGACGAGCACCTCCTCCATCTCGGCGATCCACAGGTCGAGCCCGTCCGCCGTGGCCGGTCCGAGCGCCTCGTGGGTCTGGGCGCCGGCCAGCAGCTGGCCGAGCAGGGCGACATGGCCGCCGGCGCGGGCCTCCTCGTGGATCTGCCGGCCCACGGTGAGGAGTTCTGAGAGCGAGCGGACCGCGGCGAGGCGGGGGCGGAAGCGGGCGACGGCCTGTTCGGCGCCGTACCGGCAGGCGGCGGAGAGGAGTTCGTCCACGGATCCGAAGTGGTAGAAGACCAGCGCCTGGTTGACCCCGGCCGCCGCCGCCACGGTACGGGCCGAGGTCTTGGCGATCCCCTGCTCGGTGAGCGTCCGCAGCGCGCCCTCCAGCAGCTTGTTCTTGGTCTCCAGGGACTTGGCGGTCTCCGGGCTCACGCGCGCGACTCCTCACGGACCGGCCGCAGCCCGGGGCGCACCCCGCAGCCGCGGATGTCGGTGTACGACGCCTCGAAGGAGCCCTGGTAGCCGAAGAGCGGCCCGACGTACCGGTTCACGACCCGCACCCGGACCCGGAAGCGGCCGGCGCGGTCGTCGTAGGACTCGCGCACCTCGGCGGTGGCACCGACGAGTTCGGGGACCCGGACGTCCACCGGGCCCTCCCTGAACCGGTGTTCGCCGGAGCGGATCAGCAGGGAGCCGTCGGCCTCGGCACGGAACTGCAGCTCGCCGGCGAGGTGCTGGTGGGTGCCGAGGTAGTCGAGGATGCGGTCGCCCTTGGGGCTGAGCACCATCTGGGCGTCGAAGCGGCGGGAGCGGCCGGGCAGGTCGAAGGTGCGCACGAAGCTCACCGTCTCACGGCCGTAGGTGTCCGTGTAGGGCACATTCTCGATCTTGAAGGGGACGTTCCGGGCGGCCTTCGGGACCAGGATGTTGCGGGTGGCGCCCAGCGCCAGGAACGGCTTCACGAATGCCGGCCCGTGCCAGATGCGCTCCATCACGCCGTGGCCGGTGCAGGCCTCGCCGCTCTCCAGGCCGACCGAGAAGCGCCGTCGGAGCTCGGGGTGCAGCCGGTCGAAGTCCGGGCCCATGACCGTGCGGAACATCGACGTCACGACTGCTCCTCCACGGTGCGCAGGACCCGCGGGGCGGTGACCTTCGCCGACGGGGCGCGCAGGCAGCGGCGGGCGGCGGGGGTGGTCGCGAGCGGGGCCGCGAGGAGGGCCAGCGAGAGAGCGACCACGAGGAGGAGCGGGACCAGGAAGGCGACGGCGGGCGAGAGGGCGCCGAGGACCGGCCCCCGGCCCAGGCCCGCGGCGCAGCCGGCGATCGTCAGCGCGCGGGCCGCCAGTTCGGCCAGCCAGTTCCACCGGGCCCGTTCCGGGGTGATCCCGCGTTCCAGCCACAGCCGCAGCCGGTCGAAGGACCAGGCGGTCGCCCAGCCCATGAGCGGGCGGAGCACCAGCCGGTCGGCGAGCGCCCCGAAGGCACCCCAGCGGGGCCGGTAGTCGTAGCCGGTGAGGAAGCGGACGCCGTCGCCGACCGGGATGTAGCGCCAGTAGCCGCTGCCCTCGGCGAGCAGCGAGAGCGGGTGCGGGGAGGTGAAGCGCAGGGCCGAGGTGCGGGTACCGTCGGGCCGCTCCTTCTCCCCGGCCGAGACGCCGGTGCCGGCGATCGTCAGGAACGGGAGCACACGGGTGCCGTAGCGGAAGCGCTGCGGCTCGCCCGCCGCACGCGGCAGGTGGTCGATCTCGGTGAACCTCAGGTCCCAGCGCTGGTGCCGGGCCGGGTCCTGGGTGCGGGCCCACAGTTCGTCGAGGTCGGCTCGGATGTGCGCCTCTATGTAGAGACCCATTGGTGGTGTACCCCCGTCACCTGGTCCTTCGAGAGGTCTTTTGAGCGAGCGCTCAAACCCTTCGGAGATGACGGTATCCGGTTTTGAGCGACCGCTCAATCACTGGGCACGAGAAACCCCGGCCGCGAGGGGCCGGGGCTTCCTTCCGCGGGGGCTTCCTTCCGCGGGGGCTTCCTTCCGCGGGGGCTTCCTTCCGCGGGGGCTTCCTTCCGCGGGGGCTTCCTTCCGCGGGGGCTTCCTTCCGC
>NZ_JBVJNZ010000025.1:21835-67951 GCF_055583445.1 Streptomyces sp. NPDC104761 | reverse complement strand
CGGGGGCTTCCTTCCGCGGGGGCTTCCTTCCGCGGGGGCTTCCTTCCGCGGGGGCTTCCTTCCGCGGGGGCTTCCTTCCGCGGGGGCTTCCTTCCGCCGGGGGCTTCCTTCCGCCGGGGGCTTCCTTCCGCCGGGGCTTCCTTCCGCCGGGGCTTCTTCTGCCGCTGCGGCTACTGGGCGAGGTGCCGCTCGACCGTCGCCACCTTGCTGGTGAGCCCGTCGGTGACGCCGGGGCGGATGTCCGCCTTGAGGACCAGGGAGACGCGCGGGGCGCGTTCCTCCACGGCAGCGACGGCCCGCTTGACGACGTCCATGACCTCGTCCCACGACTCGCCCTCGATCGAGGTGAACATGGCGTCGGTACGGTGGGGCAGCCCGGACTCGCGGACCACCCGGACGGCGTCGGCGACGTACTCCCCGACGTCCTCGCCGACACCCAGCGGCGTGACGGAGAAGGCGACGATCATGCGTTCACGACCCCTTCCTTGCGGGCCCGGGCCGCGATGACCTCGTCCTCGGCGGCGCGCTTGAGCCTGCGCTCGGCGAAGAAGCCGCCGGTCGGCAGGACGGAGAGGACGAAGTAGAAGAGGCCGGTCTTCAGGGACCACTTGGTGCGGTTCCAGGCGTCGGCCCAGAAGATCACGTAGAGGATGAACAGGACACCGTGGATCGCGCCCATCACGGGCACCGCGTTGAAGTCCGTGGTCCGCTTGAGCACCGAGCAGACGAGGAGGATCAGGAAGGAAACGGCCTCCGGAGCGGAGACCAGGCGCAGGCGGCGGATGGCGGTGGCGGTCTTGATGTCCACGAGTCACCTTCGGTGGGAGAGACGTCCACTCTTTGTGAACGCGAGCACAAACGTTCTGCCATTGTGGCAAAGGCCGGCGCGGACCCGGCGCGGGGGTGGCAGGCTGGGCCGCGCGACGAAAGGAGCGCGGACATGCGGTTCGTGTTCTTCATGACCCTGCCGGGGCTGGTGGTGCTGCTCACCGTGCTGGCCTTCGTGGACCAGCTGCTGCTGAGGGCCGGGCGGGCGGGGGCGCTGCCGTGGCGGAACGCCGGCCGGCAGGGACAGATCTCCGCGACCGGCTTCGAGCAACTGCACGCGGCGCTCTCCCCCGGCAAGCAGAACGAGCTCAAAGAGCGGCAGAGCGCGCTGGTGCTGCGCGACGACGAGGAGGACGGCGCCCCGCCGAGGTCCACGGTCGACCTGACGGCCGGTACGGCGGTGATACGCCTCCCCGGTGAGCGCCGGCACCCCTGACAGCCGCACCGCTGACAGCCGCACCCCTCTCAGCCGCACCCCTAGGGGGCGGTTCCGGGGTGATGTCCACCCACGGGACCTGTCGCCGCCGTCTGCCTGCGGCTACCTTCGCAGCGTGGCGATGTTCCGACTCCAGGGCAGCAAGGTGCTCGCCGTCGAGATGACCGGGGACGCCGTGAAGGCGAAGAACGGCTCCATGGTCGCGTACGACGGGCAGATGGCGTTCAAGAAGCTGAGCGGCGGCGGCGAGGGGCTGCGCGGGATGGTGACCCGGCGGCTCACCGGCGAGCAGATGACGGTGATGGAGGTGAAGGGGCACGGGACGTGCTGGTTCGCGGACCGGGCGTCCGAGATCAACCTGGTCGGCCTCCAGGGCGACAAGCTCTACGTCGAGTCCAGCAACCTGCTCGCGACCGACGCGGGGCTGCGCACCGGCACCACGTTCACCGGCCTGCGCGGCGCCTCCCAGGGCAACGGGCTGTTCACCACGACGGTCGAGGGCCACGGCCAGGCGGCGATCATGTCGGACGGCCCGGCCGTGGTGCTCAGGGTCAGCCCCCAGTACCCGCTGACCGTCGACCCGGGCGCCTACATCGCCCACCAGGGCAACCTCCGCCAGTCCTTCCAGTCGGGCGTGACCTTCCGCACGTTCCTGGGAGAGGGCGGCGGGGAGGCCTTCCAGATCCGGTTCGAGGGGGACGGCCTGGTGTACGTGCAGCCGAGCGAGCGCAACACGATCGCGGGGGATGTCTGACATGGCCCTGCGCGAGGTGAACTCCAAGATGGTCGAGGCGACCGTCGTGCCCGGTCAGCGGCTGTTCAGCCAGCGCGGCGCGATGCTCGCGTACAAGGGCGAGGTGTCCTTCACGCCCAACATCCAGGGCGGCCAGGGCGGGCTGATGTCGATGCTCGGCCGCCGGGTCGCCGGCGAGGCGACCCCCCTCATGACCGTCGAGGGCAGCGGCACGGTCTTCTTCGGGCACGGCGGCCACCACGTCCACGTCATCACCCTCACCGGCGACACCCTCTACGTCGAGGCGGACCGGCTGCTCGCCTTCGAGGGCACGCTGCAGCAGGGGACGATGTTCATGGGCTCCCAGGGCGGCGTGATGGGCATGGTCCGCGGCCAGGTCACCGGGCAGGGCCTGTTCACCACCACTCTCAAGGGCCACGGCGCGGTCGCCGTGATGGCCCACGGCGGGGTCTTCGAGATCCCGGTCACCCCGCAGCGCCCGGTCCACGTCGACCCCCAGGCCTACGTCGCCCACCACGGGGACGTGCGCAACAAGCTGTCGTCCGCACTCGGCTGGCGGGAGATGGTGGGCCGCGGCTCCGGCGAGGCCTTCCAGCTGGAGCTCAGCGGCCACGGCATGGTGTACGTGCAGGCGTCCGAGGAGAAGCTGTGAGCGCATACGGAGCCACCGGCGCGGCCGGGCCGGTCGTGTACGACCCGATGACCCTCCCCGTCGACGACAACGTCAACAAGTACACCTTCTGCGTGGAGCTCAAGAGCGGTCAGTGGTTCCTGCAGAAGGGGAAGATGATCGCCTACTACGGCTCGATCGCCTTCAACGGCATCGGGCACGGCCGTTTGGACCGGCTTGTCCGCACGTCTTTCCATTCGCCTCTGCACGCGAGCGACTGGGTGGTGGCGGAGGGCTCGGGCAAGATGCTCCTCGCCGACCGGGCGTTCGATGTGAACTCGTACGACCTGGAAGACGGCAACCTGACCATTCGCTCCGGCAACCTGCTCGCTTTTCAGCCAAGTCTCGCGCTGAAGCAATCAATCGTTCCCGGTTTTCTGACCCTTATCGGAACCGGAAAGTTTGTGGCGGCGTCCAACGGTCCGGTGGTGTTCATGGAACCCCCCATCCGGGTGGACCCGCAGGCGCTGGTGGGGTGGGCGGACTGCCCCTCCCCCTGCCACCATTACGACCATGGGTACATGACCGGCGTACTGGGCGGTCTACGTGCACTGACGGGCCTCGGCGGGGCCTCTGGAGAGGAGCATCAGTTCGAGTTCGTAGGGGCCGGTACGGTCCTGCTCCAGTCCACCGAGACCCTGATGGCCGAGCAGGCCGCGGGAGCGGTTCCGCACGAGCCCGGAGTGCCCGGCGGAGGCGCCCCCTCCACAGGTCGTCCACAACAACCGGGGGCACCGCGCCTTCCCGGACAGCTGGGGGACCTCCAGCGTCGCTTCGGGCTGTGAGCGGTAGTCTGCGGAGTGTGACATCGAACGCGTGCGCACAGTCACACCACCCTCACTAGTTCGCCTTTCAACATTTTAGGTAGACTTCATTCATGGAGACCGAGACGGCCACGCGCTGGCTGACCGATGCGGAGCAGTGCGCCTGGCGCACCCACCTGGAGGTCAACAGGCTGTTGACGTACCAGCTCGAAAAGGATCTGCAGCCGTTCGGCCTGACAATGAACGACTACGAGATCCTGGTGAACCTGTCCGAGTCGGAGGACTACCGGATGCGGATGAGCGACCTCGCCTCCGCCACCCTCCAGTCCAAGAGCCGGCTGTCCCACCAGATCACCCGCATGGAGAACGCGAACCTGGTCCGCCGCGAGAACTGCGAGTCCGACCGCCGCGGCCTGTTCGCCGTCCTCACCGAGCACGGCATGGAGACGATGAAGAAGGTGGCGCCACATCATGTCGCCTCCGTGCGGCGGCACTTCATCGACCTGCTGTCGCCGGAGGCACTCATGGAGCTGGACAAGGGCCTGAAGCCCATCGCGGAGCACCTGCGGGGGCAACGCGGGCGTCCGTGACGACAGACAGCACCTGAAAGCGGCGGACGGGGGTTCAGGTCCCGTCCGCCGCTCGCTGCGTGAGGGCGCTTCCCTGTCCGTGGAGCGCCCGTCAGGAGCGCGGGGAACTGCGCCACCGGCCCCCACCGGCCCACGGGCCGACGGCGACCCGCACCCCTACGGCGGCCACGAGGGCGACACCTCCCGCCAGCGCGAAGCAGACGGTCACCGGGACCCGCCCCGCCAGCACTCCCGCCGCCACGGACCCCGCCGAGCTGCCGGCGTTGACGGCCGCGTTCACCCACGCCCCGGCCCGCGTCCGCTCCCCCTCCGCCGCCGTCTCGTCGGCCAGCAGATACGCCGTCGTCAGGGTCGGGGCCACGAACAGCCCCGTCACCGCCATGGCCACCGCCAACGTCCAGACGCCGGGCGCCAGGCCCGCCGCGGCAAGGACCGTGCCCAGCCCCGCCGCCAGCCACCCCAGCCGCTGCCCGGCCGGGCGGCGCCACTCCACCGCGCCGTTGAGCAGGCCGCCGACCGCACTGCCCGCCGAGAGCGCGGCCAGCACCCAGGGGACCGCCGCCTCACCGTGGGACCGCCGCGCGGCGAACGCCATCACCAGCAGGTCGGCCGCGCTCAGCGCAAGGCCGAGACCGACGGCCGCGATCACCGGGGCCGCCGGGAGACGGCCGGGCCGCCGGCCCGGCTCCCGCTTCGGCGGCACCACCCCCCGAACCGCGGGAGATGCCACGAACACCCAGGTGCCGCCCAGCATCAGCACCGCACTCAGCAGCACCCCGGCCGGCGGCGGGCCGAACCGGAGGAGCAGGCCCACCAGCACAGGACCCGACACGAACAGCAGTTCCTCGGCGACCCCGTCCAGGCTGTACGCCCGTCGCAGCAGCGCCGGGTCGTCGGCCAGGCGGCCCCACACCGCCCGCATGGTCGGGCCCAGGGGCGGGGCGCAGCAGCCCGTGAGCGCGGCGGCCGCTGCCAGCGCGGCCGCGGGAGCGCCGGGGCGCCAGGCCAGGGCGGCCAGGGCGCAGAGCAGGACGCTGTAGACCGCCGCCATCGGTGGCAGGGCACGCCGGGGACCGAAGCGGTCCACCAGGGTCGCCCGGACCGGCAGCAGGACGACCGTTGCGCCGCCGAACAGGGCCATCACCGCCCCGGACACGGCGTACGAGCCGGTCGCCCGGGTGACCGACAGCAGGACGGACAGCGAGACCGTCCCGTAGGAGAGACGGGCCGCCAGGGCGGCGAGGAAGGTACGGCGGGCGTGCGGAAGGCCCAGGACGGCGGCGTACGACGGCCGCCGGGCAGCCGAACGACGCGCCGAAGTCAACGCGGACATGAGTGAGTTCCTCGATCAGAGGCGGAAGAGGGGACACCACTGCGCGCCACGGCACGGAGTACTCACATGCCGACGGCGACACCGGGTGCGCCCTACGCCAAGAAGAGGAACATGCCGCTCAAGCTAGCAGCCCCGGTCACCGCATACGCACACTTACCGCGGACGAGCCCCCCGGAAGGGGCGCGAGGAACTGCGCGACAAGCCCCCCACCAACCCGCAGCCGACGAACGACCGGACCCACCACCGCCAAGCACAGCCACCGAAAGCCACAGCGGTACACCAGCCCCCCGAAAGGGGCGCGGGGAACTGCGCGATCGGCCCCCACCAACCCGCAGCCGACGAACGGCCCGACCCACGTTGTCGGCCCGGCCCGCGTCAGCCCTGCGTGAGGCCCGCCACCAGTTCGTCCGCCGCGCCGTACGGGTCCAGGTCGCCGGCCACGATGCGGTCCGCGAGGGCGTCGATGTGACGGTCCCCGTGGAGGTCGCCGATGCGGGCGCGCAGGGCCGTCACCGCGATGGTCTCGACCTCGCGGGCGGCGCGCGCCAGACGGCGTTCCGCCAGGACGCCCCGCTCCTCCATCCAGGCGCGGTGCTTCTCCAGGGCCTCGACCAGCTCGTCGATGCCCTCCGCCCGCGCGGCGACCGTCTTGACGATCGGGGGCCGCCAGTCGCCGGGTCCGCGTGACTCGCCGAGGCCCAGCATGTGGTTCAGTTCGCGGGCCGTGGCGTCCGCACCGTCCCGGTCGGCCTTGTTGACCACGTACACGTCCCCGATCTCGAGGATGCCGGCCTTGGCGGCCTGGATGCCGTCGCCCATGCCCGGGGCGAGAAGCACCACGCTGGTGTCCGCCTGGGAGGCGATCTCGACCTCCGACTGGCCGACGCCGACCGTCTCCACCAGGATCACCTCGCAGCCCGCCGCGTCCAGGACACGGATGGCCTGGGGCGCCGCCCAGGCGAGGCCGCCCAGATGGCCCCGGGTCGCCATCGAGCGGATGTAGACGCCGGGGTCGGACGCGTGGTCGGACATGCGGACCCGGTCACCGAGCAGGGCGCCCCCGGAGAAGGGGGACGACGGGTCGACGGCCAGCACGCCGACCCGTTTGCCCTGTTTGCGATACGCGGTCACGAGCGCCGAGGTCGAGGTCGACTTGCCGACGCCAGGGGACCCGGTCAGGCCCACCACGTAGGCGTTGCCCGTCAGCGGCGCGAGTGCCGCCATGACCTCCCTGAGCTGCGGGGACGCCCCCTCCACCAGGGAGATCAGACGGGCCACCGCGCGCGGTCGGCCCTCCCTGGCCTGGGCCACCAGTGAGGAGACGTCCTGCATCACAGCTCCGTTCGCTTTCGTTCGCTCGAAGAAACCGGCTCAGGCCTTCGGTACCCGCACGATCAGCGCGTCACCCTGACCGCCGCCGCCGCACAGCGCGGCCGCGCCGACCCCGCCGCCCCGGCGCTTGAGCTCCAGGGCCAGGTGCAGGACGAGCCGGGCGCCGGACATGCCGATGGGGTGCCCCAGGGCGATGGCTCCGCCGTTCACGTTCACCTTTTCGGTGGACACACCGAGGTCCTTCATTGACTGGACGGCGACGGCGGCGAAGGCCTCGTTGATCTCGATGAGGTCCAGGTCGCCGACCTCCAGGCCCTCCTTCTCGAGGGCGTGGTTGATGGCGTTCGACGGCTGGGACTGCAGGGAGTTGTCCGGTCCGGCCACATTGCCGTGGGCGCCGATCTCGGCGAGCCACTCCAGGCCCAGCTCCTCGGCCTTGGCCCTGCTCATCACGACCACGGCCGCCGCACCGTCGGAGATCTGCGAGGAGCTGCCGGCGGTGATCGTGCCGTCCTTCGTGAACGCCGGGCGGAGCCTGCCCAGCGACTCGGCCGTGGTGTCGCCGCGGATGCCCTCGTCCTTGCTGAAGACGACCGGCTCGCCCTTGCGCTGCGGGATCTCGACCGGGGTGATCTCGGCCTCGAAGATCCCGTTCTTCTGGGCGGCGGCGGCCCGCTGGTGGGACAGCGCGGCCACCGCGTCCTGCTCCTCGCGGCCGAGGCCGAGGCGGGTGTTGTGCTTCTCGGTCGACTCGCCCATCGGGATGTTCTCCCAGGCGTCGGTCAGGCCGTCGTACGCCATCGCGTCGAGCATCTCGATCGAGCCGTACTTGAAGCCCTCGCGGGACTTCGGGAGCAGGTGCGGGGCGTTCGTCATGGACTCCTGGCCGCCCGCGACCACGATGTCGAACTCGCCGGCGCGGATCAGCTGGTCGGCCAGCGCGATGGCGTCGAGGCCGGAGAGGCACACCTTGTTGATCGTGAGCGCCGGGACGCTCATCGGGATGCCGGCCTTCACGGCGGCCTGGCGGGCGGGGATCTGGCCGGCGCCGGCCTGCAGCACCTGCCCCATGATCACGTACTGCACCTGGTCGCCGCCGATCCCCGCGCGGTCGAGGGCGGCCTTGATCGCGAAGCCGCCGAGGTCGGCTCCCGAGAAGGACTTCAGCGAGCCCAGCAGTCGTCCCATGGGCGTCCGCGCGCCCGCGACGATCACCGAGGTGGTTCCAGAGGTTCCAGAAGTCATGAGCTGCGAATCCCCTTACCGGCTGCACTGCCGAGGAGTGAACGAGGGTTTACTTCGAATGTATTGCGTGGCACTCCGTGCCGTCATCGGGCCGTCAGTGTGATCGCTGGCACGTTGCGTAACCATCGCGGTGACGCTGCACTGAATCCATGCTGACGCGAATCGACCACATCGGGATCGCCTGCCACGACCTCGACGCGACCGTCGAGTTCTACCGGGCCACGTACGGCTTCGAGGTGTTCCACACCGAGGTCAACGAGGAGCAGGGCGTGCGCGAGGCCATGCTCAAGATCAACGAGACGTCCGACGGAGGCGCCTCCTACCTGCAGCTTCTCGAACCGACCCGGGAGGACTCGGCGGTCGGGAAGTGGCTCGCCAAGAACGGCGAGGGGGTCCACCACATCGCCTTCGGTACGGCGGATGTGGACGGGGACGCGGCCGACATCCGGTCCAAGGGCGTACGCGTTCTGTACGACGAGCCACGGATCGGCTCCATGGGGTCGCGGATCACCTTCCTGCATCCGAAGGACTGCCACGGCGTACTGACAGAACTGGTCACTTCGGCGGCTGTTGAGTCACCTGAGCACTGACCCTCGTACATATGGGCCGGTAGGGTTGGGGGCGGTCGTCCCTTCGCACGTTCGCAGGGCCGGGGCGGCCGCATGCCGGGGTCCGGGTTTCGGGGGACGAGCGTCGGGGCAGCAGCCCGTGCTCCGCCGTTGATCTGACACCATTCCCCGGGGGCCCCGTTCGGCGGATGGACGGAGCTCGTTCGGAGAAGGTTGCGACCAGGGGACGGATGGGACCGCGCAGTGCGGGGCTACGAGAGCCAGGAGCGAGAGCCGGCGGCTGACGTCGACCACCTCTCTCGGTTCGAGGCCGAGATGAAACGGCTGAAGACCGAGCGGGAAAAGGCGATCCAGCATGCCGAGGACCTCGGCTACCAGGTCGAGGTGCTGCGCGCCAAGCTGCACGAGGCGAGGCGCACCATCATGTCCCGGCCCGCGTTCGACGGCGGTGACATCGGCTACCACGCCGAGCAGCTGCTGCGGAACGCCCAGGTGCAGGCCGACCAGATCCGCCAGGAGGCGGAGCGGGTGGCCGCGGAGGCCCGGGCGCAGACCCAGCGCATCCTCCAGGAGCACGCCGAGCAGGCCGCGCGGCTCCAGGCCGAGCTGCACCAGGAGGCGGTGACCCGCCGCCAGCAGCTGGACCAGGAGCTGGCCGAGCGCCGGCAGACCGTCGAGTCGCACGTCAACGAGAACGTGGCCTGGGCCGAGCAGCTGCGGGCCCGCACCGAGTCGCAGGCCCGGCGGCTGCTCGACGAGTCGCGGGCCGAGGCCGAGCAGGCGATGACGGCCGCCCGTGCGGAGGCCGAGCGGCTGGCGACCGAGGCGCGGCAGCGGGTGCAGGCCGACGCCGAGGCGGCCCGCGGGGAGGCCGAGCAGCTGCTGCTGCGCGCCCGCCGGGACGCCGAGCGGCTGCTGAACGCCGCCTCCACGCAGGCCCAGGAGGCCACCGACCACGCGGAGCAGCTCCGCAGCTCCACCGCGACCGAGTCGGACGCCGCCCGCCGGCAGGCGAGCGAGCTGAGCCGCGCCGCCGAGCAGCGGATGGCGGAGGCCGAGGAGGCGCTGCGCAAGGCGCAGTCCGAGGCCGAGAAGCTGGTCGCCGAGGCCGAGGCGAACGCCGCGAAGGCCCTGTCCAGCGCCGAGGCCACCAACGAGCAGCGCACCCGTACCGCCAAGGAGCAGGTGGCCCGGCTGGTCAGCGAGGCCACCAAGGACGCCGAGGCCACCAAGGCGAGCGCCGAGCAGGTCGTCGCGGACGCCAGGGCCGAGGCCGAGAAGATCATCGCCGAGGCCTCGGAGAAGGCCCGCAGCCTCACCGCCGAGGAGAGCGCCTCCCAGCTGGCGAAGGCCGCCAAGACCGCCGAGGACGTCCTGAACAAGGCGTCCGAGGAGGCCAAGAAGACCACGAAGGCCGCCGCCGAGGAGGCCGAGCGGATCCGCACCGAGGCGGAGACCGAGGCGGACCGGCTGCGCGCAGAGGCGCACGACATCGCCGAGCAGCTCAAGGGCACGGCGAAGGACGACACCAAGGAGTACCGCGCCAAGACGGTCGAACTGCAGGAGGAGGCCCGCCGGCTGCGCGGCGAGGCCGAGCAGCTGCGGTCCGACGCGGTCGCCGAGGGCGAGTCGATCCGCGCCGAGGCCCGGCGCGAGGCCGTGCAGCAGATCGAGGAGGCGGCGAAGTCCGCCGAGGAGCTGCTCGCCAAGGCCAAGGCGGACGCCGACGAGCTGCGGCAGACCGCGACCACGGACAGCGAGAAGGTCCGCACCGAGGCCATCGAGCGCGCCACCACGCTGCGCCGGCAGGCCGAGGAGACCCTGGAGCGCACCCGCCAGGAGGCCGAACGGCTCCGCGCGGAGGCCCAGGAGCAGGCCGAGACGATGCAGGCCGACGCCGAGCGGGCCGCGGCCGAGCTGCGCGAGGAGACCGAGCGGGGCGTCGAGGCCCGGCGCGCGGAGGCCGCCGCCGAGCTGACCCGCCTGCACACCGAGGCCGAGGACCGGCTCACGGCGGCCGACCAGGCGCTGACCGAGGCGCGCGAGGAGGCCGGCCGGATCCGCCGGGAGGCCGCCGAGGAGACCGACCGGCTGCGCAGCGAGGCCGCCGAGCGGATCCGTACGCTCCAGCAGCAGGCCGAGACCGAGGCCGAGCGGCTGCGTGACGAGGCCGCCGCCGACGCGTCGGCGTCCCGTGCGGAGGGCGAGGCCGTCGCCGTACGGCTGCGGTCCGAGGCCGCGGCCGAGGCGGAGCGGCTCAAGCAGGAGGCCCAGGACACCGCCGACCGGGTCCGGGCCGAGGCGCAGGCGGCCGCGGAGCGGCTGTCCACCGAGGCGTCCGAGACGCTGGCCGCCGCTCAGGAGGAGGCCGCCCGGCGGCGCCGCGAGGCCGAGGAGCTGCTCGGTTCCGCCCGCCAGGAGGCCGACCAGGAGCGTGAGCGGGCCCGCGAGCAGAGCGAGGACCTGCTGGCCCAGGCGCGCAACCGCGTCGAGGAGGCGCAGGCCGAGGCCGTTCGGCTGGTCGAGGAGGCGGACCGGCGGGCCACCGAGATGGTGTCGGCCGCCGAACTCCACGCCCAGCAGGTGCGGGACTCCGTCTCCGGGCTGCACGAGCAGGCGCAGGAGGAGATCACCGGGCTGCGCTCGGCCGCCGAGCACGCCGCGGACCGCACCCGGCGGGAGGCCGAGGAGGAGGCCGACAGGGTCCGCGCCGACGCCTACGCCGAGCGGGAGCGGGCCAGCGAGGACGCGACCCGGATCCGGCGCGAGGCCAACGAGGCGTCCGAGGCGGCGAAGTCGCTCGCCGAGCGGACCGTCGCCGACGCGATGGCCGAGTCGGAGCGGCTGCGGTCCGAGGCGGCGGCGCACGCCCAGCGGGTGCGCACCGAGGCCTCCGACGCCATCGCCCAGGCGGACCAGGACGCCACGCGCACGCGTGCCGAGGCGCGCGAGGACGCCAACCGGATGCGTTCGGACGCGGCGACCCAGGCCGACACCCTCATCACCGAGGCGCGCGGCGAGGCCGAGCGGCTGCAGAACGAGACGATCGCCGAGGCCGACCGGGTCCGCGCCGACGCCATCGCCAAGGCGGAGAAGCTGATCTCGGACGCCACCGGCGACGCGGAGCGGCTGCGCGCCGAGGCCGCCGAGACGGTCGGCTCCGCCCAGCTGCACGCCGACCGGACCCGGGCCGACGCCGAGCGGCTGAAGGCGGACGCGGAGGCCGAGGCCGAGCGGATGCTGAACGCCGCCCGCGAGGAGGCCGACCGCACCCTCGACGAGGCCCGCAAGGACGCCAACAAGCGCCGTCAGGACGTGGCCGAGCAGGTCGACACGCTCATCAACGAGACGACCGCCGAGGCGGACAAGCTGCTCACCGAGGCGCAGCAGCAGGCGATGAAGACCACCGCGGACGCCGAGTCGCAGGCCGACACCATGGTGGGCGCGGCCCGCAAGGAGGCCGACCGGCTGGTGTCCGAGGCCACGGTCGAGGGCAACACGCGGGTGGAGAAGGCCCGTACGGACGCGGACGAGCTGCTGGTCGGCGCCCGCCGGGACGCCACCGCCATCAGGGAGCGGGCGGAGGAGCTGCGCGAGCGCATCACCGCCGAGATCGAGGAGCTGCACGAGCGGGCCCGCCGCGAGGCCGCCGAGACCATGAAGTCCACCGGCGACCGCTGTGACGCGCTCATCAAGGCCGCCGAGGAGCAGCTCGCCAAGGCCCAGGCCAAGGCCAAGGACCTGGTCTCGGAGGCCAACTCGGAGGCGGGCAAGGTCCGGATCGCCGCCGTCAAGAAGGCCGAGGGCCTGCTCAAGGAGGCCGAGCAGAAGAAGGCCACGCTGGTCCGGGAGGCCGAGGAGCTCAAGGCCGAGGCGATCCGCGAGGCCCGCCGCACGGTCGAGGAGGGAAAGCGCGAACTGGAGATCCTGGAGCGCCGGCGGGAGAACATCAACGGCGAGATCTCCCGTGTCCAGGACGTCCTGGAGGCGCTGGAGTCCTTCGAGGCCCCGTCGGCCGGCAAGGACGGCGGGGTCAAGGCGGCCAGTACGGTGGGTGCGCCTCGTTCGGGTGGCAAGTCGTCAGAGGGCTAGAGACCGGGGCCGGTTCTGTAGTGTTGTGGGGCTTTTGATTAAATCTGCGGCAGAGGCTTTGGCAAGCGATCTCACAGCGAGCCACTCAAAAGGGGTGTCATTCTCCAGATCAAACACGTATCCGCTCGATGACACACCGCTTCGGCCCCTAGGATTCCCCCTATCACCTCACCGGTCTCTTTCGACAGGAACCCCATGAGCGACACTTCCCCCTACGGCTTCGAGCTAGTGCGGCGTGGGTACGACCGCGCTCAGGTGGACGAACGGATCTCCAAGCTCGTCTCCGACCGTGACAGCGCTCTCGCCCGCATCACCGCTCTGGAAAAGCGCATCGAGGAGCTCCACCTCGAGACGCAGAACGCCCAGGCTCAGGTAACCGACGCGGAGCCGTCGTACGCCGGCCTCGGCGCGCGTGTCGAGAAGATCCTCCGCCTCGCCGAGGAGGAGGCGAAGGACCTGCGCGAGGAGGCCCGGCGCGCGGCCGAGCAGCACCGCGAGCTCGCCGAGTCGGCGGCCCAGCAGGTGCGCAACGACGCAGAATCGTTCGCTGCGGAGCGCAAGTCCAAGGCCGAGGACGAGGGCGTCCGGATCGTCGAGAAGGCCAAGAGTGACGCCTCGCAGCTGCGTGCCGAGGCCCAGAAGGACGCGCAGTCCAAGCGCGAGGAGGCGGACGCCCTCTTCGAGGAGACCCGCGCGAAGGCCGCGCAGGCCGCCGCCGACTTCGAGACGAACCTCGCCAAGCGCCGCGAGCAGTCCGAGCGCGACCTGGCGTCCCGCCAGCAGAAGGCCGAGAAGCGCCTCGCGGAGATCGAGCACCGCGCGGAGCAGCTGCGGCTGGAGGCCGAGAAGCTGCGCACCGACGCCGAGCGCCGTGCCCGCCAGACCGTCGAGACGGCGCAGCGTCAGGCCGAGGACATCGTTGCGGACGCGAACGCCAAGGCCGACCGGATCCGCTCGGAATCCGAGCGCGAGCTGGCCGCGCTGACCAACCGCCGCGACAGCATCAACGCCCAGCTGACCAACGTCCGCGAGATGCTGGCCACGCTGACGGGTGCGGCGGTGGCTGCCGCCAGCTCGCCGACCGAGGACGAGCCGATCTCCCGCGGGGTTCCGGCGCAGCAGTCCCGGTAAGCACTAGCAACGTCAAAGGCCCGCGTCCCCTTCGGGGGGTGCGGGCCTTCGTCGTACGGGTGCGGGCCGTGTGTGGTTGCTCGCGCAGTTCCCCGCGCCCCTGAAGAAGGGCACTGCGGCTGGCGCCCCTTCAGGGGCGCGGGGAACTGCGCGGGCGGCCCCCACCGGCCCGCACCCGGCCACCGCACTCAAGTGGCAGCCCCCGAACCCCGGTCTTAGCGTGGCCGCATGATCGAGTTGGCGGGACTGACCAAGCGCTACGGCGACAAGACGGCGGTCGACGACCTCACGTTCACCGTCAGGCCCGGCATCGTGACCGGGTTCCTCGGGCCCAACGGTGCCGGGAAGTCCACCACCATGCGGATGATCCTCGGGCTCGACCACCCCACGGCCGGCCGGGTGCGGATCGACGGCAAGCGGTACGAGCAGCTCAAGGACCCGCTGACGTACGTCGGGGCGCTGCTCGACGCGAAGGCCGTGCACGGTGGCCGCAGCGCCTTCAACCACCTGCTCTGTCTCGCCCAGAGCAACGGGATCCCGCAGACGCGGGTGGCCGAGGTCCTCGACACCGTCGGACTGACGGCGGTGGCGCGGAAGAAGGCGAAGGGGTTCTCCCTGGGGATGGGGCAGCGGCTCGGGATCGCGGGGGCACTGCTGGGCGATCCGCGGATCCTGATGTTCGACGAACCGGTCAACGGGCTCGACCCCGAGGGCATCCACTGGATCCGGACCCTGATGAAGTCGCTGGCCGCCCAGGGCCGGACCGTCTTCGTCTCCTCGCATCTGATGAGCGAGATGGCGCTGACCGCGGACCACCTCGTCGTGATCGGGCAGGGGCGGCTGCTCGCCGACACCTCCATGGCGGACTTCATCCGGACGAACTCACGGTCGTACGTCCGGGTCCGCTCCCCGCAGCGCGAGCGCCTGCTCGACGTCCTGCACGGGGCCGGGATCACCGTCGTCGAGACGGGGACCGGGGCCCTGGAGGCGGAGGGCGGCAAGGCCGAGCCGATCGGGGAGCTGGCGGCGCAGAACGGGATCGTGCTGCACGAGCTGAGCGTCCAGCAGGCCTCCCTGGAGGAGGCGTTCATGCAACTGACGGCGGAGTCCGTGGAGTACCACGCGCACTCCGACTCGCCCCCGGTGCCACAGGCCTGGGGCGCCGGCTGGGACAAGGGAGCGTGAGATGGCCGTCGTCACCCAGGTCGTGCGGTCCGAGTGGACCAAGATCCGTTCCGTCGCCTCGACGGTGTGGACGCTGTCGCTGGCCGTGGTGGTCACCGTGGCCCTCGGGATGCTGCTGTCCGCGCTCGCGAACAGCCAGTTCTCCCGCATGCCCGCCCGCGAACGGCTCTCCTTCGACCCGACGAACATCAGCTTCGCCGGGATGACCCTCGGTCAGCTGGCGATGATCGTGTTCGGGGTGCTCGTCGTGTCGAACGAGTACAGCACCGGGATGATCAGGGTCTCGCTGGCCGCGGTCCCGCAGCGGGCCACCTTCCTGTTCAGCAAGATCGCGGTGGCGGCCGGCCTGGTGCTGGTGGTCGGCATGGTGACCAGCTTCGCCGCCTTCTTCCTCGGGCAGGCCATGCTCGGCTCGCACCGGGCCCACCTCGGCGATCCCGGGGTGCTGCGCGCGGTCGTCGGCGGCGGGCTCTACATGACGCTGATCGCGATGTTCTCCATGGGCGTGGCCGCGATGCTGCGCTCGCCGATGCTGTCGCTGGGCATCCTGATGCCGTTCTTCTTCCTGATCTCCAACATCCTCGGGAACGTCGACGCGACCAAGAAGATCGGCCGGTTCCTGCCGGACCAGGCGGGCAGCCACATCATGCAGGTGGTGCCGAGGGCCGGCGACGACGTCCCCTACGGGCCCTGGGGCGGGCTCGGGATCATGGGGCTGTGGGTGGTCGCGGCGCTGGCCGGCGGGTACGTCCTGCTGAAGCGGCGCGACGCCCAGTGACCGGAGCCGCGGGGCCGAGACTTTGCTTGCTCTTGGCCGGAACCGTCAGCTCCCCGATATCCTCCTAACCCTTACGGGGGGCGTCTGCCCCGCTGTCCTGATCCTTTCGATGGGTGCGGAGCATGATCGAGGCTGTAGGCCTGACCAAGCGCTACGGCGACAAGACCGCCGTGTACAACCTTTCCTTCCAGGTACGACCCGGAGCCGTCACCGGCTTCCTCGGGCCGAACGGCTCGGGCAAGTCGACGACCATGCGGATGATCCTGGGCCTGGACAACCCGACCGCCGGCTCGGTGACGATCGGCGCCTTCCCCTACCGCAGGCTCCCGAACGCCGCCCGGCAGGTCGGCGCGCTGCTCGACGCCAAGGCGGTGCACGGCGGCCGGTCCGCCCGCAACCACCTGCTCTCCCTGGCACAGCTGTCCGCCATCCCGGCCCGCCGGGTGGACGAGGTGCTCGGCGTGGTGGGCCTCCAGGACGTGGCCGGAAAGCGCTCCAAGGGCTTCTCGCTCGGCATGGGCCAGCGCCTCGGCATCGCCGCCGCGCTGCTCGGCGACCCCCAGGTACTGCTCTTCGACGAGCCGGTCAACGGCCTCGACCCCGAGGGCATCCTCTGGGTGCGGAACCTGATGAAGTCCCTGGCCGCCGAGGGCCGTACGGTCTTCGTCTCCTCGCACCTGATGAGCGAGATGGCGCTGACCGCCGACCACCTCATCGTCATCGGCCGGGGCCAACTGCTCGCCGACATGAGTGTGACGGACTTCATTTCGGCCAACTCCGCCGACTTCGCGCGGGTGCGCACCCCGGACACCGAGCCGCAGCTGCGCGAGAAGCTCAGCTCGGCGCTGACCGAGGCGGGCGGCCATGTGCTGCCGGAGCAGGACGGGGCGCTCCGGGTGACCGGGCTGCCGCTGCCGCGGATCAGCGACCTCGCACACGAGGCGGACGTACGGCTGTGGGAACTCTCCCCGCACCAGGCCTCCCTGGAGGAGGCGTACATGCGGATGACGCAGGGGGCCGTCGACTACCGGTCCTCGACCGACCAGAAGGCAGGCCTCCAGCAGCCGCTGCCGCCTGGCGTCCAGCCGCCGATGCCGGTGCCCGGGCAGGGCCAGCCGGGCTGGTACGCCCCGCCGCCGCCTCAGCAGGGCGGCCGGCCGTTCGCGGGGCCGTACGGCGCGCCGGGGGCGCCCGCCGCGCCCGGGAGCGGGCACGGATCCCCGCAGGGCCCCTACGGGCCTCCGCAGGCCGCTCCGAACCCCTACGCGCAGCCGGCGCCGGCTCCGGCGGCCGCTCCGCCCGCCCCGGCTCCCGCCCCCGCTCCTGCCCCCGCCGACCTGACCAAGCCCGAGGACGCCCGATGAGCACCCACCAGCCTCCGCTGCCGCAGGCCGCCCCGTCCGCGCCCGACTGGCAGGCGGCGCCCGGCGGTTCGTACCCCGGCTACGTCTCGCCGATCCCGGTGGTGCGCACCCACCTCGGGCACGCGATCGCCTCCGAGTGGACGAAGATCAGGTCGGTGCGTTCGACGATCTGGACGCTCGGCGTCTTCGTTCTCCTCGTGATCGGCATCGGCCTCCTGGCCGGCGCGGTGGTCAGCAACTCCTCCTCGTCCGGCGACCTGTCCGGCGAGAGCGCGCTGTCGCTCGGCTTCTTCGGCCTGCTGCTCGGCAGCATGTGCATCATCACGCTCGGCGTGCTGACGACCGCCTCGGAGTACGGCACGGGCATGATCCGTACGACGATGGTGGCCTGCCCCTCCCGCGCCCGCGTGCTCGCGGCGAAGGCGATCGTCTTCTTCGCGGTCGCGTTCGTGATCACTCTCGCGACCAGCGCGTTCGTGGCCATGACGCAGGTGTCGATGCTGAGCGACGTCGCCCGGACGCCGACCGGCGGGGAATGGCTGAAGGGCACCGTCGGCGTCAGCCTCTACATCGCGCTGCTCGGGCTGCTCTCGCTGATCATCGGCTCGGTCATCCGGCACTCGGCGGGCGCCATCACCATCATGATCGGCGCGGTGCTGGCCCCGCTGGTGATCGCGCTGTTCATGTTCTCCCAGTCGCTGGAGAAGGTGCGCACGGCCCTGTTCGAGTACTCGATCCCGAACCAGCTGAGCATCTTCTACTCCAACTCCCTCAGCGACTCCGGCCCCACGGGCTGGGACCCGCTGTGGATCATCCTGGGCGTGACCGCCGTCGCGTTCGCGGGCGCGTACGTCCTGCTGGAGAGGCGGGACGTCTGACTCCGCTCTAGAACTTCGGCGCGTTACGGGACCGCTGCACCCGCGTGGTGCGGCGGTCCTTCGCGTTCCAGCAGGCCTTGTGCCAGTGCCGGCGCTCGTCCACGCCCGAGTGCTCCGGCCAGGCCACCACGTGCGGGACGCCGGAGGCGATCACCTGGTCGCAGCCCGGGCAACGGTACGTCTTGCCGACCGCGCTGGCGCCGGCCACGTGCCGGACGCTCCACTGCTCACCCTGCCAACTCTCGGTGGACTGCCAGCCGCCGTAGCGGTCCGCGGGGTCCTCGTCGGCGCTCCGGCCGGACGAGGCCGCTCCGTTCGGGCCCTTGGGTCGGTTGCGACGCGGGGACACGGGACACCTCTCGGGGCTATACAGGAAGCACGGGCTGTGTCCAGCCTACGACGCGCGCACGGGGGTACGCGTAGGGCACGAACCCGTACAAGTCCCCCTCCAGGGCGACCCATTCTCCAGACAATCCGCAAATCTCTCCGCCAGACCGTGTCCTCGGCACGTGTCAGACGGTTATGCCCGGTGGGGGAGCTCCGGGTCGGAGCCAGGAAAGCAGGAAGAAACGATGCGCGTAGGTAGTTTTGTGCTGGCCGCCCAGTTCCCGGGCCAGGGTCAGGGGGAAGCCCTGCACCGGGCGGTGCGCACGGCGGAGGTGGCCGAGGAGTCCGGTCTGGACGCGGTGTGGCTGGCCGAGCACCACTTCGTGCCGTACGGCACCTGCCCGTCTGCGGTCACGCTGGCGGCTTTACTGCTGGGCCGCACCCGGCGGCTGCGGGTCGGTACGGCGGTGAGCGTACTGCCGACCGTCCACCCGGTCGCCCTCGGCGAGCAGGCCGCGCTGCTGCACGTGACGAGCGGCGGCCGCTTCACGCTCGGCGTGGGGCGGGGCGGGCCCTGGGTGGATCTGGAGGTCTTCGGATCGGGCCTGGAGGCGTACGAGCAGGGCTTTCCCGAATCACTCGATCTGCTGACGCGCTGGCTGCGCGAACCGGCCGTGTCGGCCTCCGGGCCACGCTTCTCCTTCCGTGAAGTCCCCGTCGTACCGCGCCCTTCGGAGGCGCTGACGGAGGCACCGGGGCCGGAGGTGGTGGTCGCCTGCACCTCCGCGGCGAGCATCCGGCTGGCCGCCGAGCGGGGGCTGCCGATGCTGCTCGGGATGCACGTCGGCGACGAGGAGAAGGCCGAGATGGTCGCGTTGTGGCGGCAGCACGCACGGGCGGCCGGGCGGTCCGGCGACGAGATCGCCGGGGCGGCCCATGTCTCGGCCGGCGTCTGCCAGATCGCGGACAGCCGCACCGACGCCGCGGAGACCCTCACCAAGGCGATGCCGGGCTGGCTGAAACAGGGCCTGGAGGCGCACGTGACGGTGGACGGCCGGTTCCGCTCCATGCGGGACCCGCTCGCGTACACCGAACTGCTCTGCGGACTCCACCCGGTGGGTACCCCGCGGCTGTGCGCCGACCGGCTCGCCGCGACCTCCGAGCGGACCGGCATCTCCCGTTTCGCCCTGCTGACCGAAGGCTCGGGGGATCTGGCGGCCACGGAGGAGAACGTACGACGGCTGGGTGCCGAGGTACTGCCGCACCTCCGGTGACCCCACCGCCGCGGGGAGCTTGCCGCCCCAGTGACTGATGCACCTCCCGCGTGTGGAGCGGCAAGCAAGCGGCTCACTGCGTCAGCAGGACCGACGCACGGCGTCAGCAGTCCCGCAGTTCCGGGGACTGGTTCAACAGCTGGTTGCGCACAGAGGTGAAGCGGGCCAGCGTCTCGTCGACCGAGGCGTCCAGCGGGAACACCGCCACACGGTGGCAGTTCTGGAAGGCCAGCCGCACGCCGAAGTGCCGCTGCAGGGCGCCGCGTATGGCGTCACTCGCGAGCGCACGCAACAGCTGACCGCGTGCCTGCTCGTCCGGCGGGGGCGTCTGGTTGTCGGCGAACTCTCCGCCGTCCACCTTCAGCTGGGCCACCAGGGAGCTGATCATCTCCCATGCGTAAGGCAGGGAGGTCCGGACGCAGTCGACGAAATCTGCTTCGTCGACCTCGCCTCGCTCGGCCTGTTCGAGTAGGGCCGGTGAGACGTCGAGCGACATGGGTACTCCTCTCGCACCCCCGAACAGCAGGGGTTGGCGGACAGGTAAGGGAGTTCGCGATATCGAACACGCTGAGTACACAATCCGCGACCTCCCGTTTACTACCGTAGGCAACGGGCGGTGCCCCCACCAGGAGATTGCGTATATGCGACGGTCCCTTTAGGCGCACAATCGGCCAGGTTTGAACAGGCGTGTGCAGGCGGCTCTCCAGGAACGGTCGCGGGGGCGGGTCCGAGGCCGCTCGGATGCCGCTCTGTTCCGGGCGAATCGCGTGGAGGGCGGCGCGTCGAGTAGCGTTGCCGACCATGCGTCTCGTCATCGCCCGGTGCTCCGTCGACTACGCCGGCCGGCTCACCGCCCACCTTCCCTCCGCTCCGCGTCTGATCCTCGTCAAGGCGGACGGCAGTGTCTCGATCCACGCGGACGACCGGGCCTACAAGCCCCTCAACTGGATGTCGCCGCCGTGCACCCTCAAGGAGGGGACGGGTGACGAGGCCGGCGTCTGGACCGTCGTCAACAAGGCGGGCGAGAAGCTCATCATCACGATGGAGGAGGTCCTGCACGACTCCTCGCACGAGCTGGGCGTCGACCCGGGCCTGATCAAGGACGGCGTGGAGGCGCACCTGCAGGAGCTGCTGGCCGACCGGATCGAGACGCTCGGCGACGGCTACACGCTCATCCGGCGCGAGTACATGACGGCGATCGGGCCGGTGGACATCCTCTGCCGTGACGCCGAGGGCCAGACCGTGGCCATCGAGATCAAACGCCGCGGCGAGATCGACGGCGTCGAACAGCTCACCCGCTACCTCGAACTCCTGAACCGCGACCCCCACCTCGCCCCCGTCCGGGGCATCTTCGCGGCCCAGGAGATCAAGCCCCAGGCCAAGGTCCTCGCCACCGACCGCGGCATCGGCTGCACGGTTCTCGACTACGACGCCCTCCGCGGCATCGAGGACGACAAACTCCGCCTGTTCTGACCGGCACAAGGGCGACCGGCGGTGCCGGACCGGCCTGAGGCGGGCTCGGCACCGCCGGTCCGACCCATCGTGGCTGAGCACCGTCGCGGCGGGTCCGGGGCGGGCCCACGGCCCTCAACCAGGCGGACGCATCAGCCTCTTCCGCCCCAGGCCAACAAGTCGCGCCGCCCTCCCCCGCCGCACCGGCCCTCCACCGACACAAGGGAGACCGGCGGTGCCGGACCGGCCGGAGGCGGGCTCGGCGCCGCCGGTGCGCGTCATCGTGGCTGCGCACCGTCGCGGCGGGTCCGGGGCGGGCCCACGGCCCTCAACGAGGCCGATGCATCAGCCTCTTCCGCCCCGGGCCAACAAGTTGCGCCGCCCTCCCCAAAACCGCCGCAACGGCGCTCTGCCGACACAAGGGTGACCGGCGGTGCCGGACCGGCCTGAGGCGGGCTCGGCACCGCCGGTGCGCGTCATCGTGGCTGAGCGCCGTCGCGGCGGGGTTGGAAGGGGCCCTGGGCATCCTGGGCGCGGTGCGTGGGACGCGCGGGCGCTCAGATCAGGGTGCCGGTCGTCGTTCCTGGGCTGCTGCTCTCCGACGCGCTCGACGTCGTGACGCTCGGGGAGTCGGATGCCGGACCGCTCGCCGAGTTGCTTGTGGTCGGTGGGTCGGACGGGCCCGTCGGTGTGACGGACGTCGAGTCGCTCGGACTCGGCGACCCGGAGGACTTCGACGGGCTCGGCGATGCCGACTTCGAGGGCGAGGGCGACTTCGAAGGTGACGCCGACGGTGAGTGTGTCGTACCGCCGCCGGAGGAGCCCTTGGTGCCCGAGGCCGAAGCCGAAGGCGTCTTCGTGTCGGACGGGGGTGTCGGGTCGTCCGACGTGCCCAGGGTGCCGTCGGGGCCCGGGTCCGTCGGCTTGGGCTTCGTCGTGCCGGTGCTGCCCGTGCCCGGGGTCTGGCCGGGGTCGGCGCCCAGGCCGCCGTCGCCGGTGTCCTCGCTCGCCGAGGGGTTGACGCTCACGTTGTTCGGCGGGTTGTCGGCGTTGTTGTTGGAGGTCATGCCGAGGGTGACCACGGTGCCCAGGACGGCCGTCAGGAGCACGCCCGCGCCCACCGCGACCAGGTTGCGGCGGGCCATGCGGACCAGGCCGCCCCCGCCGCCCTGGGTCGGCGTCTGCTGCCCCGGGACCCTGTGGGTCACCACCGTGTCCGAGACCGGCGAGTGGACCGCGGGGAAGGCCGTGGTGACACCGCCGGCCGGGGATATGGACTCCTCGTGGCGGGCATCGGGAATCTCGTCGCCCGCCATCGCCGCGACGGCCGGGATGACCTCGCCCGAGCGGTCGGCCACCAGGGCGAGGGCCCGTCGGCCGGCCGTCGTGCCCCGCTTGTCGGAGAGCGCACCGCGCAGCCCGATCGAGGCCTCAAGCTCGGCCCGCGCCCGGTCCAGCCAGCCGCCGCAGAGCGCGAATATGCCGAGCTCGTGGTGGAAGTAGGCCTGTTCGCCGACCTCACCCGCGAGGCGGGAGGCCTCCGCACCGGCCCGCAGGGCGCGTTCCCAGGCGCTCCAGTGCAGCCCCGCCGCGAACGCGGGCGCGGCCGTGCGGGCCAGTCGTACCGGCGTGCTCTCCTCGTCCTCCGCCGGCGGCACCGTCTCGGGGACGACCACCGCCAGGGCGGCGAGGATCGCGTCGGACTCGGCGCAGACCCGCTCCGGGGTGACCGAGGGGTGCCCGGCCCACCAGCCGTAGTGCTGGGCGGCGGTGAGGGCCTGGGCGGCCGCGTCGTCGGCGTATCCGGCGGCCTCCAGCTGCTGCAGGACGCCCGCGGCGAGCCGGTAGCGGGAACCCACCGGGGAGACCAGTCCGCAGCCCGCCAGCTCGCCGAGGGCCGCGTCCGCGTGGGTGTCGCCGACGAGGGCCGGCAGATGCGCCTGGTGCGGCACCTCGCCGCCGAGGGCGACCGCGAAGCGCAGGGTGGCCCGGGCGGAGGCGCTGAGCCGGGAGGCGAGCAGCGGGGCGGGCGCGGCGGCCTCGCCGAGGGACGGGAGCGGGACCTCGTCGGTCGCCTCGGGGTCGAAGGACGCCTCGACCGGAAGGTCGGAGAGCGCGGCGATGTCGGACAGCTCGGGCAGGTCGGATGCGAAGACGCCGTACTCGTCCACGGCGCCGGTGCTGGCCCGCACCTGGTCGCGCTGGCGCAGCAGCGCGCCGGCCTGGACGAACCGCAGCGGCAGGCCCTCGGACTCGAACCAGAGGTCGCCGGCCCAGTTGGCCTCCTCCTCGGTGAGGACGCGGCCGACCGCGCGCTCCAGGATGTCGACGCCGCCGGCCCGGTCCAGGCCGCTGAGGAAGACCTCCTCGACGGCGGAGTCGGCGGAGGGCGCCGGCACCTCCGGGGTGGCGCCGATCAGGAAGGCGCACTCGGGGGTGGCGTCGATCAGCTCGTCCAGCCCGGTGCCGCCGAACTCGATGTCGTCGACGACGACGACCGCGCCGATGGCCCGGACCAGTTCGAGGAGCTCGTCGTGGTCGGGGCGGTGGTCGGGTGCCTTGTAGACGGCGTGGAAGAGGTCGTGGAGCAGGTCCTCGTGCGTGCGGTGGAAGCCGTTGAGGCGGACCACGCCGTCGGGGGCGAGGTCGGAGCAGTCGTCGGCGACCAGGTCGAGGAGGGCCGTGCGGCCGGAGCCCGCGGGGCCGGTGAGGCGCACCGAGCGGCCGCGGGCGAGGAGCCTGACGAGCCGCTCGCGGTCGTCCTGGCGTTCCAGGAGCGGCAGCTCGGGCTGGGCGGGGCCGGGCGGCACCGGCGGCCGGACGGCGCGCTCGTACTCGGCGCGCTCGGCGGCGGTGCGCTTCTCCGGTCCGGCGGGGCGCTCGGCCGGCGGGCAGGGTTCTATCTCGCTGCCGTCGACGGGATTGACGGTCAGCAGGAAGTCGCCGGTGAACAGCCGCGTGGTGCGGGCCGTCGTCGGCGCACTCTGGCCGAAGTCGGTGGTGAGGGAATCCCTGGGCGGGCGCTGGCGCGGCGTGCTGCCTCCCCCAGCCTCGAACAGGCTCGACCGGGAGGTACCCCCATCGTCCTGGCCGTACCCCTCGGGTCCCGGGTTGATCGGGTCCATAGGTTCCTAGCCCCCCAAAAGCGTCATGTGCCGTGAATACCGGCCCCTCCCGGCCTGTTGCACACCGCGCTGTCGCTTCTGGTCCGGGCCCGCGCTCGAAGGGTGGCAAGGGCGGCGGGCGACCGAACCTTAAACCTTCGCACAGTATCTACGACAGTCCGGGGTACCGCGCCGTCCGACACATCACGGTCTCGTGAGGATTGCGTCTGACGTGCGCATGCGCACCGTCCGCCCGGGTAACCCCCGTCGCCCGGGTCACACCGGATCGCCGTGTCCCGACGCCTGTCCACCGCACACCCGTCCGGCCTGGCACGGCGGCCCGCCGGTCACCGTGGCACGGCGGCCGGCCGCCGACCCCGGGGTCACACCCGCGGCAGCGACTCCGCCCCGATACCCCCCTCGATCGCCAGGATCCGGTGCAGCCTGGTGGCCACCAGCAGGCGCTGCATCTGCGGCGGCACGCCGCGCAGCACCAGACGGCGGCCGCAGCGGCCGGCCCGCCGGTGGGCCCCCATGATCACCCCGAGTCCGGTGGCGTCCCAGGAATCCAGCTCGGACAGGTCCAGCACCAGATCGCCGACTCCGTCGTCGACGGCCGAGTGCAGGACCGTACGGGCGTCCGCCGCGCTGCGGACGTCGAGGCGGCCCCCGACGACCAGCTCGGCGTGGTCGCCCCTGATGTACATATGCGCTCCCCGAGAGTGCGTGTCCTACTCCGTGAAAGTGTTGTCCGGTATTGCAACGTCTGACTGCGTTCGCCGGTCAGAGGTTGCCATCTGTAAGCGAACCGATACCGAATTCACCCCAGAGGGTGAAACCTCCGGGGTTTGTGCGTTTTGACAGGCGGTCAGAGGATCTACGTACTGATGTTTCAGTACGTGTAGAAGCCCTGCCCGCTCTTGCGCCCGATGTCACCGGCGTCAACCATCCGGCGCATCAGCTCCGGCGGGGCGAACTTCTCGTCCTGCGACTCGGTGTAGATGTTGCTGGTGGCGTGCAGCAGGATGTCGACGCCGGTGAGGTCGGCCGTGGCCAGCGGGCCCATGGCGTGACCGAAGCCCAGCTTGCAGGCCAGGTCGATGTCCTCGGCGGTGGCAACGCCCGACTCGTACAGCTTGGCGGCCTCGACGACCAGCGCCGAGATCAGCCGGGTCGTCACGAAGCCGGCGACGTCCCGGTTGACGACGATGCAGGTCTTGCCGGTGGACTCGGCGAACTCCCGCGCGGTGGCGAGGGTTTCGTCGCTGGTCTTGTAGCCGCGGACCAGCTCGACGAGCTGCATCATCGGCACCGGCGAGAAGAAGTGGACGCCGACGACCCGTTCCGGGTGCTCGGTGGCGGCCGCGATCTTGGTGATCGGGATGGCGGAGGTGTTGGAGGCGAGTACGGCCTCCGGGCGCACGATCTTGTCGAGGGCGCGGAAGATCTCGTGCTTGACCTCCAGCTTCTCGAAGACGGCCTCGACCACGAGGTCCGCGTCGGCGACCGCGTCCAGGTCGGTGGTCGTGGTGATGCGGGCCAGGGCGGCGTCGGCGTCGTGCGCCTCCAGCTTCCCCTTGCTCACGAACTTGCCGTACGAGGTCTGGATCCCGCCCACGGCACGGTCCAGTGCCTCGTCGGTGACGTCTCGCAGGACCACGTCCCAGCCGGCCTGCGCGGCGACCTGGGCGATGCCCGAACCCATCAGGCCGGCCCCGATGACGGCAAGCTTCCGTGCCACTCCGCTCCCCTTACACGCTGTTGAGGTATGCCTCTTGGGCGGGACCCTAGCGCTCGTCGGGGGCCGGGAAACCCGGTAAGTAACGCGTGTCACGGTCTCAGGACGTGAGACAACCGTCACGTCCCGTCAGCCGGCCCTGCCGGCACGGTCCGTTTCGCGCCATGTACGTATCCGTCCGGCACCCCCAGGACACCTCTACGCTGGCCGCATGGTCAATCTGACGCGCATCTACACCAGGACCGGCGACCGGGGCACCACCGCGCTCGGGGACATGAGCCGGGTCGCCAAGACCGATCTGCGGATCTCCGCCTACGCCGACGCCAACGAGGCGAACGCGGTGATCGGGACGGCGATCGCGCTGGGCGGCCTGCCGGAGGAGGTCGTCAAGGTGCTCACCCGGGTGCAGAACGACCTCTTCGACGTCGGCGCGGACCTGTCGACCCCCGTGGCGGAGAACCCCGAGTTCCCGCCCCTGCGCGTCGAGCAGTTCTACGTCGACAAACTGGAGGCGGACTGCGACCGCTTCAACGAGCGGCTGGAGAAGCTCCGCTCCTTCATCCTCCCGGGCGGCACCCCGGGCGCGGCCCTGCTCCACCAGGCCTGCACGGTCGTACGGCGGGCCGAGCGGTCGACGTGGGCCGCGCTGGAGGTGCACGGCGAGGTGATGAACCCGCTGACGGCGACCTACCTCAACCGGCTGTCGGACCTGCTGTTCATCCTGGCCCGGACGGCCAACAAGGACGTCGGGGACGTGCTGTGGGTGCCGGGCGGCGAGCGCTGACCCGCCCGCGCCCCCGCCCGCGGCAAGCCCCGCGAGGAGGGCGAGCGAGACCCACGTCAGCCGGTTGCCGGTGAAGCCGGAACCCGCGCAGCCGGGCGCAAGCAGGCGTGCCGGCGCAGGAGTTGGGGACCTGACGAGTCGTATACGAAGCCTCGGGCAAAGTGGTCCAGACCTATTGACCGGTGGTCCAGACCTTTCTATTCTCGCGGCACCATGGGCATGAAGGCTCAGTCATGCCCACGTCACCCCCGATCAAGAGGGAGGCGCAGCATGCGCTTCAGACACAGAGTCGCGGCAGGACTCGCGACGCTGGTGCTCCCCCTGGCCGGTCTGGTCGGCATCGCGAGCCCCGCCCAGGCCGCGACGTCCGCCACCGCGACCTATGCCAAGACCTCGGACTGGGGTACCGGCTTCGGCGGCCAGTGGACCGTCAAGAACACCGGTACCACCACCATCAGTTCATGGACCGTCGAGTGGGACTACCCCACCGGAACCTCGGTCACCTCCGCGTGGGACGCGGACGTCACCTCCTCCGGCACCCACTGGACGGCCAAGAACAAGTCCTACAACGGCTCCATCGCCCCCGGCGCCTCCGTCTCCTTCGGCTTCAACGGAGCGGGTTCGGGATCGCCGAGCAACTGTCTGCTCAACGGCGCCAGCTGTGACGGCGGCACCACCGTCCCCGGTGACGCGGCGCCGTCCGCGCCCGGCACCCCGACCGCATCCGGCGTCACCGACACCTCGGTGACGCTGAACTGGTCCGCCGCCACCGACGACAAGGGCGTCAAGAACTACGACGTCCTGCGTGACGGCAAGGTGGTCTCCACGGTGACCACCACCTCGTACACCGACTCGGGCCTCACGGCCGGCACCGACTACTCGTACACGGTCCAGGCCCGTGACACCGCGAACCAGACCGGACCGGTCAGCGGCGCGGTCGCCGTCCACACCACCGGCGGTACGACCACTCCCCCGACCACCGGTTCCAAGGTCAAGCTCGGCTACTTCACCGAGTGGGGCATCTACGGCCGCAACTACCAGGTCAAGAACCTGGTGACGTCCGGGTCCGCCGCGAAGATCACGCACATCAACTACGCCTTCGGCAACGTGACGAACGGCCAGTGCGCGATCGGCGACGCCTACGCGGACTACCAGAAGACGTACACCGCCGACCAGTCGGTCAGCGGCGTCGCCGACACCTGGGACCAGCCGCTCGCCGGCAACTTCAACCAGCTGCGCGAGCTGAAGGCCAAGTACCCGAACCTCAAGATCCTGTGGTCCTTCGGCGGCTGGACCTGGTCCGGCGGCTTCGCCCAGGCGGCGGCCAACCCGACCGCGTTCGCGGACTCCTGCTACAACCTGGTCAAGGACCCGCGCTGGGCCGACGTCTTCGACGGCATCGACATCGACTGGGAGTACCCGAACGCCTGCGGGCTGAGCTGCGACACCAGCGGCTCGGCGGCCTTCAAGAACCTGATGGCCGCGCTGCGCGCCAAGTTCGGCTCCTCCGCCCTGGTCACCGCGGCCACCACGGCCGACGGCTCGGCCGGCGGCAAGATCGACGCCACCGACTACGCGGGCGCCTCCCAGTACGTGAACTGGTACAACGTGATGTCGTACGACTTCTTCGGCGCCTGGGCGACCACCGGCCCGACCGCCCCGCACTCCCCGCTCACCTCGTACGCGGGCATCCCGACCGCCGGCTTCGACACGGCCGACGCGATGGCCAAGTTCAAGGCGCAGGGCGTACCGGCGAGCAAGCTGCTCATCGGCATCGGCTTCTACGGCAGAGGCTGGACCGGCGTCACCCAGGACGCGCCGGGCGGCACGGCCACGGGCGCGGCGGCCGGCACCTACGAACAGGGCATCGAGGACTACAAGGTCCTCAAGACGTCCTGCCCGGTCACCGGCACCATCGCGGGCACGGCGTACGCCCACTGCGGCAGCAACTGGTGGTCCTACGACACCCCGTCGACGATCGCCGGCAAGATGAGCTGGGCCAAGTCCCAGGGCCTCGGCGGCGCCTTCTTCTGGGAGTTCAGCGGCGACACCAGCGACGGCGAGCTGGTGAGCGCCATCAGCAACAACCTGTAAGACTGCCCAGCAACGTTCACCCTCCTCCGGACGTCACTTCGTCTGGGGGAGGGTGAATGTGGCTACGCCACATTCACTCGCTGACCGGGCGGGGCTGCTTCCAGCCACGCGAGGAATCCGGTCAGCGCGTCTTCGCTCATCGCGAGTTCGAGGCGGGTGCCGCGGTGGGTGCAGGCCAGGATGACGGCGTCGGAGAGCAGGGCCAGCTCCTCCTCGCCCTCGGGGAGGCGACGGCCGGCCACCTCGATCCGGTCGCGTTCCAGGACCCTGCGGGGCCGGTAGGCGTAGGAGAAGACGCGGTACCACTCCACGCTGTCGCCGTTGTAGCGGGCGACGCCGTAGCTCCAGCCCTTGCCGCTGGTGTCCGTCTTCTCGGGAACGTCCCAGCGCAGGGAACAGTCGAAGGTGCCGCCGGAGCGCTGGATCAGTCTGCGGCGCAGGCCGAACAGGAAGAGTCCCACCACCACCAGCACGACCACGATTCCGGCCACAGTCAGAGCGAGGACCATCGGCACCGACCTCCCCGTCTCCTAGGTAATGGAACGTAAAAAGACCCAGATCTACCTCAGCCGGGGGGGGGGGGGGGGGGGGGGGGGGGGGAGGGAGGGGGGGGGGGGGGGGGAGGGGGGGGGGGGAGGGGGGGGGGGGGGGGGGGGGGGGGGGGGGGGAGGGGAGGGAAGCACATCCCCCCCCCCCCCCTCCCCCCCCCCCCCCCCCCCCCCCCCCCCCCCCCCCCCCCCACCCGCCCCCCCCCCCCCCCCCCCCGCGGCTGAGTTACGTCAACGCATGAACGCAGTCTGTCAGCGCCCGGTCGCCGCCCGCAGACGGACGTCGGCGCGTCGCTCGGCGGTGGCGTCACCTTCCGCCTTCGCCCGCTCCAGCTCACGCTCCTCGCGCTGGACGTCGATCTCGTCCGACAGCTCGGCGGTCTCGGCCAGCAGCGAGAGCTTGTTGTCCGCGAACGAGATGAAACCGCCGTGCACCGCGGCGACGACCGTTCCACCATCACTCGTACGGATGGTCACCGGGCCCGACTCCAGCACACCGAGCAGCGGCTGGTGACCGGGCATGACGCCGATGTCGCCGGACGTGGTGCGCGCGACGACCAGGGTGGCCTCGCCGGACCAGACCTGGCGGTCCGCGGCGACGAGCTCGACGTGCAGCTCAGCAGCCAAGGGTGGCTCCTCGGGTCACCACCCGGCAGGGGCGCCGGGTGTTGGGGTCAATTCTAGTAGGCGTGCGTGAGGGGGCGGGACGCGCCCGCCCCCTCACACGAAGAACACAAGGAGTTCCGGAGAACTCAGGGTGTTCAGGAGACGCCCAGCTCCTTGGCGTTGGCCTTGAGGTCCTCCAGGCCACCGCACATGAAGAACGCCTGCTCCGGGAAGTGGTCGTACTCGCCGTCGCAGATCGCGTTGAAGGCCGCGATCGACTCGTCCAGCGGGACGTCCGACCCGTCGACGCCGGTGAACTGCTTGGCGACGTGGGTGTTCTGGGACAGGAAGCGCTCCACGCGACGGGCACGGTGGACGACGAGCTTGTCCTCCTCGCCCAGCTCGTCGATACCGAGGATCGCGATGATGTCCTGCAGGTCCTTGTACTTCTGCAGGATCGTCTTCACGCGCATGGCCGCGTTGTAGTGGTCCGCCGCGATGTAGCGGGGGTCCAGGATCCGGGACGTCGAGTCCAGCGGGTCCACGGCCGGGTAGATGCCCTTCTCGGAGATCGGACGGGACAGAACCGTCGTCGCGTCGAGGTGGGCGAAGGTGGTGGCCGGGGCCGGGTCGGTCAGGTCGTCCGCGGGGACGTAGATCGCCTGCATCGAGGTGATCGAGTGACCACGGGTCGAGGTGATGCGCTCCTGGAGGAGACCCATCTCGTCGGCCAGGTTCGGCTGGTAGCCCACCGCGGAGGGCATGCGGCCGAGCAGGGTCGAGACCTCGGAACCGGCCTGCGTGAAGCGGAAGATGTTGTCGATGAAGAACAGCACGTCCTGCTTCTGGACGTCACGGAAGTACTCGGCCATGGTGAGGCCGGCCAGCGCGACGCGCAGACGGGTGCCCGGGGGCTCGTCCATCTGGCCGAAGACAAGGGCGGTCTTGTCGATGACGCCCGAGTCGGTCATCTCCTCGATGAGGTCGTTGCCCTCACGGGTGCGCTCGCCGACACCGGCGAACACGGAGACACCGTCGTGGTTGTTGGCGACACGGTAGATCATCTCCTGGATGAGCACCGTCTTGCCGACGCCGGCGCCGCCGAACAGGCCGATCTTGCCGCCCTTGACGTACGGGGTGAGCAGGTCGATGACCTTGACGCCGGTCTCGAACATCTCGGTCTTCGACTCGAGCTCGTCGAAGTTCGGCGCCTTGCGGTGGATGCCCCAGCGCTCGCCGTCGTACTGCTCGTCGACGTTCAGCACCTCACCGAGGGTGTTGAACACCTTGCCCTTGGTGAAGTCGCCGACCGGCACCGTGATGGAGTCGCCGGTGTCGGTGACCGGGGCCTGGCGGACCAGGCCGTCGGTGGGCTGCATGGAGATGGTGCGGACCAGGCCGTCACCCAGGTGCTGGGCGACCTCCAGGGTCAGCGTCTTCTTCTCGCCGGCGTTGGCCGGGTCGGCCACCTCGACGTGAAGGGCGTTGTAGATGTCCGGCATCGCGTCGACGGGGAACTCCACGTCGACGACCGGGCCGATGACCCGGGCGACGCGGCCCGTAGCCGTCGCGGTCTCAACAGTGGTGGTCATTATCGGTCACTCCCCGCGGTCGCGTCGGCCAGGGCGCTGGCGCCACCGACGATCTCGCTGATTTCCTGGGTGATTTCGGCCTGGCGGGCCGCGTTGGCAAGACGGGAGAGCGTGTTGATCAGCTCGCCCGCGTTGTCGGTGGCCGACTTCATCGCGCGCCGCGTGGCGGCGTGCTTCGAAGCGGCCGACTGGAGCAGCGCGTTGTAGATGCGGCTCTCCACGTACCGCGGCAGCAGGGCGTCGAGGACGTCCTCCGCCGAGGGCTCGAAGTCGTACAGCGGGAGGATCTCGTCGCCCTTGGCGGCGCTCTCCTCCGCGACCTCTTCGAGGCTCAGCGGCAGCAGCCGGTCGCCGAGCGCCGTCTGGGTCATCATCGACACGAACTCGGTGTAGACGATGTGGAGCTCGTCCACACCGCCGTCCTCGGTCGGCGTCTCGATGGCCTCGATCAGCGGCGCCGCGACCTTCTTGGCGTCCGCGTACGACGGCTCGTCGGTGAAGCCCGTGAACGACTCCGCGATCTTGCGCTCACGGAAGTTGTAGTGGGCGACACCACGGCGGCCGACGATGTACGTGTCGACCTGCTTGCCCTCGCGCTCCAGGCGCTCGGTCAGCTGCTCCGCCGCCTTGATGGCGTTGGAGTTGAAGGCACCGGCCAGACCGCGGTCGCTCGTGAGGAGCAGGACCGCGGCACGGACCGGGTTCTCCGCCTCCGTGGTGAGCGGGTGCTTGGTGTTCGACCCGGTACCGACCGCCGTGACCGCGCGGGTGAGCTCGGTCGCGTACGGCGTGGAGGCCGCCACCTTGCGCTGCGCCTTGACGACGCGCGAGGCGGCGATCATCTCCATCGCCTTGGTGATCTTCTTGGTCGCGCTGACGGATCGGATGCGACGCTTGTAGACCCGGAGCTGGGCTCCCATGAGTCAGGTCCCTTCCTTACGTCACTTGGCGGCAGCGGCCGGAGTGTCCTCGCCGAGCAGCTTGCCGTCGCTCGTCTCGAACTGCTTCTTGAACTCCGCGATCGCGTCCGCGACGGCCGTGAGGGTGTCGTCGGACATCTTGCCGCCCTCGCGGATGGAGGCCAGCAGGCCCGACTCCTTGCGGTGCAGGTAGTCGAGGAGCTCGCGCTCGAAGCGGCGGATGTCGGCGACCGGGACGTCGTCCATCTTGCCGGTGGTGCCGGCCCAGACGGAGACGACCTGGTCCTCGGTGGCCATCGGCTGGTACTGGTCCTGCTTGAGCAGCTCGACCATGCGGCTGCCGCGCTCCAGCTGCGACTTCGACGCGGCGTCCAGGTCGGAACCGAAGGCGGCGAACGCCTCCAGCTCACGGAACTGGGCGAGGTCCACGCGGAGGCGGCCGGAGACCTGCTTCATCGCCTTGTGCTGCGCGGAACCGCCGACCCGGGAGACGGAGATACCGACGTTCAGCGCGGGGCGCTGACCGGCGTTGAAGAGGTCCGACTCCAGGAAGCACTGGCCGTCGGTGATGGAGATGACGTTGGTCGGGATGAACGCCGAGACGTCGTTGGCCTTGGTCTCGACGATCGGCAGACCGGTCATCGAGCCGGCACCCATGTCGTCGGAGAGCTTCGCGCAGCGCTCAAGGAGACGGGAGTGCAGGTAGAAGACGTCACCCGGGTAGGCCTCACGGCCCGGCGGGCGGCGCAGCAGCAGCGACACGGCGCGGTAGGCGTCGGCCTGCTTCGACAGGTCGTCGAAGATGATCAGGACGTGCTTGCCGGCGTACATCCAGTGCTGGCCGATGGCCGAACCGGTGTAGGGCGCCAGGTACTTGAAGCCGGCCGGGTCGGACGCCGGGGCGGCGACGATGGTCGTGTACTCCAGCGCGCCGTTCTCCTCGAGCGCGCGGCGGACCGACGCGATGGTGGAGCCCTTCTGGCCGATGGCGACGTAGATGCAGCGGACCTGCTTCTTCGGGTCGCCCGAGCGCCAGTTGTCGCGCTGGTTGATGATGGTGTCGACGGCCAGGGCGGTCTTGCCGGTCTGGCGGTCACCGATGATCAGCTGGCGCTGACCGCGGCCGACGGGGGTCATCGCGTCGACGGCCTTGTAGCCGGTCTCCATCGGCTCGTGCACCGACTTGCGCTGCATGACCGTGGGGGCCTGCAGTTCGAGGGCGCGGCGGCCGTCGGTCTCGATCTCGCCGAGGCCGTCGATCGGGTTGCCGAGCGGGTCGACGACGCGGCCGAGGTAGCCCTCGCCGACCGCGACGGAGAGGACCTCACCGGTGCGGTGCACCGGCTGACCCTCCTCGATGCCGCTGAACTCACCGAGGACGATGGCGCCGATCTCGCGCTCTTCCAGGTTCAGCGCGAGGCCGAGGGTGCCGTCCTCGAACTTCAGCAGTTCGTTGGCCATGGCCGAGGGAAGACCCTCGACCTTCGCGATGCCGTCGCCGGCAAGGGTGACCGTACCGACCTCCTCGCGCGAGGCCGCGTCCGGCTTGTACGACTGGACGAAGTTCTCCAGCGCGTCCCGGATCTCCTCCGGCCGGATCGTGAGCTCCGCCATCTGGGTTCCCTGCTCTCCTTGTTGGGCCCGAAGTTTCACTTGGGGGGTCTGGGGGCGACCCCCAGGGATTCTTCTTGTACGGCCCAACCAGGGCCGTCGTGAGTACGTACTGCTTGTTCTCGACTACCGGGGTGCTAGCTCGCCATGCGGCGGGCCGCGTCCTCCAGCCGGTCCGCGATGGAACCGTTGATGACCTCGTCACCGACCTGCACCCGGATCCCGCCGACGACCGCGGGGTCGACGTCGAGGTTGAGGTGCATCGTGCGGCCGTAGAGCTTCGCGAGGGCGGCGCCCAGGCGCTGCTTCTGCGGCTCGCTCAGCGGAACCGCCGAGGTGACGACGGCGACGACGCGGTTACGGCGCTCCGCGGCCAGCTTCGACAGGGCCTCCAGGCCCGCTTCCAGGCTACGTCCCCGCGGCGCGGTCACAAGGCGCGCGACCAGACGCTCGGTGACCGGCTTGGCGCGGCCGCCGAGCAGCCGGTGCAGCAGCTCGGTCTTCGCGGCGGCGCCGGCCTTGCGGTCGGTGAGCGCGGCGCGCAGTTCGGTGTTGGAGGAGACGATCCGGCCGAACCGGAACAGCTCGTCCTCGGCGTCGTCCAGCGTGCCGGACTTCTCCGCGGCGGTGAGGTCGGCGATGTTCGCCAGCTCCTCCAGCGCGTCCACCAGGTCGCGGGGCTGCGACCAGCGGGACCGGACCAGACCTGACACCAGGTCGGCGGTGGCCTCGGAGACCTGGCCGCCGATCAGGCGCCGGACCAGCTCGGCCTTGGCCTCGCCGGCCTGTGCCGGGTCGGTGAGGACCCGGCGCAGGCTTCCCTCGCGGTCGAGCAGCGCGGTGACGGCCGCCAGCTCGTCGGCGAGCTGCGTCGCGTCCACGGACGTGGAGTCCGTCAGCGCGTCGAGACGCTCACGTGCGGCTGCCAGGGCCTCGCGGCTCGCTCCGTTCATCGCGCGGCCTCGGCCTTCTCCTCGAGCTCGTCGAGGAAGCGGTCGATCACACGGCTCTGCCGGGCGTAGTCCTCGAGGGACTCGCCGACGAGCTTGCCGGCCAGGTCGGTGGCCAGGTGGCCGACGTCCTGACGGAGCGCCTGCGCGGCGGACTTGCGGTCGGCCTCGATCTGCGCGTGACCGGCGGCGACGATCTCCTCACGCTGCCGCTGGCCCTCGGCGCGCATCTCGGCGATGAGCGCGGCGCCCTGCTCCTGAGCCTCCTGGCGCAGGCGCGCGGCCTCGTGCCGGGCCTCGGCCAGCTGCGCCTTGTACTGCTCGAGGACGCTCTGCGCCTCGGTCTGCGCGGCCTCGGCCTTCTCGATACCGCCCTCGATCGCCTCGCGGCGCTGCTCCAGAACCTTGTTGATGTTCGGAAGGAGCTTCTTGGCGAGGAAGCCGAAGACGATGACGAAGGCGATGAGGCCGATGACGAGCTCTGGGATCGGCGGGATGAGGGGGTTTTCGGCCTCCTCAGCCGCGAGCTGAACCAGGGGGCTCATATCAGTGCCTTTCGTCTATTGGTGCGCGACGGTCGGGTCAGGAGGTCGGGTAGACGAACGGCATGACCAGACCGATCAGGGCGAGCGCCTCACAGAAGGCGAAGCCGAGGATCTGGTTGGCGCGGATCAGGCCGGCAGCCTCGGGCTGACGGGCGAGCGCCTGCGTGCCGTTGCCGAAGATGATGCCGATGCCGACGCCCGGGCCGATCGCGGCGAGGCCGTAACCGATCGAGCCGAGGTTGCCCTTGATCTGGGTGGCGGCGAGGGTGGCCTGCGCAAGAGCGGACATGCCGGTTCTTCCTTCTCTTTCAAGGACCGGTGGGGGTTGGCCACCGGATGACTGGGTGGTGGTGGGACGGCTCAGTGGTGCTCGGCGAGCGCGCCCTGGATGTAGCTGCAGGTCAGCAGTACGAAGACGTACGCCTGGACGGCCTGGATGAAGAGCTCGAAGGCGGTCATCACGAGGACCATGACGAACGAGACACCGGAGTAGGCGATGCCGATGCCGTTCAGCATGTACCAGCTGGCGATCGTGAAGAGCAGCAGCAGGGTGTGGCCGGCGAACATGTTCGCGAAGAGTCGTACGGCGTGGGTGAACGGCCGGACGATGAGGTTCGAGAAGAACTCGATCGTCATGGACAGCGGCAGCACCGCGCCGAGCGTCTTGTCGTAGCCGGTGACGTTCTTGAAGAAGCCGACGAAACCCTGGCGCTTGAAGGTGAGCGCGACCCAGGTGATGTAGACGATGCCGGCCAGGGCCGCGGGGTACGAGATGATCGCGGTGACCGGGAACTGGGCGACCGGGATGATCGACCAGAGGTTCATCATCCAGATGAAGAAGAACAGCGAGACGACGAACGGAACGTACTTCTCGCCCTCCTTCTTGCCGATGGTCTCGTAGACCACTCCGCGCCGGACGAAGTCGTAGCCGGTCTCGGCGATCATCTGGAGCTTGCCCGGGATCACCTTCGGCTTGGCGAAGGCGGCCCAGAAGAAGCCCACGATGATGATCGACCCGAGCAGCGCCAGCAGCATCGTCTTGTTGAAGTACAGGTTGCTGTCCGCGTCGCCGAAGATCGGCTTGAACAGGAACGAGTGGAGGCCCGGAGCCGGGAAGCCACACCCGTCGAACAGGTGACAGCTCGTGTCGAAAGCGAGCGTCTGCGTCGGGTCAGCACTCACCGCGGGCTCCTTCATCGTGGCGCATGGGTACGGCAACCTCGTTGTGTCGGCGCGGCGCAGGGCCGCGGTTCGGCACGGGACTGGTGTAACGGATGTGGGGGCGGCTGGGGGGCATCTCGCCTCGCGATTGAGCAGGCGTCAGCTCAGATGCCCGCGCCCGCGATGCCGCAGTTGGCACCGGACGATAGCAGCATCTCTCGTGCGCCTTTATCCCGGCCCTACCTCTCACGACGACTGTCCGGTCTTCTCGGACTTCTCGGACTTCTCGGGTTCGACGTAGAGGATCTTGGCCTTCATGTGGGCACGGGTCTGCGCGGTGATCCACGTGAGCGTGGCGACCACCAGCGCGATGGCGAAGGCCCGGGGATTGAACAGCGTCGTGTTCTTGAACACGGCCATGAAGATGATCAGCAGCAGCAGTTGGGCCGCGTAGAGCATCAGGCCCATCATCTGGAACAGCTGGGGATACGACTTCGCGGTGCGCTGCAGGACGTAGAGGCCGATCCCCATGAAGAGGATCACGATCACCGTCGCGACGAGCGCTCCGATCGCCCCCTTGCCGCCCGCGACCACCCCGCTGACGACGGCGGCGAGCACGCCGACGGCGGCCGTGGGTACGGCGGCCTGGGCCAGGTTCCGGGCGTCATTGGACGGCATGGCGGCAACTCCGCTTTCACAGGGGGGCAGGTGTCGTCATGGACGAGCGTAGTCCCGGTCGGAGGGTCGAAGACCTCACGCTGACGGACCGTCGCAGTCGGGTCCTTCGACTCTGTCCGGGGTTCTCGTGAACCGTATCACAAACTATTTGATGAGGTCTTTACCTCGTAGGTGTGCTCGCTGTCACACATGAGAGTGAACCTGCGCGTCTGAGCGGAAACCGCGCCGTTGTGTCTGGTATTGGGGGGCTTTGGTACCCCACGACTTGGCAATGCTCTAGTCAGATTCTTACCTTGGCAAGGTCAGCGGGAGGTCTCGGAAGCCCGCCGGTCCAGGAAGCGCGAACGGGGGCCGATGGCGCTCGCGCCGTTGACGGGACCCGCGGCCACGCCGTGCACCGAGGGGGCCGCAGAGCCGTTCACCGGGGCCGCCCCGGCCGTCACCGGGGACCGGTGCTCGTCGCTCGGCTTCTGCGGTTCCTCCGGCTCCTCCTGCTCGACGCAGGCGATGACCTGGGCGGTTGCCGCCGCCGGCTCCGCCACCGGCTCGGCCGTCCCACGGCGCCGGTAGCGGGGCGGCACGAAGGCCTGCGCCCAGACCGGCGCCCGCGGCGTGAACCGCGGCAGCAGGAGCAGCACCAGGCCGACCGCGCTGAGGAACGCCACACCGAGCACGATCCACATGGACGCCGAGTTCACCGAGTAGGCCAGCGTGCCGAAGCCGATCAGCGCCGACCAGAAGTACATGATCAGCACGGCCCGGCTGTGCGAGTGGCCGATCTCCAGCAGCCGGTGGTGCAGGTGGCCGCGGTCCGCCGCGAACGGCGACTGGCCGCGCCAGGTGCGCCGCACGATCGCCAGCACCAGGTCGGCGGCCGGCACCGCGATGATGGTCAGCGGCAGCAGCAGCGGGATGTAGACCGGCACCGTCTGGTGCACGGCGTTGCGCTCGGACCCGGCGAACAGGTTCATCACGTCCGGGTCGACCTGACCGGTGATCGAGATCGCGCCCGCGGCCAGCACCAGCCCGATCAGCATCGAACCCGAGTCGCCCATGAAGATCCGCGCCGGATGGATGTTGTGCGGCAGGAAGCCCAGGCACATGCCCATCAGGATCGCCGCGAACAGCGTCGCCGGTGCGGCGGCCTCGATCCCGTACGAGTACCAGATGCGGTAGGCGTACAGGAAGAACGCCGCGGCCGCGATGCACACCATGCCGGAGGCCAGACCGTCCAGGCCGTCGACGAAGTTCACCGCGTTGATCGTGATGACGACCAGCGCCACCGTCAGCAGCGTCCCCTGCCACGGCGTCAGGGCCACGTTGCCGACGCCGGGGACGGGCAGCCACAGGATCGTCAGACCCTGCATGACCATGACGCCCGCGGCGATCATCTGACCGCCCAGCTTGATCAGCGCGTCGATCTCGAACTTGTCGTCGAGCACACCGATCAGCCAGATCAGCGCCGCACCGGAGAGCAGCGCCCGCGGCTCGTTCGACTTGGCGAAGACCTCGTTGAGGTTGGACATGTGGTCGGCTACCAGCAGACCCGCGCACAGCCCGAAGAACATCGCGATCCCGCCGAGCCGCGGAGTGGGCTCCCGGTGCACGTCACGCGCCCGGATCTCCGGCATGGCCCCCGCCACGATCGCGAACTTACGCACCGGCCCTGTCAGCAGGTACGTCACCGCGGCCGTGATGCAGAGCGTCAGCAGGTATTCACGCACAGGCTTCCCCACATGTCTCGCTGGCCATCACAGCCCCACACCCTAGCGAGGGACGCATATGTATGGGGACTTCCGGGTAGCGACGATGGTTGCACGCAAGGCTGTGAGCCGGGCTCACAGCGGGGTGTACGACGCTGCGCCTACCCCGTCTCACCCGGGATACGGCGGAAATCTACCGGTGAGCTCACTCACCTCGGCACGCGCCCTCCCCGCGTCCGTGACACCGCTCACCACGCCCGCCAGCAGCGCCGCGATCCGGGTCATCTCCGCCTCCCCCATGCCCTGCGTGGTGACGGCGGCCGTGCCCAGCCGCAGCCCCCGCGCGTCGCCGTGCGGAAGGGCACAGCAGTCCAGCACGATCCCGGCGGCCGCGAGCCGCCCGCGGGCGGCCTTCCCCTCCACACCGAGAGGCGCGGTGTCGACGGTGATCAGATGCGTGTCGGTGCCCCCGGTCGTGACGGTCAGTCCCGCCTGCGCCAGCCCGGCCGCGAGCACCCTCGCGTTGGCGACCACCTGATGGGCGTACGCGGTGAACGCCGGTGTTGCCGCCTCGCCGAACGCGACCGCCTTCGCGGCGACGGCGTTCATCTGCGCGCCGCCCTGCGTGAACGGGAACACCGCCCGGTCGAGCCGCTCGGCCAGCTCGGGCGCACCGCACAGCAGCATCCCGCCGCGCGGCCCGCGCAGCACCTTGTGCGTGGTCGCGCACACGACGTCGGCGTACGGCACCGGGTTCGGTGCGGCTCCGCCGGCGACGAGCCCGATGGGATGGGCGGCGTCGGCGATCAGATAGGCGCCCACCTCGTCGGCGACCTCACGGAAGAAGGCGTAGTCGATGTGCCGGGGGTAGGCGATGGACCCGCACACGATCGCCTTGGGCCGGTGGCTGCGGGCCAGCGTCCGCACCTGGTCGTGGTCGATGAGCCCGCTCTCGGCGTCCACGCCGTACCCGACGAAGTCGAACCAGCGGCCGGAGAAGTTGGCCGGGGAGCCGTGGGTGAGGTGGCCGCCGTAGGGCAGCCCGAGAGCCAGCACGCAGTCGCCGGGCCGCAGCAGGGCCGCGTACGCGGCCAGCATGGCGGACGAACCCGAGTGGGACTGCACGTTGGCGTACGCGGCGCCGAACAGCGCCTTGGCCCGGTCGACGGCGAGCCGCTCGGCGACGTCGACCATCTCGCAGCCGCCGTGGTAGCGGGTGCCCGGATATCCCTCGGCGTACTTGTTGGCGAGCGGCGAGCCGAGCGCGGCCAGCACGGCCGGCGAGCTGAAGTTCTCGGCGGCGATCAGCTGCAACGACGTCGACTGCCGGGCGAGCTCCCCCAGCAGGATCTCGGCCAGCTCAGGATCCTGCCGTCGCAGGAGATCGCCCTCGAGGAGGGCAGGGGTGACCGACATGACGTGCTCCGGGCGGTCGACGGTGACGTATGTCCAATGTAGGCGTGGTACGGGGTGGTCGCGCGGTTTGTGCGTACGACCGGGGGGCCTGCCCGCCTCGCCGCCGCAGGGGTGCTCACGGCCGGTCACGCGGCCCGCGGGTGCACGGGGCCTGCCGGCCCGCCTCGCCGCCGCAGGGGTGCTCACGGCGGGTCACGCGGCCCGCGGGTGCGTGGGGGTTGCCCGCGCAGTTCCCCGCGCCCCTTACGGGGCGCTGCACCCCACACGTCCTGCTTACATCCGCGCCGGCACTCCGGTCAGCGCCGTCACCACCGGGTCCAGGGCCTCGTGTATCTCGTCGCCGATGGACTGGAAGAACGGGAGGGGGGCGCCGTAGGGGTCGTAGACCTCGTCCGCCTCGGCCGTCGGGGCCAGGAGCCAGCCGCGGAGGGCCGCCGCGGCGCGGACCAGTGCGCGGGCCCTGACGACCACGCCTTCCGACGTCGGCGGCAGGGTCGCCGGGTCTATCGCGCGGACCAGCCGGGTGAACTCCTTCAGCGTGAAGGTGCGCAGGCCCGCCGAGTGGCCCATGGAGATGACCTGGGCGCGGTGGTCACGGGTGGCCGTGAGGACCAGGTCCGCGCGGATCACGTGCTCGTCGAGCAGTTCGCGGCCCACGAAACCGGAGGCGTCCGCGCCGAAGTCGGCGAGGACGGCCTCCGCGTTCGCCTCCATGGGCGCGCCCTCGTGGCCCCAGGTACCCGCGCTCTCCACGACCAGCCCGCCGCCGAGGAAGGCGCCGAGCCGGTCCGTCACGAGATGGCGGGTCAGCCGCTCGGTGATCGGCGAGCGGCACACATTGCCGGTGCTGACGTGGAGGATGCGGAAGCTGTCGCGCGGCAGCCCCACGAACGTCGTCGTGATCTCCGCCGCGCTCTCCCCGTTGCCTATGCCACGCCCCGCGTCAGGGGCTGTCAATTCGCCACCTCGAGGTCGGGTACGACCTTCCGCAGCTCCTCCGCCGAGATCGCGCCCGCGCGCAGCAGCAACGGAACTTCGCGGGTGACGTCGACGATCGACGAGGGGACGTTGGCGGGGGTCGGGCCGCCGTCGAGGTACACGGAGACGGAGTCGCCGAGCATCTCCTGGGCGGCGTCACAGGTCTCCGGGGCCGGGTGGCCGGTGAGGTTGGCGGAGGAGACGGCCATCGGGCCGACCTCGGTCAGGAGCTCGATGGCGACCGGGTGCAGGGGCATGCGGACGGCGACCGTGCCACGGGTGTCGCCCAGGTCCCACTGGAGGGACGGCTGGTGCTTGGCGACGAGCGTGAGGGCGCCCGGCCAGAACGCGTCGACCAGCTCCCAGGCCAGCTCGGAGAAGTCGGTGACGAGACCGTGGAGCGTGTTCGGGGACCCGATCAGCACGGGGGTGGGCATGTTGCGGCCCCGGCCCTTGGCGTCGAGGAGGTCGGCGACCGCCTCCGAGGTGAACGCGTCGGCGCCGATGCCGTACACCGTGTCGGTCGGCAGCACCACCAGTTCGCCCCGGCGGACGGCGGACGCGGCCTCGCGCAGACCCGTCACGCGGTCGGTCGCGTCGTTGGTGTCGTATCGCCGTGCCATGTCTAGCGGGCCTCCTCGTACACGTACATCTGGACGTCGGAAAACACTGCCTGCGGGGTGGTCATGGCAGCGCCTTGCGGGCGGTCGCGAAGCGGGGACGCCTGTTGAGGTCCGGGTGGTCGGCCGCGTCTGCCCAGCCCCGCTCCTCGGTGAAGATCCACGGCACCTGCCCGCCCTGGGTGTCGGCGTGCTCGATGACGACGACACCGCCGGGGCGCAGCAGCCGGTGCGCGGTGCGTTCGATGCCCCGGATCAGGTCGAGGCCGTCCTCACCGGAGAACAGGGCCAGCTCCGGGTCGTAGTCGCGGGCCTCGGGGGCGACGTACTCCCACTCGGTGAGCGGAATGTACGGGGGGTTCGAGATGACCAGGTCCACGTGGCCGTCGAGGTCGTGGAAGGCGTCCAGGGCGTCTCCCTGGCGCAGGTCGACCCGGGAGCCCGCCATGTTCTTGCGGGTCCACTGGAGCGCCTCCTCGGACAGCTCCACGGCGTGCACGCGGGAACGGGGCACCTCCTGGGCGAGGGCGAGCGCGATGGCGCCGGAACCGGTGCACAGGTCGACGATGCGGGGCTCGACCACGTCCATGGCGCGCACGGCGTCTATGGCCCAGCCGACGACGGACTCGGTCTCCGGACGCGGCACGAACACGCCGGGACCCACCTGGAGTTCGAGGTACCGGAAGTACGCCCGCCCGGTGATGTGCTGGAGCGGCTCGCGCTGCTCCCGGCGGGCGATGACCTCCCAGTAGCGGGCGTCGAAGTCGGAGTCCTTGACGGAGTGCAGCGCGCCCCGCTTCACGCCGTGCACGAACGCGGCGAGCTCCTCCGCGTCGTTGCGCGGCGAGGGCACGCCGGCGTCGGCCAGCCGCTGGGTGGCCTGGGCCACCTCCGCGAGCAGCAGGTTCACGCTGGTCCTCCGTGTCGTACTGGGTCGTCGTGCGTACGTGCCTTACGCGGCCGCGAGCTTGGCCGCCGAGTCCGCGTCGACGCAGGCCTGGATCACCGCGTCGAGGTCGCCGTCCAGGACCTGGTCCAGGTTGTACGCCTTGAAGCCCACGCGGTGGTCCGAGATGCGGTTCTCCGGGAAGTTGTACGTGCGGATCTTCTCGGAGCGGTCGACGGTGCGGACCTGGCTGCGGCGGGCGTCGGCGGCCTCCTTCTCCGCCTCCTCCTGCGCCGCGGCGAGCAGCCTGGAGCGCAGGATACGCAAGGCCTGCTCCTTGTTCTGCAGCTGGCTCTTCTCGTTCTGGCAGGAGGCGACGACTCCGGTGGGGATGTGCGTGATGCGCACGGCGGAGTCGGTGGTGTTGACGGACTGTCCACCGGGCCCGGAGGACCGGTAGACGTCGATCCGGAGGTCGTTCGGGTTGATCTCGACGTCGACCTCCTCCGCCTCCGGCGTGACGAGCACACCGGCGGCCGAGGTGTGGATGCGTCCCTGCGACTCGGTGGCCGGCACGCGCTGCACGCGGTGCACACCGCCCTCGTACTTCAGCCGTGCCCACACGCCCTGGCCGGGCTCGGTCGCGCCGTTGCCGCCCTTGGTCTTCACGGCGACCTGGACGTCCTTGTAGCCGCCGAGTTCGGACTCGGTGGAGTCGATGATCTCGGTCTTCCAGCCGACGCGCTCGGCGTACCGCAGGTACATCCGCAGCAGGTCACCGGCGAAGAGAGCGGACTCGTCGCCGCCCGCGCCGGCCTTGATCTCCAGGATGACGTCCTTGTCGTCGGACGGGTCCCGGGGCACGAGCAGCAGGCGCAGCTTCTCGGTGAGCTCGTCGCGCTGCTTGTCCAGTTCCTTGACCTCGGCGGCGAAGTCGGGGTCGTCGGCGGCCAGTTCACGCGCGGTCTCGATGTCGTCGCCGGTCTGCTTCCAGGAGCGGAACGTGGCGACGATCGGGGTGAGTTCGGCGTAGCGCTTGTTCAGCCTGCGCGCGTTGGCCTGGTCGGCGTGGACCGACGGGTCGGCGAGCTTCTTCTCCAGGTCTGCGTGCTCGACGACGAGTTCCTCGACGGCCTCGAACATTTTTGGCTCCTGATACTGCTACGGCGTGGGGAAGGGAAGGCGGGCGACCAAAAACGCCGGTCCCGGGCACGCCCTGGCAGGGCGTGGCCGTGGACCGGCGAAATGGGGCTCGCTACTTCTTGGAGCCGGCGGCAGCCTTGCCGAAGCGGGCCTCGAAGCGGGCCACGCGGCCACCGGTGTCGAGGATCTTCTGCTTGCCCGTGTAGAACGGGTGGCACTCGGAGCAGACCTCGGCGCGGATGGTGCCGCTCGTGATCGTGCTGCGGGTGGTGAACGACGCGCCACAGGTGCAGCTGACCTGCGTCTCGACGTACTCGGGGTGGATCTCGCGCTTCAAGGTGTCTCCTAGGTATCGGGAGGGCACCGGGTCGCTGCCGCGGGCTTGCGGGGCGTGAACCGGGGCCGACGTACCAGTCTGCCAGGGCTGGCCGTATCTCCCAAAACCGGGGGGCTTTGATCTTTATTCCGCGGAGGGCGGGAGGCCGCGCCTACGGGTGTCGCGGTTACGCCGTGGGCGGGTGCGGGTCCGTCGTGGCCGGTCGCGCAGTTCCCCGCGCCCCTTTCAGGGGCGTCATCCTGAGCGCCCCTTCAGGGGCGCGGGGCTGTAATCGATGTGCGGCTCTGCCGCGTGGGCGCGACAAGCCCCCACCGGCCCGCACCCTCACGACGACGTCACGACCCCCTTGGCCTGCCCCGTCGCCGTGCCCTTCGTGGCGGACGCCGGAATTGGCCTGTCGTTCTTCAGAGCCGTCCACACCAGCTTCGCCTTCGCCTCGGCCACGATCACCCGGTTCGGGTTCGAGGGGTCGTACCGCACCGGCATGGTGACCATGCGCATGTTCTTGGAGCTGATGGACTTCAGGCCGTCCGAGAAGTCGATCAGGGAGTTCACCGAGCCGAGGTCGGAGTCGGTGGTGACCGCCTTCGTCGCGGTGTCCGCCAGGTCGTACAGCTTCTTGGGGCTGGTGAAGACGCCCACCTGCTTGACCTGGTCGATGAGGGCCTTGACGAACGCCTGCTGGAGCTGGATGCGGCCCAGGTCGGAGCCGTCGCCGACGCCGTGCCGGGTGCGGACGAGGCCCAGGGCCTGCCTGCCGTCGAGCGTGTGGGTGCCGGCCTTGAGGTCGAGGTGGCTCTCCCGGTCGTCGATCGCCTTCGTCGTGGTGACCTGGACACCACCGAGGTCGTCGATGAGCTTCTGGAAGCCGGAGAAGTCGACCTCCAGGTAGTGGTCCATCCGGATGCCGGTCATCGCCTCGACGGTCTTGACCGCGCAGGCCGCGCCGCCCGTGGAGTACGCGGAGTTGAACATGACGCCGGTCGCGGCGGAGTGGCTGGTGCCCTGCGCGTCGGTGCAGGCGGGGCGGTCGATCAGGGTGTCCCGTGGGACGGAGACCACGGCGGCCTTCTGGTGGCCCTTGTAGACGTGGACGATCATCGCCGTGTCGGAGCGGGCGCTGCCGTCGTCCGCGCCGCCGCCGAGCTTCCTGTTGGCGCCGGAACGCGTGTCCGAGCCCAGGACCAGGATGTTCTCGGAACCGTTGTCGACCTTGGCGGGCCGGTCGGAGCCGAGCATCTGGTTGATGTCGACGGTCTTGAGGTTGCCGTTGAGCTTGAAGTACAGGTAGCCGACGCCTGCGCCGCCGAGGACGAGGACGCCGGCCGCCGTCCAGGCCGTGACGCGCAGCGCCCTGCGGCCGGTACCGGGCGGCTTGCGACGGCGGCCCTTGCCACGGCGGTCCGTGGCGGTCGTACCGGACTCGGGTATGTGCGGCCCTGACGTGCTCTCGGCGGACATGGGCTCCTCTGTTCTCGTACGACTGGTCGGTTACCCCCTGCTTTCAGGGTCAGGCCCGGCGTACCAGGATCATCGGCGCGTACCGGACCATCGTCGCTCCGCCTGGTCAGACGGCGAAACTCGGGAAAGGGTTGCACGACGCAGTGTGCCCACCGCGTAGCGCGGTGGGCACACCAGGTCCCCGGGCAAAAAAGGGGGAAACCCACTCACCCAGGATTTTCGCCACAGAGGTCGTACTG
>NZ_JBVJNZ010000025.1:0-21825 GCF_055583445.1 Streptomyces sp. NPDC104761 | reverse complement strand
AAGGGGGTAGTCGGCGGGAAGGGCACCTTGTTTGTTCGGTTGGGGGGAAGGAAAGAGGGGGGGGGGGGGGGGAGGGGGGGGGGGGGCCCGGGGGGGGGGGGGGGGGCCCCACCAGGTCACCGGGCAAGACGGGGCGAACCCCGCTCACCAGGTATTTCAGCCGAAGATGTCGTACTGCTGGAAACCGGTACCGAGCGACTTCCTTGTGCCGAAGATCTCACTGGTCGCCTTGCCGGTCCCCGGGTACAGGTACAGCGTGCCGCCGGTCGTCCGGGCCACGAGGTCGGCCTTGCCGTCGCCGGTCAGGTCGCCGACCGCGGCGAGGGTGTTGAAGCCGGTCCAGCCGGAGCGGACCTTCACCCGGGCCGAGAAGAGGCCGGTGCCGGACTTGCCGGTGCCCTTGTACAGGTACAGGTCGCCGCCGCTGCTCCTGCGGGCCAGCAGGTCGGCCTTGCCGTCGCCGTTGAAGTCGCCGACGCCGCGCAGCTGGTTGTACTGGCTCCAGCCGCCGCCGACCTTGACTCGGGCGGCGAAGGTGCCGTTGCCCTTGCCGGGGTACAGCCACAGCACGCCGGCGGAGTCCTCGGAGAGCACGTCGGGCAGGTAGTCGCCGGTGAGGTCACCCGGTATGACGATCGCCTTGCGGGTCTTCCAGCCGGAGAAGATCTTCGTCTCGACCCAGGAGCCGTCGGTCTGCGCGCTGTTCAGCGCGAAGTGCAGCCAGTACACGTCACCGGAGGAAGAGACCCGGTAGACGAGGTCCTGGAAGCCGTCGCGGTTGAGGTCGGCCTGGAGGACGGCGTTGACCCCGCCGAAGTCGCCCCAGGAGATACGGGAGGCGAGCGAAGTTCCCTTGGAGTCCAGCTCGTAGCCGACCTTGGTCGACGACTTGCGGGCGAACAGGTCGGCCTTGCCGTCCGTGTAGCTCAGGTTCGAGTCGGCGATCTGCGCGTAGACGGCACCGACGTAGGTGCTGACCTTCGTGAAGACGCTGTAGGAGCCCTGCACGACGCACTCGACGCCGTTGTCCGTGACGCCCCAGGAGACCACGCCGACGATCCGGCCGCCGACGACCAGCGGGCCGCCGGAGTCGCCGTTGCAGGTGGCGGTGGTGCCGGTGTCGGTGCCGGTGGCGGGCTTGCCGGCGCAGACCATGTGGCCCTTGACGAACAGGCCGCCGAAGTAGGCCGAGCAGGTGCTGTCGGACTGCATCGGCAGGGTGGCCGTCTTCAGCGTCTCGGAGATGTCGTCCGAGGTGGAGCTGGTGCGGCCCCAGCCGTAGACCTTGGCGCCGGTGCCGGCCTTGTAGGAGGTCGTGTCGGTGTTGGTCGTCAGCTTGATCGGGGTGGCCTTGACCGGGGCGGCCAGGGTCAGTACCGCGACGTCGTTGTTGATGGTCGACGGGCTGTACGACGGGTTGTTCCACTGGCGCAGGACCCCGCTGAGGGTGCCCCCGTGCAGGTTGTCGGTGCCGTCGCTGTTGGTGGTGGGCAGCGAGGCGGTGCCGGTGACGACGACACCGTAGGCCTTCCAGTTGTAGGCCTTGCCGTTCTCGTCCTTGACGCAGTGCGCCGCGGTGAGGATCTTCGTCGGCGAGACGACCGAGCCGCCGCAGAAGAAGTAGATGTCGTTGGTCGTGTCCTGGTACCAGAGCTGGGCCATCCAGGGCGCCGTGGAGATGGTGGTCGTGCCACCACCGATGATCTTCGGCGAGACGGCGGAGCCGCTGGAGCCCGTCTTGGACGTCGTCTTCGTCGTCCCCCCGTGGGCGGCGACGGCACCGGCGAGGCGCTTGCTCAGCGTGGCCTGCGACGGCACGCTGACCGCCGGCTTGGCCGTGGGCGTCGGCTGGGTGGCCGCGCTGGCGGAGGTCGAGATCAGTGCGGCGGTGACGGCGGCGGCGATTGCGGCCGCCGCGACGGGCAGCGCGATCCGTATCCGACGTCTGTGACGACCGCTCCCGGACGTGGGTGTACCCACCTAAGTCCCCCCTCGGGCTCATGAGTTCGCGAATCGGCCAACTGACCGAAGGCGCGATCGTACACCGGGGAGGAGAACGCAAAGGGCCGCAGCCTCGCGCTTGCGAGGAGCGGCCCCTTGAGCGCCCCGTCAGGGGCGCGTGACTGCATTTGATCTGCGGCTGCCGCCGCGTGGGCGCGACCAGCCACGGACCACCCGCGGCCGACGTACGACCGTCAGTCGCCGTTGCCCGGCGTCGGCGTCGTCTTCTGGATCTGCATCAGGAACTCGACGTTCGACTTCGTCTGCTTCATCTTGTCGAGGAGCAGCTCGATCGCCTGCTGCTGGTCCAGCGCGTGCAGCACGCGCCGCAGCTTCCAGACGACCGCCAGCTCCTCGTTGCCGAGCAGGATCTCCTCCTTGCGGGTGCCGGACGCGTCGACGTCCACCGCCGGGAAGATGCGCTTGTCGGCGAGCTTCCGGTCGAGCTTGAGCTCCATGTTGCCGGTGCCCTTGAACTCCTCGAAGATCACCTCGTCCATGCGGGACCCGGTGTCCACCAGGGCGGTGGCGAGGATGGTCAGCGAGCCGCCGTCCTCGATGTTGCGGGCCGCACCGAAGAAGCGCTTCGGCGGGTACAGGGCGGTCGAGTCGACACCACCGGACAGGATGCGGCCGGAGGCCGGCGCCGCGAGGTTGTACGCACGGCCCAGACGCGTGATCGAGTCGAGCAGCACGACGACGTCGTGGCCCAGCTCCACCAGACGCTTGGCGCGCTCGATGGCGAGCTCGGCGACCGTGGTGTGGTCCTCGGCCGGGCGGTCGAAGGTCGAGGAGATGACCTCGCCCTTGACCGACCGCTGCATGTCGGTGACCTCTTCCGGACGCTCGTCGACCAGGACGACCATCAGGTGGCACTCGGGGTTGTTGTGCGTGATCGCGTTGGCGATCGCCTGCATGATCATGGTCTTGCCGGTCTTCGGCGGGGCCACGATCAGACCGCGCTGGCCCTTGCCGATCGGCGACACGAGGTCGATGATCCGGGTGGTCAGCACGCCCGGGTCGGTCTCCAGGCGGAGCCGGTCCTGCGGGTAGAGCGGGGTCAGCTTGTTGAACTCCGGGCGGCCGCGGCCGTGTTCGGGCGCCATGCCGTTGACGGAGTCCAGGCGGACCAGCGCGTTGAACTTCTCACGGCGCTCGCCCTCCTTGGGCTGGCGGACCGCGCCGGTGATGTGGTCGCCCTTGCGCAGGCCGTTCTTGCGGACCTGGGCGAGGGAGACGTACACGTCGTTCGGGCCGGGCAGGTAGCCGGAGGTCCGGATGAACGCGTAGTTGTCGAGGATGTCGAGGATGCCCGCGACGGGGATCAGGACGTCGTCCTCGGCCAGCTGCGGCTCGGCGCCGCCGATCTCGTCACGGCCGCGGCGGCCACGGCGGTCGCGGTAGCGGCCGCGACGGCCACGGCGTCCGCCGTCGAAGTCGTCGTCGTCCTGCGGGCCGGCGTTCCGGTCCTGACGGCCGCCGCCCTGCTGCTGCGGCTGCTGCTGGCGGTCCTGCCGGTCCTGCTGACGGTCCTGGCGGCCGCCCTGGCCGCCGCCCTGCTGCTCGTCGCCCTTGTTGCGGCGGTCGCGGTCACGGCCGCGGTCACGGCGGTCGCGACGGCCACGGCCCTCGTCACCGGCGTCGGCGCGGGCGTCGCCCTGCTGCTGGGACTGTCCGGGCGTCTCGGCCTTCGCCTCGCTGCGCGCCTCGGCGGCGATGGTCTCGGCGCCGGTGCCGGTGGGGCTGCCTGCCTCGGCGGTGGCCCGGCGACGGCGGCGCTCGGCCGGGGCGTCGTCCCCGTCGCGCTCGGCCTCGCCCGCGCGGCCGGCCGGCTGGCCGGGGATCTCGATCTGCTGCTGGGCCACGGCCTTCTTCTCGGCGGGGGCCTCGGCGGCCTGCTCCGCCTTCTTCTCGGCGGCCTCGTCACCCGTGCGGGCCTTGGAGGTGGCCCGGCGCTTCGGCTTGGTCTCGGCGGCGGCCTCGGCCTTGGCGGGGGCTCCGCCCCCGGCCTGCGCCTCCTTGATGACCTCGATCAGCTGGCTCTTGCGCATCCGCGCGGTGCCCCTGATGCCGAGGCCGGATGCGACCTGCTGAAGCTCGGCCAGCACCATGCCCTCGAGGCCGGTACCGCGGCGCCGCCGGGAGCCGGCACCGGAGGCAGGCGCGGAGGCGTCCGTGGAGGGCGCGGCAGCGGTCTCCTCGACACGTGCGCCCATCAGATCGGTGGTGTCGCTCACGAAGGGTCCTTCCCTGGAGCGGACGTCGGCCTGTCTGGCTCGGCGACCGGTTGTGCTGTCCGGCTTTCGGTCCTTGCTTGTGTGGACCGTGCCGGGGCGGTGGTCCGCCAGTGCGGCGGAAGAAATATCTGGTGACGGCGCTTCCGACGAGCCGTGGCACCCGGTGTCACGTGGCGTGGTAGCACCTGTTCCGGAGCGTGCCCAGCGGCCCTCTCAGTGCCCGGGTACGGCGTACTGCCCAGGTACGTCATACAGAACGCTGAATGGCTTGGGAGACTCCCGGAAGAATGTCTGTCCCGGACGGGGACACGAAGCACCTCGCCATGGTGGGGTCGGGTGCAGACTTGAGGTTAACACTACCGGATCCAACAAACATTCCCCCTCTCCAAATCCGGCAATCGTGCGCGTCACATGTCACTGGAGGGCGCGAGCGGCAGCACGCTCGCTCCCTGAAGGTCCAGGTCGAGCCGGTTGGCGGCCCAGCCCGCACCCGCCAGGGCCTGCACCTTCTCGGCGCTGCCGGCGTCGGCGAGCGCCATCACGGTGGGTCCGGCGCCGGAGATGACGGCCGGGACGCCGTCGGCGCGCAGCCGCTCCACCAGGGCGGCGCTCTCCGGCATCGCGGGGGCGCGGTACTCCTGGTGCAGGCGGTCCTCGGTGGCGGGCAGCAGCAGTTCGGGGCGCCGGGTGAGGGCCTCGACGAGCAGGGCCGCGCGGCCCGCGTTGGCGGCGGCGTCGACGTGCGGCACGGTGCGCGGGAGCAGTCCGCGCGCGGTCTCGGTGAGGACCGGCTTCCCGGGCACGAAAACCACCGGAACGATGGAATCGCTGGGCTCCATCCTGATCGCCCGCGCGGCGCCGGACTCCATCCAGGAGAGCGTGAAGCCGCCGAGCAGGCAGGCCGCGACGTTGTCGGGGTGGCCCTCGATCTCGGTCGCGAGCTCAAGGAGGGCCGCGTCGTCGAGACGGGCTTCCCCGCCTATGGTCACGGCACGTGCGGCGACGATGCCCGCGCAGATGGCGGCGGAGGAGGAGCCGAGGCCACGGCCGTGCGGGATGCGGTTGGCGCACACGATCTCCAGGCCGCGGGGCTGTCCGCCCAGCAGGTCGAAGGCGGTGCGCAGGGAGCGTACGAGAAGGTGGCTCTCGTCACGCGGCAGCGTCTCGCTGCCCTCCCCCGCGATGTCGATGTGCAGCCCGGAGTCGGCCACCCGGACGACGACGTCGTCGTAGAGCCCCAGCGCGAGGCCCAGGGCGTCGAAGCCCGGGCCGATGTTGGCGCTGGTGGCGGGGACGCGCACCCGGACGGCGGCGGCGCGGAACGCTGGACCGGCCATCGCTCGATGACTCTCCTTGAGCTGCGTGATGGTCGAATGACATTCGATAGGTACGTGGGGGACCCTCGGGCCGTGGAGACGGCGCGGCACCGCGCCATATGCGGAGGCATATGCAGCGGGCGGGTTCAGTACAGCCTATCGAAGGAAGGTTCTGTGGCGACATAGGGCGCACAGGAGGCGCACGATGCGTGTCGTAAGCCCCCTGTGCCCCCTCCGTAGGGAGTTCCCTGTCCGGGACGCCCTCGGTGATTCCCCTGGGCGAGCAGTGGTTTCCTAGGCGAGACCCAGCCGCTCGGCCGCGGCGGCCGCGTCGACCGGCACGGTGACCGGCTGCGGGGCGCCGGCGACGGCCCAGTCGGGGTCCTTCAGGCCGTTGCCGGTGACCGTGCAGACGATCCGCTGGCCCGGGTCCACCTTGCCCTGCTCGGCGGCCTTCAGCAGACCGGCGACGGACGCGGCGGAGGCGGGCTCCACGAAGACGCCCTCCTGCGCGGCCAACAGCCGGTACGCGCGCAGGATCTCACGGTCCGTCACCTCGTCGATGAGGCCCCCGGACTCGTCCCGGGCCGCGAGCGCGAACTGCCAGGAGGCGGGGTTTCCGATGCGGATCGCGGTGGCGACGGTCGACGGGTCCTTCACGATCTCGCCGCGCACGATCGGGGCGCTGCCGGAGGCCTGGAAACCCCACATCCGGGGCGTCCTGGCGGCGATGCCGTCGGCGGCGTACTCCTTGTACCCCTTCCAGTACGCGGTGATGTTGCCCGCGTTGCCGACCGGCAGGACGTGGATGTCCGGCGCGTCGCCAAGCATGTCCACGATCTCGAAGGAGGCCGTCTTCTGCCCCTCGATGCGCACCGGATTGACCGAATTGACCAGCGCCACCGGGTAGTTCTCGCTCAGCTTGCGAGCGAGGGTGAGGCAGTCGTCAAAGTTGCCGTCGACCTGGAGGATCTTCGCGCCGTGCACGAGGGCCTGGCCCATCTTGCCGAGCGCGATCTTGCCCTGCGGGACGAGCACGGCGGAGACCATGCCCGCGCGCACGGCGTACGCGGCGGCGGAGGCGGAGGTGTTGCCCGTGGAGGCGCAGATGACCGCCTGCGCGCCCTCCTCCTTGGCCTTGCTGATGGCCATGGTCATGCCGCGGTCCTTGAAGGATCCGGTCGGGTTCGCGCCCTCCACCTTCAGGTGGACCTCGCAGCCCGTGCGCTCGGAGAGCACCTGCGCGGGCACGAGGGGCGTACCGCCCTCACGGAGCGTCACGACCGGCGTGGTGTCGGAGACGGGCAGCCGGTCCCGGTACTCCTCGATGATTCCGCGCCACTGGTGGGTCATTGCTGGTTACTCTCCTTCAACCCGCATGATGCTGGCGACACCCCGCACGGTGTCGAGCTTGCGCAGCGCCTCGACGGTCCCGGAGAGGGAGGCGTCGGAGGCCCGGTGGGTGACGACGACGAGGGAGGCCTCGCCGTCCTTGCCGGTCTGCCGAACCGTATCGATGGACACCCCGTGCTCGGCGAAGACGGTGGCGACCTGGGCGAGAACACCCGGTTTGTCGGCGACGTCGAGGCTGATGTGGTAGCGCGTGACGACGTCGCCCATGGGCGACACGGGCAGACCGGCGTACGCCGACTCGCCGGGCCCCGTTGCCCCGCTGAGCCGGTTGCGGCAGACGGCGACGAGGTCGCCGAGGACCGCGGAGGCGGTCGGGGCGCCGCCGGCGCCGGGACCGTAGAACATGAGCTGCCCGCTGGCGTCGGACTCCACGAAGACGGCGTTGTACGCGCCGCGCACGGAGGCGAGCGGGTGGGTCAGCGGAATCATGGCGGGGTGCACGCGGGCGGTCACCGAGCCGCCGTTCTCGGCGCGCTCGCAGATGGCGAGCAGCTTGATGGTGCAGCCCATGTTCTTGGCGGAGGCGAAGTCGGCGGCGGTGACCTCGGTCATGCCCTCGCGGTAGACGTCGTCGAGCCGGACGCGCGAGTGGAAGGCGATGCCGGCGAGGATGGCGGCCTTGGCCGCCGCGTCGAAGCCCTCGACGTCGGCGGTCGGGTCGGCCTCCGCGTACCCGAGCGCGGTCGCCTCGTCGAGCGCCTCCTGGTACCCGGCGCCCGTGGAGTCCATCTTGTCGAGGATGAAGTTGGTCGTCCCGTTGACGATGCCGAGCACCCGGTTGACCTTGTCGCCGGCCAGGGACTCGCGCAGCGGCCGGATCAGCGGGATGGCACCGGCGACGGCGGCCTCGTAGTAGAGGTCCCGGCCGTGCTGCTCGGCGGCCGCGTGCAGGGCGGCGCCGTCCTGGGCGAGCAGGGCCTTGTTGGCCGACACGACCGACGCGCCGTGCTCGAAGGCGGTGGCGATGAGGGTGCGGGCGGGTTCGATCCCGCCGATGACCTCCACGACGACGTCGATGTCGCCGCGTTTGACGAGCGCGGTGGCGTCGGTGGTGACCAGCTCCGGGTCGATGCCCTCGCGGACCTTCGAGGGGCGTCGTACGGCGACACCGGCCAGTTCGACCGGGGCGCCGATCCGCTGGGCGAGGTCGTCGGCGTGCGTCGTCATGATGCGTGCCACCTCTGAGCCGACGACCCCACAGCCCAGCAGCGCCACCTTCAGCGGACGCGTACGCATCATCCGACCTCGTTTCCTCATACCGTCTACGGTTGGACCAGTCTCACTCACCGGACGGGAGTTTCTACCCTTCGTCCGGATCGTGAGACATCTATTTCACTGTGCGGCGAGGGCAGACAGGAGATCTTCCTCCCGCCCGATCCCCGTCCTCATCCGTCTGTCATCCGACGTCGAGCCGGAGCAGGTCCTCCTCCGTCTCGCGCCGGACGATCACCCGGGCCGCACCGTCCCGCACCGCGACGACGGGCGGCCGGAGCACGTGGTTGTAGTTGCTGGCCATGGAACGGCAGTAGGCGCCGGTGGCCGGTACGGCGATGAGGTCACCGGGTGCCAGGTCGCCCGGCAGGAAGGCGTCCTTCACCACGATGTCCCCGCTCTCGCAGTGCTTGCCGACGACGCGGGCGAGCATCGGCTCGGCGTCGCTGGTCCGGGACACCAGGGCGACGCTGTACTCGGCGTCGTAGAGCGCGGTGCGGATGTTGTCGGACATGCCGCCGTCGACGGAGACGTAGGTGCGCAGGTTGTCGAGCGGCTTGATGGTGCCGACCTCGTAGAGCGTGAAGGCGGTGGGGCCGACGATGGCCCGCCCCGGCTCCACGGAGATCCGGGGGGTCCGCAGCCGGGCGGCCTCGCACTCCCGCGTCACGATCTCGGTGAGCGCCTTGGCGATCTCGTGCGGCTCGCGCGGGTCGTCGTCACTCGTGTACGCGATCCCGAGCCCGCCCCCGAGGTCGATCTCGGGCAGCTCGACCCCGTGCTCGTCGCGGATGTCCTTGAGCAGCCCGACCACGCGGTGCGCGGCGACCTCGAAGCCCGACATGTCGAAGATCTGCGACCCGATGTGCGAGTGGATCCCGATGACCTCGAGCCCGTCGAGCTGCAGCGCCCGCCGCACGGCCTCCGCGGCCTGCCCGCCGGCCAGCGGAATCCCGAACTTCTGGTCTTCGTGGGCCGTTGCGATGAACTCGTGCGTATGCGCTTCCACGCCCACGGTGATACGAATCTGCACGCGCTGCCGCGTGCCGAGCTCGCGCGCGATGTGGGCGACCCGCACGATCTCCTGGAAGGAGTCGAGGACGATCCGCCCGACACCGGCCTCGACGGCCCGCCGGATCTCCCCCTCCGACTTGTTGTTGCCGTGGAAGGCGATCCGGTCGGCCGGCATGCCCGCGGACAGCGCGGTGGCCAGCTCCCCGCCGGAGCACACGTCCAGGTTGAGCCCTTCCTCGTGCAGCCAGCGCACGACGGCCCGCGACAGGAACGCCTTCCCGGCGTAGAACACGTCGGCGTCCGGTCCGAAGGCGGTGCGCCAGGCGCGCGCCCGGGCCCGGAAGTCGTCCTCGTCGAGGACGTAGGCGGGGGTGCCGAACTCCTCGGCGAGGGTCTTCACGTCGGTACCGCCGACGGTCACGACACCGTCGGCGTTCCGGGTGACGGTCTGGGCCCACACCTTGGGGTCGAGGGCGTTGAGATCGGTGGGCGGGGCGGCGTAGTGCCCCTCGGGGAGGACGTCGGCGTGCCGGGGCCCGGCGGGGTGCGCGGAACGGCTCATTGCTCTTCGGGCTCTCTCAGAGGTGATCGGGTGCGTCGATGCCGAGCAGGGACAGGCCGCCGGCCAGCACCGTCCCGGCGGCTTCGGCGAGGGCGAACCGGGCGCGGTGGGCGGCCGAGGGTTTCTCGTCGCCGCGGGGCAGCACGGTCGGCAGGAACGGCAGCGCGGCGTCGGCGACGGTGACGAGGTGCCGGGCGAGCCGGTCGGGGGCGCGATGGATGGCCGCGCCGGTGAGGATGCGGGGGTAGTCGGCGAGGGCGGTGACGAGACCGCCCGGGGCGTCGGGAACGTCGCCGGGCACGGCACCGAACCCGAGCCGCCCCGCGCCCCGCCCGACGGCCCGCACCCGGGCGTGCGCGTACCTGACCCGGAACAGCGGGTTGCTCTCCCGCTGCACCAGATGATCGGCGGTGATCCGGGGCCGGTCGTGAGCGGCGGGATGCAGCAGGGCCCACTGGGCGGCGTCGGGCCCGAGCGGCGCCGGGTCCTCGGGCGCCGGAACGGGCCGCAGACTGACGGGCTCCCCGTGCTCGACCTCGCCACGCCCGCCCTGCGTCGCGACGATCCGTACGACCGCGTCGGCGACGACCTCGGCCCGCACGTCGTACGGCACCCGGAGCGCGACCACCTGCCCGGCGAGGGCGTCGCCGTGGCCGTAACCGGCCCCGAGGCGGCGGATCTCCGCGACCAGGGTGGCGGCCGGCGACGAGGCGGAACTGAGCGAGATGTTGAGGAACCCGGGCCCGGTCACGACGACGTCCTCGACGCCGGCGCACTCCACGAGCAGCGGCACCAGGATCTCGGCGACCCGCGCAGGAGGCTGTCCGGCGGGCCCGGCGAGCTGCAACGCGACGTTGGTGGCGTAATCCCCGCACCCACCCGGCCCCGGCGGCGTCACCACGACCCGCTCCGGCACGGCCACACGAAGCTCCCCGGCGTCCACGGCACGGCGCACCGCGCGCAGGACGGTACGGGAGAGCTCGACGGGGGTCACGGGACAAGCGTAGGGGAGGAGGGGGGTGGGTATGCGAGCCGGTTTGGAGAGGCTTCCGGCATGTGGACGGTGGGGCGGGGGCGGTGGGGGCCGGCCGAGGGTGGCGGGGGCGGTGGGGGCCAGCCCCGGGGGGGCGGCCGGAGGCAGCCCAGGGGGGCGGCGTGGGCCGACCGGGGCGTGGGCCAGCCCGGGGCGCGGCCACGGGCGGCGTGGGCCGCCCGAGGGCAGGCGCAGGCGTGGGCCAACGGAAATCAGGGATACGCGGGGTTGCCCCCGGCCCGCTCCCCCAAGAACCCGACCTCGTCCCCCTCGTCCCCCTCGTCCCCTTCGCCCCCACCCCGCCGCCGCTCGATGAGTTCCCGCACCACCTGCACAAGTTCCGCGGGTTCGAAGGGCTTGGCGAGAAACGCGTCGACACCGACGTCGAGACCGGTCTCGACCTCCTGCTGCGTGCAGGCACTGACGATGGCGAGCGGAAGATCGTGGGTCCGCGGATCCGCACGCAGCCGGGCGGCGGTCCGCAGCCCGTCGAGCCGGGGCATCACGACGTCGAGGGTGATCACGTCGGGACGCACCCGATGAACCACATCCAGACACTCGGCACCGTCGGCCGCGGTCACGACCTCGATACCCTCCAGTTCGAGATTGACCCTGATCAGCTGCCGGATGACCTTGTTGTCGTCCACAACAAGCACCCGGCCCGACGCCCCTGGCACAACTCGAGAGTAGGTCCGGACCGGCCACCGCGTCCGGGTTTTCCCGACTTCCACCCCCTGCAGGCGAGCACCCCCGCGAAACCCGTTCCTGATCACCCCGACCGAGCTGGTAGTGTTCTACCCGTCGCCGCGAGCAACAGCTCAACGCCAGACGCCCCCGTAGCTCAGGGGATAGAGCAACGGCCTCCGGAGCCGTGTGCGCAGGTTCGAATCCTGCCGGGGGCACCTTGGATTAGGTGCCTAAAGACCCCGCCGCCAGCGCGTTTGCTGGATGCGGGGTCTTGCTGTTTGTGCAGGCGGACGCGGCTCGATGCAGCCCCATGACAGTGATCACGTAATGACGGCGTAATGATCTTGAAGGGTCTCCTTGCAGGCCAAGCGCCCTTTCGAAGGACCCGTGCAAGGCTAATTATGAATCTAGGCACGCAAACGATCTTGTGATCTCATGCTGGCGTGGATGGTGTCATCTCGGCCTTAATCGCCATTGCAGGCACACTGTTGGGCTCAGCTCTCACCTACGCGTTTCAGCGCAACGCATCCGCCCGGGACCAACTGTTTGCGTCTCAGCAACAGCTCCGCTCGGACCGGATGACCGTCTACAGCGATTTCGCCGGAGCGCTGACAGAGTTCCGGCGCGGGCAACAAGATCGCTGGCACCGCAGGAACGAGGATCCTGACGGCTCCGCTTTCACCGAAGCCCGCACGGAGGCTTACCGACTCCGCGGGATTGCCCTCCACGCCTTGTTCCGGGTGCAGCTCATAGCAAGCGCGCGGGCACTGATCGATATAGCGCAGGACGCCTACGCCCTGACATCCGCCCTGCACAAGGCAGCCGACAAGACGGAGCTGAGTGCCCTCGGCTCGCAGGCGCGGGAGGTTCTGGAGCAGTTCGTCAAGCTTGCCTCATCGGACGTGCAGTAACGCCGAGGGCCCCGGATCTCTCCGGGGCCCTCGGCAGCCTGACCAGGCCAATTAATGGTCCAGGCGTCTACATGTCCTCCTCCCCCAGCCCCTTCAGGATCCGGTCGTTCATCTCCTGCTCCTGGCCGTCGATGCACTTGGCGTAGATCTTCAGAAGGACGTCCACCGAGTGACCGGCGCGAGCCGCCACCTCCGGCGCGGGAACGCCCGAGTTGAGCCACTGGGAGACGCCCGCGTGCCGCAGGTCGTACGGGCGAGCCGCCAGGACCGAGGCGACCTGTTCGGGCGGGAACGCCAGGGCGCGGGCGTGTTTCCATGCGCGCGAGTACGACGAGGCGGCGATCACGTTGCCCCGCTCGCTGGAGAACAGCCGGCCGTCCTCTGCCGTGCCGAACTCCTTGACGTGGTCCTGGAGCATCCGCACGAGCGGGGGCGGTACCGGCACGATGCGTACCTCGCCGTCCGCCCGCTGCTTCAGGCCGCGCCGATCGTGTGCCTCGCCGGAGTCGGTCCACGCCTTACCGGCGGTGGGCCTGGTCTCTGCCAGATCGATCCGGCCCCAGCCCTTCTCCGGCAGCGTGCAGTCCGAGAGCCGCAGGCCGAGCGCCTCACCGGGACGCATGGCCGCGTAGTACAGGCAGCCGAAGAACGCCCGTAACCGCCGGCCACTCGCCCGGTCGTAGCCGCCGACATACGTAACCGCCGCCAGCAGCTCCCGCGCCTGCCGCGGGTTGACCACCACCCGACGGTCAACCTCCTGCACCGCTCGCTTCCCCCGCTTACGCCGCACTCGGCTCAGCGGGTTCGAGGGCAGCGCCTCCAGCTCAACCCCGTATTCGAGGACGTTGAAGACCACCGCACGCCGTCGACGGTACGTCTGCGTCGCCGCAGGCTTGCCGTCGAGCTTCCGCGTGAGCGCATCGATCAGGTCGTGCACGCGAGTGATCTCCTGGAGCTCGGCGACCGGCAGTGACGCCTTCTCGATCCATTTCGCTGCTGCCGCAATCTCCTCGGGCCGTTCGCGTTCCCTCCGAGGCGGAGGCAGGATGTACGAGCGCAGTGCCCGCCGCAGATCGGCCGGTGCAGGACGCCCACGGACCGACTTGACCAGCGCGGGCATGACCGTTGCCAGGGCGTCGGTCATGCTGTCCCGCTGCTTCGCCGACGCCTCCGGCCACCGGGCATCGATGTACTTCAGCGCCAGTTCCAGCAGGGACAGAGCAGCCTTACCCCCACGCAGGGAATCGGGCAGACCGGTCACCGTGTCGAAGGGCTCACCCTTGTCCGCCGCCCGAAGCAGCTTCGCCCGGAAGCGATCGGCGAGCGCCTTGGTCTTGTGCGACTCGTGGAACGGCTCGCCGTTCACGGACCATCGGACGAGGTACGTCGGTTTCTTCGCGGAACGGTTGATGCTGAGCTTCCAGATGACGACCTTGTATGACTTCACGATGCAGCCCCCTCCGCCCGCTCCTCCAACCAGTCGTTGAGCACGTCCCGCCGAACCCGGAGCTCCCCGTTCGGCAGCCGGATGCAGGCGGGGGCGATGCGCAGTTCCCGCCAGCGGTAGAAGGTGCGTCGGGAGATCCCGCCCAGTTCGTCGAGCACCTGCCGAACGGTGAGCAGTTCGGCCGTCTTCGCACGGCTGTCACGCACCACGACGACCACCGCCCTCCCGCACCGAGGCGGCCACGAGCTCCCCCGCCGGCGAGTAGCCGCGCCCCGCATAACGCCACTGGCCAACCGTGACGGTCGCGACATCGGCCAGCCCGAGGGACGCCCGCTGCTGCTCCGCACGGTGATCGGCACGGGCCTGCCGAAGAGCGGTCAACGTGGTCGAGTAGCGACGTGACTTGCTGGAGAAGTGGCCGCCATACCCGAGCATGTGAGCCCAGCGCCGAAGCCCGAGCGGCTCGAACTCCGCCAGGCCGCCCAGCCACCAACACGTGGCGATCATGCGCAGCACGTGCGCCCGGACGGGCAGCATGACCATGTCCCGCGCGTCGTAGATCCGGCCATCCACCGCTCCGGCGGACTCCGCTCCCTTTGTCGCGTACTTGGCGATGTAGCCCGCGACGGCCCCGGCGGAGGCTGGCCGCTCCCCCGCATCCCGTCGGTACGAGGTGACGGGTCGTACGTCGACCTGCCTGCCGAAGCGCAGCTCCCGCGGACCGACGACGCCCGCGCCCGGTGCCGCAAGCCGCACCCGGCCAGCCACCACCGGAACGGCCTCCGCCAGCAGTGCCGGAGTCGCCCAGTCCGGCGGAGGTGAGTCGGGCCCATCCGGTCCGTCGAGGCGGATCACCCCATGGAAGTGGACCAGACCCCGCCGCTGATACTCGGCGACCTTCGCGTACGAGAGTCGGGCGACGTCCCCGAACTCCGTGCGCGACAGACCGGCCCGCCGAGCAACCTCCCGCCGCAGCTCCAGCCCGAACCGATGCCAGAGCCGACCGGCGAACGCATGCCAGAGAACGGCGCCCGCGTAGTCGTAGCAGCGCGGACAGAGCGGTTCGCCGAGGCGAGGATCGTCGGCCGCGTGACGCGCACGACATCCGACCGGCCGCCCGTGCGGACAACACTCCCCCGGCCGACGGGGACGACAGGCCCGTACGAGCCCATCGCGTTCCCGCCGCGTGTGAACCGGGCCGAAGCCGGGAGCGGTGAGCGTGACGAAAACGCGCGGGTATCCGCTCACCGCCGCCGCGACATTCTTGCCGCCGACGAGTCCGGCACGCACAAGTTGGTACGTGTCCGCCCGATACAGCGCCGAGCAGGCCGGACAGACCGTCGCCCGTCGATTGCCGCACGCCGTGAGCAGGCGACCGCCGTAGACGTCCGACCCGTAAGAGTGCAGAGCCGCACCCGTGGCCATGTCGAAGACGGTCGCTGTGCCGACCAGGTGAATCGGGTTGGTACATCCGCCGAGGCGGACGATGTTTCGGCGCCAGGCGGCGAACTCGGGTTCCGAGGCCCTGGCGACCAGAGCGGCAGCGCTGCCCGGTACGAGCGTCGTGGTCATCGTCGACCACCGCCCCCACCGAACGCGTGCCGCATCACGGCCGAGATTGCCTCCGGCCGAGTCTTGGCGCTGAACCTGAACGTCGGATCCGTGAGCCAGACCGCCGCAGCGTGCGCCGGGCACAGGTGCTGCTCGATGTCGTCGAGCCCGACGAGGACGACACGTTCGGATCCCTCGCAGGTCGAGACCTCGGAATTGTCTCCCTTCAGGTCGCAGTCGGGCAGCGGAGATTTGCGCGAATGATGCGCAGTGGACAAAGTGTGAGTGCTCCTTTCACTGCTCACGTGGCGGATGGAGTGGGTTCCTGACGGGGTCGGGTTTGGCGACTTCGCGCCCCGTCGGGAGCCCGTTATACGGGCGATCACTGCCGTTCCTTAGGCGGGATCGCAATGACGCTGTACGCGATCGGACCGAAGTCACGGCGTGCGTCGTAGTAGCCCTCGCCGATGTCCTCGACGGGCACTCCGAGGGAGGCGGCGACATGCTCCGCACCCTCCCGGCGAGCCACGGCGTCGGATGCGTCGATGATGTACTCGGACACAGGAAGTCCCTTTCTCTTCCCAACAGGTGCTTTCAGAAGCGGAGTTGGCCGAGGAAGCCGTTCACGCCGTCGAGAAACGCCTGAGCGAACGGCGCGGCCACGGTCTTGGAGAGCAGGAAGCCGAAGGCTCCGCAGAGCAGCGCGTCGGCCCACCGCAGGTACCGGATGCGCAGCAGGAACCAGATCAGCAGGCCCAGCAGGAGAACGGCGGACATGGACACCAGCACGGCAGGCCCCTTTCACGGCGCTTCGACGTGCAGCTCGGACAGGACGGGAGTCAGGTGCGCGTACTCAGCGGCGACGGCTTCCGCCTCCGCCTCCGTGATCAGGTGCGAACGGGCGCGTTCCCAGCCGTCGCCGGAAGCGAGGACGGCAGTACCGGCCTGTTCAGGCGTGATGGCCTGCGCCGCCTTCAGGGCATCGGGGTTGAGGTCGCCGAGCGCCATTTCGGCTGTTCCGGGGTCGGCCACGCGGTGACAGACCCGGCCGCCGAGCTGTGCCCGCAGAGCGGTGACCCCGGGTCCCAGGTCGGAGCCGACGCGTTGGCCGGCGACGACGAGGAACACCCCGAGTGCCGCGCCGAGCTGGGCGAGCCGGATGAGCGCCGTACCGGCCGCCTGTGCTTCGTCCTTCTCACTGCGGCTCGCGACGAGGAACAGTTCCGCGAGCTCGTCGACGATCACGACAATGGGGACGGGACGCTCCTTGTCCGGCAGACCCCAGACGTTTCGCACCCGTGCCGCCCGGCACACGCTCATGCGGTCGAGGGTCAGATCAACCAGCGCGGCCAACAGCCTGACCGCTTGCTCACGGTTGGTCGCGAGGGCGGACAACCGCGGCCCGTAGAGGGACAGCTCCATGCCGCCCTTGCAGTCGATCCCGACCAAGGCGACATCCTGCGGGGCGAGGCCCGCCACGAGCGCGTTGATCAGTGTCGACTTGCCGGAACGGGTGGCCCCCACGATCAGCCAGTGCGGCACGCGCCGCAGGTCGACCACCCACGCGGCCCCGGTCTCCAGCACACCCACGGCCACCCGGAGCAGATGGCCGGGGCCCCGCTGCTTCGGCACCCGCGGAACAGCCAGCGGATCGGAGGCCGACGCGACGATCCGCACGACCCCCGGCTTCCAGGAGGTCACCCGCACCGCGTGCACCTGCCAGTCCTCCGCCATGGCTGGTGCCGCCTTGACGAAGTCCTCGGGCACCTGCCCCGGTAACAGCCGGACCAGCAACACGAAGCCGCCAGCGGTCGGGCGTATGAGACCGCGACGCGGCACGCGCGGCTGTGGCGGAGGCGCCCCGTTGCCGACGAGCCCGGAGACGACCGTAAGCGCCGGTCGTCGGCTCACAGCGAGCCCGCACCCGGCCATCAGAGGCCGCCAGGTCCGCATGACCCGGAAGGCGGCGACCGGGAAGCCGAGTAACAGCCACCAGGCCACGGGATGACGGCGGCGCAGGGCCGGGCCCGTCAGAAGCAGACCCGACACCAGCACTGCGGCCACCAACAGCACCCAACTCGGCCCGGTCGCACCGGCCGATGTGGTGGTGGAGGCCAGTTTCATCACTGCCCGGCCCCCTTGCCCGCCGGAGCCGGAGTGCTCAGGGGCCGGATCTCCGCCGCACGGAACGCGATCCCGTGACGCCCCTCGTTCTCCCACGGCGTGGCGACCAGGTCCCGCACGGCCACCGGCATGCCGAGCTGCACACCGACCGGCTCACCGGCCACGCTCACGTTCACGACGTCGGCCGACGCCCCGGCCATCAGGCACAGGCCGACCTGGTACATGGTCTTGCCGGTCTCGCGGTCGACCCGCAACTGACCGGTCTCTCGGTTGGCGACCCGCGGAGCCGGGGGCACGGCGCAGATGATCCCCGTGAACTTCGCGGTATCGATCGGAAGGCTTGCCACTGTTCGTCTCTCCTCATCTCTGGCACCCGCAGGCCAATCCTGCGGGCTGCTAGACCACCCGTAGTACGGGTGACCCAGACCAGATTGCCGACCCGTAGTACGGGTTGTCAACCGACCTAGCGATACGAGAAACTGCCCACGATCGTGGGCACGCCGTCCACAGCAACGAACAGCCGCAGAAGCCACGGCCACGGAGGGCCCGCATGCCGCCGAAGAACACGCAGCCGAAGTACCGGCAAATCGCCGACTACCTGCGCGATGGCATCCTGAACGGCACCTTCGCGGCCGGCCAACCGCTTCCGTCCGAGGAAGCGTTGGCGAAACAGTTCGGCGTGACGCGCCCCACAGTCCGTCAGGGTCTGGCCGAGCTACGGGCATCCGGTCTCGTCGAGGCCATCATGGGCCGCGGCACCTTCGCCCGCTCCCCCCACAGCCGCCCCGGCCTCACCCGCCCACGCGGCGTACGCCGAGCCTCGGACGGCCGCTACATCGAAGCCGACGGCATCCGCTGGACCGACGCCGAGCCGCCGGTAGCCACCCGGACCGACGCCCCGTTGGCCCTGGCGGACCTACTCCGCATCGCACCAGGCGAGCCGATGTTCACGTACGACGCCCTACAGACGGCCGACAACGGCCACCTCCGCCAACTCCACCGGACATACGTACCGTTCTCAGTCCTCATCGACACCAAGTACGAGGAAGAAGCCCCGCCGCCGGCCCCAGAGCTCTACGTCGCCCTAGCCGACCTGGGCCACGAACTTCACTTCACGGAGTACGTCCGCACCCGCATGCCTCTGCCAGACCAGGCCCAGGCCCTCCGGCTCACGGACGGGGTGCCGCTTCTGCACGTCCTCCGCGTGACACTGACGGCGGCGGACAAGCCCTTGGCTCTGGAGGAGTTCCACCTACCAGGCGACGAGTTGGAGCTGTCTTTCAGGCTCTAGCCAGCCCTCTGATGGCTCAGACTTTCTTCACGTGATCAAGGCGGCTCGCTCCGCTCCCCGCGCGCGGCCCGGCCCCCGGCCGGGCCTGCGCTCCTGCCTCCGTCCCGCTCCAGCCCGGCCGGCGCCCGTGCCGCGCTCACAGCATGCAGCCACCTGATGCCAGAGAAAGGGTACGTCGTGGCTGGGGCGGTCGGCTCCACGGCTTTACGGAGCCACTTTGGCGCGAGCCTCGAAGATCATGGCCCCAACGTCGTGCTTTACCGGGCAGGTCAACAGACTGCCCGACGCGCCGGAAGCTTACGGGGCCATGATCACTCGCGCCAAAGCAGCGCCACCCCAAAGCCGCTCCGCCGACCTATGCAGGCCCACTGAAGCGCCCGAATGGTGCTAGAGACAACGCTTCGCGGTCGCCAGCAGCCACCGTGGACGCTGCCGTCCTGATGAAGCGCCAGGGCAAATTTATAGCGAAGACAGCTTGGGCAGCTTCCTGAACGGCTACCCTCAACACATGGACCTGCTCGAGCTTCGCATTGAAAATCTCTTCGATGAGTTCACACATGATATCCAGTTCAACACCATCGACGGATTGACACTCCTTCACGGTGCGAATGGAGTGGGCAAGACAACCGTACTAAAGATAATCGATTGCCTCTCCAATAGGAAATTTTCTCTGCTTCGCTCAATCCACTTCTCCGGATTGCGGGCGAAGTTCTCGAATGGCCAAATCTTGGTCGCGATTCGAGCGAAAAAAGGGCCCGACGACAAGGTATCACTCGAATTTCAGCTCACTGGACCCGATGGTCGCTTGGTTCAGCCAGGATGGACACTCGGAAACACTGCTGCCGACCTCGGAATTCCGAGGGACATGGTTGAAGATATCATCCCTGAGCTTAACCGAACAGGGCCCAGCGAATGGTTCGATGCGGCGGCAGGCGATACACTTGACTTGCTGGGTGTGGCTGATCGATACGGTGAACGATTGGGCCAGTATGCAGGGGTACCTACGCGCACCAAAATCCCCGAATGGCTGCGGGCCCTGACGGCAGAATTCCCAGTATTCTTCATTCGTACAGAGCGTTTGACGAGTGGAGCAAACGACCGGCCTGGAAGATTTCGCCAGGGCCGGGAAGCGCCAATGACCCCCACAGTGCGCACTTTCGCTCGAGATCTTTCATCACGAATTCAGCAGAGCTTGGCCGAGTACAGCAATTACTCACAGAAGCTCGACAGCACGTTCCCTGCAAGGTTGCTAGACCCTGCAATTCACATTGAAACCCCCGGAGAGGATTCCATTCGAAAGCGGTACAACGAAGAGGCGGACCGACGGATTCGGTACGTACAATCAGGCTTGCTGGACCGAGATGCAGAGCTACAACTTCCTCAACGAGAGTTGGATGAAGGAGAGCTCCGTGTACTGAACCTTTATTTGGCGGATGTTCGCGACAAGCTCTCTCAGCTCGATGTAATTTCGGAAAAAATCGAGCTATTTCTCCAAGTGATTAACGCGAAGTTCCGACGAAAGCGCCTCTTTGTAGACCGTGAGCAGGGTTTTCGTATCGTCTCTTCTCAAGGTCACCAGCTTAGCCTTGAGTCATTGAGCTCTGGTGAGCAGCAAGAACTTGTCCTCACCTACGGCCTCCTATTCAGAGAGCAGGTCGGTACTCTAGTGCTCATCGACGAACCAGAACTGTCTCTGCATGTGTCATGGCAGAATGATTTCATTCCAGATCTACTCAAAATCGCGGAACTAGCTAAGCTCAAGTTTCTGGTCGCCACTCATAGTCCTTCGATCATCAATGATCGCTGGGATCTGACGGTCGAGCTTAGCGACGGTGAATAGATGGCCTTGCAACAGCATCAGAGCAACCCGGTTCGTATCGCTAATGAAGTTGGCATGCTCCGATCTGGGATGGCCGGTCCGATCGTTCTGGTTGAGGGCGCTACGGATACCCGCCTGTTTCGAAGACTCTTCATTCCCTCGCCACAGGCTCGAGTCATCCACTGCAAGGGAAAGTCTAATCTGCTTGCAGCCATAGAAATGGTAACGAGCCGGGGGATCACCGGAGTCCTTGGAATTTGTGATGCCGATTTTGACCGACTATTGGGGTACGCAGAGATAGTGAACGTGTTCCCAGTAGACCACCATGACACTGAGGTGATGATTTGCACGTCACCAGCTTTCGGTCATTTCTATGCGGAGTTGTACGAACGCGAGGCTGACGAGAGAGAGATGGAGCGCACTAGGAAACGGCTCCTTGGATACGCCGCTCTTATAGGGAAGTTGCGCCTATGGAGCATTCAAAACGGGGGGAAGATAGGTTTTAAATCTCTTAACGCAGGAGAATTCATCGAGAGGGACGGAAAGTTCAATCTCGAATCGTGCATTGAAGCGCTCATCGCCGAGAAAGATCTTGATTCCAACACCGTCCTGGCAATCGCGCAGACGAACACCGAGTCACCAGATACGGAAATTTCATGCGGGCACGATTTGGCCTCACTCCTCGACTTTGATGCGGCCATTCGAAGGCGTGCAACAGCGCATGGAAGAGATGTTATCGAGAAAATGCTTCGGCTTAGCTTCGACTCACGATCGTTCTCTACCACGCAAATGTATGTCGCACTCCGCTCCTGGGAAAAGGAGCAGCGATTTAAGCTAATCCCAGATAGCTAACGATCGCTGTCGTCCAGTCTTCGTGGCCCGGAAGCATGCGGACCTTATCTGCGATGGGTGGGCTCTGTGAACAAGAGCAGTGGGTGCACACGTCGAAACGACGACCGACCGCCGGTAGTTCGGGACGGAGTGCTCGTGCCAGAAGCGTGCCAGGTTGTAGGGGGAACCACGGGGAACACCGGGGAACACTTCGACCACCTACCGGGCCCCCGACGCTGCTCCGCAGCAGGTCAGCCCCAGAACGAGCCCTGGATGCCCTTAGACGCCGTTTCTTTTGGCGGGGCGTGACGTTAAGCCGACGTGGAGAGGCTTGTAGAGCACCTGGTTCCGGACGGTTTGTGGGAGTTGTTCCGAC
>NZ_JBVJNZ010000024.1:0-101749 GCF_055583445.1 Streptomyces sp. NPDC104761 | reverse complement strand
CTGGCGTTGACTTTTGGCACGCTGTTGAGTTCTCAAGGAACGGTCGCTTCCTTTGTACTCACCCTCTCGGGCTTTCCTCCGGGCTTCCCTTCGGTCTTGCGTTTCCGACTCTATCAGATCTTTTCTCGATCCGATTTCCTCGGTGCTTTCCAGGTTCCCGCTCTCGCGTTTCCCTTTCCGGCGGTTCCGACTCTATCAGATCCTTTCGGCGTCTGATTCCCAGTCAGCGGGAGTTGCCTTCGCGGCCGTTGGGCCGTTCCGACGAGTGAGACTTTAGCGGATTCCCGGCCTCCGAGCTAATCGGGGCCGCGTCCTTTCGAACGTGGATTCCTCATTCCGCAAATACGCACGCAGAAGCCGTCGACGACGTATCGCCGATTGCCGGTGGGTACTTGCGGAGTGGCTGTCCGGGGACCGACCGAGGTCGGCGCTCACGTCGGACAACTCGGAGAACACTACGTATGCGGTTGGGGCGTGTCAACTCGCGGCGGGACGGCACCCCGGCGGCGTATGGTGGGCCCCATGACGACGCGTACGTGTTCCCAGCAGTGGTGGCCCGCCTGACGGCGGCCGCCCTCACGTACGTATCCAACGGCCGCCGCTTCGGCGGCCGTTCGCGTATCTCCCTCCAGAACCCCTGAGGGCCGGCCGCCGGGGACGGCGGCCTCGACCAGGAGGTGGAGAGGGAATGACACGGGTCTTCAGCGGGATCAAGCCGACCGGGCATCTGACACTGGGGAACTACCTGGGGGCCATGCGGCAGTGGGCTGCCGTGGACCAGCACCAGTCCGACGCGCTGTTCTGCGTCGTCGATCTGCACGGCATGACCGTGGACCACGATCCGGCCCGGCTGCGCAGGCTCACCCGGCAGGCGGCGACGCTGCTGCTGGCGGCGGGGCTGGATCCGGAGCTGTGCACCGTGTTCGTGCAGAGCCATGTCGACGAGCACACCCGGCTGTCGTACGTCATGGAGTGCGTGGCGACCGACGGTGAGATGCGGCGGATGATCCAGTACAAGGAGAAGGTCGCCGGCGAGGCGGCGCGGGGGCGGGGTGTGCGGCTGTCCCTGCTGACGTATCCGGCGCTGATGGCGGCGGACATCCTGGCCTACGGGGCGGACGAGGTGCCGGTCGGGGACGACCAGGCGCAGCACGTGGAGCTGACCCGGGATCTCGCGGTGCGGTTCAACCAGCGGTACGGGCACACGTTCGTGGTGCCGAAGGCGACCGTGCCGACCGTGGCGGCGCGGGTGATGAATCTTCAGGATCCGACATCGAAGATGGGCAAGAGCGACGACTCCGGTCCCGGGATCGTCTATCTGCTGGACGAGCCGGACGTGATCCGGAAGAAGGTCATGCGGGCCGTGACGGACAGCGGGCGGGAGGTCGTGTACGACAGGGAGGAGCGGCCCGGGGTCGCGAATCTGCTGGAGATTCTCGCTGCGTGCACGGGCGGGAACCCTGAGTCACTGGCAACCGTTCACCATTCGTACGGAGCGCTGAAGCAGGCCACCGCGGAGGCGGTGCTGGAGACGCTGAGGCCCGTGCAGGCCAGGCACAAGGAGTTGTGTGCCGATCCTGGATATGTGGAGGGGGTGCTGCGGCATGGGGCGGAGAAGGCCCGGGCGATCGCCCGGCCGATCGTCGATACGGCTTACCGGGCGATCGGGCTGTTGCCGCCGGGCACCGTCTCTGACTCGGGCGCGGCCCCGGTGACGGCCGAGCCTGCGTTGAACGCCGCGCGGTAGGCGCGGGGGCTGGTGGCGAGGCGCGATGCGAAATGCTGACGCATGGTGACCTCGCTGCCGAACCCGGCCCGGCGGGCGATCTCGGGCATGGGCAGGTCGGTGCGTTCGAGGAGTTTCTGAGCCGCGGCGAGGCGCTGGTCGAGGAGCCAGCGGAGCGGGGTCGTGCCGGTCTCCGCCGTGAAGTGTCGGGCGAAGCTGCGCGGGGACATGCCGGCGTGCGCGGCCAGGTCGGCGACCGTCAGTGGTTCGTGCAGGTGGCGCAAGGCGTGTTCGCGGACGGCGGCAAGGGTGTCGGCGTCCCGGTCGGCGCGCGGTGTGGGGTGCTCGATGAACTGTGCCTGGGTGCCCGTGCGGAAGGGGGCGGTGACCATCGAGCGGGCGATGGTGGCAGCCGCTTCGGCGCCATGGGTCCGGCGGACCAGGTGGAGGCAGAGGTCGATGCCGGCGGCCGTGCCGGCGGCGGTCCAGATGTTGTCGTCCTCGATGTAGAGGGCGTCGGGGACGACGGTGATGCGGGGATGCCGGGTGTGGAGGAGGTCGATCAGGTTCCAGTGGGTGATGGCCCGGCGGCCGTCGAGCAGGCCGGCCTGGGCGAGGGTGAAGGCGCCGCCGCAGAGGGCGGCGAGGGTGGTGCCGCGGGCGTGTGCGCGGCGGAGGGCGTCGAGAACGGGGGTGGGTGCGGGGGTGAGGTCGTCGTCGAGGCCTGGGACGACGACGAGATCGGCTCGGTCGAGCCAGGCGAGGGTGCGGTCGGGGTGCAGGGCCAGGCCGCCACGCATCGGGACGGGGGTGCTGTCCACGGCGACTCTGCGCAGGTCGAAGGCGGGGGCGCCGCGGTCGGTGCGGTCGGTGCCCCAGACCTCCGTGATGACGGAGACGTCGAAGGCGCGAACGCCGGGGAAGGCGACGAGGGCGATGCGCTGTACGGGGGCCGTGGTCGGCATGGTTGGCAGTAAACCATCGATCGCTGACTTTTGCCGCTCTGGGGCGTGGCGCCCCACGGCGACAGGATCGTGCCCATGGGAAACGACAGGGAAAGCACACAGACCACGGCGAACTCCGAGAACTCGGAGAACTCGGTCACCGCGGAGAACTCGGTGTCTGCCGTCGCCGCCGACGCGGCGCTGGTGGTCGTAGACGTGCAGAAGGGCTTCGAGGAGCTCGGCTTCTGGGGACCGCGGAACAACCCTGGGGCCGACGAGAACATCGCCGCGCTCATCGATGTGTGGCAGGAGACCGGGCGGCCGGTGGTGTTCGTCCGGCACGACTCGTCGAAGCCGGGGTCGCCACTGCGGCCGGGGCAGGAGGGGAACGACTTCAAGGAGTACGTGGCGGAGAGGAGAGGAAAAAGGGCTGCCGGAGGCGGCGGTGCCGAGCTGCTGGTCACGAAGTCCGTGAACTCGGCGTTTCTGGGGGCGCCGGATCTGGGGGCCTGGCTGACCGGGCAGGGCGTCGGGCAGATCGTGCTGGCCGGGATCCAGACCAACATGTGTGTCGAGACGACGGCCCGGATGGGCGGGAACCTCGGGTACGACGTGCTGGTGGCGTACGACGCGACGTACACCTTCGACCTGGTGGGGCCGTTCGGCTGGCGGCGCGGCGCGGAGGAGCTGGCGCAGGCGTCGGCTGTGTCCCTGCACGGGGGTGGCTTCGCGCGGGTGTTGACCACGAGGGAGATCGTGGCGGCGGCGCGGTGACCACGGGACCACCCCCGGCGGGCCGTCAGTCCTTCTTGCCGGAGGCGAGTTCGCGGCTGCGGTCGCGGGCGGCCTCGAGGGCGGCGATGAGGGCGGCGCGGACGCCGTGGTTCTCCAGTTCGCGGATGGCGTTGATGGTGGTGCCGGCGGGCGAGGTGACGTTCTCGCGGAGCTTGACCGGGTGTTCGCCGCTGTCGCGGAGCATCACGGCGGCGCCGATCGCGGACTGGACGATGAGGTCGTGGGCCTTGTCGCGGGGCAGGCCGAGCAGGATGCCGGCGTCGGTCATGGCCTCGACCAGGTAGAAGAAGTAGGCCGGGCCCGAGCCGGAGAGGGCGGTGCAGGCGTCCTGCTGGGACTCGGGTACCCGGAGGGTCTTGCCGACGGCGCCGAAGATCTCCTCGGCGTGGGCTACGTGGGCCTCGGTGGCGTGGGTGCCGGCGGAGATGACGGACATCGCCTCGTCGACGAGGGCGGGGGTGTTCGTCATGACGCGGACGACCGGGGTGCCGGTGGCGAGGCGTTCCTCGAAGAAGGAGGTGGGGATGCCCGCGGCGCCGCTGATGACGAGGCGGTCGGCGGGCAGGTGCGGGGCGAGTTCGTCGAGGAGGGTGCCCATGTCCTGGGGCTTGACCGTGAGGATCAGGGTGTCGGCGGTCTTCGCGGCCTCGGGGTTGGTGACCGGGGTGACTCCGTGGCGGGCACGGAGTTCTTCGGCGCGTTCGGGGCGGCGGGCGGTGACCAGGAGGTCGGCTGGGGCCCAGCCGGCGCGGATCATTCCGCTGAGCAGGGCTTCGCCGATCTTGCCGGTGCCGAGGACTGCGACTTTCTGACTCATGCGGTTCAGTCTGGCACCGGGGGTGCGGGCGGGGGCCGGTTGTCCGCTGGACGGACGCCGGCGGCGGGTTACGCGGTGCGGCGCCGCAGGGTGGCCGCTCCGAGGGCCAGGACCAGCAGGGCGCAGCCGGCGACGATCAGGACGTCCCTGACGAACGTGGCGGTCATGTCGGTGTGGCGGAGGACCTCGTTCATGCCGTCGACGGCATAGGACATGGGCAGGACGTCGGAGATGGCTTCGAGGGCGGGGTGCATCTCGGAGCGGGGGGTGAAGAGGCCGCAGAGGAGGATCTGGGGGAAGATCACCGCGGGCATGAACTGGACCGCCTGGAATTCCGAGGCCGCGAAGGCCGAGACGAAGAGACCGAGGGCCGTGCCGAGCAGGGCGTCGAGCAGGGCGACCAGGAGCAGGAGCCAGGGGGAGCCGGTGACGTCGAGGCCGAGGAGCCAGACGGCGAGGCCGGTGGCGAGGGCCGACTGGATGATCGCGAGGATGCCGAAGGCGAGGGCGTAGCCAGCGATGAGGTCGGCTTTGCCGAGGGGCATGGCGAGGAGTCGTTCGAGGGTGCCCGAGGTGCGTTCGCGGAGGGTGGCGATGGAGGTCACCAGGAACATCGTGATGAGCGGGAAGATGCCGAGGAGTGAGGCGCCGATGTTGTCGAAGGTGTGCGGGCTGCCGTCGAAGACGTAGCGGAGCAGGACCAGCATCAGGCAGGGGATGAGGATCAGCAGCGCGATGGTGCGGGGGTCGTGGCGGAGCTGGCGCAGGACGCGGGCGGCGGTGGCGATGGTCCGGGAGAGGCTCAGGGCGCCGACGGGGATGGTGCCGGCGGTGGTGGTCGCGGTCTGGGTGGTCATCGTGCCGTTTCCTTCGTGCGGGAGTTGGCGGCGGCTTCGTCGACGAGGTGGAGGAAGGCGGACTCGACGGTGTCGGAGCCGGTGCGGGTGCGCAGGGCCTCGGGGGTGTCGTCGGCGAGGATCTCGCCCTCGCGCATGAGGAGGAGGCGGTGGCAGCGTTCGGCCTCGTCCATGACGTGGGAGGAGATGAGGAGGGTGGCGCCGCGGTCGGCGGCGATGGAGTGGAAGAGGTTCCAGAGGTCGCGGCGCAGGACGGGGTCGAGGCCGACGGTGGGTTCGTCGAGGACGAGGAGTTCGGGGCTGCCGAGCAGGGCCACGGCGAGGGAGACGCGGTTGCGCTGGCCGCCGGAGAGGTTGCCGGCGAGGGCGTCGGCGTGGTCGGTGAGGTCGACTTCGCCGAGGACGCGGTCGACGTCGGCGCGGCGGGCGGCGGTGGTACGGGTGGGGTCGAGGATCGCGCCGAAGTAGTCGAGGTTCTGGCGGATGGTCAGGTCGTCGTAGACGGAGGCGGCTTGGGTGACGTAGCCGATCCGGGTGCGCAGGGAGGGGTGTCCGGCGGGGCGGCCGAGGACGTTCAGGGTGCCGGTGACCTTGGCCTGGGTGCCGACGATGGAGCGCATCAGGGTGGACTTGCCGCATCCGGAGGGGCCCAGGAGGCCGGTGATCTGACCGCGCGGGACGGTGAAGTCGAGTCCGCGCAGGACGGTACGGGGGCCGCGGACCGCGGTGAGTCCGGTGGCCTGGACGGCGGGGGGCAGGGCTGGGTTGCCGGGGGCCTGGGGCGGCTCCGGCGAGTAATTCACCATGTGATGAATAATGCTCGGGAGGGGGTGGCCCGTCAAGGGGAGGGCATGGCGGGGCCGGGGCAGGGTGGTGGCGGGGACGGAGAGGGGGCGGGGGCGGGGAAGAGGGGCGGGCGGGGAGGAGGGGCGCTCACCGGCACTGGGCGGGTGCCGCCCGCGCCCACCCGTGCCGCCCGCGCCGCCCGCGCCGCCTGAGCGGCACGGGGAGCTGGGGATGCCTCGGACATGCCCCGTGAGGGGCGCCGGGGATGGCGGGGACGGGCCCCGTAAGGGGCGCTGGGGGCGGCCCCGGCCGAAGGCTGGGGGAGGAACTGCGCGACCAGCCTGCCCCACCCCCACCGGCCCACGGCCGAGTCGCTGCCGCGGGCCGGTGTTGTCGGTAGCGCTCAGGCGTTGAGTGCTACGAGGAGGAGGACGTCGTACGTCTCCTCGACGACGCCGTCCGGGAAGATCTTCAGGAGGTGGGCGCGTTCCGCCGCGAGGAACTCGGTGCGGCGTGCCTCGGAGGTGACGAGGAACGCCGAGTGGCTGCCGATGTTGGCGAGGTGGGTGTCGATCGGGACCCGGCGGCTCCAGCGGACCTCGCGGCGCGCGAAGCGGAGCCTGCCGCTGGGGTCGGCGAGGTCGGTGCGGTCGGCCCCCTTGCGCTGCTCGAACGCGTTGTTGATGCCGAAGAACCGGCTGATGCGTTCGGAGGCGTCGGCGATCCAGCCGATGTCGAGTGCGCTGGTGTTCCACCACAGCGCCAGCGCCCCGCCGGGACGCAGCACGCGGAGCGCCTCCGGCACGGAGCGGGCCGGGTCGGTCCAGTGCCAGGCCTGGGCGTAGGTGAGGAAGTCTGCGGTGGCGTCGGCGAGCGGAAGGGCGTCGCCGTTGCCGCGGACGATCGGAATGCCGGGCCGGGTGGCGTGGAACTGCGCCGCCATGCCCTCCCCAGGCTCCACCGCGATCACCTCGGCGCCGCGCGTGTGCAGGAGGGCGGTCGCGATGCCGGTGCCCGCGCCGACGTCGACCACCCGGGCGCCCGTGAGGGAGCGGCCGGCCTCCTCCTCGACGGCGTCCAGGAGGGCGGGCGGGTAGGAGGGGCGGTTCGCGGCGTACTGGGCCGCGGCGGCGTTGAAGGAGTGCGCGCGTGCGGCGTGGGAGGGGGCGGGGGTCGGGTTCGGGCCCGGGTTCCGGGGGTGCGACTGCGACTGGCCTGTGGTCATGCGGCCATGGTCCCCGGGGGCGGGGCGGGGAGGACAGGGATGTCCGAGAGGTGGGCTGGATTTGGCGCGCCGGCCTCAGGACTTCCGCTTCTTCTTCGACGGGTTGCCCGAGCGGCGGGTGGTGCGGCGTTCGTGGTCCCGGACGGCGGTGTCGTACTCGGCGCGGTGGAGTTTCTCGCCGGGGGCCTCGGCGAGGGAACGGAAGAAGTAGGCGAGGAGCGAGCCGACGAACCCGATGGCGAGGAGGCCGCGCAGGGAGGCCTGGCGTTCGGGGTCGGGGCGCTTGCCGAAGGACTCCCAGGTGTTGCGGAAGGCCAGGGCGCTGCAGATGGCGAACATCGCGACGACGAGGACGGTCACGAAGGCGCCGGTGTCGGCGAGCTGGACGCCCTCGTAGGCGAGGCGCAGGACCAGGCAGGAGCCGACGGCGGCGGCCAGCGAGCCCACGGCCACGCCGATCCGGCGGGCGGTGTAGCCGTCGTCGTGGTTCACCCAGGACGTGCCGAAGAAACGGAGGGGCTCGGGGCGGGGCCCGCCGGTGGAGCCCGCGGGGGTGTCCGGGGTGCCTGGTTCGTCGCTCACGGGACGATTATGGCGCCGGGGGCCGCGGGCTCCGGGTCGGGGTTGGTGTGCGGGTCAGGCGCAGCGGTCGGCCACGTAGCCGTCACTGCCCGTGTTGACGTAGGCGTCCGAGACGTACTCACCGTTGTCGATGTTGTCCCAGATGTTCGACGTGCCGTAGTAACCCGACACCGAGGTCCCCGGCGTCTGGCAGAAGATCGGGACCTTGGTGTTCTCGGGAAGGGTGCGGGTGATGCTGTAGCCGGTGCCCGGGCCGCTGCGGACGTTCAGGCGAACGCCCGGCGCGACCGAGTACGTCGATACGGCGGCGGCTTCCGACGCCGCACCCAGAATCATGAGAAAGGCTCCGGCAGAGCCTGCGAGAAGGACGGAAGCGCGTCTTAAGGGTGTCATCCCAGTCCCCCTGGACCGGTCAGGAGCAGCGGTCGGCCACGTAACCGTCGCTGCCGGTGTGGACATAAGCGTCTGACACGAACTCGCCGTTGCTGATGTTGTCCCAGATGTTCGACGTGCCGTAGTAACCCGACACCGAGGTCCCCGGCGTCTGGCAGTAGATCGGGACCTTGGCACCCTCGGGGAGGGCTCGGGTGATGTCGTAGCTGGTGCCCGGGCCGCTGCGAACGTTCAGGCGCACGCCCGGGGCGACGGAGTAGTAGCGGACTGTGGTGGTTGCCGCCAGCGTCGTGGCGGCACTCTCCTCGCCGCTGCTTTCGGCTTCCTGCACGTGGTCGACGGACATGTGCTGCTCCCCCCACTGGCCCCATGAGTTCCATGGGGTCCCGTTGATTCCCCTCATTCGAGTCACGAAACACATGTCCGCAACTCGCACGCGGAGGCTAGCAAGCCGCCTCTGTCTCGTACGAGTCATCGACTAGGCTCCGTGAGTCGCGCTCCGCGGAAACAGCACGGGGGTGGTCCCTTGACGCCACAGCGCAACACCGGAGCGGGCGCGGAAGCGGAACTTCCCGAGTATGCCGGGCACTACCGTCTGGAGTCGTGCCTCGGCTCCGGTGGCATGGGCGTGGTGCACCTTGCCCGCAGCACCTCGGGGCTGAAGCTCGCGGTGAAGGTCGTGCATGCCCAGTACGCCAAGGACCGTGAGTTCAGGGGCCGTTTCCGGCAGGAGGTGGCCGCCGCGCGCAAGGTCAGCGGCGCGTTCACGGCCCCCGTGGTGGACGCCGACCCCGAGGCCGAACGGCCCTGGATGGCCACCCTCTTCATCCCCGGCCCGACCCTTTCCGAGCACGTGAAGCGGAACGGTCCGATGCCTCCCGCCCAGTTGCGCCGGCTGATGGCCGGACTGGCGGAGGCGTTGCGCGACATTCACAGGGTCGGTGTGGTGCACCGGGATCTGAAGCCGAGCAACGTGCTGCTCGCCGAGGACGGTCCCAAGGTGATCGACTTCGGCATCTCCCGGCCGAAGGACAGCGAACTGCGGACCGAGACGGGAAAGTTGATCGGTACGCCGCCGTTCATGGCGCCGGAGCAGTTCCGGCGGCCGCGTGAGGTGGGGTTCGCCGCCGACATCTTCGCGCTCGGGTCGGTGCTGGTGCATGCGGCGACGGGGCGGGGGCCGTTCGACTCCGACAGCCCGTACGTCGTCGCCTACCAGGTCGTGCACGACGAGCCCGACCTCACCGGCGTACCGGAGGAACTCGCGCCGGTGGTGCTGCGGTGCCTCGCCAAGGAGCCGGAGGACAGGCCGACGCCCGACGAACTGATGCGGGAACTAAGGTCGTTGTCCGCGTCGTACGACACGCAGGCGTTCATACCGGCACAGCGGGCGACCGTTGGGGGCGGCACCGAGGAGGCCGTGAAAGCGGAGCCGTCGGAGGAGGGCGCGGAGCGCCCGCGGGAGGCGGAGAAACCGCGGCAGCCGGGCACAGCGCGGCTCGGCAGGCGGGTCGCCTTGGCCACGGGCGCTGTTGTCCTCGTGCTCGGCGCGGTCGCGGCCTTGGTCGAGTGGGGCGCCGGGAGTACCGCGCAGCCGCAGGTGAGCAACCCGAGGACGACGGCCGCCGCCTTCTCCGCCTGGCAGGCCAAGCCCGTCACCAAGGACGCGACCACTCCCCAGTGCACCGTCGGCAAGGGGAGGTTGTTCTGCACCGAGGCGTCGGTGGCGTTCGCCCTGGACCCTGTGACGGGTGACGTGCTCTGGCGACACACCGTCGCGAACGCCCACTGGAACCGGCCCCCGGTCCTCTCCGGCGGCCTCCTCCAACTCGTCACCGACGAGGCCCGGCACGTAAGCGCGCTCGATCCGGACTCGGGCAGGAGCCGATGGCAGCGTGACCTGCCCGAGAACAAAGGGATGGAGTACGCCGGCGACACCCTCCTGCTCACGCGTGCGGACGGCACGGTCACCGGAGTGGACAGCGCCACCGGCGCCACCAGGTGGAGCCGGTCGACAGGGGTGCACGGCACGGCACGGATCGATTTCTTCGCCGCGGATCCGTCCTCGGCATATGTGACCAGTACGTCCGCGGACGGGACCAGCACGCAGCTCACCGTCCTGGATCCGGCCACCGGAGACGTACGGGGAGACACCCGCCGATTGCAGGGGCTGCTGAAGCCGGTCGGCGCGCAGGACGGGACGGTCTTCCTGCTGTCCACCGATCCGGTCTACGGCGACGCCGACGCCGTGGTCCGCTACACGCCGGCGTCCGGGGACACCCGCCGGGTCAAACTGCCCGTGCCGCGTGAGGACGTGCAGGCCGGGGTGCACGGCGGCGTGGTCTACGTGCTGGCGGCCACCGGCTCGCTGGACGCCGTCGACGTGACGGCGGGCAGGCGCACCTGGCATGCGGAGACCTCGGTCAGCCGGGGCTCGGTGCCCGTCGCCGACGGCCGGCACGTGTACTTCTCGGCCGCCGACGGCCGGCTCATGGCCGTCGACGCACGCAGCGGAACGGCCGCCGGACAGACCTCGGCCCGCTTCGGAACGGACTCCGGCGGCGTCACCACCTCGGTGCCCGCCCCCCTGCTCCTCGACTCCCACGTCTACGCCACCGCCCCCGACGGCACCGTCTTCGCCGTGGACGCGGGGGATCCCGGCGACTGGTAGCGGCGCCGGAGAGAAGAGGAAGGGGCCGCCTCCGTGCGGGAGGCGGCCCCTTGCCGGCGTGCGGTGTGGTTCAGCCCAGCTTCGTCACGTCGCGGACCGCGCCCTTGTCGGCGCTGGTGGCCATCGCGGCGTAGGCGCGCAGGGCGGCGGAGACCTTGCGGTCGCGGTTCTTCGGGGCGTACACGCCGTTCAGGGCCTGCTCGCGGCGGGACAGTTCGGCCTCGTCGACGAGGAGCTCGATCGTGCGGTTCGGGATGTCGATGCGGATGCGGTCGCCGTCCTCGACGAGGGCGATGGTGCCGCCGGAGGCCGCCTCCGGGGAGGCGTGGCCGATGGAGAGGCCCGAGGTGCCGCCGGAGAAGCGGCCGTCGGTGATCAGCGCGCAGGTCTTGCCGAGGCCGCGGCCCTTGAGGAAGGACGTCGGGTAGAGCATCTCCTGCATGCCGGGGCCGCCCTTGGGACCCTCGTAGCGGATCACGACGACGTCGCCGTGGGTGACCTGCTTGTTGAGGATCTTCTCGACGGCCTCCTCCTGCGACTCGCAGACGACCGCGGGGCCCTCGAAGGTCCAGATGGACTCGTCGACGCCGGCCGTCTTGACCACGCAGCCGTCGACGGCGAGGTTGCCCTTGAGGACCGCGAGGCCGCCGTCCTTGGAGTACGCGTGCTCGACGCTGCGGATGCAGCCCTCCGCCGCGTCCTCGTCCAGAGCCTCCCAGCGCTCGGACTGGGAGAACGCCTCGGCGGAGCGGACGCAGCCGGGGGCCGCGTGCCACAGTTCGACCGCCTCGGGGGACGGGGAGCCGCCGCGCACGTCCCAGGTCTTCAGCCAGTCCGCGAGGGACGGGCTGTGGACGGAGTGCACGTCCTCGTTGAGGAGACCGCCGCGGTGCAGCTCGCCGAGGAGGGCCGGAATGCCGCCGGCGCGGTGCACGTCCTCCATGTAGTACGTGCGGGTCTTCGCGACGTTCGGGGCCACCTTGGCCAGGCAGGGCACCCGGCGCGAGACCTCGTTGATCTCCTCCAGACCGAAGGGGACGCCCGCCTCCTGGGCGGCGGCCAGCAGGTGGAGGATCGTGTTCGTGGAACCGCCCATCGCGATGTCCAGGGCCATCGCGTTCTCGAACGCGGCGAAGGTCGCGATGTTCAGCGGCAGGACCGTCTCGTCGTCCTGCTCGTAGTAGCGGCGGGTGAGGTCCATGACCGTGCGGGCCGCGTCGACGTACAGCTGCTTGCGGGCCGTGTGGGTGGCCAGCACCGAGCCGTTGCCGGGGAGGGAGAGGCCGATCGCCTCCGTCAGGCAGTTCATCGAGTTGGCCGTGAACATGCCGGAACAGGAGCCGCAGGTCGGACAGGCGTTCTCCTCGATACGGAGGATGTCCTCGTCCGAGATCTTGTCGTTCACCGCGTCGGAGATCGCGTCGACCAGGTCGAGGGTGCGGACGGTGCCGTCGACCAGGGTGGCGCGGCCGGCCTCCATGGGGCCGCCGGAGACGAAGACCGTCGGGATGTTCAGGCGCAGGGCGGCCATGAGCATGCCCGGGGTGATCTTGTCGCAGTTGGAGATGCAGACCAGGGCGTCGGCGCAGTGGGCCTCGACCATGTACTCGACCGAGTCGGCGATCAGGTCGCGGGACGGGAGGGAGTACAGCATGCCGCCGTGGCCCATCGCGATGCCGTCGTCCACGGCGATCGTGTTGAACTCGCGCGGGATGCCGCCCGCCTCCCTGATCGCCTCGGAGACGATCCGGCCGACCGGCTGGAGGTGGGTGTGGCCCGGCACGAACTCCGTGAACGAGTTCGCGACGGCGATGATCGGCTTGCGGCCGATGTCCGCACCCGGTACACCGGAGGCGCGCATAAGGGCGCGGGCGCCCGCCATGTTGCGGCCGTGGGTGACTGTGCGGGACCTCAGCTCGGGCATCGTCGCTCGCTCCTTCAGACAGATAGGGCTGCTAACGAGCGTACGCCCGTTGTTCAGGCCTCGGGACGAGGTGTCCGGAATGCGGGACGCGCGTCTCGCACGGGCGGGGATCACGGGTCGGGGATCACGGGTCGGCTCGCGGCCCCGCTCAAGGTCCGGCCCACGGCCCGGCTTACTGCCCCGCTCACGGTCCGGTCAGATGTCCCTGCACCACCGGGGCGATCCTCGCCACGATCTGCTCCAGGTCCGCGGACGCCAGCGGCTCCAGCTTGATCACGTAGCGCAGCATCGCGCACCCCACCAGCTGTGCCGCGGCCAGCTCGGCCCGCAGCTCCCCGTCGGAGTGGCCCAGCTGCTCCGCGAGCCGGCGCAGCAGCTGGGCGGCGACCAGCCGGCGGAAGACGGCGGCGGCCGTCTCGTTGTTGACGGCGGAGCGGACGATCGCGAGGAGCGGCTTACGGGTGGTGGGGTTCTCCCAGATGCCGAAGATGAACCGGGTCAGACGCTCTCCGACGCCGTCCAGCGGGCCGTCGGCGATGGCGGCGGGCGCGTTGAGCGCGGGGGCGAAGGCGACCGCGATGGCGGCCTCGAAGATCTGTTCCTTGGTGCCGAAGTAGTGGTGGACCAAGGCGGAGTCGACACCGGCGGCCTTGGCGATGCCACGTACGGACGTCTTCTCGTAGCCGTGTTCGGAGAACTCCTCGCGGGCGGCGACGAGGATACGGTCCCGGGTGTCGGCCGACTCGGTGCGCGGGGGGCGGCCGCGGCGCCGGCTGCCCGCACCGCCTTCGGCCGGGGTGTCGCTCACCGGCGGGGCACCTTCACCGCCGAGGCCAGGTGCAGCCGGGTGAAGGCCAGGGCCTCCGCGAGGTCGGCCTCGCGCTCCGCGCCGGACATCGCGCGCCGGGTGTTGACCTCGATGACGACATGGCCGTCGAAGCCGGTGACCGCGAGCCGCTCCAGCAGCTCGGCGCAGGGCTGGGTGCCGCGTCCTGGCACCAGGTGCTCGTCCTTGGCCGAGCCGCGGCCGTCGGCGAGGTGGACGTGGCCGAGCCGGCCGCCCATGCGGTCCAGCATGGCGAGCGCGTCGACGCGGGACGTCGCGGCATGGCTGAGGTCGATCGTGAAGTGCCGGTAGTCGTCCTTGGTGACGTCCCAGTCGGGGGCGTACGCGAGCATCTCGCGGTCGCGGTAGCGCCACGGGTACATGTTCTCCACCGCGAACCGCACGGCCGTCTCGTTCGCCATGCGCCAGATCCCCTCGACGAAGTCGCGGGCGTACTGGCGCTGCCAGCGGAACGGGGGGTGCACGACGACCGTGCTCGCGCCCAGCTTCTCGGCGGCGGCCCGGGCCCGCTGGAGCTTGACCCAGGGGTCGGTGGACCAGACCCGCTGGGTGATCAGCAGACAGGGGGCGTGAACCGCGAGGATCGGGATGCGGTGGTAGTCGCTCAGCCGGCGCAGCGCCTCGATGTCCTGGCTGACCGGGTCGGTCCAGACCATGACCTCGACGCCGTCGTAACCGAGGCGCGCGGCGATCTCGAAGGCCGTCGCCGTCGACTCCGGATAGACGGAGGCCGTGGAGAGCGCGACCTTCGCATCCGGGATGCGGACGACGTCCCTTGGGTTTGCCACGAGGGACAGGTTACGGGGTGGGGAGGAGTGGGAAGCGGGCGCCTACTCGCCGTTGTGACGAGGGTCGCGTCGGCGCGTGCGGCGCCTTCGTGGCTGCCCGAGCCCCTTCCGGGGCGCTCAAGCGGAACCCATGTGGTCGAGGCGCCGCAGGATCACGCCCTCCCTGAGCGCCCATGGGCACACCTCCACGCTCTCCACCTCGAAGAGGTCCATCGCGGCCTCCGCCACCAGCGCACCCGCCACCAGCTGGCCCGACCGCCCTTCCGACACTCCCGGGAGCGCGGAGCGCTGGGCCGTGGTCATGGCCCCCAGCCTCGGGACCCAGGTCTCCAGGGAGTCCCGCTTGAGTTCGCGCTGGACGTAGAGGCCGTCGGCGGAGCGGGCCGCGCCGGCGATGCGGGCCAGCTGCTTGAAGGTCTTCGACGTGGCGACCACGTGGTCGGGGGCGCCGAAGCGGCTGAACTCGCCGACGGTACGGGCGATCTCGGCGCGTACGTGGCGGCGCAGTGCCCGTATGTCGTCGGAGGAGGGCGGGTCGCCGGGGAGCCAGCCCGCGGTGAGCCGGCCGGCGCCGAGCGGCAGCGAGACGGCCGTGTCGGGCTCCTCGTCGATGCCGTACGCGATCTCCAGGGAGCCGCCGCCGATGTCGAGCACCAGCAGCTTTCCGGCGGACCAGCCGAACCAGCGGCGGACCGCGAGGAAGGTCAGCCGGGCCTCGTCGGCACCGGTGAGGACCTGGAGCTCGACACCGGTCTCGGCCCTCACGCGCGCGAGGACGTCGTCCGCGTTGGTGGCCTCGCGCACGGCGGAGGTGGCGAACGGCAGCAGGTCCTCGACGCCCTTGTCCTCCGCGGCCTGGAGGGCGTCCTTGACGACACCGACCAGTTTCTCGATGCCGTCGGGGCCGATCGCCCCGTTGCCGTCGAGGAGTTGGGCAAGGCGCAACTCCGCCTTGTGCGAGTGCGCCGGCAGCGGGCGCGCGCCGGGGTGCGCATCCACCACCAGCAGATGCACCGTGTTGGATCCCACGTCGAGGACACCGAGTCTCATGTACGGAACTGTACGGAACGCTGCAGACAGGGGTCCCTGAGCAGTCCCCGGAGTGGCCGTCGGCGACTTACCCTGGACGGGTGCCAAAGACGAAAAAGACGAAGGACCACAAGGCCGCCAAATCAGCCGACGGTTCTTCGCGGGCGAAGCCACCGAAGCAGTCGAAGCCGCCGAAGACCGCCCTCGCCGCGGACGAGAAGGGTCTCGACTTCGCGCGGGCCTGGGTGGAGTTCCCGGATCCGGCCGACGACGAGCAGGTGTTCCGCTGTGATCTGACCTGGCTGACCTCGCGCTGGAACTGCATCTTCGGCAGCGGCTGCCAGGGCATCCAGGCGGGCCGCGCGGACGACGGCTGCTGCACGCTGGGCGCGCACTTCTCCGACGAGGACGACGAGAAGCGGGTCGCCGATCATGTGGCGAGGCTCACTCCGGAGATCTGGCAGCACTACGACGAGGGCACGCGGGGCGGCTGGATCTCGGAGGACGAGGAGGGCTCCCGCCAGACCCGCCCGTTCCAGGGCTCCTGCATCTTCCAGAACCGCCCCGGTTTCGCCGCCGGCGCCGGCTGCTCGCTGCACATCCTGGCGCTGCGGGAGGGCCGCGAGCCGCTGGAGACCAAACCGGACGTCTGCTGGCAGCTCCCGATCCGCCGGACGTACGACTGGATCGACCGCCCCGACGACACGCGGGTCCTGCAGATCTCGATCGGCGAGTACGACCGCCGGGGCTGGGGTCCGGGCGGCCACGACCTGCACTGGTGGTGCACCTCGGCGACCTCGGCACACGGCGCGGGCGATCCGGTCTACGTCTCCTACCGCCCGGAACTGACCGAACTGATGGGCAAGGCCGGCTACGACCGGCTGGTGGAGCTGTGCGAGGCACGTCTCGCCTCCCAGCTCCCCCTGGTGGCACCGCACCCGGCCGACCCGGTGGACTGACGCCCCCCGGAGGGCCCCGAAAGGGCGCGGGGACCTGCGCGAACCCGCAGGCCGTAGGGGCCCCGCGGTACTCACGAAGCCGGTGGCGGGGTTTCGCTGCCGGGGTCTGTCGGTGAAGCCGGTGCCGTGGGGCTCGCGGTGTCGGAGTCCGTGGGGGTCGGTGTGGGCGAAGGTGAGGTCGGTGGGTCGGTGGGCGGTGGTGTCGGCGGGGTCGTCGGAGCGGATGCCGTCGGTGTCGGTGTCGGCCTCCCCGCAGGGGGCGGTTTCGGTCCCCGGCGCGTCGGCGGGGCCATCCCGAAGCCGTCGATCGACACCACCGCCCCCGCCGGCGCCACCGCCACCCGCGCGCTCCAGCGCCCGGCCGGCTCCCGCAGGTGATCGACGTACACCTTGATCGTGAACGTCTCGCCCGGCCGGAGCGTTCCCGACGGTCTGGAGAAGTACAGCCAGTCCGCCGAAGTGGACACCGACCACCGCACCGCCGCGCCCCCGGACGCCGTGAGCGTGACCAGGGTCGTGTCGCCGTCGTTCGCGGCGGTCACGGCGAGGTGCGCGGCACCGACCTTCCTCCGGTCGGCTCCCGTGACACCGATCACCTCGACCGACACGTCGGCCTTGCCGTCCTTGCCGATGCGCGGCCCGGGTCTGGTGCTGGCGTTGCCGGCGTTCTGGTAGCCCCCGCCCGTGTCGCCGTCGAGCGCGTCGGGTCCCGCGGCCTCCCGCGCGGTCACGGACGGACCGTCGTGCCCCTCCCCCGGCGAGCCCCGGTAGGCCGCCCACAGGGCCAGCACCGGGGCGGCCACCACCGTGGCGACGACGGTCGTCGTGACGGCACGCGCGCGCAGCCGGTCGCGGCGGGCCGCGTGGTCCTTGGGGTCCATCGGGAAGCCGCGCCGGTCGAAGCGCGGGGCGGCGGCGCCACGCGCGCGTGGCTGGTGCGCCATGGCCACGTGCAGGGCCGCGCGGGGCGCCTCCAGGACGGGCAGCTCGGCGGGCGTGGTCATCGCGCCGGGCCACCGGCCGGGGGCGGCACGCTCGGCGGTGCGGCGGCAGCGCGGGCAGTCGTCGACGTGCCGGACCAGTTCCCGGCGCAGGGCACTGCTGAGGACCAGCTGGCTGTCGCCGGTGAGGTGGGACACGCTCGGGCAGCCGCCGGTCTCGACGACCGCGAGTGCGGCGCGGGTGCGTTCGACCTCGCAGGCGGCGGAGGCGAGCAGCTCCCGGGCACCGGCCAGGTCCATGCCGAGGACGGCGGCGACCTCGTGGGCGGCCAGGTGGTGGCGTACCGCGAGTTCGAGCGCCTCGCGCTGCTCGGGGGTGGTGCCGGCGGCTTCCGGCCAGGCGAGCAGGGCGAGTTCGCGGCGCCGCTCCTCCTGGGTGTCGGCGGGGACCACGGGGTCGGCGGCGGGGGCGGGGTGCCGGCCCGCCGCGTGGGTGGCCTGACGTTTCTGCTTGGCCTCGGCGAGCCCGCGCAGACAGGCCCAGCGGGCCAGCGCGTACAGCCAGGCCCTGCGGTCCCCGGCGGCCTCCGGGACGCGCTGGCCGCGCCGCTCGGCGAGGGCGAGGACGTCCCCGAGCGCGGCGGTGGCCGCGTCGTGGTCGCACAGCACCGAGAGGCAGTAGGTGAACAGCCCGTCCAGGTACGGCTCGTAGCGGGTCGGCGGTCGCTGCGCCAGCGCACGCGCCGCCGCGCGGTCACGCGCCGTGCGCGCCTCCCGGTGCGCCCGGTGTGCGCCGGTCGTTCGGGCCGAGGTCTCCGGACTGCTGCTCATCACCCGTGCGACCGTAGGCGGCGCCGTATGGCCCCTTCTGGCGGCTTGAGCTCTTTTAATCCGTACGGGTGAAACGATCCCTCAATCGGGGACAGGAACCTGTTCCACCCTGGCTCGTACCCGTCCCCGGCCGGCCGGGATTGGTCCACCCACACCTGTCACGCGGGCCACCGTGGCCCCACTGTCAGTGGCGGAGGCTACGGTTTCCGCATGGCTGCCCGTACCAAGACCGCGAAGGACCGTCCGTCGTACCGCTGCACCGAGTGCGGCTGGCAGACGGCCAAGTGGCTCGGCCGGTGCGCCGAGTGCCAGGCGTGGGGGACGATCGAGGAGTACGGCGCGCCCGCGGTCCGTACGACGGCCCCCGGCCGGGTCACCACCTCCGCCGTGCCCATCGGCCAGGTCGACGGCCGGCAGGCCGCCGCCCGCACCACCGGCGTCCCGGAACTGGACCGCGTTCTCGGCGGCGGCCTGGTCCCCGGCGCGGTGGTGCTGCTCGCCGGCGAGCCCGGCGTCGGCAAGTCCACCCTCCTGCTCGACGTGGCCGCCAAGTCGGCCAGCGACGAGCACCGCACGCTCTACGTCACCGGCGAGGAGTCGGCGAGCCAGGTCCGGATGCGCGCCGACCGCATCGGCGCCATCGACGACCACCTCTACCTCGCCGCCGAGACCGATCTGGCCGCCGTCCTCGGCCACTTGGACGCGGTGAAGCCGTCGCTGCTGATCCTGGACTCCGTCCAGACGGTCGCCTCCCCGGAGATCGACGGCGCCCCGGGCGGCATGGCCCAGGTCCGCGAGGTGGCCGGGGCCCTCATCCGCGCCTCGAAGGAGCGGGGCATGTCCACGCTCCTCGTGGGCCACGTCACCAAGGACGGCGCGATCGCGGGTCCGCGGCTGCTCGAACACCTCGTGGACGTCGTCCTGCACTTCGAGGGCGACCGCCACGCCCGGCTGCGCCTGGTCCGGGGCGTCAAGAACCGCTACGGCGCCACCGACGAGGTCGGCTGCTTCGAGCTGCACGACGAGGGCATCACGGGCCTCGCCGACCCGAGCGGCCTCTTCCTGACCCGGCGTGCCGAACCGGTCCCGGGCACCTGCCTGACCGTCACCCTGGAGGGCCGCCGCCCCCTGGTCGCCGAGGTGCAGGCGCTGACGGTCGACTCCCAGATCCCCTCCCCCCGCCGCACCACCTCCGGCCTGGAGACCTCCCGGGTCTCGATGATGCTGGCCGTCCTGGAGCAGCGCGGGCGGATCAGCGCGCTCGGCAAGCGGGACATCTACTCCGCGACGGTCGGCGGGGTGAAGCTCTCGGAGCCCGCCGCCGACCTGGCCATCGCCCTCGCGCTGGCCTCCGCCGCCAGCGACACCCCGCTCCCGAAGAACCTGGTCGCCATCGGTGAGGTCGGCCTCGCGGGCGAGGTCAGACGGGTCACCGGGGTCCAGCGCAGGCTCGCGGAGGCGCACCGGCTCGGCTTCACGCACGCGCTCGTACCGGGCGACCCCGGCAAGATCCCGGCGGGCATGAAGGTCCTGGAAGTCGCCGACATGGGGGACGCGCTGCGGGTGCTGCCGCGCTCCCGTCGCCGAGAGGCCCCACGGGAGGCGGAGGAGCGCCGGTAGACTTTGCCCTGGTCTCGCCCGTCCGTACGAACCGAGTGCGGGGACGGCAGCGCCTCAGAACCTGCGACCGGAGGAGTGCAGTGGCAGCCAACGACCGGGCAGGAGCTCCCGGAAAGTCCGGTGGGAGTGCCGGTTCCGATGGCCTGATGCGCGCCTCGCTGAGCGCCGTGGCTCCGGGCACGTCCATGCGGGACGGCCTGGAGCGGGTCCTCCGCGGCAACACGGGCGGACTCATCGTCCTCGGCTTCGACAAGACGGTCGAGTCGATGTGCACGGGCGGATTCGTCCTGGATGTCGAGTTCACGGCGACCCGGCTGCGCGAGCTGTGCAAGCTCGACGGCGGCATCGTGATCTCCTCCGACCTGTCGAAGATCCTCCGGGCGGGCGTGCAGTTCGTGCCCGACGCGACGATCCCCACGGAGGAGACCGGCACCCGCCACCGCACGGCGGACCGCGTCTCCAAGCAGGTCGGGTTCCCGGTGGTCTCGGTCTCCCAGTCGATGCGGCTGATCGCGCTGTACGTCGAGGGGCAGCGCCGCGTCCTCGAGGACTCGGCGGCGATCCTGTCCCGCGCGAACCAGGCGCTGGCGACCCTGGAGCGGTACAAGCTCCGCCTGGACGAGGTCGCGGGGACGCTGTCGGCGCTGGAGATCGAGGACCTGGTGACGGTCCGCGACGTGTCGGCGGTCGCCCAGCGCCTCGAGATGGTCCGCCGGATCGCCACGGAGATCGCCGAGTACGTGGTCGAACTGGGCACCGACGGGCGGCTGCTCGCCCTCCAGCTGGACGAGCTGATCGCAGGGGTGGAGCCGGAGCGCGAGCTGGTGGTCCGGGACTATGTGCCCGAGCCGACTGCGAAGCGCTCCCGCACGGTCGACGAAGCGCTCTCCGAGCTGGACGCCCTGAGCCATGCGGAGCTGCTGGAGCTGCCGACGGTGGCACGGGCCCTGGGGTACACCGGGTCGCCGGAGGCGCTGGACTCGGCGGTGTCGCCCCGCGGCTTCCGGCTGCTGGCGAAGGTGCCGCGGCTGCCGGGGGCGATCATCGACCGGCTGGTCGAGCACTTCGGGGGCCTCCAGAAGCTGCTCGCCGCGAGCGTGGATGATCTGCAGACCGTGGACGGCGTCGGCGAGGCCCGCGCCCGCAGCGTGCGCGAGGGGCTGTCGCGGCTGGCGGAGTCGTCGATCCTTGAGCGGTACGTCTGATTTCGCCGGTCAGCTCGGGGCGATGCGTTGTGCGGCGAATGCGGGCCGGACGGGGCTGGTCGCGCAGTTCCTCGCGCCCCCGAGGGGCGCGCCGTACAGCCGCACCCGCAACCCGCCCTAGTCCGCCGCCAGCACGAAGGACGCCTGGGCCTTGGCATAGCCCGGGGCCGTCGCCTCCAGCAGGTAGGTGCCCGCTCCGGCCGAGCCCGCCGCAGGCGTCGCGCACTGGGGGGCGCTCGGCTTCCGGTCCCACTTCAGGGTGTACGTGATGCTGCTCCCGGACGGCACCCGGTACCACCGGCTCCCCGCCGACTTCGGGCAGTCCGCCGACGACCAGTAGGTGTCGTCCGCGCTGGCCTGCGTGATGGTCAGCACCGCGCTCTTCGGCCCGAGGTCGATCTTGCAGTCACTGGACGACGTGTTCTTCGCGGTGAGCTCGAAGGTCGGCGTCTGCTCGGGCGAGTACGAGTTGTGCAGGCTCCGCAGCGTCAACGCCACCGAACCCGCGGTGCAGTTGGGCAGCGAGGAGGCCCCCGGCAGCGAGGCGACCGTGCCGCCGGACCCGGACGTCACGTCGCCTCCCGAGCCGGAGGAACCGCCCGAACCACCCGAGCCGCCGGACGTGTCGCCGCCCGAGCCGGCCGAACTCCCGCCGGCGTCACCGGAACCGGACGTCGACCCGGACGTCGACCCGGAACTCGAACCGGAACCACCCGCCGAACCGCTGCCGCTCGACCCGTCCCGGCCACCCGGTGCCTGGCTGATCGCGGGACCGCTGCCCGACGGCCCCGGCGTGATCGTGGACACGGGATTCTTGCCGTTCGCCCCGTTGTCGCCCTTCTTGCCGCCTCCGCCGCCGGACGTGACGACCCAGACGATCAGCAGCGCCAGCACGGCGACCACGGACACCATGACGACCCTCCGTCGCCAGTAGATGGAGGAGGGAAGCGGCCCGACCGGATTGCGCAGAGATCCCACGGCGCAAACTGTACGAGAGATCCGTGCAGTTCCTCGCCCCACCCGCCGCCCAAACCTCAACTTTTCCGGATCATCATTTCGGCAACTCCCGTCGGCACGGCCACCCTTCGCCGTACGCGGCGTCGACCCCGACCCCGCCGCGCCCTCGCCGCGGACCACGTCCACCCCACCCGTCGCCGGACGTGGCAGGATCGGAAGGGCCATGACTGAGAAGCTTCACACCCCTGTGATCGCCTGGTTCGACGCCCACGCCCGCGACCTCCCCTGGCGCCGCCCGGAGGCGGGCCCGTGGGGTGTCATGGTCAGCGAGTTCATGCTGCAGCAGACCCCGGTGAACCGGGTCCTGCCCGTGTACGAGCAGTGGCTGGCCCGCTGGCCGCGCCCCGCCGACCTCGCCGCGGAGGCGCCCGGTGAGGCGGTCCGCGCCTGGGGCCGGCTCGGCTACCCGCGCCGCGCCCTGCGGCTGCACGGCGCCGCCGTCGCCATAACGGAACGGCACGGCGGCGACGTACCGACGGATCACGCGCAGCTGCTCGCGCTGCCGGGCATCGGCGAGTACACCGCCGCCGCGGTGGCCTCGTTCGCGTACGGGCAGCGGCACGCCGTACTGGACACCAATGTGCGGCGGGTGTTCGCGCGGGCGGTGACCGGAGTGCAGTACCCGCCGAACGCCACCACCGCCGCCGAGCGCAAGCTCGCCCGCGAACTGCTGCCCCCGGACGAGAGGACCGCCGCGCGCTGGGCAGCCGCCTCGATGGAGCTGGGCGCGCTGGTGTGCACGGCGAAGAACGAGACGTGCCAGCGGTGCCCGATCGCCGGGGAGTGTGCCTGGCGGCTGGCGGGCAAGCCCGAGCACGAGGGGCCGCCGCGGCGCGGGCAGACGTACGCCGGTACCGACCGGCAGGTGCGCGGCAAGCTGCTGGCCGTCCTGCGGGAGGCGCACGCGCCGGTGCCGCAGACGGCGCTCGACCGGGTGTGGCACGAGCCGGTGCAGCGGGCCCGCGCGCTGGACGGGCTGGTCTCGGACGGCCTGGTGGAGCCGCTCGCGGGCGGTCTGTACCGGCTTCCGCTGAGCTGACGTACAGCCACATCACAGGAGACGGGGCTCCGTTACGGCCTCACCCGCGCGACAAATGCCTACATACTCGGGCATAAGACTGCGCCTACTTACCCCGAACCTACTTCCGTTACACAACCGACGGACAGCCGATTGCTACCCGCAGGCTGCTCCGCACAGCCCCGTGACAACGGGTCCGTAGCTTCGTTTCTGTGCCCGCCAGGACCGCGGGACGGCAGTAACTCAGGCACAGGGCCGGGGAAAACGGGGATCGGGAGGCGGTTGATCATGGCGCAGGGCGAGGTGCTCGAATTCGAGGAGTACGTCCGCACTCGACAGGACGCGCTGCTGCGCAGCGCCCGCCGGCTGGTCCCCGACCCGACGGACGCCCAGGATCTGCTGCAGACGGCGCTGGTCCGGACGTACGGCCGCTGGGAGACCATCGAGGACAAGAAGCTCGCGGACGCCTACCTGCGCCGGGTCATGATCAACACGCGCACCGAGTGGTGGCGGGCCCGGAAGCTGGAGGAGGTCCCGACCGAGCAGCTGCCCGACGCGTCCGTGGAGGACTCCACCGAGCAGCACGCGGACCGCGCTCTCCTCATGGACATCATGAAGGTGCTGGCTCCGAAGCAGCGCAGTGTCGTGGTGCTGCGACACTGGGAGCAGATGTCCACGGAGGAGACGGCCGCCGCCCTCGGCATGTCGGCCGGAACGGTCAAGAGCACGCTGCACCGGGCGCTCGCCCGGCTCCGCGAGGAGCTGGAGTCACGCGACCTCGACGCACGCGCGCTGGAGCGTGAGGAGCGGGAGCGTTGCGCGGCCTGACCGGCACGGGGTCCAGCAGGGGCCCGGCGAGTGCACAGGCGGTGATCACGGCGACGGTCGTGCTCGCCGCCCTCGCCCTTTTCGCCGCGGCCTGCGGCACCGGCGGCACCGGAGCCCGTGACGAGGGACCGGCGCACGCCGGCTCGGTCGCGCCCGCCCCGGCCGCCAAGTCCCCCTCGCCCAACCCGTCGCAGACGTACGAGAAGGTCGACGCGGTCGCCCTGGTGAAGGCCGACCCGGCGGTCTCGGGCACGGTGAAACGGGACCTGAAACCGTGCTCGGGCGACGAGTACCCCGTCGACGTGACGTACGGCAATCTGACCGGCGGCCCGGTCGAGGACATCGTCGTGAACGTCCTGACCTGCGGGGACGCGGTCGGGGTCGGGGCGTACGTGTACCGCAGGGAGAGCGGCGCGTACAAGAACGTCTTCAAGGCCGAGGAGTCCCCGGTCTACGCGGAGATAGACCGGGGCGACCTGAGCGTGACCAAGCAGGTGTACGAGAAGGGCGACCCGGTGTCGAGCCCCTCCGGCGAGAACGTGATCACCTACGGCTGGTCCGGGGGACGCTTCGTCCAGGAGGACTTCCACCACACCGACTACGGCAACGCGTCCGGCAGCGGCGACGACGCCACGCCGGTGCCCTCCGTGGCCGGCTGAACCAGCCGCACCCGCCGTAGCGGCCGTACCCACTCGATCCCCCCACCGACCACCGACCACCGACCACCGAGAGAGCCGGGATGGCAGACCAGACCCACGTCCTGTTCGTCGAGGACGACGACGTCATCCGCGAGGCCACCCAGCTCGCCCTGGAGCGGGACGGCTTCGCGGTCACCGCCATGCCCGACGGCCTGTCGGGCCTGGAGGCCTTCCGCGCCGACCGGCCCGACATCGCCCTGCTGGACGTGATGGTCCCGGGCCTGGACGGGGTGAGCCTGTGCCGGCGCATCCGCGACGAGTCGACCGTCCCGGTGATCATGCTGTCGGCGCGGGCCGACTCGATCGACGTGGTGCTGGGTCTGGAGGCGGGCGCCGACGACTACGTCACCAAGCCGTTCGACGGGGCCGTCCTGGTCGCCCGGATCCGGGCGGTGCTGCGCCGCTTCGGGCACGCGAGCGGCGGCGAGAAGCCGCACGAGGACGCGGCGGAGGCGACGGGCGGCCTGCTCACCTTCGGCGACCTGGAGATCGACACCGAGGGCATGGAGGTGCGCCGGGCCGGGCAGCCGGTCGCGCTGACGCCCACCGAGATGCGGCTGCTCCTGGAGTTCTCCTCGGCGCCGGGGACCGTGCTCTCCCGCGACAAGCTGCTCGAACGCGTCTGGGACTACGGCTGGGGCGGGGACACCCGCGTCGTCGACGTCCACGTGCAGCGACTGCGCACGAAGATCGGCCAGGACCGGATCGAGACGGTCCGCGGTTTCGGCTACAAGTTGAAGGCCTGAGCGAGGCGGTCATGCGGGGGTTCTCCAGCCGGTACCGGGGTCCGGGGTTGCGCACCGGACTCAGATGGAAGCTGAGCGCGGCGATCGCGCTGGTCGGCGCGCTGGTCGCGATCGCGTTGAGCCTGGTGGTGCACAACGCCGCCCGGGTCTCGATGCTGGACAACGCGCGCGAGCTGGCCAACGAGCGGCTGCAGATCGGCCAGCGCAACTACGAGCTGTACGGGAGGGCGAACTTCCCCGACGTCAAGGTCGACGACCCCCGGCTGCCGCCGGCCCTGCGCGAGCGGGTCGACGCCGGCCGCCGGGCGACCGACGTGATCGACCACGGCAGCGGCGCGCCGGACATCTGGGCCGCGGTGCAGGCCAAGGACGGGCGGGTGCTGTCCCTGCACAGCACGTTCGCCAACCGCAGCAGCAATGTGCTGAAGGACCTCGACCAGGCTCTGGTCATCGGGTCCATCGCGGTCGTCCTCGGTGGCAGTGCGCTCGGCGTGCTGATCGGCGGGCAGCTCTCGGTCCGGCTGCGCAAGGCGGCGGCCGCGGCCAACCAGGTCGCCCAGGGCCAGCCGGACGTGCGGGTGCGGGAGGCGATCGGCGGGGTGGTACGGGACGAGACCGACGATCTGGCGCGGGCCGTGGACGCCATGGCGGACGCGTTGCAGCAGCGGCTTGAGGCCGAGCGGCGGGTGACGGCCGACATCGCGCACGAGCTGCGTACGCCGGTGACCGGCCTGCTCACGGCGGCCGAGCTGCTGCCGCCCGGCCGTCCGACCGAACTGGTCCTGGACCGGGCGAAGGCGATGCGCACCCTCGTCGAGGACGTGCTGGAGGTGGCCCGGCTCGACAGCGCCTCCGAGCGGGCCGAGCTGCAGGACATCGTGCTGGGCGAGTTCGTGGCCCGGCGGGTGGCCGCGAAGGACCCGGAGATCGAGGTGCGGGTGGTGCACGAGTCGGAGGCGACCACCGACCCGCGCCGGCTGGAGCGGGTGCTGTTCAACCTGCTCGCCAACGCCGCCCGGCACGGCAAGCCGCCCATCGAGGTGACCGTCGAGGGCCGGGTCATCCGGGTCCGCGACCACGGCCCCGGCTTCCCCGAGAAACTCCTCGCGGAGGGGCCGAGCCGCTTCCGCACCGGCAGCGAGGACCGGGCCGGCCAGGGCCACGGCCTCGGCCTGACCATCGCGGCGGGCCAGGCCCGGGTCCTGGGCGCCCGCCTGACCTTCCGCAACATCCGCCCGGCCGGGGCACCCGCGCACGTCCCCGCGGAGGGCGCGGTGGCCGTCCTGTGGCTCCCGGAGCACGCCCCGACGGCCACCGGCAGCTACCCGATCCTGCCGGGACCGACCCAGACGGGGAGCCGCTGACTCTCAGGTGGATGCCACCAGGAGTTCCCCGCCGCGTCCGGTCCGGCGAGCCGCAGCCCGACCTCCGTCCTCGATGACGTGCGGCGGCGGGTCGGCGCGCAGGTGCAGGGCCCGCCACAGCGCGGTGCGGACGGCGGTGTGGTCGGGCCCGGTCTGCGCCGGCATGCTCCATGACCCCCGTGGCGACCAGCCTGCGCAGCGCCTGGCGCCCTTGGCGAGGCGCAGCTGCCGCAGTGTGTCCACGCCGTCATTCCCGGCCCGGGAACGAAGAAGCGGGGGCCCCGGGGGCAGCAGCCCCCAGAACCCCCGCACCCGGTCTCAGATCGCCTCGACCGCCGGCATCGGTGCCGCCTCGTCCGCCTTCTGCGGGCCGCCCCGCAGCGGGACCTCCTTCACGAAGACCGCCGCCACCAGCACCAGCACGGCGATCACGGAACCGAGCAGGAACGCCGAGTGGGTACCGGCCGACACCGCGTGCTGGTACGCCTCGCGCGCCGCCGCCGGCAGCTTCGCCAGGCTCTTCGCGTCCAGCTGCGCCGACTGCTCGGTGATCTTCGAGCCCAGCGAGCCGGCCCGCTCGGCCATGACCGCCTTGACCCGGTCGTTGAAGATCGCGCCCATGATGGCGACGCCGAAGGACGAGCCGAGCGTACGGAACAGGGTGGTGGACGAGGACGCGACGCCCATGTCCTTCATCTCCACGCTGTTCTGCGCGACCAGCATGGTGATCTGCATCAGGCAGCCCATGCCGAGGCCGACCACGGCCATGTAGACGCCGGAGATGAACCGGGTGGTGTCCGTGTCCATGGTGGACAGCAGGTACAGGCCGATGGTGAGCAGCACGCCGCCCACGAGAGGGAAGATCTTGTAGCGGCCGGTGCTGGTGGTGACCCGGCCGGCGACCATCGAGGTCACCAGCATCGCGCCGAGCATCGGCAGCAGCAGCAGACCGGAGTTGGTCGCGGACGCGCCCTGCACGGACTGCTGGTAGAGCGGCAGGAACAGCGTGGCGCCGAACATCACGAAGCCCACGACGAAGCCGATGATCGACATCAGGGTGAAGTTGCGGCTGCGGAAGATGTGCAGCGGCAGGACCGGCTCGGCGGCCTTGGTCTGCCAGAAGACGAAGCCGATCAGGGCGACCACGCCGATGGCGATCAGTTCCATGATCCGCGCGGACGTCCAGGCGTACTGGGAGCCGCCCCAGGTCGTGACCAGCACGATCGAGGTGATGCCCAGGGTCAGCAGCGCGGCGCCCAGGTAGTCGATGCGCGTCTTGTTCCGCTTCTTCGGCAGGTGCAGGACGGCGCTGATGGCGGCCAGCGCGACCACGCCGAGCGGCAGGTTGATGTAGAAGGCCCAGCGCCAGCCCCAGTTGTCGGTGATGGTGCCGCCGACCAGCGGGCCGCCGATCATGGCGAGCGCCATGACGCCGGCCATCATGCCCTGGTACTTGCCGCGCTCACGGGGCGGCACGAGGTCGCCGATGATCGCCATGACGCCGACCATCAGACCGCCGGCGCCGAGGCCCTGGACGGCCCGGAACCCGATCAGCTGGCCCATGTCCTGGGCCATGCCGCTGAGCGCGGAGCCGATCAGGAAGATGACTATGGAGGTCATGAAGGCGCCCTTGCGCCCGTACATGTCACCGAGCTTGCCCCAGAGCGGGGTGGCCGCCGCGGTCGCGAGGGTGTACGCGGTCACGACCCACGACAGGTGCTCCAGGCCGCCCAGCTCGCCGACGATGGTCGGCATCGCGGTGCCCACGATCATGTTGTCGAGCATCGCGAGCATCATCGCGACCATGAGCGCGAGCATCACGACCCGTACGCTCCTGGGCTCCTTCTGCGGTGTCTCGGCCGCTGCCGGTGCCTCCGGTGCCTCCGGTGTTTCCTGGCCGGTCTCGGCCGCCTGGGTGTCCGCCATCTCTCCCACTCCCCCTGGCGACAACTACTTACTTGCCGCCCGGCTAGTTCAGTACACTCGGAAGTTAGACCCGTTGCTAGCCGGGCGTCAAGTAAGTTTACTAGCCGGGCGGCAAGCAAGTTTTCGCGGGAGTGCGAGGAGTAAGAGGATGAGCGTCACCATGGACGGCACCAAGCAGCAGCGCCGCGGGAACACCCGCCAGCGCATCCAGGACGTGGCGCTCGAACTCTTCGCCGAGCAGGGCTACGAGAAGACCTCCCTGCGGGAGATCGCCGAGCACCTCGACGTGACCAAGGCGGCCCTGTACTACCACTTCAAGACCAAGGAAGAGATCCTGGTCAGCGTCTTCCAGGACCTGACGCGGCCGATCGAGGACCTGATCGAGTGGGGCAAGGGCCAGCCGCACACCCTGGAGACCAAGCAGGAGATCGTACGGCGCTACCACGCGGCGCTGGGCGCCGCCGAGCCGCTGTTCCGGTTCATGCAGGAGAACCAGGCGACGGTCCGCGAGCTGAAGATCGGCGACACCTTCAAGGACCGGATGCGCGGCCTGCGGAACATCATCATCGACCCGGACGCGGCGCTGACCGACCAGATCCGCTGCATCAGCGCGCTCTTCACGCTGCACGCCGGCATGTTCGTGATGCAGGACATCGAGGGCGACCCCCGCAAGAAGCGCGAGGCCGTCCTGGAGGTCGCCGTGGACCTGGTGACCCAGGCCCACCGGGGCTCACACCCCGCCTGACCGCCGCTCAGACGGTCAGGCCCTTGGTGCGCAGGAAGGCGACGGGGTCTATCGCGGAACCGTAGTTCGGGGTCGTACGGATCTCGAAGTGCAGGTGCGGGCCCGAGGAGTTCCCGGTGTTGCCGGAGCGGGCGATGTGCTGGCCGGTCTTGACGATCTGGCCGACCCTGACGTCGATGCGGGACAGGTGGGCGTACTGCGAGTACTGGCCGTTGCCGTGCTTGACGACGATGGCGTTGCCGTACGCGGGACCGTCGCCTGCGCCGTTGCCGCCGGCCTTGACGACGGTGCCGCCGTGCGCCGCGACGACCTCGGTGCCGCTCGGCACCGCGAAGTCCTGACCGCTGTGGCGGGCGGACCACATGCCCCCGGCCTGGTTGAAGGTCGCGGAGAGCGTGTACTTCTTCACCGGGTCGACCCAGGCGGCGGCGCCGGAGGTGGCGGCCGACGCGACCCCCGAGCCCACCACGGCCGTGACCCCGGCACCGGCGGCCAGAACGGCGGCCCGCCTGCGGAACGAGGACGTACGGGGGGAGCGGAGAGCGGCGCGCAGGGACATCGAAACCTCGTGGAGTAGGCAGCAGGACCCCCCTCCGGCGGCACCGGCCCACAGGGGCGGCCGCCGAACGGGGCATCTCTTGGTAACCCGGAGGCCCGAAAACGCTCAAACCGCGCTTCTACGGCACACCTTAGTAATCTGACCCAGAATTGACCATTCCTTGACACGGACCATGCCGTCGAGGCAAGCCCGCTCTCACGTCGACTCCGCGCCAGGAATTACGGAAGGAAATTCCCGTTTCCTCCCGATAGGCGAATCCACTATCTCCACTAGTACCGGACATTTCGCCCGTGCGGTATGTCACCCTCTGGGGCCGCCGTCGGCCCCCGCGACACACCCGCGCCCGGCGACAGGACACCTGAGACCCTGCCCCGCCCCTCCACGCCACCCACGGGACCGCACGTACCGATACGACGCACACCCCTAGCGCCCTACCCGTCAGTAACCCTATGGTTCCCCGCACGCCATCTGCCCCACTCATCATGCCCCTGACACCACAGCCATGACGTGAGCCATGACGTGAGAGGACACCCCGCCCCGATGACCAGAGGCACCTGGACCCGCCGCATATCCGTCACCGCCGTCTCCGTGGCCGCGCTCGCCGGACTGGCCGCGCCGGCCCGGGCCGCGACGGAGAGCAGCTCCACCACGGTCGACTACGCCACCTGGCAGCAGGACTGCCAGTCCGTGATGGACCAGGCCCTGCCCTACCTGAAGCAGCGCATCGCCGCCGCCGAGCCGGGCGGGAAGCAGGCGATCGTCTTCGACATCGACAACACCACGCTGGAGACCGACTTCGGCTTCAGCTTCCCCCAGCCGGCCAACAAGCCGGTCCTGAACGTCGCCAAGTACGCCCAGGAGCACGGCGTCTCCCTGTTCTTCGTCACCGCGCGCCCCGGCATCATCTACCTGCCCACCGAGTACAACCTCGAACACGACGGCTACCAGGTCTCCGGCCTCTACGTCCGCGGCTTCCTCGACCTCTTCAAGGACGTCGCCGCCTACAAGACCGCCCAGCGCGTCGACATCGAGAACAAGGGCTACGACATCATCGCGAACATCGGCAACAGCGCCACCGACCTCTCCGGCGGCCACGCCGACAAGACGTTCAAGCTGCCGGACTACAACGGCCAGTTGTCGTAGACCACGGATAGGCTCCATCCGTCGACCGGACTCACGGGGGTGGCGGATGGAGCCGACGGTACTGGGCGGGAAGCTGGCGTCGAGCCTGGTCAGCCAGCTGGTGAAGAAGCTGTTCGTGGCGGACGGCCCGGGCGCCGGGCTGGTGGACAGGCCGGTGCGGCTGCGGGACCTGGTGTCCTTCAGGGGCGAGAAGCGGGTGCTGGGCGAGAAGGAGGTCGGCAGGCTCTCCGCCCAGCTGGTCGCACGGGCCGTCGAGCCCCCGGGGGAGCCGCGGTTCCCCGCCGACGAACAAGCGGCGGTGGCCGACGCCCTGGCCCGCCGGCTGCTCGCCCTCGGCGACCTGGACATGGACGACGTACAGGCCGTACGCCTGGGCCACGACGAACTCGCCAGGCGCCTTCGCGAAGCCGCCCCCGCCTCCGGCGCCGGCCTCTCCTCGGACGCCGCCCTCTTCCTCGACTCCGCGACCGGGTGGGCCTGCCTCCAGATCCTGGAGTTCTTCACCCGCCGGTCCACCTTCGTAGCCCGCACCCTGGTCGAACAGACCCGCTCGCAGGCCGAACTGATCGCCAGGACCGACGAGCTGATCACCCGCGTCCCGCGCCCGGACGCCCACGACACGGCCTTCGAACGCCGCTACCTTCCGTACGTCGCAGAGCACCACAGCCAGATCACCATCTACGGCATCGACCTGCGCGACTCGCCGGACCGCTGGCCTTTGGAAGTCGCCTACCTGAGCCTGGAGGCGACGACGGCCGACGAGCCCGACGCCCGGCAGGATGCCGCTCACTCGGCCCCGGTCACCCTCAAGCTGCCGGCCGAGGAGGCCATGCGCGGCAACGACCGCGTGCTGCTGCGCGGCGACGCCGGCTCCGGCAAGACGACCCTGGTCCAGTGGCTGGCGGTGTCGGCGGCCCACGCCGGTGAACGCGTCCCGTACGTGCTCCCCCTGCGCACGTTGATCCGCGCGGGCGCACTTCCCGCTCCGGCGGCCTTCCTCACCGCGGTGAGTTGCCCCCTGACACCCCCAGAAGGGTGGACGGAACGCGTCCTGACGGCGGGCCGGGCCCTGGTCCTGGTCGACGGCCTGGACGAGGTCCCGGCACCCGACCGCCACCGCACACGCGACTGGCTCCTGGCCCTGATCCGCGCGTTCCCCGGGAACAGCTGGCTCCTGACCTCCCGCCCGACGGCGGTACGCCCCGACTGGCTCGCCACCGAGGGCTTCCGCGAACTGGCCCTCGCCCCCATGCGCCGCCCGGACGTGACGACCTTCGTCCACCGCTGGCACACGGCCGCCGGGGCCCCGCAGTTCGAGGGGCCGCTGCTGGACTCCCTCCGGACCAAACGCGACCTCGCCCGCCTCGCCACCAACCCCCTGATGTGCGGCCTGATCTGCGCCCTGCACCGAGAGCGCCGCGGTTATCTCCCCACCGGCCGCAAGGAGTTGTACGACTCCGCCCTCACGATGCTGCTGGCCCGCCGGGACCGGGAACGGGGTATGGGCGCGGTGGACGAGGTGGAACTGAGCGAGGAGGCCCAGCTGGAACTCCTCCAGCGCCTGGCCTACGCGCTGGTGCTGAGCGGCCGCACCGAGATGGAGGTGGAGACGGCCGAGAGCATCGTGGAACGCTGCCTGCCGTCGATCACGCTGCCGGGACGGCGGGCGGACGCGCCGACCGTGCTCCACGCCCTGCTCCTGCGCAGCGGCCTGGTCCGTCAACCGGCCGTCGGTGTCATGGATTTCGTCCACCGCACCTTCCAGGACTACCTGGGCGCCCGGTACGCGGTGGCGGAGGGTCACCTGGACGTCCTCGCGAGCCACGCGAACGACACGCAGTGGGAGGACGTCATCCGCATGGCGATGGCCCATGCCAGGCCTCGCGAACGGGCCTGGCTGCTGCGGCAGCTGCTGGCCGGCGACAGTCCGCGGCTGACCCTGCTGGCACTGGCCTGTCTGGAGCACGCGACAGCACTGGATCCGGGGGTACGGGCGGAGGTGGAGGCACGGGCCGCCGCACTGATTCCACCCCGTACGAAGGAGGACGCGAAGCTCCTGGCAGAGGCGGGACCTCTGGTGCTGGAGCTGCTGCCGGGACCGGAGGCGCTGAGCGCCGAGGAGGCCCTGGGGGTCACGGTGACGGCATCGGTGCTGGGTACGGAGGACCCGACGGGGGCGCTGGGGGTGCTGCGGCGGTACCGGGACCATCAGGACCTCGATGTACGCAGGCAGTTGGCCGGCACCTGGAGCCGGTTCGACACCGAGGAGTACGCGCTGGAGGTGCTGGATCACCTCGCGCGGACGGACCTCTTCCTCCGCGGTGAGTCGGCCGGGGAGCTGAGGGCGCTGGCCCGCATGCGCCCCTGGCCGGAGCTTTCCTTCGTGGGGGCGCACCAGGTCTCGGACGTCCTGGCCGCGGTGCCGGCACCCGAATGCGTGACATCGCTCAATCTGCAGGGCAACCCCTGTCTCACCGATCTGGGGGTGCTCTCGCCCTTCAGCTCGCTCAACCGGCTCTGGGTCGACGGCTGCCCGGCGGCCACCGGCCTGGACCGACTGGCCGGCCTGCCGCTCGCGCTGCTCGGCTGCGGCGGTGTCGCCGATCTGACCGGGATGCGGTTCCTGCGGTCACTGACCGGAATCACCCTGGACCAGGAGCTCCCGGGCACCGATCTCACGGAGACCCTGCCGACGGAGGCGGCCCTGGAGTTCCTCTTCCTCGGCGCACACAGCACGGACGGCACGGGGCTGCGCGGGCTCCAGCACTGGACCACGTTGCGCACGCTCAGCCTGGGACCGCTGACCACGGAGCTGACGGTCGCCGACTGGCGACGGGTCACCGAGCTGCCGGAACTGACCCGCCTGTATCTGAACGCGCGGATCATCCGGGACTTCCCCCACTCCATCGAGCTGATGCCCGAACTGCCGGGTGTCGAGGAGCTGCGGATCGCGTCGATGCACGGCGCCGAGGACCTCGCTCCGCTGGTGCCTCGTCTTCCGGGACTGCGCTCGCTGATTTTGACCGACCGATCGGGGCACACCTTCCCGATCTCCCGCTTCACGGGCCTCTTCCCCGGCGTGGAGACGCGCCTTGAACCGCGCTGACGAGTGAGGGGCCGGTGCTCCGAAAAGCACCGGCCCCTCATCTCGGCTCACCCCGGAGGGCTACGCCTCCTTGCTCAGGTTCGGCCCGGCACCGCCGGCCGCCTGCTCGATCGGCGGGACGTCGGGGAGGGCCGACTTCTCCTCGCCGCGGAAGGTGAAGGTCTTGGTGTCGCCCTCACCCTCCGTGTCGACGACCACGATGTGACCGGGACGCAGCTCGCCGAAGAGGATCTTCTCCGAGAGCGTGTCCTCGATCTCGCGCTGGATCGTGCGACGCAGCGGACGCGCGCCCAGCACCGGGTCGTAGCCCTTCTTGGACAGCAGCTCCTTGGCGGACTGGGAGAGCTCGATGCCCATGTCCCGGTCCTTGAGGCGCTCGTCCACCTTGCTGATCATCAGGTCGACGATCCGCAGGATGTCCTCCTGCGTCAGCTGCGGGAAGACGACCACGTCGTCGACGCGGTTGAGGAACTCGGGCCGGAAGTGCTGCTTGAGCTCGTCCTGGACCTTGTTCTTCATGCGCTCGTAGTTGGACTTGGTGTCACCCGTGGCCGCGAAGCCCAGGTTGAAGCCCTTGGAGATGTCCCGGGTGCCGAGGTTGGTCGTCATGATGATGACCGTGTTCTTGAAGTCCACGACCCGGCCCTGGGAGTCGGTCAGGCGACCGTCCTCCAGGATCTGCAGCAGGCTGTTGAAGATGTCCGGGTGGGCCTTCTCCACCTCGTCGAAGAGGACGACGGAGAACGGCTTGCGGCGGACCTTCTCGGTCAGCTGGCCACCCTCCTCGTAGCCCACGTAGCCGGGGGGCGAACCGAAGAGCCGCGACACCGTGTGCTTCTCGCTGAACTCCGACATGTCGAGGGAGATCAGCGCGTCCTCGTCGCCGAAGAGGAACTCGGCGAGCGCCTTGGACAGCTCGGTCTTACCGACACCGGACGGGCCGGCGAAGATGAACGAGCCACCGGGGCGCTTCGGGTCCTTCAGACCGGCACGCGTACGGCGGATCGCCTTCGACAGCGCCTTGACGGCGTCGACCTGGCCGATGACCCGCTTGTGGAGCTCGTCCTCCATGCGCAGCAGACGCGAGGACTCCTCCTCGGTCAGCTTGAAGACCGGGATGCCGGTGGCCGTGGCGAGGACCTCGGCGATCAGCTCGCCGTCGACCTCGGCGACGACGTCCATGTCGCCGGCCTTCCACTCCTTCTCCCGCTTGGCCTTGGCGGCCAGGAGCTGCTTCTCCTTGTCGCGGAGGGAGGCGGCCTTCTCGAAGTCCTGCGAGTCGATCGCGGACTCCTTGTCCCGGCGGACGGCGGCGATCTTCTCGTCGAACTCGCGCAGGTCCGGCGGCGCGGTCATCCGGCGGATGCGCATCCGGGAACCGGCCTCGTCGATCAGGTCGATCGCCTTGTCCGGCAGGAAGCGGTCCGAGATGTACCGGTCGGCCAGGGTGGCGGCCTGGACCAGCGCCTCGTCCGTGATGGAGACCCGGTGGTGGGCCTCGTACCGGTCACGCAGACCCTTGAGGATCTCGATCGTGTGCGGCAGGGACGGCTCGGCGACCTGGATGGGCTGGAAGCGGCGCTCCAGGGCCGCGTCCTTCTCCAGGTGCTTGCGGTACTCGTCCAGGGTGGTGGCACCGATGGTCTGCAGCTCACCGCGGGCCAGCATCGGCTTCAGGATGGAAGCCGCGTCGATGGCGCCCTCGGCGGCACCCGCACCGACCAGCGTGTGCAGCTCGTCGATGAACAGGATGATGTCGCCGCGGGTGCGGATCTCCTTGAGCACCTTCTTCAGGCGCTCCTCGAAGTCACCGCGGTAGCGGGAGCCGGCGACCAGGGCGCCGAGGTCCAGGGTGTAGAGGTGCTTGTCCTTGAGGGTCTCGGGCACCTCGCCCTTGACGATGGCCTGGGCGAGGCCCTCGACGACGGCGGTCTTGCCGACGCCGGGCTCACCGATCAGGACCGGGTTGTTCTTGGTACGGCGGGACAGCACCTGCATGACCCGCTCGATCTCCTTCTCGCGCCCGATGACCGGGTCGAGCTTGGACTCACGAGCGGCCTGGGTGAGGTTCCGGCCGAACTGGTCGAGGACCAGGGACGTCGAGGGGGTGCCCTCGGCAGGCCCGCCGGCGGTGGCGGTCTCCTTGCCCTGGTAGCCGGAGAGCAGCTGGATGACCTGCTGCCGCACCCGGTTGAGATCAGCGCCCAGCTTGACCAGGACCTGGGCGGCGACGCCCTCGCCCTCACGGATCAGGCCGAGCAGGATGTGCTCCGTGCCGATGTAGTTGTGACCGAGCTGAAGGGCCTCGCGGAGCGACAGCTCCAGGACCTTCTTGGCACGGGGGGTGAAGGGGATGTGCCCGGACGGGGCCTGCTGGCCCTGGCCGATGATCTCCTCCACCTGCTGGCGGACCGCCTCGAGCGAAATCCCGAGGCTCTCAAGGGCCTTGGCGGCGACACCCTCACCCTCGTGGATCAGGCCCAGGAGGATGTGCTCGGTGCCGATGTAGTTGTGGTTGAGCATCCGGGCTTCTTCCTGAGCCAGGACGACAACCCGCCGCGCGCGGTCGGTGAACCTCTCGAACATCGTTAATCGCTCCTCAGAGCGGTCAGGCAGTGGGGGGAACTTCCCCTCTCTGTCCTTCCGCAGCTTAGTCCCGCAAGCGGGGACCGCTCATTCCAACTGCCGACACCGTCGATGGCCTCCTGACCCCGAACGCCGACATCTGCTCCAACCCGATGGTGCGAGACGATGTTCCCGCAGGCCAGGCAGTTACCCTTTCCTCCAGTACGCCGATGGCGAACGTGAGACGGCCTCGCCTGCGTGTCGCCCCCTCCCACTAGGGATGTCTTACCCGCTGCTACTGACAGTCCATGCCGTGTGCCCCCGGTCCCTCCGCTACGGGCGAACAACCTTGCGTCTCTCCGGACCCCCGGACACCCCCGTTCGCGGAACTCTGCGCAGCCGCACGCGCACCCAGCGTAACCCGCACGGCTTTGGGACGGTTGCGCCTGGCATGGCTGGCACAGCACCTCTGGCCGCTTCAACGGTCCCTCACCCCCGTCGTCCGTTCGACTCCGCTGCCGGTTCCGGGTGCGGCGCCGACTCCGGTCCGGACGCCTTCCGGCACTGGTACGAGAACGATCTGGGGTGGCCAACGGTGCCCGCGGTGCCCGGAGAGCCGCTGCGGCTGGTCACGGGCGTGCGATTCGACGTGCTGGAGGTGCCGGCGCCGGCGGGTGTGCGGGCGCTCGGACACCTGGCGCCGGGCTCTCCGGTGGCCCTTCAGGGCGGCCGGATGCGGCTGCTGGTGGCCGCCGGCAGCGCGGAGGAGCTGCCTGGGCTGCTGGCCTGGCTGGAGTGGGGCGCACCGGCCCTCGATCCCGGCGTGCGGGCGCTGGGCGCCGGGGGCGCGATGGACGCCCCGGTCCGGCCGGGGCCGTCGGTCGGCGGGATCCGGCCGCCTTCCGGATCCGCCGAGGGCCCGGCCGGGCCCGTGCAGGGGGCCGCCGTCTGGTTGCGGCCCCCCGAGTCGGGGTGCGAGGTCGAGGCCTCGCTGCCGACACTGTCGGCCATGGGGGGCGTCGGAGGCGCCCCCGATCTCGCACGACTGGTGAACACGCTGGCCACGGAGTGCCATCGCGTCCGGCTGCGGCGCGCGGGCCGCGGGCCGCGGGACGGTCAGGCGTTCGCGTCCTCGTAGGCCTGGCGAATCGTCGCCGGAACTCGGCCGCGGTCGTTGACGTCGTAACCGTTCTCCTTGGCCCACGCGCGAATCTGCGCGGTGTCCTGGCTGCCGCCGGAGGCCGCACGGGCCTTTCCGCGTCCGCCGGAAGCACGGCCACCGGTACGCCGGCCGCCCTTGACATAGGGGTCGAGAAGGCCGCGCAGCTTGTCCGCATTGGCGGTCGTGAGGTCGATCTCGTAGGTCTTGCCGTCCAACGCGAACGTCACGGTCTCGTCCGCCTCGCCGCCGTCGAGGTCGTCGACAAGAAGGACCTGAACCTTCTGTGCCACCGGTTTTCCTTTCATCGATAACTTCAGGGCCGGGGTGTGCGGCGCCCGCCGTTTCGCCGCCCCCTGTTATATGCAGTACTGCAGTACGTCGGAAAGCAAACCGCTTTTGCGGGAAAAACACAAACCCCTGGGAGAGGCCGAGGGGCCCGCTCCCACCCGGAAACATGCGCGTTTCGGACATAGGGCACCGGGGCAAGGGGGGATGCCCGGAATAGCAGGCGGATCTCCGCCCCATCTCCGCCCATCTCTGCCTCGACGGCCCTTGTCCGCCGCGATGCCTCTCGATGCCTCTCGGCGATCACAGATGCAGAAGCATCCGGCTGTTGCCCAAGGTGTTCGGTTTCACTCGTTCGAGTCCGAGGAACTCCGCGACACCCTCGTCATAGGAACGCAGCAGCTCCGCGTAGACATCGGTGTCCACGGGCGTCTCGCCGATCTCCACGAAGCCGTGCTTCCCGAAGAACTCGACTTCGAAGGTCAGACAGAAAACGCGGCGAACACCAAGCCAACGTGCGGTCTCCAGCAACTTCTCCAGCAACTGATGACCGACACCGGCGCCCTTGAGGCTGCGGTTCACCGCGAGAGTGCGCACTTCCGCGAGGTCTTCCCACATCACGTGCAGTGCGCCGCAGCCGACCACCTCGGCGTTGTCGTCGCGTTCCGCGACCCAGAACTCCTGGATGTCCTCGTAAAGCGTCACCATGGCTTTGTCGAGCAGGATGCGGTCGCGAACGTACACGTCGAGGAGGCGGCGCACGGCCGGGACATCGCTGGTCCGGGCCCGCCGGACGGTGATGGCTTTTGCGGTGACTTCGGGGCGCGTCGCTGACATGAGCGGACGCTATCGCCCGCCGGCGTCCGTCACCGAGCCGGGGTTCTGCTGTTGCGGGCCTTCCCGGTCTTCCCTCTCGCTATCCGGACCCTGCACGATACGTACGGCGTCCCGGAGGGACTGCCGCTGTGCGTCGCTCATCATCCCGAAGAAGGCGACGAGCGCGGCGGCCGGGTTGTCGCTCTGCGACCAGGCGTCGTTCATCAGGGCGGCGGCGTAGGCGGCCCGGGTGGAGACGGCCTCATATCGATAGGCGCGACCTTCGGCCTCCCGGCGGACCCAGCCCTTCTGATGGAGATTGTCCAAGACGGTCATCACCGTGGTGTACGCGATGGACCGTTCCTGCTGAAGGTCTTCCAGGACTTCTCGAACGGTCACCGGGCGGTTCCACTTCCACACCCGCGTCATGACCGCGTCTTCGAGTTCTCCCAATGGGCGAGGCACAGCTCAGAACAATAGTGGGAGATCCGGCCAATGGCGTGCCGGACGTGCACTTTCACCGACAAAGGCGAACAAAAGGGGCGTACGGCTCGGAAAGTGCGGTACGCCGCGGCGGCCGTGGGCCGACCCTCAGACGCCGTCGGCCTTGGAGACGGCGGCCTGGCGGGCGTTCTCCGCGAAGGCCGCGTCGACGGCGGCGTCCTCCTTGGCCTTGGCGGCCCCGCCCTGGGTCTTCACGATCACCCGGACCAGACCGATGAAGAAGATGGCCATGACGACCGGAGGCACGAGCGCGGCGACGTAGTCCATGGGACCAGAGTAGCCACGGCGGACCGGGCGAAAGGGGCGGGGTGGGCGAACCACGCCGCCACCCCCGTCGGCTGCCGGTTTCTCAGCCCGCGGCGAGTTGCTGCGGGGGCCCGGCGGGCGGCGCGGCGGGCCGGCGCCGCGGAAAGACCTCGCCCGGCGTGGGGATGGGCCGCTTCGGCGCGGTGGGCTCGGGAGCCGCGGGCCGCGGCGCGGGCCGCTCGGCGGGCTTCTCCTTGGGCTTCTTCTCCGGCTCCTTGGCCACTCCGCCCGGCAGAGCCGTCAGCCGGACCCTGGAGGCCGGAACGGCCGGTGCCGGTACCTTGCGTGCCCCCTGGGCGAGCCGGGCCCGCACGTCGTGCTCGGCGAGCTCCTGGCAGCGGCCCAGCAGAGCGGCGGCACCGGCATTCCCCCGCAGCGCCCGCAGCGCGGCGAGGTCGTCCGGGGTGGGCCGGTGCCCGGCCGCCAGCGCCTCCTCCAGAAGGGCGAGGTAACCGACGACGGTCCCCGGCAGGGCGGCCCGGTACCGGGCCAGATCGGCCACCAGGAAGGCACGCAGCCGAGCCCCCTCGCCGATCGCCTCGTCGAGCGACTCGGCGAGCCGATGACAGTCCTTGACGTCCTCGGCGGAGACGGGACCGGGGTGAAGGGCGAGGGCGAGAGCACGGCGGAGCACACGCAGCTCCTCCGCACCGAACGCCATGCCGCCGCGGGATCCGTATGGCGTGGGCATGGACCGAAGATACGCGTAAATCAGACAAACTCGACATAGGGGCCAGGGTGTGGCGCACACCGTCCACCCGCTCAGCCCCGCACTTTCAGCCCGTCCGGCGCCTGAGGACAACAACCGGCCCGCACCCTCTCCAGCCCGCCCGGCGCCTGAGGACGAGGCCCGCAGCCGCACTGTCCAGCCCGTCCGGCGTTTGAGGACGAGAACCGCACCCGCACCATCCAGCCCATCCGGCGCCTGAGGACGAGAACCGCACCCGCACCATCCAGCCCATCCGGCGCCTGAGGACGAGAACCGCAGCCGCACTGTCCAGCCCGTCCGGCGTTTGAGGACGAGGCCGGAGGCCGATGCGGGGGTCCGGGGGCGGCAGCCCCCGGAACGGGCGGTCGAAGGGGGCCCACCCCCTGGAGGACGGGACGGGTAGGGGCGGCGGGGGCGAGAAAACCCCCGCCGCTCACATCCGCGACACGTTCCGCTCGTACACCAGCCGCAACCCCACCAGCGTCAGCCACGGTTCATGCTCGTCGATCACCGACGACTCCCCCAGCACCATCGGCGCCAACCCACCCGTCGCGATCACCGTCACATCGTCCGGATCATCGGCAAGCTCCCGCGCCATCCGCCCGACCACCCCGTCGACCTGCCCGGCGAACCCGTACACGATGCCCGCCTGCATGGCCTCCACCGTGTTCTTCCCGATCACACTCCGCGGCCGCGCCACCTCGATCTTCCGCAGCTGCGCCCCCTTGACGCCCAGCGCCTCCACGGAGATCTCGATACCGGGCGCGATCACACCCCCGACGTACTCCCCGCGCGCGGACACCGCGTCGAAGGTCGTGGCCGTACCGAAGTCGACGACGATCGCCGGCCCCCCGAACAGCTCGACGGCGGCGACCGCGTTGATGATGCGGTCGGCGCCGACCTCCTTGGGGTTGTCGGTGAGGATCGGCACCCCGGTCTTGACCCCGGGCTCCACCAGCACCGCCGGCACGTCGCCGTAGTAGCGCCGCGTGACCTCGCGCAGCTCGTGCAGCACGCTCGGCACGGTCGCGCAGATCGCGATCCCGTCGATGCCGTCGCCCAGCTCGTCGCCGAGCAGCGGGTGCATGCCCATCAGACCCTGGAGGAGCACCGCCAGCTCGTCCGCGGTACGGCGCGCGTCCGTGGAGATGCGCCAGTGCTCGACGATGTCCTCGCCGTCGAAGAGCCCGAGGACGGTATGCGTGTTGCCGACGTCGATCGTGAGGAGCATGGGGTCACTCCGCCTCGCGCAGGTCCAGGCCGATGTCCAGGATCGGCGAGGAGTGGGTGAGGGCGCCGACGGCCAGGAAGTCCACGCCCGTCTCGGCGTACGCCCGCGCGTTGTCCAGCGTGAGCCGCCCGGACGCCTCCAGGAGCGCGCGCCCGTCGACGATCGCGACGGCCTCCTCGCACTCCATCGGCGTGAAGTTGTCCAGCAGGATCAGGTCGGCGCCCGCGTCGACGACCTCGCGCAGCTGGTGCAGAGTGTCGACCTCGACCTCGATCGGCAGGTCCGGGAACGCCTCCCGTACCGCCTTGAAGGCCTGGCCGACGCCGCCGGCGGCGACCACGTGGTTGTCCTTGACCAGGGCTGCGTCGGAGAGCGACATGCGGTGGTTGACGCCGCCGCCGCTGCGCACCGCGAACTTCTCCAGGGACCGGAGCCCCGGAGTGGTCTTCCGGGTGTCACGCACGCGTGTCTGCGTGCCGTCCAGGGCGTCCGCCCACGCGCGCGTGGCGGTCGCGATGCCGGACAGCCGGCACAGGATGTTCAGCGCGCTGCGCTCGGCGGTGAGCAGGTCGCGGGTGCGGGTGGTGATCGACAGCAGTGGCTGCCCGGCCTCGACCCGGTCCCCGTCCTCGACGTGCCGCTCGACCTCGAACTCGTCGGTGCAGACCACGGAGACGACGGCCTCGGCGACCCTGAGGCCCGCCACGACACCGGCCTCGCGCGCGACGAAGTCGCCGGTCGCCACCGCCTCCTCGGGGATGGTCGCGACGGTCGTCACGTCCAGGCCGCCCGCCAGGTCCTCCTGGATGGCCACGTTGGCGACGTCCTCGACCTCGATGGGGTCGAGCCCGGCGGCGGCCAGCAGTTCGGCGAGCGCGGGGTCGAGCCCGCACTCCAGGTATTCCTCGTCGCCCTCGGCGCCACAGGCACAGCCGTCGCCGCAGCCGCCGCCGTCGGCGAGGGGAAGGTCGTTGGTGCTCACGTCTGTCACTGCTCCTGGTGTGGCTGGTGCGGCCGGGTAGGGGGGAAGTCTGCGGTGTCGGTGGTGCCGACGGCCAGCGTCCGGTCGGGATTCAGCCGTACGACGATGTGCCGGCCCCAGCGGGCGTCGTCGCGGTCGGCGTGGTCCTCGCGCCAGTGGCAGCCGCGGGTCTCCTCGCGGCGGCGGGCCGCCTCGACGAGCACGCGCGCGACGCACAGGAGGTTGGTGGCCTCCCAGGTGTCGACGCCGGGCTCGGCGGTCTTGCCGTTCTCGTCCAGGGCGTCGCGGGCGTCCGCGTGCAGCCGCTGGAGCTGTTCGGCGGCCCTGGCCAGGGACTCCTCGGAGCGCAGCACGCCGGCGCCCTCGGTCATGATCCGCTGGATGGCGAAGCGGGTCTCGGGGGCGAGCAGCGGGTGCGCGGGCTTCTCGGGGTGCGCGACCGGTACCGGCACGCGCGCGTCCAGGCCGTGGTCCGCGCGGGCCGCCGTGATGTCGGCGGCGATGCGCTCGGCGTACACGAGGCCTTCGAGGAGGGAGTTGGAGGCGAGCCGGTTCGCGCCGTGCACGCCGGTGCAGGCGACCTCGCCGCACGCGTAGAGCCCGGGGACGGTCGTGCGCCCGCGCGCGTCGGTGCGTACGCCCCCGGAGGCGTAGTGGGCGGCGGGCGCTATCGGGATGGGCTCGGTGACCGGGTCGATGCCGTTGGCCCGGCAGGCGGCCAGGATGGTCGGGAAGCGGTGCTCCCACATGTCGGCGCCGAAGTGCCGGGCGTCGAGGTACATGTGCTCGGCGTCCTGCTCCAGCATGCGCCGCGTGATCCCCTTGGCGACGATGTCCCGGGGCGCCAGCTCGGCCAGTTCGTGCTGCCCCACCATGAAGCGGGTGCCGTCCGCGTCGACCAGGTGGGCGCCCTCGCCGCGGACCGCCTCGGAGACCAGCGGCTGCTGGCCCTCCGCGTCCGGGCCGAGGAAGAGCACGGTCGGGTGGAACTGGACGAACTCGAGGTCGCTGACCTCGGCGCCGGCCCGCAGGGCGAGCGCCACGCCGTCGCCGGTCGACACCGACGGGTTGGTGGTCGCGGAGAACACCTGGCCCATGCCGCCGGTGGCGAGGACGACCGCGGGGGCGTGCACGGCGCCCACGCCGTCGTGCTGGCCCTCGCCCATGACGTGCAGGGTGACGCCGGCCGTACGGCCCTCGGCGTCCGTCAGCAGGTCCAGGACGAGCGCGTTCTCGAAGGTGCGCAGCCCACGCGCGCGTACCGCCTCCACCAGGGCCCGGGAGACCTCGGCGCCGGTGGCGTCGCCGCCCGCGTGCGCGATCCGGCGCCGGTGGTGGCCGCCCTCGCGGGTGAGGTCGAGCCCGCCCTCGGAGGACTCGTCGAAGATGGCGCCGGTGTCGATGAGCCGCCGAACCGCGCCGGGGCCCTCGGTGACGAGGATCCGTACGGCGTCCTCGTCGCAGAGGCCGACGCCGGCCACCAGGGTGTCCGCGAGGTGCTGTTCGGGGGTGTCGCCCTCGCCGAGGGCCGCAGCGATGCCGCCCTGCGCCCAGCGGGTGGAGCCGTCGTCCAGGCGGGCCTTGGTGACGACGACGGTGGTGAGGCCGGCGGCCTGGCAGCGCAGGGCCGCGGTCAGGCCGGCCACCCCGGACCCGACGACGACCACGTCCGCCGAGATGCTCCACCCGGGGGCGGGCGCGTGCAGGCGTATGCCGGTGCTGGTGCCGGTGCTGCTGGTGCCTGTGCTGGTCACGAGGCGGCTCCGAGGGTTCCGAAGGTGAGCGGAAGGTTGTCGATCAGCCGGGTCGTCCCGACCCGGGCGGCGACGGCGAGGACGGCCTCTCCGGTGAAGTCGTCGTCGATCTCGGTGAAGTCGGACGGGTCGACCAGGGCGAGGTAGTCCAGTTCGAGCGGCGGGTCGAAGTGGACGGCCTCGTCCAGGACCTGGCGGGCGGCCGCGCGGACCGCCGCGGCGGCGTTCGGCACGGCCTTGGCGACGGCGTGCGCGTCGGCGGCCGCCCGGGACTCGCCTATGGCGCTGAGCGCCTCGGCACGCGCCCGCGTGGACGGCACCTCCAGCGCCCGCGCGCGCAGCGCCTCCTGCGCCGCGTGCCGGTCGCGCCCGGCGAACAGCGCGCGGGACAGCGTGAGCGCCGTGCGCCGCTCGTCGACCGACAGGTAGCGGTTGCGGCTCGAGAGCGCGAGCCCGTCGGCCTCGCGCACGGTCGGTACGCCGACGATCTCGACGCCGAAGTTCAGGTCGCGCACCATGCGCCGGATCACGGCCAGCTGCTGGGCGTCCTTCTGCCCGAACAGGGCCGCGTCGGGCCGGGTGAGGTGCAGCAGTTTGGCGATGACAGTGAGGACGCCGTCGAAGTGCCCGGGGCGGGAGGCGCCCTCCAGGACCGTGCCCATGGGACCGGCGGTGACCCGCACCTGGGGCTCCCCGCCCGGGTAGACCTCGTCGACGGAGGGGGCGAACACCACGTCCGCGCCGGCCTGCTCGGCGATCTTCAGATCGGCGTCCAGGGTGCGCGGGTAGCGGTCGAGGTCCTCGCCGGCACCGAACTGGAGCGGGTTGACGAAGACCGTGACGACGACCTCTCCGTCCGGGCCCGCGATCTCGCGCGCGGTGCGGATCAGGGTGGCGTGGCCCTCGTGCAGGGCGCCCATGGTCATCACGACGGCGCGGCGGCCGCGCCGCACGCGCGCGTGCAGTTGGTCGGCGGTGCGCAGCAGGGCGGTGCTCATCGGGAGTTCCCCTCGGTGCCGTTGGAACCGGTCGTGCCGTTGCCGCCGTCGCCGTTGGCGAGGACGCCGAGCAGGTCCTCGGCGAGCTCCGGCTTCAGCAGGCCGTGCGCGAGCGCCCGGTCGGCGGTCGCACGGGCCATCGCCAGGTAGCCGTCGACGGCCTGCGGGGCGTGCCTGCGCAACTCCGTGACGTGCGCGGCGACGGTGCCCGCGTCCCCGCGCGCGACCGGCCCGGTCAGCGCCGCGTCACCGAAGCGCAGGGCGTTGTCCAGGGCGGCGCCGAGCAGCGGCCCGAGCATCCGGTCGGGGGCCTCCACGCCGGCGGTGCGCAGCAGCTCCATGGCCTGCGCGACCAGGGTGACCAGGTGGTTGGCGCCGAGGGCGAGGGCCGCGTGGTAGAGCGGGCGGTTCTCCTCGAAGATCCACTCCGGTTCGCCGCCCATCTCGATGACCAGGGCCTCGGCGGCCAGCCGCAGCTCCTCGGGCGCGGTGACCCCGAACGAGCAGCCCGCCAGCCGCTGCACGTCCACGGGCGTCCCGGTGAAGGTCATCGCCGGGTGCAGGGCCAGCGGGAGCGCGCCCGCGCGCAGGGCCGGGTCCAGGACCTTCGCGCCGTACCGCCCGGAGGTGTGCACGAGCAGCTGGCCCGGGCGCACGGCGCCAGTCTCGGCGAGACCGGCGACCAGGCCGGGCAGGGCGTCGTCGGGGACGGTCAGCAGGACCAGGTCGGCGCGCTGGAGGACCTCGGCGGGGGGTACCAGCGGGACGTCGGGCAGCATCGCCTCGGCGCGCCGCCGGGAGGCGTCGGAGACCCCGGAGACGGCCACCGGACGGTGCCCGGCGAGCTGCAGGGACGCGGCCAGCGCGGGACCCACCCGGCCGGCGCCGACCACGCCGACGGTGAGCCGCGCGGGGCGGTCACTCGGGTCTGGCTGTTGGACTGTACTCACGCGAGGGTGGCCTTCCCGTTCCAGTCCGCTCTGGGTACCGGACGATTTCTCGTCATGTTAACGCTATCCGGTCCGGGGCCGATCGGTCGTCCACAGGCTGTGGGTGACGGATCACACCGGCGGTGGGGAGAAAAATGACGGGCCCCCGGCCGCCGTGCCACGGCATCATCCACGGCATGAGTGATACGGCCACGGGCCAGGACGAGCAGCCGAAGGAACCCCTGTCCGCGGAGGACCGGATGCGGGAGCGGCGCGCCGCCGCCTACCGGGAAGCCACCCGCGTCCTCGCGCGCGTGGGCGCGCGCGCCTCGCTCCGCGAACGGCTCGCGGGGCTCCAGGAGGCGGCTCCCGGGGTGTACGACCTGGACGAGCCGTCGGACGTCTACGGCAACGGCGTCGTGGCGGCCCTGGAGCGGCGCGTGGCGGCCGTGCTGGGCACGGAGGCCGCCGCGTTCTTCCCGACCGGCACGATGGCCCAGCAGGTCGCCCTGCGCTGCTGGGCGGCCCGTACCGGCAACCCCACGGTCGCCCTGCACGCGCTCGCCCACCCCGAGGTGCACGAGCGCAACGCCTTCCGCGAGGTGGCCGGCCTGCGCACCGTGCGCCTCACCGGCGAGCCCCGGCTCCCCACCGCCCAGGAGATACGCGACTTCCCGGAGCCCTTCGGGGCGCTGATGCTGGAGCTGCCCCTGAGGGACGCCGGTTTCGTGCTGCCCTCCTGGGAGGAGCTCACGGAGCTGGTGGAGGCGGCGCGGGAGCGCGACGCGGTGGTGCACTTCGACGGCGCGCGCCTGTGGGAGGCCACCGTCCACTTCGGGCGCCCGCTGTCCGAGATCGCGGACCTGGCGGACAGCGTCTACGTGTCGTTCTACAAGTCCCTCGAGGGCTTCGGCGGAGCCGCTCTGGCAGGCCCGAGACTCCTGGTCGAGGAGGCGAAGACCTGGCGCCACCGCTACGGCGGCATGATCTTCCAGCAGTTCCCTGCCGCCCTCGCGGCCCTGGCCGGCCTGGACCGCGAGCTGCCCCGCCTCCCGGACTACGTCCGCCACGCGCGCGTGGTCGCCGCGGCCCTGCGGGACGGCTTCACCGAGGCGGGCGGCCCCTGGTCCCGCATCCACCCCGAGCCACCGCACACCCACCAGTTCCAGGTCTGGCTGCCGTACGACGCCGACGTTCTGCTGGAGACGGCGCTGCGCCAGGCCGAGGAGACCGGCACCTACCTCTTCCCCGGCTTCTGGGAGCAGAAGGGCCCGGGCCTGTCGATGACCGAGGTGACGGTGACGGAGGCGGGCCTGCGGTGGTCGCCGGAGGACGTACGGGCGGCGGTCGCGGACTTCGTGGGACGGCTGCCCGGAACACCGCGAGCCGAGGCGCCCCTTTAGGGGCGCTGGGGGTCACCCCCATAGGCGCCCGGCCCAACCCACACCGTGGCACCGTGCACGATGGGCGTATGAGCGTACGTATCGACATCGCGGAGCTGCGACCGGAGCGGGTCACCATCGTGCCCTCCCCGCTCGCCGAGCTCGGCATGGCGCTGCACGCCCTGTCCGAACCCGGCCACCACCCCGGCCTGCAGGGCTGGGCGACCGGCGTCACCGCCCGCATGGAACCGCATCTGGCCGACCGGATGTGCGAGGCGGACTTCCTGTGGCGGACGACGTTCTCGGACCTGTTCCTGCCGTACGCGGCCGTGCCGGGCGCCCTCCCGGCCGGCACGCTCGCGGCGGAACTCGACCAGCTGGACAAGCTGACGGACGAACAGTTCGTGGACGCGGCCCTGGAGTTCGCGTGCGTGCTCACGTACTCCACGCGGGCGCCGGCGCTCCTGTCGGATCATCCCGGGCGCCGCAGGGCGCTGGAGGCGGCCGCCTTGCGCGGCCCGCAGCAGGCCCGGTTCGCCCGGCGGCTGCTGGAGGACCCGCCGGGCGTGCGCGCGTGGCTGCGCCGGTTCCTGGAGGACTGCGCCGCGGCGTTCTTCGACGACGCCTGGTCGCGGCTGCGCACCAACCTGGAGGCCGACGCCCGCCACAAGACGGAGCTGCTGCGCCGCAGGGGGCTGGCCGAGGCCCTGGCGGCGGTCTCGCCCGCCGTGACACTCGACGGGACGGGCGCCCGGATCACCGTGGACAAGCTCACCGACGGCCACGCGCGCGTGGCGGCCGACGGCCTGCTGCTGGTGCCCACCAGCCTGGGCCGGCCGCATCTGATGGTGCTGCACCGCTACGGCTGGCAGCCGGTGCTGCACTACCCGGTCGGCTCGCCGGAGCTCGCCCCGCCCGCGTCCGTGGAGGAACTGACGCTGCGGATGGCGGCGCTGTCCCATCCCGTGCGGATGCGGCTGTGCCGGCATCTGGCACGCAGCGCGTACACCACCGGCGAGCTGGCCCAGATGCACGGCCTGTCGGCACCGGAGGTGTCCCGGCACCTGGGCGTGCTCAAGAAGGCGGGCCTGGTCACGACGCGTCGCCGCGGCCGGTACGTCCTGCACCAGCTGGACGTCACCGTCGTCGCCCGCCTCGGCAGCGACTTCCTGGAGGGGATGCTCCGCTGAACGCTGCGCGGGAAGGGGCGCGCTGCCCGGCGGGCGTCAGCCGTGGCCGCCGCCCGCCCGCACCAGCCCCGTCTCGTAGGCCAGCACGACCACCTGTACGCGGTCGCGGAGGCCGAGCTTGGTCAGGATGCGGCCCACGTGGGTCTTCACGGTGGCCTCGGACAGCACCAGCCGGCTCGCGATCTCGCCGTTCGACAGGCCCTGCGCGACCAGCACCATCACCTCGCGCTCGCGCTCGGTGAGCCGGTCCAGCTCCTGGTGCCGGGGCTCCCCGGCGGAGGGCAGCATGGGCGCGAAGCGGTCGAGGAGGCGCCGGGTGGTGGAGGGCGCGACGACGGCGTCGCCGCTGTGCACGGAACGGATGGCGGCCAGCAGTTCGCCCGGGGGCACGTCCTTGAGCATGAAGCCGGATGCGCCCGCCTTCAGCCCCGAGAAGGCGTACTCGTCGAGGTCGAAGGTGGTCAGGATGAGCACCTTGGGCGCGTCCGGCTGCTCGCAGATGCGGCGGGTGGCCTCCACACCGTCCAGCTTGGGCATGCGCACGTCCATCAGGACGACGTCCACGGCGGTGGACGTCAGCACCTGGAGGGCCTCGACGCCGTCGCCCGCCTCGGCGACGACCTCCATGTCCGGCTGGGCCGCGAGCACCATCCGGAACCCGGTGCGCAGCAGCACCTGGTCGTCGACGAGCATCACGCGGATCGTCATCGGGTCCTCTTCCGTTTCTTGTTCTTCTCTTGTTCTTCGTCGTGTTCCGCCCCTCGGCCTGGGGGCGTGACAGGTGTCAATCGGGGGCGTGCGTCTGCGTCAATGCGCCGGTTTGAGCGGCAGCAGGGCACTGATGCGGAATCCTCCGCCCGGGCGGGGGCCCGCGTCGAGGGTGCCGCCCACCATGCCGACGCGTTCGCGCATGCCGATCAGGCCGTGCCCCTGGCCGTCGGCGCCGCCGTCCTCGTACATCTCGTGCGGGGCGCCCTTGCCGTCGTCCTCGACCAGCAGGCCGAGTCCGTCGTCGAAGTAGACCAGCCGCACGCTGGCGCCCGCGTTGGGGCCGCCGTGCTTGCGGGTGTTGGTCAACGCCTCCTGCACGATCCGGTACGCCGTGAGCTCGACGCCGCTCGGCAGCGGGCGCGGGGTGCCCTCGACCTTGAAGTCGACGGGCAGGCCTGAGGTGCGGCACTGCTCGATGAGGTCGTCGATCTGCTCGACGTCGGGCTGCGGGACGTACTCGCCGACCTCCTTGTGCTCGCCGGTGCGCAGCACGCCCAGCAGGCGGCGCATCTCGGCGAGGGCCTGGCGGCCGGTGGAGGAGATCGTCTCCAGGGCCTTCTTCGCCTGGTCGGGGGCGGCGTCCAGGACGTAGGCGGCGCCGTCGGCCTGGACCACCATCACCGAGACGTTGTGCGCGACCACGTCGTGCAGCTCGCGTGCGATCCGGGCGCGTTCCGCGGCGACCGCGACCTTGGCCTGCGCCTCGCGCTCCTTCTCCAGCCGGGCGGCGCGCTCCTCCAGCTGCGCGAAGTAGGCGCGGCGGGTGCGCATGGAGTCGCCGAGCACCCAGGCGAGCACGAACGGCACGGTCTGGAACAGCACGATCGCGACGTGCCCCGGGAAGCTCGCCTCCTGCTGCGGCCACCGGATCTGCGCCAGGGGCGCGGCGCCCAGCCCGGCGTAGAGGCCGAACCGGGACGCCCAGCGGGCGCCGACGGCGGCGTTCGTGCAGACGATCACCAGCATGGCGAAGTTGGCGAGGGTCGTCTCCACGTCCAGCACCAGCTGGGCCAGGCCGGTGGCCGCGGCCAGCAGCAGCATCGGCTCCGGGAAACGGCGGCGCAGCGCGACGACGACGCTCATCACGACGGACACGGCCAGCATGGCGGGCCTGGATCCGTGGTGCGCCTGGGCCTCACCGAGCTTCCAGATGCTCGCGCCGGAGAGCCCGAGCAGGACGACGGCCCAGAAGCTGTCGACCCATGTCGGGTGCCTGCGGAGGAAGTCATAGAGGCGCTGCACGTAACCCAGAGTAGGGAAGCGTGATAGGTGCAGGGGTCAACCGGAGGACCGATCCCTGTTCCGCAGGCGTACTCCGCAAGGTGGAGAAGGTGATCACCTGTGCGCCTAGTCTGGCCCGGTGACGGATGAGGCGACGCGAGAGACGGCGGACGACGCCCGTGGCTGGCGTGCGGCCACGGAGGCGGCCCTGTACGGCCCCGGCGGCTTCTACCGCCGGCCGGAGGGCCCGGCCGGGCACTTCCGCACGTCGGTGCATGCCTCGCGGCTGTTCGCCGAGGCCGTGGCCGAACTGCTGTGCCGGGTCGACGAGGCCCTGGACGGCCCCGAGGAGCTGGACTTCGTCGACATGGGCGCCGGCCGGGGCGAACTGGTCACCGGCGTGCTCGCGGCCCTGCCGGCGGGCGTGGCGGCCCGCACGCGTGCGTACGCCGTCGAACTCGCCGACCGCCCGCCGGGCCTGCCCGACCGGATCACCTGGCTGACCGAGCTCCCGCGCACCGTCCGGGGCCTGCTCTTCGCCAACGAATGGCTGGACAACGTGCCGGTCGAGGTGGCCGAGGTGGACCCGGCCGGAGTGCCCCGGCTGGTGCACGTCCGCCGGGACGGCACCGAGCTGCTCGGCGAGCGGGTGTCGGGCGCGGAGGCGCAGTGGCTCGCGCGGTGGTGGCCGCTGGGCGCCGAACCGGGCCTGCGCGCGGAGATCGGGCTGCCCCGGGACCGGGCGTGGGCGTCCGCCGTCACCAGCCTCCAGCGGGGTCTCGCGGTGGCCGTGGACTACGCGCACACCGTGGACACGCGCCCCCCGTTCGGGACGCTCACCGGCTTCCGCGAGGGCCGCGCGACGGCCCCCGTGCCGGACGGGGCGTGCGACATCACGGCGCATGTGGCGCTGGACGCGTGCACGGCGCTCGACCCGGCGCTCAGGCTGCCCGAAGCGCTCCTGTGCACGCAGCGCGACGCCCTGCGCGCCCTCGGCCTGGTCGGCGCCCGCCCCCCGCTCACCCTCGCCTCCACGAACCCCGCCGCATACGTGCGCGCCCTGGCGACCGCGGGCGAGGCCGCCGAACTCACCGCCCCCGGCGGCCTCGGCGACTTCCTCTGGCTGCTCCAGCCGGTGGGGATCGAGGACACGCTGATCTAGCCGCTCACGTCGCGCGCTCTCCCTCACCCTTACTTGTCGATGTCCCCCACCACGAAGAACAGCGACCCCAGGATCGCGACCATGTCCGCCACCAGCGTCCCCGGCAGCAGTTCGGTCAGGGCCTGGATGTTGTTGTAGGACGCCGAGCGCAGTTTCAGCCGGTACGGGGTCTTCTCGCCCTTGCTGACGAGGTAGTAGCCGTTGATGCCGAGAGGGTTCTCGGTCCAGGCGTAGGTGTGGCCCTCGGGTGCCTTGAGGACCTTGGGGAGCCGCTGGTTGATCGGTCCCGGCGGCAGGTCGGCGAGCCGGTCCAGGCAGGCGTCGGCCAGGTCCAGGGCGTTGTGGGTCTGCTCCAGGAGGCACTCGAAGCGGGCCAGGCAGTCGCCCTCGGCCCGGGTGACGACCTTCAGGGTCTCCTGGAGCTCGCCGTAGGCCAGGTAGGGCTCGTCCCGGCGCAGGTCGAAGTCGACGCCCGAGGCGCGTGCGATGGGCCCGCTCACGCCGTACGCGTGCACGGCCTCCGGCGCGAGGACGCCCACGCCCCGGGTGCGGCCGCGGAAGATCTCGTTGCCGAGGACCAGGTCGTCGAAGACGTCCATGCGGGAACGCACGTCGGCCACGGCTGCACGCGCGCGTGCGGTCCAGCCGGCCGGCAGGTCCTCCTTGAGGCCGCCGACACGGTTGAACATGTAGTGCATGCGCCCGCCGGAGACCTCCTCCATGACGTTCTGCAGCTCCTCGCGCTCGCGGAACGCGTAGAAGACCGGGGTGATGCCGCCCAGCTCCAGGGGGTAGGAGCCGAGGAACATCAGGTGGTTGAGGACCCGGTTCAGCTCGGCGAGCAGGGTGCGGGTCCACACCGCGCGGACCGGTACCTCCATGCCGAGCATGCGCTCGACGGCGAGGACCACGCCCAGCTCGTTCGAGAAGGCCGACAGCCAGTCGTGGCGGTTGGCGAGCATGATGATCTGCCGGTAGTCGCGGGCCTCGAAGAGCTTCTCCGCGCCCCGGTGCATGTAGCCGATCACCGGCTCCGCGGAGACGATCCGCTCGCCGTCCAGCACCAGCCGCAGCCGCAGCACGCCGTGCGTGGAGGGATGCTGGGGGCCGATGTTGAGCACCATGTCGGTGCTCTCGGCGGCGCCGCCGATCCCGACCGTGGTCTGCGTCGTAGGCGTCATGGACCCAGTCTCCCCTACGTACGCTGGCCCCATGGAGACGGGGAGCGCCGCCGGCGCCGAGACCACGGGGACCGAGCCGGTCTGGACGGGGCTGCCGCCCGGCCTGCTGCGGATGCGCCGGCTGCTGCTGGTGGTGTGGCTGGGGCTGCTCGCCCTGGCCCTGGGACTGCTGCCCGGCCTGCTCGCGGGCCCGGAGTGGGCGGCCCTCGCGCTGTTGCCGCTGGCCGCGCTGGCCTGGGGCTGGGTGCTGCTGGGCCGCAACTGGCGCTCCTGGCGGTACGCCGAGCGCGCCGACGACCTGCTGATCACCCGCGGGGTGCTGTGGCGCGAGGAGACCGTGGTGCCGTACGGGCGGATGCAGCTGGTGGAGGTGACCTCGGGGCCCGTCGAGCGGCACTTCGGGCTCGCCACCGTGCAGCTGCACACCGCGGCCGCGGCCACCGACGCGACGATCCCCGGCCTGGACCCGGCCGAGGCGGAACGGCTCCGCGACCGGCTCACCGAGCTCGGCGAGGCCCGATCGGCGGGACTGTGACCGCGCCGGGCGTCGAGGGCGCCATACGCGCGGGCAAGGCCGCCGGCGAGCGGCGGCTGCACCCGGTGACGCCGTTCCGGCGGGCCTGGGCGCCGGTCGCGGTGCTCACCGGCTGGGCGGTGCACGACCCGAACCAGGCGCAGGAGCAGCTGACGAAGCTGACCACGACCATGGTCCTGGGCGGGCTCGCCGCCCTGGTCACGGCGGGTGCCCTGTACGGCTTCCTCACCTGGTGGTTCACCTACTTCTCGGTGACCGACAGCGAACTGCGCATACGCACGGGCCTGTTGTTCCGGCGCACCGCGCACATCCGCCTCGAGCGGATCCAGGCCGTCGACGTCACCCAGCCGCTCCTGGCACGCGTGGCGGGCGTCGCCAAGCTGCGGATAGACGTCGTCGGCACGGACAAGAAGGACGAACTGGCCTTCCTCGGCCAGGGCGAGGCGCGTGCGCTCCGCGCGGAACTGCTCGCGCGCGCCGCCGGGTTCGCGCCGGAGACGGCGCACGAGGTAGGCGAGGCGCCGGCGCACGAGCTGATGCGGGTGCCCCCGGCGAAGCTCGCGCTCTCGATCGTGCTGACGGGCGCCACCTGGGGCTCCCTGGCCGCCGCCCTCGTGGCCCCGCCGCTCCTCTGGCTGGGCACCCACAGCGTGTGGACGGTACTCGCGACCGCAGTGCCGCTGCTCGGCGCGGCGGCCACGACCAGTGTGGGGCGGTTCGTCGGGGAGTACGACTGGACGGTCGGCGAGTCCCCTGACGGACTGCGCATCGACCACGGGCTCCTCGACCGCACGCACGAGACGGTGCCGCCGGGGCGGGTGCAGACCGTGCGGATCGTGGAGCCGCTGATGTGGCGGCCGCTGCGCTGGGTGCGGGTCGAGCTGGACGTGGCCGGGTCGGCGAACTCGGTGCTGGTCCCGGTCGCGCCGCGCGCGGTCGCCGAGTCGGTCGTCGCGCGCGTGCTGCCCGGTGTGACCGTGCCCGGTGAGCTGCTGCGGCCGCCGGGGCGGGCCCGGTGGTGCGTGCCGCTGTGGTGGCGCGGGTACGGGCTCGCGGTCACGGAGGCGGTGTTCGCGGCGCGGCACGGGCTGCTGCGCCGGAAGCTGTCGCTCGTACCGCACGCCAAGGTCCAGAGCGTACGGCTGACCCAGGGGCCCTGGGAGCGGCTGTGGCGCGTCGCGGACGTTTATGTGGACACCGGGGCGAACAAGACCGTGACGGCCCGGCTGCGGGGCGCTGAGGAGGCGGCGGCGCTGCTGCGGAAGCAGGCCGAGCGGTCACGGACGGGCCGCCGGACGGCGCGGCCGGACCGCTGGATGGCCTGACGGCCGGTCCGGCCGGTGGTCGGGTGCGGGTGAGTGGGGGCTGGTCGCGCAGTTCCCCGCGCCCCTAAAAGCAGGTCGCTGCGGTGAGCGCCCCTTCAGGGGCGCGGGGAACTGCGCGACCGGCCACGACGGCGCCGCACCCGACCACCGGCCGTCCCCGGCGCAGGACCGGGCCGCATGTTCAGGACGCGGCGCTGCGCAGGCCGCCGAGGTTGATCTGTTCCGTCTCGTCGTGCGCGGTCAGGTCGATGACCTGGCTGACACCTCGCGCCTGCGCGGGCTTGAACTCGGCCTCGGACTCGGCCTTGTGGAGCGCGAGCGCCTCCTGGCCGACGACGTCCGCGAGGTCCTCGTTGTGCATGGCGTCCAGGCCGCCCGCGGGCGAGCCCTTCTGGGTGCCGAAGAAGTCGAAGCCGCCGGTGACCAGCGGGCGCGGGATGGGCGCGGCCGGCAGCACCGCCACCGCGGTGGGCACCGTGAAGTGGCCCGAGGGCTGCACGGAACGGGCGGACGGTGCCGTCGTGGGGTGGGCGTCCTGCTCCGCCGGCGCCGGGGTGGTGTCCTCCGCCTCCGGTCCGGCCGTGGTGGCGGCGGCCGCACGCCCGTGCCCGTCGGCCGCCTCGGGCTGCCCCTGTGCCTCGTCCTCCGGCGCGCTCTCGCCCGCCGGGGCGGCCTCGGTCCCGGCGGCCGTCTCCGCCGCGCCCTGAGCCTCGGCGCCCGCGTCGGTCCCGTCCTTCGGAGCGTCCTTCTCGTCGAACCGGGCCAATGCCACCTTGGCCCGGAGGAACAGCTTGGAGCCTTCCGGCGAGAAGATCGCGGGCGCCGTCTCCTCGACCGTCAGCGCCTCGGACCCGTCCGCGGCCTTGCCCTCGGCCTTCTCCGCGGTCTTCTCCTCGGCGGGGGCCGCGGACTGCTCCGCCTCCTCCGCCTTGCGGGGCGCCGGGAGCGCGTTCGACGGTTCGGCGGCCTCGATCTCCAGCAGGCGGCGGCCCTCCAGGGCGCTCGCACGCTCCGTCTCGGCGGTGGCGTAACGGCGCAGCAGGGACGCGTGCTCGTTGCGCAGCCCCGCCAGCTCCGACCGCTTCGCGCGCAGCCGCTGCTCCAGCTTGGCGCGCAGCTCCCGCGACTCCTCCAGGTCGGTCTCCAGCTCGGCGATCCGCTCCTCGTGGCGCCACTCGTCGCTCGCACGCGCGCGTGCGAGGTCGGCCACCTGCTTGCCCGCCTCGCTGTCCCAGCGCCGCATGACGGCGGCGCCGACGGCCGCGGTGGCCGCGGCTATCGCGGCCAGGGTGCGCAGCACCGTGGGTTGGGAGAACAACCAGGGGCCCAAGGCGCAGACGAGGGAGACACCGGCGATCGCCGAAGGAGGCAACAGCCTGTGCAAAGGCGGGGAATGACGGTGGCGTCCACGTGGCATGGCCAGAAACTTACCGCGCGTAGGCGAATCGTGGTGCCCCGGCCCGTAAAAACACAGCGACAACGAAGTCCGCACACGGTACCGGCAGAGCCCGGACTCAGCCGCCGCTCAATCGGCCGCTGAGCCACTGGAGGGTCGCGGGGATCTCGCGGCGCCAGGTGTTGAAGTTGTGGCCGCCGCTGTCGAGGATGATCGACGAGATCCGGGTCCGCTCGGTGGCCTCCACGCTCGCGATGAATTTCAGCGTGGCCTTGTAGTTGGTTTCCCCGACTTTGCTGCTGGTGACCAGCAGGGAGGTGTCCGGGGCCGGCTCGTGCTTCAGGAACCACCACAGGTCCGCGCGGTGCTCGAGATTCCGGTCGCCGTGGAAGAGGTCGCCGGTCGTGGGGTCGAGGGGCGCCTTGTACGACGGGGAGAGCCCGGCCGCGGCCGCGTACACGCCGGGGTGGTGCACGGCGAGCTTGAGTGCGCAGTACCCGCCGGTCGAGTCGCCGACGATGCCCCAGCCGCCCGGCTTCACGGCGGCCCGGTAGTGCGCGCGCACGGCGTCGGGCAGGTCCTTGGCGAAGAAGGTCTCGGTCTGCGGCCCGTGCGGGACGTCCACGCACTCGGTGTCCCGGGGCGGCGCGACCGTGGGGCGCAGCATCACCAGGATCGTCGGCCGCATCTTCCCGTCCCTGACCAGGTGCTGCGCGGTGCGCGGATAGTACAGCTTGTCGACCAGCGCGCTGGCGGTGCCCGGATAGCCGCTGAGGACGACCACCACCGGGAACGTCCGCGTGCGGTACTGCGGCTGGAAGTACTCCGGCGGCAGGTACACGTACGCGGGCGTGGTGATGTGCGTCGTACGGCCGACTATGCCGACCTGCTGGATCTGACCGGCCGTGCGGGGCAACGAGCCGCCCATGCCGTGCACCTCGGAGGTGGACATCACCTGGAGCGGGCCGGCCGCGTGGTCGACGACGACGCCCTGGTCGGTCTCCGTGCCGAGCAGGTCCGCCCAGCTCGCGTAGAAACCGAAAGCCTGGTTGACCGCCACCCCGACGCACGCGAAGAGTGCCAGCTGGGTGGCCAGCAGAAGACCGACACGGCCGCTGACGGCCCGCCAGTCACGGCGGGCGAGCCGGGGCCACAGCCACACCGTGCCTACGAACAGCAGTACGGCGGACAAGATCGTCAATGCCAGCAGTTTATTACTCGTGAGACCCATGAGGTGCTTCCTGCCTGCGCTTTCCCCCGTGACCTCCGCTGCTTTCAGCGAGGCTTGCCCCGGGCTTTCCCTGGCCTTTGAACCGGCTTTCCGGTGGGGAGTGAACCTCTCCCCCCGAGACACCGTCCTAGAGGGCGCAATGTCGCCGGATGCCCGAATCGGGCCCGGATCCAAGGTCTCTCGCAGAACTACGGGATGCGATGTCTGTCAGGATAGATGGGGAAATGTCGGGCGAGGTTCCGAGCCGATCAGGCCGGGCGCGGCGCATAGTCCGTGGCCCGCGCCCCGAGGCCGTCCCCGCCCTGGTCGGCAGGGCGTGCGCGGTCGTGGGCGTCCTGGACATCGCCGCGGGCGTGTTCCCGCGCTTCCGTCACAGCCGTATGCACGCCATCGCCGAGGTGCTGCCGGGCTCGCTCGGCCCGTTCGCCGCGGCGCTCTCGCTCAGCGTCGGCGTGCTGTTGCTGCTGCTCGCGCACGGGCTCAAGCGGCGCAAGCGCCGGGCCTGGCGGGCCGCGGTCGCTCTGCTGCCGGCCGGTGCGGTCTCCCAGTTCGTGTACCGGCACTCGGTCATCGGCGCGCTGATCTCGCTGGCCCTGTTCGTGCCGCTCGTGATCCATCGTGACGAGTTCAAGGCGCTGCCCGACCCGCGCAGCAGGTGGCGCGCGCTCGCCAACTTCGTCCTCATGAGCGCCGGTTCGCTCGCGCTCGGCCTGGTCATCGTCAGCGCGCACCCCAAGCGCACCATCGGCGACCCCAGCCTGGCCGACCGCATCACCCACGTCCTGTACGGCCTGTTCGGCTTCGAGGGCCCCGTCGACTACGAGGGCTCCACCTCCTGGACGGTCGCCTTCTCCCTCGGCGCCCTCGGCCTGATCACCGCGGTCACCACCATCTACCTCGCCTTCCGCCCCGAACACCCCGCCGCCCACCTCACCGAGGAGGACGAGACCCAGCTGCGCGCCCTCCTGGAGAAGCACGGCGCCCGCGACTCCCTCGGCCACTTCGCGCTCCGCCGCGACAAGGCGGTCGTCTTCTCCCCCAGCGGCAAGGCGGCGGTCACCTACCGCGTCGTCTCCGGCGTGATGCTCGCCAGCGGCGACCCGATCGGCGACGTCGAGGCCTGGCCCGGCGCCATCGAACGCTTCATGGACGAGGCCAAGGCCCACTCCTGGACCCCCGCCGTCATGGGCTGCTCGGAGACGGGCGGCGAGGTGTGGACCCGCGAGACCGGCCTGGACGCCCTCGAACTGGGCGACGAGGCGGTGGTGGACGTGGCGGATTTCTCGCTCGCCGGACGCGCGATGCGCAACGTGCGCCAGATGGTCAAGCGCATCGAGCGGGCCGGCTACGAAACCCGGGTACGGCGCATCCGTGACCTCGGCGAGGCCGAACTCGACCGCATCCGCCGGGCTGCCGAGGACTGGCGCGGCACCGACACCGAGCGTGGCTTCTCCATGGCGCTCGGCCGCATCGGCGACGCCGCCGACGGTGACTGCCTGATCGCCACCGCCCACAAGGCGGACGAGACGCCCGGCCAGTACGGCGACCTCAAGGCGATCCTGCACTTCGTGCCCTGGGGCACCGACGGCGTCTCCCTCGACCTGATGCGCCGCGACCGCTCCGCCGACCCCGGCATGAACGAACTGCTCATCGTGGCCGCCCTCCAGGCGGCCCCGAAGCTCGGCATCACCCGGATCTCGCTCAACTTCGCGATGTTCCGCTCGGCGCTCGCCCGCGGCGAGAAGATCGGCGCCGGACCGGTGCTGCGCGCCTGGCGCGGACTGCTGGTGTTCCTCTCCCGCTGGTTCCAGATCGAGTCGCTGTACAAGTTCAACGCCAAGTTCCAGCCCCGCTGGGAGCCGCGCTTCGTGGTCTACCGGGCCTCCGGCGACCTCCCGCGCATCGGCCTCGCCGCCATGCAGGCCGAGGGCTTCGTCAGCCTCGCCCTCCCGCTGCCCCGCTTCCTGCGCCGCCAGGCGCCCACTCCCCGCCCCTGCGCCCACAGCATCGCCGAACAGGGTGTACGGGCGGCCTGACCCCCTGACCGGCCCGAGCGGACGCCCGCCCCCTCCAGCCCTGAGGGCGCCGCTCGGGCCACGGGGCTGGCCACAGGGCCCTGGGCCTACGCTGAACGTATGAGCAACCACAGCGGACGTGGCCAGGTGGCAGGCCTTCCGGCATGGGACCGGTGCGCGGTCATGGGGGTCGTGAACGTCACCCCCGACTCCTTCTCCGACGGCGGCCGCTGGTTCGACACGACCGCCGCCGTCAAGCACGGCCTCGACCTCGGCGCCCAGGGCGCCGACCTGGTCGACGTCGGCGGCGAGTCCACCCGCCCGGGCGCCACCCGCGTCGACGAGGACGAGGAACTGCGCCGGGTCGTCCCCGTCGTCCGCGGCCTCGCCTCCGAAGGCGTCGTCGTCTCCGTCGACACCATGCGCGCCTCCGTCGCCCGGCAGGCCCTCGCCGCCGGCGCCGCCCTCGTCAACGACGTCAGCGGCGGCCTCGCCGACCCCGACATGATCCCCGTCGTCGCCGACTCCGGCGCCCCCTTCGTCGTCATGCACTGGCGCGGCTTCCTGGCGGGCGGCAACGTCAAGGGCGTGTACGACGACGTCGTCGGCGAGGTCCTCGACGAGCTCCACGCGCGCGTGGACGCCGTCCTGGCCGGCGGCGTCTCCCCCGACCGGATCGTCGTCGACCCCGGCCTCGGCTTCTCCAAGAACTCCGAGCACGACCTGGCCCTGCTCGCCCGTCTCGACCGGCTGCACGCCCTGGGCCACCCCCTCCTCGTCGCCGCCTCCCGCAAGCGGTTCCTCGGCCGGGTCCTGGCCGGACCCGAAGGAGCGCCCCCGCCGGCCCGGGAGCGCGACGCCGCGACGGCCGCCGTCTCCGCGCTCGCGGCGCACGCCGGCGCATGGGCGGTGCGCGTGCACGAGGTACGCGCCACGGCCGACGCGGTACGGGTCGCGCGTGCAATAGAGGGAGCGCGCACCGGAACCGACGCGCCGGGCGAAGGAGCCCGGTGAGCGCCCCCCATACCGACGTCGAGCAGGTCGAGGCCGCCAACACCGCCTTCTACGAGGCCCTGGAGAACGGCGACTTCGAGGCGGTCTCCGGCCTCTGGCTCACCCCCGCCGACCTGGGCGTCGACGAGGAGTACCACGACCCCGCCGACAGTGGCGTGATCTCCTGCGTGCATCCGGGCTGGCCGGTGCTCACCGGCCGGGGCGAGGTCCTGCGGTCGTACGCGCTGATCATGGCGAACACCGACTACATCCAGTTCTTCCTCACCGACGTGCACGTCTCCGTCACCGGCGACACCGCCCTGGTGACCTGCACGGAGAACATCCTCAGCGGCGGCCCCGCCCCCGAGGGCGGCCAGGAACTCGGCCCGCTGGTCGGACAGCTGGTCGTCGCCACGAACGTGTTCCGGCGCACCCGGGACGGCTGGAAGCTCTGGTCCCACCACGCCTCCCCGGTGCTGGCCGAGACCGACGAGGACGAAGAGGACGACACGCCCTCCTGAGCGCGGGACATCCCCTGGCGGACCAAGAAGTGGCTGGAATCACGAACTCGCGAGTAGGGACGGCCACCGGCCCGTGAGCCACCGGGTTCTCCGGGGGAAACACCCGATGAACCCTGCCGCACCCCGAAGAACCCCACGCCCCGTATCCCGGCTCTGTCGGTGCCCGCAGGTAGATTCGTGTGAGGCCGGTCCATCGCCCGCACGCGATGCGGTCCGGCCGCACACCGACGATTGCAGGAGTGATTCGCGTGGATCGTGTCGCGCTGCGCGGCCTGAGGGCCCGCGGGCACCACGGTGTCTTCCCGAAGGAGCGCGAGGAGGGCCAGACCTTCATCGTGGACCTCGCCCTCGGGCTGGACACCCGTCCGGCGGCGGCCGACGACGACCTGACGAAGACCGTGCACTACGGCATCGTGGCCGAGGAGGTCGTCGCCGTGGTCGAGGGGGAACCGGTGAACCTGATCGAGACGCTCGCCGAGCGGATCGCCCAGGTCTGCCTCAAGCACGAGGGGGTAAGAGAGGTCGAGGTCCAGGTCCACAAGCCGGACGCGCCCATCACCGTCCCCTTCGACGACGTCACCGTCACCATCACCCGGAGCCGAGTATGACCGCATCCTCCCTGCGGGGCCCGAGCGACCCGACCGTCCAGCCGGTGCCCGCCTCCGTCGTCGAGCAGGTCGACGCCGCCGACACGACCCTGTCCAACCCCAAACGCGCCGTGGTCGCCCTCGGCTCCAACCTCGGCAACCGCCTGGAGACCCTCCAGGGCGCCGTCGACGCCCTGGAGGACACCCCCGGCGTCCGCATCAAGGCCGTGTCGCCGGTGTACGAGACGGAGCCGTGGGGCGTCGAGCCCGGCAGCCAGCCGACGTACTACAACGCGATCGTGGTGCTGAAGACCACCCTCCCGCCGTCCTCCCTGCTGGAGCGGGCACACGCCGTCGAGGAGGCGTTCAACCGGGTACGGGACGAGCACTGGGGCCCGCGCACCCTCGACGTCGACATCGTCGCCTACGCCGACGTCGTCTCCGACGACCCGCACCTCACCCTCCCGCACCCGCGCGCCCACGAGCGCGCCTTCGTGCTCGCGCCCTGGTACGACGTCGACCCCGAGGCCCTGCTGCCCGGCCGCGGCACGGTCGCGGACCTCCTGGCCGCCGTCACCCGGCACGGTGTGGAAGCGCGCGGGGACCTGGAACTCCGACTGCCCGAGTAGTCGTTAAGGTCGAGACGACCACATCGCTGCGGGGGAGCTGAAGGAAAACAGTGAAAGAGCTGCGGATCAGGGTGCTGGCCGGCGTCTTCGTCGTGGCCGGAGTGCTGTCCTGGGCGGCCGCCCGCCTCTGGAACGCGGTGGGGACCCTGCCGAGCGTGCCGGTGGCCGCCCCGATCGTCCTCGCCCTGATCGCCGTGGTCCTGCTCTCCACCGCGCTCTCGTTGCGCGCCCGCCTCAAGGCCCAGCGCGAGCGCCGCCCCGGCGCCAAGGGTGTCGACCCCCTGATGGCGGCCCGCGCCGTCGTCTTCGGCCAGGCCAGTGCCCTCGTCGCCGCGCTCGTCGCCGGCATGTACGGCGGCACCGGCGTCTTCCTCCTCGAACTCCTCGACCTCCCCACCCGCCGTGACCAGGCCCTTTACGCGGCCTTCTCGGTCGTCGCCGGCATCGCCGTCATAGCAGCGGCCATCTTCCTGGAACGGGTGTGCAAGCTCCCGGAGGACGACGACGACAACCACACCGGGGCCGAGCCGGTGGCGTGACCCCGGGCAGGGCAGCCGTCAGCGAGCCATGATGAGGCTCATCGCCTCGTTCCGGGTGGCCGCGTCCCGCAGCTGGCCGCGGACCGCCGACGTTATGGTCTTCGCGCCGGGCTTGCGGATCCCCCGCATCGACATGCACATGTGCTCGCACTCGACGACCACGATGACGCCCCGTGGCTCCAGGATCTGCATCAGCGAGTCCGCGATCTGCGTAGTGAGACGTTCCTGCACCTGCGGGCGGCGGGCGTAGACGTCGACCAGCCGGGCCAGTTTGGACAGCCCGGTGATCTTCCCGGTCACCGACGGGATGTACCCGACGTGGGCGACGCCGTGGAACGGGACCAGATGGTGTTCACATGTGCTGTAGACCTCGATGTCCTTCACGAGCACCATCTCGTCGTGCCCGATGTCGAACGTGGTGGTCAGGACGCCCTCGGGCTTCTGCCACAGCCCCGCGAAGATCTCCTTGTAGGCCCGCGCCACCCGCGCCGGAGTCTCCCGCAGGCCCTCGCGGTCCGGGTCCTCGCCGACCGCGATGAGGAGTTCGCGTACGGCGTTCTCGGCGCGCTTCTCGTCGAACTCGCCGATGGTGCCTTCGCCGTCCAGGGTCACGGGGTCGGTCATCTGGGGTGCCTCGTTCCTCAGGGTGGGCACATGTGGATCACGCGCCTCATGTACAGGCATTACGGAAATGCCGCGCCCCCCAGGCTAGGTCCTGGGGGGCGCGGCATCCATTCCGAGCCAGGTGAGGCCGGTGTGAGTCAGCTCTCGGGGCGGTCCTCGGGAGCCTTCTCGACCCCGGGGGCGGATTCGGCCGCCGTGGCCTTGGCGGTGCTGATCGCCGGGGTGGCGCCGTTGGCCCCGTTGGTCAGTGCGAGCTCCTTCGGGGAGAGCACCGGCGGGCGGGTGGACGGCGTGCGGCGGGAGGAGCCGGTCCAGGCGGGCCGGGCCGGGCGCTTGACGATGGCGGAGAAGATCTCGGCGATCTCCTCCTTGCCCAGGGTCTCCTTCTCCAGGAGCTGGAGCACCAGGTTGTCGAGGACGTCGCGGTTCTCGACCAGGATCTCCCAGGCCTCGTTGTGCGCGTTCTCGATCAGCTTCTTGACTTCCTCGTCCACCAGGGCGGCGACCTCTTCCGAGTAGTCGCGCTGGTGGGACATCTCACGGCCGAGGAAGGGCTCGGTGTTGTCGCCGCCGAACTTGATCGCGCCGAGACGCTCGGTCATGCCGTACTGCGTGACCATCGCGCGGGCGGTGGCCGTGGCCTTCTCGATGTCGTTGGCAGCGCCGGTGGTCGGGTCGTGGAAGACCAGTTCCTCGGCCGCGCGGCCGCCCAGCATGTAGGCGAGCTGGTCGAGCATCTCGTTGCGCGTGGTCGAGTACTTGTCCTCGTCCGGCAGGACCATCGTGTAGCCGAGGGCGCGGCCGCGGGACAGGATGGTGATCTTGTGGACCGGGTCGGAGTTCGGTGAGGCCGCCGCGACCAGGGCGTGGCCGCCCTCGTGGTACGCGGTGATCTTCTTCTCCTTGTCCGACATGATCCGGGTCCGCTTCTGCGGGCCCGCGACCACGCGGTCGATCGCCTCGTCGAGCATCTGGTTGTCGATGAGCTTGCGGTCGCTGCGGGCCGTGAGCAGCGCCGCCTCGTTCAGCACGTTCGACAGGTCGGCGCCGGTGAAGCCCGGGGTACGGCGGGCGACCGCCGCGAGGTCGACGTCGGGCGCGACCGGCTTGCCCTTCTGGTGGACCTTGAGGATCTCCAGGCGACCCTGCAGGTCCGGCGGGTCGACCGCGATCTGGCGGTCGAAGCGGCCGGGGCGCAGCAGCGCCGGGTCGAGGATGTCGGGCCGGTTCGTCGCGGCGATGAGGATCACGCCGCCCTTGACGTCGAAGCCGTCCATCTCGACGAGCAGCTGGTTCAGCGTCTGCTCGCGCTCGTCGTGACCGCCGCCGAGGCCGGCGCCGCGGTGGCGGCCGACCGCGTCGATCTCGTCGACGAAGACGATCGCCGGGGCGTTCGCCTTGGCCTGCTCGAAGAGGTCACGGACCCGGGAGGCACCGACACCGACGAACATCTCGACGAAGTCGGAACCGGAGATCGAGTAGAAGGGAACCCCTGCCTCGCCGGCGACGGCACGCGCGAGGAGCGTCTTGCCGGTGCCGGGACGGCCGTAGAGGAGCACGCCCTTGGGGATCTTGGCGCCGACGGCCTGGAACTTGGCCGGCTCCTGCAGGAACTCCTTGATCTCGTGGAGTTCCTCGACGGCCTCGTCGCAGCCCGCGACGTCCGCGAAGGTCGTCTTCGGGGTGTCCTTGGTGATGAGCTTCGCCTTGGACTTGCCGAAGTTCATGACCCGGGAGCCGCCGCCCTGCATCTGGTTCATCAGGAACAGGAAGACGACCACGATGAGGACGAAGGGCAGCAGGGAGAGCAGGACGCTGACGAAGGCGTTCTGCTTGGTCGGCGCGACGGTGTAGCCGTCGGTGATCTGCTTGTCCTGGTACTTGGTCTGCAGCGTGTTGGCGAGGGCCACGCCCTGGTCGCCGATGTAGCTCGCCTGGATCTTCGAGCTGCCGTCGACCTTCTCGCCGTTCTTGAGCGTGACCTTGATGGTCTGCTCGTCGCCGGTGGTCAGCTTGGCCGATTCCACCTTGTTGTCATTGATCGCCGCCACGACCTGGCCGGTGTCCACCGTCTTGTAGCCGCCGGACGAGCCGACGACCTGCATCAACACGACCACGGCAAGGACGGCCAGCACGATCCACATGACCGGCCCACGGAAGTATCGCTTCACGTCCATCCATACGGAGCGGTGTCGCCCCGTCCCTCCTGCCATAGTGAGTTTGATAAGACAGTTCTTCTGACGGTACCCCAGCATTGTGGCCCGAAGCCGCACGAAGCTGCGCGGACGACTGGTGAAACGCGTCTCTGCATGCTCCAACGGCGCGAAACCCGCTGGGGTTCCCGATCGTCTTACGCAACTGGACCCTGCGGCGTATCAGCCGGGGTTCAGCCGCCGTAGACGTGAGGCGCGAGCGTACCGACGAACGGGAGGTTGCGGTACTTCTCGGCGTAGTCGAGGCCGTAGCCGACGACGAACTCGTTGGGGATGTCGAAGCCGACCCACTCGACGTCGATCGCGACCTTGGCCGCGTCCGGCTTGCGCAGCAGGGTGCAGATCTTCAGCGTCTCGGGCTCGCGGGAGCCGAGGTTGTTGATCAGCCAGGAGAGGGTCAGGCCCGAGTCGATGATGTCCTCGACGATCAGGACGTGCCGGCCCTTGATGTCGGTGTCGAGGTCCTTGAGGATCCGCACCACACCGGAGGACTGGGTGCCCGCGCCGTACGAGGACACGGCCATCCAGTCCATGGTGACGGGGGTGGACAGCGCCCGGGCGAGGTCCGCCATGACCATCACGGCGCCCTTGAGGACGCCGACGATGAGCAGGTCCTTGCCCGCGTACTCCGCGTCGATCTTCGCGGCCAGCTCGGCCAGCTTCGCGTCGATCTCTTCCTTGGTGATGAGCACCTGCTGGAGGTCGGCACCCATGTCTTTCGCGTCCACCCGCATCACTTTCGGTCGGTCGTCCCACCGGCCTACCCGGCCTCGGGGAGGAGCTCAGGGGAGCTCTCCGTGAGGTCGGGATTCAGCCTTGCCGAATCACCAGTCTGCCACCCTGGCGCTGGGCGACGACTTTGCCGGGGAGATTGATGGCCCCCTGGCCTCGCCATCCGGTGATGAGGCGGTCGACTTCCTCGATGTGCCGGGCGAACAGGGAACCGGCCGGTGCACCCGCCTGGATGGCCGCCCGGCGCAGGATCCGGCGGCGGACCGCGGGGGGCAGCGCGTAGAGCTTGGCGCACTCCAGCTGGCCCGTGGCGTCCCGTACGGAGGCCTCGGCCTGGCTGGCCCAGGTGTCGAGGGCGTCGGCGTCGTCGCGGGAGAGCTGGGCGGTGCGGGCGAGCGCCTCGACGACGCCCTTGCCGAGGGCTTTCTCCAGGGCGGGCAGGCCCTCGTGGCGGAGCCGGGAGCGGGTGTAGGCCGGGTCCGTGTTGTGCGGGTCGTCCCAGACGGGCAGGGCCTGGACCATGCAGGCCTTGCGGGCGGTCTGCCGGTCCAGCTGGAGGAACGGGCGGCGGTAACGGCCGCCGGCCCCCGAGACCGCGGCCATTCCGGACAGGGAGCGGATGCCGGAGCCGCGGGCGAGGCCGAGCAGGACGGTTTCGGCCTGGTCGTCCCTGGTGTGGCCGAGCAGGATCGCGGCGCCCCCGTGCCGTTCGAGTGCGGCGTCCAGGGCGGCGTAGCGGGCGTCGCGGGCGGCGGCTTCGGGTCCGCCGTCGCGGCCGACGGTCACGGTGATGGACTCGACGGGGTCGAGGCCGAGTTCCCGCAGCCGCAGGACGACCTCCTCGGCGCGCAGGTCGGAGCCGGGCTGCAGGCCGTGGTCGACGGTGATGCCGCCCGCCCGGATGCCGAGTTTGGGGGCCTCGAAGGCGAGGGCGGAGGCGAGCGCCATGGAGTCGGCGCCGCCGGAGCACGCGACGAGGACGAGCGGGGAGGGGGGCCGCTCGTTCGGGGTCTGCTCCGGGATCTCCGGGGCCTCGGGGAGGCCGCCGGCGGGGCGCGCGAGGCGCACGCCGATCCGACCGCCGGTGCGCTCACCGGTGGTGCGGCTGTGGCGGCTGTCGTCGGTGAGGATGTCGTGGAGGACGCGGCGGACCGCCAGGCGTATCGCCGCGACCGCAGGATGGGGACCCATGTCCGGTTCCCTTCATGAAGTTTTCGGGGGGTGAACCCGAGATCGGTCACTCAGAGTGTGTCGATGGTGACAGAAACGGGCCGTTCCCCGAGCATCGCACGCCTACCCATCGCTCACGGTCCCTCGGACGGGTGATTGGAGGGGCGTTCGCCTGCCGTCGGCCGGTTTCCGTTCACCACGGGTCCACTGGCTCACGACTCGGCCTTGCGGTGCACCCGCGCGACCCAGTCCGCGGGTTTGGCGATCTCCGCCTTGGTCGGCAGGGTGTTCGGGGAGGTCCACACCCGGTTGAAGCCGTCCATGCCGACCTGCTCGACGACGGCCCGCACGAACCGTTCGCCGTCCCGGTACTGACGGAGTTTGGCATCCAGGCCGAGCAGCTTGCGCAGGGTCGTGTCGAGCCGGGAGGCGCCCTTGGCGCGCCGCTGCTGGAACTTCTCGCGGATCTCGGCGACGGTCGGCACGACCGCGGGCCCGACGCCGTCCATGACGAAGTCGGCGTGGCCCTCCAGGAGGGACATGACGGCGGTGAGGCGGCCGAGGATCTCGCGCTGGGCGGGGGTCTGCACCAGTTCCACGAACGAGCGTCCGCCGTCGTCCTCCTCGGCCTCGGGGCGGCTCCCTGCGAGGGACTGGGCGGCGTCCCTGATGCGTTCGAGCACGGTCATCGGGTCGACGTCGGTCTCCGACAGGAACGACTGGATCTCGCCCTCCAGATGGGCGCGCAGCCAGGGCACCGCCGTGAACTGGGTGCGGTGCGTCTCCTCGTGCAGGCACACCCACAGGCGGAAGTCGTGGGGCTGCACGTCGAGTTCGCGTTCCACGTGGACGATGTTCGGGGCGACGAGCAGCAGCCGGCCGCCGCCGTTCTCGTCCGCCGGGAGGTCGCGGGAGGAGGGGGCGAAGGTCTCGTACTGGCCGAGGACCCGGGACGACAGGAACGACAGCAGCATGCCGAGTTCCACGCCGGTGACCTTGCCGCCGACCGCGCCGAGGACCGCGCCGCCGGGGGTGCCGGAGCGCCGCTCCTGCATCTTCTCGAGCAGCGGCTTGAGGAGTTCGCGGAAACCGGCGACGTTCGCCTTCACCCAGCCGGGCCTGTCGACCACCAGAACGGGGGTGTCGTGGATGTCGTCGGTCCCCATACGAGTGAAGCCCCGGACGTGTTCCTCCGAGGCCTTCGCGTGCCGCCGCAGTTCCGCGACGATGGCCCGGGCCTCGTCGCGGCTCACCTCGGGGCCCGGCCGCACGAGCCGGGTCGCGGTCGCCACCGCGAGATTCCAGTCGACCATCCCAGATGAAGCAGCGCCACCGATGCTCGTCATGCGTCAACCGTACGTTAGCGCTACCGCTTGGGGCAGGCCGTGGGGGTTGGTGTGGTTGGCGTGACTTGTGCGGTGGGGTGGGGCTGGGGGCTTGCGTCGGCAGGGGCGGGGGTTGTTCCCCGGTGCCCGGCACTGTCGCCCGTGCCCACCCGTTCCGCCCTGCGGAACGCCTGCCCACGGCAGTCGAGCAGCGGCCGCGCCCCGGCGCCCCGGCGGTACGGCGGTACGGCGGTACGGCTGCCAGCGGGCGGCGCGGCAGGCGGTACGGCGGTACGGCGGTACGGCTGCCAGCGGGCGGCGCGGCAGGCGGTACGGCGGTACGCGGTCCGGCGGTACGGCGGTCCGGTAGTGCGGCTGCCGGCGGGCGGCGCGGCAGGCGGCAGGCGGCAGGCGGCAGGCGGCAGGCCATGTTGGCCACGGGCGGCAGGCCGTGGTTACAGCCCCGCCAGTGCCGTCGCCGTCTTGTCCAGGGCCGCCTGAGCCGCCACCGGGTTGGTCGTGTTCGCGGTGAGGAAGGCGAAGGCCAGGAGGCGCCCGTCCTTGTCGACGACGGTGCCCGCGAGGGTGTTGACGCCGGTCAGGGTGCCGGTCTTGGCGCGTACGACGCCTGCCGCCCCGTCCGTGTAACGGGCGGTGAGGGTGCCGGTGAAGTGGGCGACGGGGAGGCCCGTGAGGACCGCGCGCAGGCCAGGCTGGTCCACGTCGGCGGCCTTGACGAGGAGGGCCGTGAGGAGGTTCGCGGTCAGCCGGTCGTCGCGGTTGAGGCCGCTGCCGTCGTGGAAGGAGGCGCCGGTCATCGGCAGGCCCAGCTTGGTCAGCTGGGCCTCGATCGCGGCCGCTCCCCCGTCGAAGCCGGCCGGTCTGCCGCCGGCCAGCGCCGTCTGGCGGGCCAGGGCCTCGGCGATGTCGTTGTCGCTGTTGGTCAGCATGCGTTCGACGATCGAGGACAGCGGCGGTGAGGAGACGGCGGCGAGGGGCTCGGCCCGGCTGCTCGCCTTGGAGGTGCCGGGTGACGAGGCCTTGATGCCGGCGTCCGCGAGGAAGCCCGCGAACTTCCGTGCCGCGTCCGCCGCCGGGTCGCCGACCCTGGTCACCGGTCCCTCGACGGAGTCGTTGGTGCGGCCCTCGTCGGCCGTCAGGGGGCTCACGCGCGCGAGGTTCTCGTTGACGCCGATGACGTGCAGGTCCGGGCCGGAGTAGAGCGTGGTGTCGTACGAGAGGGTGATCTGCCTGATGCCCCGCGCGGTCAGCGCCTTCGCCGTCTCGGTGGCGAGGGTGCGCAGGCTGGCCCAGCCGGCCGCGTCCTTGTGCGCGGTCAGGGTGGGGTCGCCGCCGCCGACCAGGACGACCTCCCTGGTGCCGGGTTCCAGGACCACGCGCGTGGTGATGCGGTGGTCGGGGCCCAGGGCGGAGAGGGCGGCGACGGCGGTGGCGATCTTGGTGGTGGAGGCGGGGGTGAGGGCGGTGTCGGCACCGGAGCCGTACAGGCGGCTGCCGGTGGCCACGTCGACGACCACGGCGGTACGGGTGCTGCCGAGCGCCGGAGCCTTCAGGAGGGGCCCCAGGAGGCTCGTGACGGCCGTTCCGGAGATGCCGACGGACTTTCCGGCGGGCGCCGACTTCACGGTGTTCGTGGCGCCGTCCAGCCCCGTCAGGACGGGCCCGGCGCTGGGCGCGGGGCCCGGCACGCCGTCGGCTGTGACGGAGTCCGCACCGGAGCCGTGATCTGTGCCACCCGTCCGCTCCAGGGCGGCGGCCCGGTCCCGCTCGGCCGTACGCTGACCGTCGGCGTCCCAGGGGCCCGCCGCGGTCACCGCACCGGCGGCCAGCGCGAGCCCCGCCGTGGCGGCGCCCACGGTGTACTGCCAGGTCCTGGTCGTCCGGGGCCGAGGTCGAGAGGGGCGGACCAGGGTGGCAAGCCGGGGTCCCGTCATGCGCGCGACACGGGCGAGCCGCGGTCCCATCGCTCGCCGCAACCGCGTGACCTGCGGTTTCGTGGCGGTCACCAGGCGTGCCAGGCGCGGTCGTACGGCGGCCGCGATCTTCCGCACACGCGGTTTCGCGGACTGCCAAGGCCTCAGCTCTGGCACGACCACCAGCCCCTTTCGCGATCACACACCTGCGTGGGGGACACTTAACCATCAGAACTATGTGTTGATCATGGAGGAGCCACCGGTGGAGTTCGACGTCACGATCGAGATCCCGAAGGGTTCGCGGAACAAGTACGAGGTGGACCACGAGACCGGTCGGATCCGCCTCGACCGTCGTCTCTTCACCTCGACCGCCTACCCGACCGACTACGGCTTCGTCGAGAACACCCTCGGCGAGGACGGCGACCCGCTGGACGCGCTGGTCATCCTGGACGAGCCGACCTTCCCGGGCTGCCTGATCAAGTGCCGCGCGATCGGCATGTTCCGGATGACGGACGAGGCCGGCGGCGACGACAAGCTGCTGTGCGTCCCGGCGACCGACCCGCGCGTGGAGCACCTGCGCGACATCCACCACGTGTCGGAGTTCGACCGTCTGGAGATCCAGCACTTCTTCGAGGTCTACAAGGACCTGGAGCCCGGCAAGTCCGTCGAGGGCGCCAACTGGGTCGGCCGCACCGACGCCGAGGCGGAGATCGAGCGGTCCTACAAGCGCTTCAAGGAGACCGGCGGTCACTGAGACCGTCCGGGGACAGCACCGGGAAACGGGCCGCACGCACGCGTGGGGCCCGTTTTTCGTGTCCCCGGAGCGGTCATGCGCATACTGAGGCTCAGGTGAGGTTGTCGTTCAGGGAGCGTTGCGAAGGTGACGGAGGCGGAGGACCGCAAGCCCAGGTCGGACGAGGCGCGGTACGACCCGGAACTGACATCCGAGTTCGCCGTCCCTCAGGGCATCGAGGTCCCCGAGGGCGGCGGCGGTGAGCCGGAGACGACGTCCGAGTTCGCGGTACCGAAGGGGCTCGCGGCGCCGCAGCCGGCGGCCGCCGAGCCGGAGGGGTCGGCGTTCAGCCTGCCGAGCACCTACAGCGCCCAAGACGCCCCGCCCGCCTTCACGCCCGCCTCCGGGTTCCCCGCGGTCAGCCTCGTCAAGGACGCGCCCTGGCAGGACCGGATGCGCACGATGCTGCGCATGCCGGTGGCCGAGCGGCCCGCCGTGGAGCCGGTGCAGAAGCCCGAGGAGGGTGCCCCCGCCGTCCCGCGTGTGCTCGACCTGACCCTGCGTATCGGGGAGTTGCTGCTGGCGGGCGGTGAGGGCGCGGAGGACGTGGAGGCCGCGATGTTCGCGGTCTGCCGGTCGTACGGGCTGGACCGGTGCGAGCCGGGTGTCACCTTCACGCTGCTGGCGATCTCGTACCAGCCCTCGCTCGTCGACGACCCGGTGACCGCGTCCCGGACGGTGCGGCGGCGCGGGACCGACTACACGCGCCTGTCCGCCGTCTTCCGTCTCGTCGACGACCTCACCGACCCCGAGACCCATGTCTCCCTGGAGGAGGCCTACCGGCGGCTCGCGGAGATCCGCCGCAACCGGCACCCCTACCCCGGCTGGGCGCTGACCGCCGCGAGCGGGCTGCTGGCCGGGGCCGCCTCCGTGCTGGTCGGCGGTGATCTGCTGGTGTTCGTGGCGGCCGCGATCGGCGCGATGCTGGGTGACCGGCTGGCGTGGCTGTGCGCGGGGCGGGGGCTGCCGGAGTTCTACCAGTTCATGATCGCCGCGATGCCGCCGGCCGCGATCGGGGTCGCCTTCTCGCTCGTCCACGTCGACGTCGCGGCGTCCGCCGTCGTCACCGGTGGACTCTTCGCGCTGCTGCCCGGACGTGCCCTGGTGGCGGGCGTCCAGGACGGGCTCACCGGCTTCTACATCACCGCCTCCGCGCGCCTTCTGGAGGTCATGTACTTCTTCGTCGGCATCGTCATCGGGGTGCTGACCGTCCTGTACTTCGGCGTGAAGCTGGGCGGCCGGCTCAATCCCGACGCGGCGCTGGTCGGCTCCGAACGGCCGCTGCTGCAGATCGCCGCGTCGATGGTGCTGTCGCTGACCTTCGCCGTCCTGCTCCAGCAGGAACGATCCACCGTGCTGGCGGTGACCCTCAACGGCGGTGTCGCGTGGTGCGTCTACGGCGCGATGCACGACGCCGGGAGGATCTCGCCGGTCGCCTCCACGGCGGTGGCGGCCGGCCTGGTGGGGTTGTTCGGGCAGCTGCTGTCGCGGTACCGGTTCGCCTCCGCGCTGCCGTACACGACGGCGGCGATCGGGCCGCTGCTGCCGGGGTCGGCGACCTATTTCGGGCTGCTGTCGATGGCTCAGAACGAGGTCGACAAGGGGCTGGTGTCGCTGGCCAAGGCGGCGTCGCTCGCCATGGCCATCGCCATCGGGGTCAACCTGGGCTCGGAAATCTCCCGGCTGACCCTTCGGGTGGGGTCGGCCGGAAAGCGGCGGGCCGCGAAGCGGACCAGGGGGTTCTGAGCGCCCACGGGTGATCGCGCAGTTCCCCGCGCCCCTCAAAACACGGCGTTGCCGCTTACGGAGCCCGGTAGTGGTCCTCGGTGTACGGGTTCTGCTGCTGGCCGTAGGCGTTCTGGTCGTAGTAGGGCTGCTGCTGGTCGTGGTACGGCTGCTGCTGGTCGTAGTAGGGCTGCTGCTGCCCGTACCCGTACTGCTGCTGGGGCTGGGGCTGCTGTCCGTACTGCGGCTGCGGGGTGTACGTCGGCTCGATGCGGCGGAGCTGGGTCGTCGCGTCGTCCATCACCGGAGGTGCCGGGTACTGCTGGACCGGCTCCGGCTGCTGTGCCGCCGCCTTCTTGTCCTTCGCACGGGCCCGCAGGAACTCGATGACGATCGGGACCACCGAGACCAGGACGATCAGGATCAGGATCGCCTCGATGTTGTTCTTGACGAATTCGATCTTGCCGAGCCAGGAGCCGAGCAGGGTGACGCCGGCGCCCCACAGGACGCCGCCGATGACGTTGAACGTCAGGAACGAGCGGTAGGCCATGCCGCTGACGCCGGCGATGATCGGCGTGAACGTCCGGATCACCGGCACGAAGCGGGCCAGGATCAGGGACTTGGGGCCGTGCTTCTCGAAGAACTCGTGCGCCTTGGTGACGTTCTCCTGCTTGAAGATGCGGGAGTCCGGGCGGTTGAAGAGCGACGGGCCGACCTTCTTGCCGAACATGTAGCCCGCCTGGTCGCCGAGGATCGCGGCGAGGCAGATCAGGGCGATGGCGCCCCAGAGCGGGAAGTTCAGCTGGTTCGAGGTGATCAGCAGGCCGCAGGTGAAGAGGAGTGAGTCACCCGGGAGGAAGAAGCCGATCAGGAGGCCGGACTCGGCGAAGACCACCAGGAGCAGGCCCCAGATGCCGAACGAGTCGAGAAGTTGGTTCGGATCCAGCCAGCTCGGGCCGAGAGCGAGCGTCATCGCGGTTCCGGTCGTCACGGTTCCGGGCTCCTGAGGGGGGAAGGCACGTCGGGTTCCTAGTGCGGGCGCACAAACCTATCAACGTAAAGTGTCCGCCCCAGGTTCCACCGGTGGAACCTGGGTGGACTGTGCCCGGCCTGGGGAATGGCTGTGGACATGGGTATCGAAGAGTACGGCGGCGGTCAGGGACCGCAGGCCGATGTGCTGGTCGTCACCACGAACGACGTGCCCGGGTACCGGGTGCGGGAGGTCGTCGGCGAGGTCTTCGGGCTGACCGTGCGCTCCCGGCACCTGGGCAGTCAGATCGGCGCCGGTCTGAAGTCGATGATCGGCGGCGAGCTGAAGGGGCTGACGAAAACGCTCGTCCAGACCCGCAACCAGGCCATGGAGCGGCTGATCGAGCAGGCACGCGCGCGTGGGGCCAACGCCGTGCTGGCCTTCCGGTTCGACGTGACCGAGGCGGCGGACACGGGGACCGAGGTCTGCGCGTACGGCACCGCCGTCGTGATCGACAGGGAGTAGGGCAAGGGGGAGGACCGGGGGCAGAGGGGGGACCGACAGGGAGCAGGGCCGGGTCAGGCCGTGTGCCGGTCCGCGTTCGCCTCGATCGCCTGCTTCAGGTGCGCGGCCAGGCCCGGGGCCATGGCTTCGTAGAAGGCCCTGAACCGCTCGTCGGAGACGTACATGGCGGCGAGGCAGCGGTGCATCTCGGGCGGGCAGTCGTAGAACCAGGCCGAGATGTGCTGCCGGTGTTCCTCCGCCATGTCCATGGCCCGTTCACCGGCCGGCGGCTCGGCGGCGGTCACCAGGGCGGCGTAACGTGCGCCCCAGTCGTCGGCCTCGGCCTTCATGCGCTGCCAGTCGGCCTTGGTGTAGCGGGCCGCGCGGCGCCGGGACTCGGCGTAGGACTCGGTGCCGCCCCAGCGCTGCTCGGTCTCCTCGGCGTACTGCTCGGGGTCGTTGTCGCCGAAGACCTCGAAGCGTTCCTCGGGGGTGAGGTTGATGCCCATCCTGCGTGCCTCCATGGCGTGCTCCACGGCCGCGGCCATCTTCTGCAGCTTCTCGATCCGGGCGGTCAGCAGGTCATGCTGGCGGCGCAGCTGCGCGCGCGGGTCCGCGTCCGGGTCGTCGAGCAGGGCCGCGACCTCGTCGAGCGGGAAGCCGAGCTCCCGGTAGAACAGGATCTTCTGCAGCCGGTCGAGGTCGGCGTCGCCGTAGCGCCGGTGCCCCGCGGCGCTGCGCTCGCCCGGCACCAGCAGGCCGATCTCGTCGTAGTGGTGCAGGGTGCGCACGGTGACGCCGGCGAACCCGGCGGCCTGTCCTACGGAGTAGTTCACTTCCGCTCCTTTCCGCCCTCCACCCTGGGTCCTCACGTCACGTGAGGTGCAAGCCCGTTCCGCGGCCCCCGCCCGAGAAGTTCCGGATGTTATGTCCGTTCAGCCCGCTTATCGTGAGCCCGTGGCCCAGGACACCGCGCAGCAGGCGCTCCCCACCCCGCCCTCGGCCCCCGCGCGTGCCCTGCTGCCGCTGATCCTGCCCGCTCTCGTCGTCGGCGTCGGCAGCAGCCTGCTGTTCCTGCTGGTGAGCTCGCTGGCCGAACGGCTGCAGCACGTGCTGTGGAACAACCTGCCGGACGCGCTGGGCATCGGACGCTACTCGGTGCCGTGGATGCTGGTGATGCTGACGGCCACCGGGATCGCGGTGGGGCTGGTGGTGTGGCTGGTGCCGGGGCACGCGGGGCCGGATCCGGCCACCCTGGGCCTGGAGGCGGTGGCGCTGCCGCCGGCCGTGCTGCCGGGGCTGGTGCTGGCGACCGTGCTGATGCTGGCGGGCGGGCCGAGCCTCGGTCCGGAGAACCCCCTCATCGCCGTCAACGTCGGGCTCGCGCTGTGGCTGGGGCGGCTCGCGATGCCCCGGCTGCCGGGCTCGCTGTGGCCCGCGCTGGCCGACGCGGCGACGCTGGGCGCGCTGTTCGGGACGCCGGTGGCGGCGGCCCTGGTGATCTCCGAGGCGCTGGCCGGGAAACCGCTGAAGGGGGCGCTGTGGGACAACCTCTTCGGGCCGCTGATGGCCGCGGGGGCGGGTTCGATGACGACCGCCCTGGTGGCCCGTCCCACCCTGGACCTCGGTCTGCCCGCGCTAGGCCACCCGCGCTGGCCCGATCTGGTGGCGGTCCTGGTGATCGCCCCCGCGGCCGCGCTGCTCGGCATGTGCGCCGTCCATGCCTTCCCGTCCGTCCACGGCGCCTTCCAGCGCCTCGGACACCCCATGCTGGCCCTTCCGGTCGGCGGGCTCGTGCTGGGCCTTCTGGGGGCGCTGGGCGGCCATCTGACGCTCTTCAAGGGGCTGGACGAGGTCGAGGAGCTCGCGAAGGACCCGGCGGGCTGGTCGGCGGGACAGTTCGCCGTGATGGCGGTCGTCAAGCTGGCCGCGCTGCTGGTGGCCGCCGCCTGCGGGTTCCGCGGTGGCCGGATCTTTCCGTCGGTGTTCATCGGCGCCGCCCTCGGGCTGTGCGCCCACGCCCTGGTGCCCGCGGTCCAGCCCTCGGTGGGCGTGGCGGCGGGCGTGCTGGGCATGCTGTTGGCGATCACCCGGCAGGGCTGGGTGAGCCTGTTCACGGCCGCGGTGCTCGTGGCCTCGGCGAGCGTCGTCGCGCTGCTGTGCATCGCGTCGCTGCCCGCGTGGCTGCTGGTGACCGGGCGGCCGAGAATGCAGTTGCGGGCGGACGGTAGCGCCCTGCGCTGATCCCGGCGGGTTCCCGCGCGCCGTTCACGTCCTTGTTGATACCGCCCATATCGCTCATGTCGTCCAGGAGGCACTCCGCATGCCGTTGCACAAAGGTCCCCAGAAGCACCAAGAGCGACCCATGTCCGTCAACCCGTTCTTCGGTGAGGCGAACCCGGTCGCCGGCATGACCGAGGCACCGCCCACGCACCGGCTGCCGGACGGCCCGCTGCCGCCCTCGACCGCCTACCAGCTGGTGCACGACGAGCTGATGCTGGACGGCAACGCCCGGCTGAATCTGGCCACTTTCGTCACCACGTGGATGGAGCCCCAGGCCGGGATCCTGATGACGGAGTGCGACGACAAGAACATGATCGACAAGGACGAGTACCCACGCACCGCCGAGCTGGAGCGGCGCTGTGTGGCGATGCTCGCCGACCTGTGGAACGCGCCGGACCCGGCGAACACCATCGGCTGTTCGACGACCGGCTCCAGCGAGGCCTGCATGCTGGCCGGGATGGCGCTCAAGCGGCGCTGGATGCAGCGCAACACCGACCGCTATCCGGGCAGCGCCCGCCCGAACCTGATCATGGGCATCAACGTCCAGGTCTGCTGGGAGAAGTTCTGCAACTTCTGGGAGGTGGAGCCGCGGTTCGTACCCATGGAGGGCGACCGCTACCACCTGGACCCGCAGGCCGCCGCCGACCTCTGCGACGAGAACACCATCGGGGTCGTCGCGATCCTCGGCTCCACCTTCGACGGGTCCTACGAGCCGGTCGCCGACCTCTGCGCGGCGCTCGACGCCCTCCAGGAGCGCACCGGGATCGACGTCCCGGTCCACGTGGACGGCGCGTCCGGCGGGATGATCGCACCCTTCCTCGACGAGGACCTGGTGTGGGACTTCCGGCTCCCGCGCGTGGCGTCGATCAACACCTCGGGGCACAAGTACGGGCTGGTCTACCCGGGCGTCGGCTGGGCGCTGTGGCGGGACAAGGAGGCACTGCCCGAGGAGCTGGTCTTCCGGGTCAACTACCTGGGCGGCAACATGCCCACCTTCGCCCTCAACTTCTCCCGCCCCGGTGCCCAGGTGGTCGCGCAGTACTACACGTTCCTGCGGCTGGGCCGGGACGGCTACCGCGCGGTGCAGCAGGTGTCCCGGGACGTGGCGACCGGGCTCGCCGAACGCATCGAGGCGCTCGGCGACTTCCGCCTCCTCACCCGGGGCGACGAGCTGCCCGTGTTCGCGTTCACCACGGCCGACCACGTGACCTCGTACGACGTCTTCGACGTGTCCCGGCGGCTGCGCGAGAACGGCTGGCTGGTGCCCGCGTACACGTTCCCGGCGAACCGGGAGGACCTGTCCGTGCTGCGGGTGGTGTGCCGCAACGGCTTCTCGAAGGACCTGGCGGACCTGTTCGTCGACGACCTGTCCCGGCTGCTGCCCGGCCTGCGCCGGCAGCCGCACCCCCTGACCCGCGACAAGGACGCGGCCACCAGCTTCCACCACTAGGGGCTAGGCGCCCTGTTCCAGCGCCACCAGCTCGAAGGCCGTCTTCCCGTCCAGGGACTCGCGGATGATGTCGGCGTGGCCCGCGTGCCGGGCGGTCTCGCGGATCAGGTGGAGGCAGACCCAGCGCATGGAGACGCTGCCCTTCGGGAACCAGGGGGCCTCGGGGAGCGGGAAGGTGTCGTCGAGGCTCGGGACGGAGCGGATGAACTTCTCCGTCTCGGCCGCGACCTCCTGCCAGTAGGCCAGCTGCGAGGCCACCGTCTCCTCGCCGACCAGCTGGAAGGTCTCGTGCCAGTTCGTCTGGTCGCGCTGGATCGCCGCGGGCTCCTGCTTGGCGCGGGCGATCCAGCTCTGCTCGACCTCCGCGCAGTGCTTGAGCAGGCCCGCGAGGGACAGTTCGCTCGCGCTCGGCCTGCTCGCGGCCTGCTCGTCGGTCAGGCCGAGCAGCGCCCGGCGGATGCCGCCGCGCTGCTCCTCGATGAAGGAGAGCAGTGCTCCGCGCTCGTCGCCCTGTGCTTCCGCGGGAACGTGAGTGACCATGGCCGGCCGCCTTTCGGGTGTGCTGTCCTGACACGACCGAAGCTACGGGCCCTTTAGGACAGCTCGCGTCCTAAAGGGCCTGGGTGGCCGAACTCCGCCGGCTAGAACGGGAAGCCGCTCCGGCCGTGCTGCACCGAGATCCACTTCAGGGTGGTGAAGGACTCCACGGTCGTCTCGCCGTTCAGGCGGCCGATCCCGGAGTGCTTCTCGCCGCCGAAGGGGACGACGGGCTCGTCGTGGACGGTGCCGTCGTTGACGTGGAACATCCCGGTGTCGATCTGCTTGGCGAAGGCCACGCCCCGTTCGACGTTCCCGGTGTGGACCGCGCCGCTGAGGCCGTAGGGGGTGTCGTTGACCAGGCGCACGGCCTCCTCCTCGCCGTCGAACGGGATGAGGAAGGCGACCGGGCCGAAGACCTCCTGGCGGAGCAGGTCGGAGTCGGCGGGGACGCCGGTGAGGACCGAGGGCTCGACCAGGTTGTCGTGGGTCGAGCCGCGCACCAGGGCGGTGGCGCCCTCGGCGACGGCCTGCTCGACGGTGGCCGAAACCGACTCCGCCTGCTGGGAGTTGATCAGCGGGCCGATGACGGTCTCCGGGTCGTTCGGATCGCCGGCCTTGAGGGTCCTGACCTTGGCGACGAACTTCTCGGTGAACTCGTCCGCGATCGAGCGGTCGACCAGGACGCGGTTCGCGGCCATGCAGACCTGGCCCTGGTGGACGTACCGGCTGAAGACCGCCGCGTCGACCGCGTAGTCGATGTCGGCGTCGTCGAGGACCACCAGGGCGCTGTTGCCGCCCAGTTCGAGCACCGAGCGCTTGAAGAGCGAGGCGCAGACGGTGGCGACGTGCCGGCCGACCTTGTCGGAGCCGGTGAAGGAGATGACCTTGGGGACCGGGTGCTCGATGAAGGCGTCGCCGATCTCCGCGATGTCGGTGACGACGACGTTGAGCAGGCCGCCGGGCAGGCCCGCGTCCTCGAAGAGCTTCGCGACCAGGGTGCCGCCGACGATCGGGGTGTTCTGGTGCGGCTTGAGGACCACGGCGTTGCCGAGCGCGAGCGCCGGGGCGACCGACTTGATCGAGAGCAGGAAGGGGAAGTTGAAGGGGCTGATCACGCCCACCACGCCGACCGGCATCCGGTAGACGCGGTTCTCCTTGCCGTCCACCGGTGAGGGCAGGATTCTGCCCTCGGGGCGCAGCGCCCACTGGATCGACTCGCGCAGGAACTCCTTGGCGAGGTGCAGCTCGAAGGCGGCCTTCAGACGCGTGCCACCGAGCTCGGCGATGATCGCCTCGGTGATCTCCGCCTCGCGCTCCTCGATCAGGCGCAGGGCCTTCTCGAACACGGCACGGCGGGCGTAGGGGTTGGTGGCGGCCCACTGCTTCTGGGCGCGCGCGGCGGCCTGGTAGGCCTGATCTATCTCCTCGACCGCGGCTATGGTGATCGACGCGAGCTTCTCACCGTCGTACGGGTTGAAGTCGATGATGTCCCAGGAACCGGTCCCCTGGCGCCACTCACCGTCGATGTACTGCTGGGCCAGGTCAGTGAAGTACGACGACATGTGATCCCCAAATCACTAGCGGCCATGATCAACATCACGGTCTGATCACACGTCATCGTACTTGCGTGACACGCCAGTTGGGGACGGAGAGCGAACTTCTGGGGAAAGCCTCGGGAGAGGGGCCGCCCTACGAGAGCTGGAGCAGCCCGCGCAGCAGGTCCCGGCTCTCGTCCGGTCCCGGGCTGTCCTGCTGGAGTTCCTTGAGCGCCTGCTCGTACTGGGCGACGTCCTCGCGCTTGTCGAGGTAGAGGGCGCTGGTGAGCTGCTCCAGGTAGACCACGTCGGACAGGTCCGACTCGGGGAAGCTCAGGATGGTGAACGAACCGCCCTCCCCGGAGTGGCCGCCGAAACTGAACGGCATGATCTGCAGCCGGACATTGGGCCGTTCGGAGATCTCGACGAGATGCTGGAGCTGGCCGCGCATCACCTCGCGGTCACCGTAGGGACGGCGCAGGGCGGCCTCGTCGAGGACGATGTGGAAGTCGGGGGCGTTTTCGGCCACCAGGTACTTCTGCCGCTCCAGGCGCAGTGTGACGCGCCGTTCGACGTCGGCCTCGCCGGCCCCCCGCATACCTCGGCGCACCACGGCGCGCGCGTACTCCTCGGTCTGCAGCAAGCCGTGGATGAACTGCACCTCGTAGGCGCGGATCAGGTGTGCCGCGCCCTCCAGACCGACATAGGTGGGGAACCAGCTCGGCAGGACGTCGGAGTAACTGTGCCACCAGCCGGCCACGTTGGCCTCCCGGGCGAGGGAGAGCAGCTGTTGGCGCTCGGCCTCGTCGGTGATGCCGTACAGCGTCAGCAGGTCTTCCACGTCCCTGGTCTTGAAGCTCACCCGGCCCAGCTCCATGCGACTGATCTTCGACTCGGAGGCGCGGATCGAGTACCCCGCGGCCTCGCGAGTGATCCCCCGGGCCTCGCGCAGCCGCCTGAGTTGCGAGCCGAGCAGCATTCGCCGCACCACCGATCCGGGCTCTCCCGCGCTCACGTTCGCCAGCCTCCCCAACCGTCTTCAGGGCCCGCAGTCTGCCACTAAAACACTTCGAGCAGTACTCGTCCGGTTACGGAAACGGCAAGCGGCCAAAGTTTAAGCACAGGAACTTGCAAGCAGGTAGTAAGCCAAGGGCAGCAAGTTGGCGGAAAAAATGGCCAACAAGCGGTACGGGAGGGTCCAATTCGGTCGCGTGCACGTGCATCTGCCCTTGCATCTGCTGTACGCATCCGAAACCATGGTCCCGCGCCACCGCTGCATCGCAACGACCGCGAATTCCCGGGAGTGCCTCGCATGGGGACGAATGGATCGACCATGCTCAAGCCATTACGGCAGGGCCTTCCGCCGCTTGATCCCGCGGCCGTGTCCAACGCCGCCTCCTGTGCCCTGCCCGCCCGCTTCGAAGCGGTGCGCGAGGCCCGGCTGTTCACCCGCAGAACGCTCGGCCAGTGGGACGTCGGTGACCGCTTCGACGACATCTGTCTCGTCGTCTCGGAACTCGTCACCAACGCCCTGCGGCACGCGGTGCCCGGCGAGACCGACTGTCTCGCGCCGCCCCAGGCGCCGGCGGTGCGGCTGCACCTGATGCGGTGGACCGGACGGCTGGTGTGCGCGGTGCGCGACCCCAGCCACGAGACGCCCGTCCCGCGCGACTCCGACGACTTCTCCGCGGAGTCCGGCCGCGGGCTGTTCCTGGTCGACTCGTTCAGCGACGGCTGGGGCTGGCACCCGCTGGCGGGCACCCTCAGCGGCAAGGTCGTGTGGGCGCTGTTCCGGCTGCAGGCCGCCGAGTGACGGACCCGGCGTCTTCGGACGCCGGGTTTCTACGCGCGTTACCCGGGCGTTGTGCACCGAACGCACCGGGTTGCCCCGGATACGGCCGCCGTCAGCTGGTGATCAGGTGGTCGAACTCGCCGTCCTTGACGCCGAGCAGCATCGCCTCGATCTCGGCGCGCGTGTAGACGAGCGCGGGCCCGTCCGGGAAGCGCGAGTTGCGGACCGCCACGTCGCCACCCGGCAGCCGGGCGAACTCCACGCAGGACCCCTGCGAGTTGCTGTGCCTGCTCTTCTGCCAGGCCACTCCGTCCAGCTGCGTGGCAGCCATGCCGTTGTACACGTCAAACCCCCCGTACACGCCGTCAACGTCGAGGTCCACAGGTCGCTCCCCGGTGGTGCACTAACTGGCTGATGTGACCATTGATGCAGCGGTCAACTGACCCGGATCATAACCTTGTTCACGTGCAGATGCATGAGCAGATGCACGTGCACGGGGGGTGTTCCTGCGGTTACAGCTTTGACGCCCGCTTTACTCAACCCGTTCCAGCGTCTGCCCCAGACTCCGCAGGACATGCGACCGCCAGCCCCCGTCCATGATCCCGCGCCGCCATCTGCGCGGGATCGCCCGGATCGAATCCTTCATGCACTAAGAAAAGACGCTTCTCCCGGCCCTGGTGTTCCACTGCGTGTGTGACGGTCCGGTGAGCAAGTTCGGCCGGATCGGAACCGGACCACCGGAGGGACGCCATCCGCCACCTGTCGTAGAGGAGGACGGGCACATCGACGACGCCGGGGAAGCGGCACGACCGAGGCCGGTGCACGGTCGTACGACCGCCCGCGCACCGGCCGCACCGACGTTCCGCAGGAGCGCGACGATCTTCCGCGTGGTCCCGTACGGCGGCAGTGCCCTCTCGGGCAGGCCCAACCTCTCGGGCAGGCCCACAGCGGATCCCTACCCGGCGTCCGCAAGTCCTCCTGGTGAGTGCTGGTAGCTTGCCGCTGTCGTCCGGGCGGCCGGGCGGCCGACCCCCTAGAACCCGGGAGCGTTGCGGTGACCACGGCTACGGCGAGTACGACTACGACGCGTATGGAGACGGCGGGCATGGAGACGGCGGGCGTGGCGACGGCGGCCGTGGGGACGGCGGGCGTGGCGACGGCGGCCGTGGGGACGGCGGGCGTGGCGACGGCTTCGGTCCCGCCCGTGGCAGTGGGGCGGAACGTTGCGGGGCGGACCGCTTCGGCGGTGGCGGCGGGGGCCTGCTCGCGGCCGCCGACGGCCCGGCGGCCTGCTCTGCGGATCGTGGCCGCCGCAGCGGGGCTGGCGGGTGCGCTCGCGCTGACCGCGTGCAGCGGGGGCGGCGGGTCCGGCGGCGACTCCTCGGCCACCCCGTCCGGCACGTCGTCCGCCGGCGCCACCGCCACGGGCGGTTCGGACGGCTCCACGGCCTCCTCCGACAAGCTGCAGGGCAGCTGGATCACCACGAGCGGTGGCAAGATCGTCGCGCTGGTCGTCACCGGCAAGGAGGCCGGGCTCTTCGAGACCGGGGGGGCCGTGTGCAGCGGGTCCGCCGGCGAGGAGGCCGGGATGCGGATGATCCATCTCACCTGCACGGACGGCAGCAAGGACCGGGTCACCGGAATGGTGGACTCGGTCAGCAAGAGCGGCATGAAGGTCACCTGGTCCGGAAAATCGGGCGAGGAGACCTACACCAAGGCCGAGGGCGGCAAGCTGCCTTCGGGGCTGCCGACGGCGGGCCTCGGGCAATAGGGGCCGGAAGGGCCGTTTTCGACCCGCGCGCGGCGTGTTCGCGGTGGGCCGGAACGGCGGCGGGGACTGGCCGGCAAGCGGTCAGAAGCGGGGGCGGGCGCGCGGGGCCCGGGCCGGGGCGTGATGATGCTGGGACACCGTCACGACCTCGATGGGGATCTGCACATGCGCGCCATTCCGCTCACCGTCACCGCCGTCGCCGCCGCCCTGGCCCTGACCGCCTGCAATGGCAGCGGTTCCAGCTCCAGCGGCAAGAACAGCTCGGCCTGCGAGATCGGCAAGGTCTCCGTCCAGGTCGGCTCCGCGAGCGTGGCGCCTGCCGCGGGGGACACCGGAGAGGTGCCGGTGAGCATCACCAACCAGAGCGCGCCGTGCACGCTGGACGGCTTCGCCGGCGTCACGCTGAAGGCCGGCGGTACGTCGGCGGCGGTCGGCGCGCAGTCGGGTGCGAAGAGCGTGCAGCTCAAGCTCGCCAAGGGTGACTCCGCGACGTTCTCCATCAGCTACGTGCGCGGCAAGGACGGCGACAAGGCGAGCCTCGCGGCCACGTCTCTGACGGTGTCCCTGCCGGGGGGCGACGCGACGGAGAGCTTCCCGTGGAAGTACGGGGCCGTGGCGGGCAAGGGGACGGCGGAGAAGCCGAACGCCTCGGTGGGGGCGTTTCAGCAGGCGGGGGACTGAATCGGGGGCGGTGCGGTCGGGCTTCGGCCGACCGGTGGTGGGGGTGGCTCGCGCAGTTCCCCGCGCCCCCGACGGGGCACTCACGGTCGTATTTCGGCTGACCGGTGGTGGGGGCGGCTCGCGCATATCCCCGCGCCCCTGACGGGGCACTCACGGTCGTATTTCGGCCGACCGGTGGTGGGGGTGGCTCGCGCAGTTCCCCGCGCCCCTGACAGGGCCCCCGCGCCGTGGCTCCGTGCCGCGCCGTGGGGGTTGCCGCGCAGTTCCCCGTGGCCCTGCCGTGGGCGCGTTGGGGGTCAGGGGAGTTGGGTGTGTGAGTGGACCTGGGCCTGGTCGGCTGCTTTTGTGCCCTCTGTCCAGCCGGCCTCGTCGGTTATGCCGCGCAGGCGGGTCGTGGTGGTTTCCGGGAACATCTGGGCCATGCGGTCGGTGACCGCCAGCTCCCTCGTGGCCAGGGCCGGGAGCAGGTCCCGGGACGGGTCGGTGTCGGCCAGGGCCGACCGGGCCGCTGCCCTGAGGCGGTCGCCGACCCGGTGGGCGTAGGCCGCCAGGAAGGACTGGCGGAAGGTCTTCGTACGCTTGCGGCCGCCCGCCCGCTGCGCCGCCTCCGCCTTCGTCATCGCGTGCGTGGCCTGCACCAGCAGCGAGGTGTGGAGCAGCTCGACCACCTCCAGGTCCGCCTCGAAGCCGACGACCGTGGAGAAGGCCAGCGGCTCGTTCCACACCGCGCGGCAGTGGTTTGCCGTGGCCACCGCGTCCAGCAGCACCGCCTTGGCCTGCTCGTACGGCGGCTCGACGCCGATCCGGCAGGCACCCGGCGCGTCCGGCGCCGGCGCCCCCGCGGCGAGCAGCGCCTCGTCCACGCTGTGCCGGGCCATCAGTTCCTGCGCCTTGGCGCTGAGCGCCTCCGCCTCCTCCGGAAAGCCGGTCGCCTCCGCCTTGGCTAGCAGCGCGCGGATCCGGGTGAGCATGCGGGACTCCGGGCGGTGCCCGGTCGCGGTGGGCCGGGGCTCGTCCAGGGGCTCCAGGGCGGGCAGCCGCAGCAGCAGGCGGTAGAGCTCCAGGACCGCGGTGGCGTGCGAGAAACGGTCCCCCACGCGTGCGGGGCCGTCCGTCTGCGGCAAAGCGTCGAGCTGCGCCCGCCAGCGGGGGCCGCGCGGCCGGTCGTCCGGTGCCTGCGCCCGGATCAGGCCGGTGGCGAGCCGTACGTGCGGATCGTCCAGCTCGCGCCGCACCAGCCGTACGACATCGGCGGGCTGCCAGCCGCGCCGCCAGGCGGCGGCGACGAACTCCCGGCCCCGACGCGCGAGTTCCACGTCGGCGCCCGAGTCGGCCGCGAGGAGGGACGCGCCCGTGTCGAGCCCGGTGTCGGTGTCGTCGTACAGGGCGCTCTGGAAAGCTCGGTCGACGGTGCTGGGCTGGCTGCTGGTCACGTGTCGATCGTGCCATGCGGCCCCGACAACGGCCGATGGCCGTCCACACCCTGTGGACAACCTCCGATCTCCCGTCGCGGGGGCGCCCGCCCCACCCAGTGTCAACCATGGGTTGACATTCAAATGCGTGTCAACCTATGGTTGACACATGGCTACCGACCCGCACATCACGGCATCCGTACGCCTCGACGACCTCATCGCGGCGATCAAGAAGGTTCACCCCGAACCCCTCGAACAGCTCCAGGACGCGGTGATCGCCGCCGACCACCTGGGCGACGTGGCCGACCACCTGATCGGCCACTTCGTCGACCAGGCCCGGCGCTCGGGCGCGTCCTGGTCCGACATCGGCAAGAGCATGGGCGTGACCCGGCAGGCGGCACAGAAGCGCTTCGTGCCCAAGGAGTCCGCCGCCCTCGACCCCGGTCAGGGCTTCGACCGCTACACCCCGCGCGCACGGAACGTGGTGATGGCGGCCCACAACGAGGCGGTCGCGGCCCGCAACTCCGAGGGCCGCCCCGAGCACCTGGTCCTCGGCCTGCTGGCCGAACCGGACGGCATCGCGGCGAAGGCGATCCTCGCGCAGGGCGTCCTGCTCGACACCGTGCGCCAGGCGGCGACGGCGGCGCTGCCGCCGGCCTCGGACGACGCCCCCGACCTCGTCCCCTACGGCCCGGAGGCCAAGAAGGCCCTCGAACTCACTTTCCGCGAGGCGCTCCGCCTCGGCCACAACTACATCGGCACCGAACACCTGCTGCTGGCCCTCCTGGAACACGAGAACGGCGACGGCGTCCTCAGCGGACTGGGCATCACCAAACCGGCGACCGAGGAGTACATGACCAAGGTGCTGTCGCTGCTGCTGGAGCAGAAGAACGCGGCGGCCGAGGCGGCGGGCGCGGCGGAGGCCGCGGGCGGCTCGGACGGGGAGGGGAGCGGGGCAGGCACGGGGGCGGGCTGAAAGCCCGCCGGAACGGCGAATCCGCAGGTCACAGCGATTGTCAGTGGTGGATGCCACACTCGCAGCATGACCGACCGGTGGGCTCTCGCTCCGGCCGAGGACGGTGGCGTGGACGTCGCCCCCCTCGGTCCGGACGGGCTGCCCGCCGGGCCGGTGCGGCGGGAGCCCGATCTCGCCGGGGCGGTCAGGGGCCGCCCGGAGGTGACGCGCTGGGTGTGGCGGTCGACCGCCGAGGTCTACCCGCGTCTGCTCGCCACGGGGGTGCGAGTGGAGCGGTGCTACGACATCGAGGACGCCGAGACACTTCTGCTGGGCCACGAGGGACGCTCCGGCGAGCCGCATTCGGCCGCCGCCGCCCTGGCCCGCCTCCGCGGCGGCCCCGTACCGCCCGACCCGCCGCAGCGCGCCGCCGAACCGGGCGCGCAGTCCCCGCTGTTCGAGCCGCAGGGCGCCGCCCGCCTGACGCTCGACGAGCTCCTCGCGGTCTACGCCGAGCAGCAGCGCCGGCACGACCGGGCCGAACACCCGGACCGGATGCGGCTGCTGACCGCCGCGGAGTCGGCCGGGATGCTGGTCGCCGCCGAGATGAACCGCGCGGGCCTGCCCTGGAGCGCCGAGGTCCACCGCGAGGTGCTGCGCGAACTGCTCGGCGAGCGGTACGCGGGCGGCGGCGAGCCGCGCCGGCTGGCCGAGCTGGCGGACGACGTGTCGGCCGCGTTCGGCAGGCGGGTGCGCCCGGACCTGCCGGCCGACGTGGTCAAGGCCTTCGCGCAGGCCGGGATCAAGGTGAAGTCCACCCGCCGCTGGGAGCTCTCCGGCATCGATCATCCGGCGGTGAAACCGCTCCTCGAATACAAGAAGCTGTACCGGATCTGGGTGGCGCACGGCTGGACCTGGCTCCAGGACTGGGTGCGCGACGGCCGCTTCCGGCCCGAGTTCCACGCGGGCGGCACGGTCACCGGGCGCTGGGTGACCAACGGCGGGGGCGCACTGCAGATCCCCAAGGTGATCCGGCGGGCCGCGGTCGCCGAGCCCGGCTGGCGGCTGGTCGTGGCCGACGCCGACCAGATGGAACCCCGCGTGCTGGCGGCGATCTCCCGCGACCCCGGGCTGATGGAGGTCGCCGGGCGCGAGACCGACCTCTACCAGTCCGTCTCCGACCGCGCCTTCTCCGGCGACCGCGCCCAGGCCAAGCTCGCCGTCCTCGGCGCGGTCTACGGCCAGACCTCGGGCGACGGGCTGAAGAACCTGGCCGCGCTCAGACGCCGCTTCCCCAAGGCGGTCGCCTACGTCGACGAGGCGGCGCGGGCCGGGGAGGAGGGCCGGCTGGTGCGCACCTGGCTGGGCCGGACCTGCCCGCCGGCGACCGGTGCGGGCGACGGCACCGAGGAGGCGGGGATGCCCCAGGAGGAGCCGGAGGAGCAGGCGGCCGAGGGCTGGGTGCCGGGCTACGCCTCCAGCAACTCCCGGGCCAGAGGCCGCTTCGCACGCAACTTCGTCGTCCAGGGCAGCGCCGCCGACTGGGCCCTGCTGATGCTCGCGGCGCTGCGCCGGACCTGCGCGGACCTGGCCGCCGAGCTGGTCTTCTTCCAGCACGACGAGGTGATCGTGCATTGCCCCGAGGAGGAGACCGACACGGTCGTGGCGGCGATACGGGAGGCGGCCGACCTGGCCGGACGGCTGACGTTCGGGCAGACGCCGGTACGGTTCCCGTTCACGACGGCGGTGGTGGAGTGCTATGCCGACGCGAAGTGACCGGCCCGGTCAGCCGTCGGAGGCCAGCAGGGTGCGCAGCTCCGCGAGGACATCCGGCTCGTCCGTCCCGTCCAGGGCCGTGAGGGCCTCGCGCCAGACGCCGTGCGCCTCCTCGGTGCGCCCCTGCTCGCGCAGGAGCAGACCGAGTTGGTGGCGGGCGAGACCCCCGCTGTAGCGGTCGGCGCGGGCGTCGGCGCGGCGCAGGAGTTCGGCGCACTCGTGGTGGGCGCGGGCGGTCCGTCCGAGGGCGCGCAGCGAGCGGACCAGGCCGAGCCGGGTCTGGGACTCCCCGTGCCAGTCGCCGTGGCCGCCGAGAATGCGCAGGCTCTCCTCGAAGTGCCCGGTGGCGGCCGCCGGTTCACCGAGGCGAAGCTGGGCGTAGCCGATGTTGCAGTGCGCGGAGTGCCGCAGGATCACGGCGCCGATGGCGTCTCCGATCGCGAGGGAGCGCCGGTGCTGCTCGATGGCTGCGCGCGGGTCGGTGTGTTCGTAGAGGTTGCCGAGATGGCTGTGGGTGACGGCCTCGCCGTAGGGATCGTTCAGCTGCCGGGAGTAGTCCAGGCTCTGCCGCAGCGCCTCGCCCGACTCCTCGTACCGGCCGAGCCCCTCTAGCAGCAGTCCCCGGTTGTTCAGGGCGCGCCGGATCCAGGAGACCATGCCCAGCCGCCGCCACAGGGCCAGCGCCCCGTCGGTCAGGGTGAGGGCCTCCCGCTGGCGCCCGGTGAGGAAGCGCAGGCCGGCGAGGTCGCCCAACGCGTAGGCCTCGGCGGGCTCGTCTCCGAGGCGCCGGGCGGCGGCCAGGGCGGCGGTGCCGAGCACCTCCATCTCGGCGACCCGGCCGCTGCGCAGGACGTAGGGGTAGAGGAGCCGGACGAGCGTGGCGAGGTAGGCGCTGATCCGCGCGTCGGCGGAGTCGGCGTACCGCTCCACCAGGGCGACTATGTTCTCCAGTTCCGTGTCCCCCCAGGCGAAGGCGTGCTCGGCGCACTCGAAGGGCGGCAGGGCGGCGGCGTACCGCTGGTGTTCGGGCGGCTGGGCGGTGGTGGGCCGGCGGCGGTCGGCCTGGTCGCGTCCCGGTTCGAGGATCGCGAGGAGGGCGCGCTCGGCGACGGCGGCGAACCAGCGCAGGGCGGTGAGAGCCGCCTCGGTTCGGTCGGCGCCATGAACGCCGTCGGTGCCGGTGCCCCCGGCCCGACCGCCCCCGTCGCTCCGGTCGCTCCTGTCAGCCCTCTCGGCCCCGTCGGCCAGCTCGCGGGCGAAGTCCCGTACGAGGTCGTGCGGGGTGTAGCGGCCGTACGCCGTCTCCTCCAGGAGGGCGACGTCGACCAGGCGGTCCAGGGCAGCCTCGGCGCGACGCTCGTCGGTGCCGGTGAGCCGGGCGACGAGGGGGGCGCCGTAGGTGGGGAGGTCGAGGGCGCCGAGGTGGCGCAGGACGAGGGCGGCGTCGCGGTCGGGGACGCGGTCGGAGCCGGCCAGGGCGTCATGGGCCACGGCGAGGGAACGCCGGACACTGAGGTCGTCGTATTCGAGATGGCGCAGCCTGTCCTCGGTGGCGGCCAGTTGACCGGCCAGCACCTCGGGGGTGAGGGCACCGCGGGCGGCCAGCCGGGCGGCCACCACGCGCAGGGCGAGCGGGAGCCGTCCGGTGAGGCCGACGAGCGGGTGACCGGCGTCGATCTCCGCACGCCCGCTGACCGCGCGCAGCAGCGCGGCGCTGTCCTCCCCGCTCAGCGGCCCGAGCGGGAAGCGGCGGGCACCGTCGAGCGCGGCGAGCGGCGAACGGCTCGTGACGATCACCGCGCAGCCGGGGCCGCCGGGGAGCAGCGGCCGCACCTGGGCGGCGTTCGCGGCGTCGTCGAGGAGCAGCAGGGTGCGCGTCGGCGCGAGCAGGGACCGCAGCAACGCGGCGGCCGCGTCCGGGTGTTCGGGGATGTGCCGGGGATCGGCGCCGAGGTCCCGCAGCAGCGCGGCGAGCGCCTGGCCGGGCGCGAGCGGGGGCATGCCAGGGGTGGCGCCGTGCAGGTTGACGTAGAGCTGGCCGTCGGGGAAACGATCCCGCAGCTGGTGTGCCACGTGCAGGGCGAGCGCGCTCTTGCCGACGCCGGCCATGCCGCTGAGGACGACGAGGACAGGGGCAGGGGCAGGGGCAGCCGCAGGCGGACGGGTGAGGGCGAGAGCCAGTTCTTCGCGCGTGGCGCTGCGGCCCGTGAAGTGGGCCGGGGGCGGGGGAAGTTGGGCGGGACGGGGGGACGCGGAGTCGTCGCGCGTAGAACCCGGGTCAAGGGGCTGGCCGGGATCACGGCCAAGGCGCTGGCCGGGATCGGCGGCGCCGGCGTCCGGGCGACGGTCAGGTGACGCGCCGTCCAGGGGCGCGGGGAACTGCGCGACCGGCCGCAACGCACCCGCATCCGGCCCACCGCCCGAGGCGCCCTCGTACGTCAGCGCTCCCGCCACCGCGCCACTCCCCCGCAGCACCTCCACATGGGCCCGGCGCACCGCCGGGCCGGGCTCGACGCCGAGCTCCTCGCGCAGGCGGTTGCGCAGGTCGCGGTGGACGGCGAGGGCCTCGGCCTGCCGCCCGCCGCGGTGGAGGGCGAGCATCAGCTGGCGGTGATAGGCCTCGCGGAGCGGGTACTCCGCGACAAGCGCGGCCAGCTCCGGTACGACGCCGCCCAGCCGGGGCCCGCCGAGGGCGAGTTCCGCGTCGTAGCGCCACTCCAGGAGCAGCAGCCGGGCCTCCTCCAGGCGCTGCACGAAGGCGTAGCCGCCGAGTTCGGCGGGGAGACCGCCGAGCGGGCTGCCACGCCAGAGCGCGAGCGCGTCGGCGCAGGCGCGCAACACCCGGTCCCACTCCCGCCGCCCGTGCGCCGCGCGCGCCTGGGACACCCGGACCTCGAACACGTCGACGTCCAGTTCACCGTCGTCGACACGCAGCAGATACCCGGGCGGCACGGCCCGCAGCCGCTCCGGGTCGTCGAGGAGCCGGCGCAGCCGGGTGACGTGGTTGTGCAGGGAGGCGCGCGCCGACACCGGGGGCGCCCCGCCCCACAGCGCCTCCCGCAGCGACTCGACGGAGACGACCCGTCCGGCCTCCAGGAGCAGCGCGGCGAGCAGCGCGCGCACCTTGGGGCTGCCGATGGGGCGTACGTCGGCCGCGTCGTAGAGGACCGGAGGTCCCAGCAGTCCGAACCGCAGCTCGTACCGCTGCATCACTCCACCCTTCGCCTCCCCGCACGGCGGAGGTGCCCGCCGGTCCTGGATCCTGGCGGAATCGCATCCCGTAGGGGATGACTTCCCGCCACCTTCTCTGTGCCGGTCGGAGCCGGAATCCGCTGGGCTTCCGGCCTGCTCCCCGAGCCGAACGACGTCTTCGCGCCAACCGGTTGACGACCTCCGGGAGAACCGCTGGCCACATGTTAGCGATCCGTTGGCGAGCCCTGATGTGATCTTCGTATCGGACCGGGTCCGACGGCGCACGCGTGAATCGCGTGACTCGGGGGAGTGTCGCCGCAGGCCAGGGTCCGGGGACGCGAGAGGGTTCCGGTCGGCGGAGGTGATCGACCGGGACCCTCGTCCCGCTTCCGGACCGGACTACGACCGGCTCCCCGCCCCCGGCTTCCCCAACCTCAGACGACGGGCGGGCGTCCGAGCCGGGTGAGCCGCCAGACCGTGCGCCAGCGCATCGGGCGGCGCTCCCCGGCCGGCTCGCGCAGCCCTTCGGCGAAGCCGGCGAACCAGGCCCGCAGGCCGCCCGTCGAACGGGTGCGCAGGAGCGTGATCAGTATCCAGACGCCGAGGTGGACCGGGATGAGCGGCAGGGGCAGCCGACGGCGGGTCAGCCAGACGCGGTTGCGGGCGGTGACCCGGAAGTAGACGGCGTGCCGCGCGGGCGAGGTCCGGGGGTGCTGGAGGAGCAGCTCGGGGGCGTAGAGGATCCGCCAGCCGGCGTCGGCGGCCCGCCAGGCGAGGTCGGTTTCCTCGTGCGCGAAGAAGAACTCGGCGGGCCAGTCGCCGGTCTCGGCGAGCATGGCCATGCGCAGGGCGTGCCCGCCGCCGAGGAACCCGGTGACGTAACCCCCGCGCATGGGGTCCGCGTTGCCGACGCGCGGCACGTGCCGCCGCTGGGTCACACCGCGCTCGTCCGCGATCCGGAAGCCGACGATGCCGAGACGGGGGTCGGCGGCGAACAGGTCCCGTACCTGCCGGAACACCTCGACGTCGACGAGCAGGCCGTCGTCGTCCAGTTCGACGACGACGTCCACGTCGCCGAACGCGCGCAGGGTGTCGAGGGCGACGTTGCGGCCGCCGGGGCAGCCGAGGTTGTCCTCGACGTCGACGGTGGTGACCTCGCCGGGCAGGTCGAGTCGGCGGGCGAACTCGGGCAGCCGGCAGCCGTTGCCGACGATCACGATGCGGGCCGGGGCGAGGTCCTGCTTGGCGACGGACCTGAGCAGGGCGTCGACCTCGTCGGGTCGGTTCCCCATGGTCACCACGGCAACCGCGAGCCTCGGCTCCGCCATGTCCCTCACCCCATCCGGCCGACGGCGGTGACCACGCCCTGACCGCGCGACACTCGTCGTTCACCACGATGTTGCCCCAGGTGCGCCGGTAATCCTGACTCCGATTTAGTTTGCATCCCTTTTACGGCGATTTTTCCTGTGCCGAACGAACGGGAGGAGCAGCACGACATGGGACCCAACGACGCGCAGATCGTCCGCATCTTCAGCCGGGAGGAGAAGGGCATGAGCGCCGACTTCACGCTGAAGGCCACCGGCAACGCCGAGATCGTGGTGGAGGCGGAGGCCGGCCACACCCGGGTACTCCCGCCCCTCCCCCAGCAGCTGCGCCAGTACCCCGTACGGCAGCGCGGTCTCGCTCTCCGCGCCACCACCGCCGATGACGCACCCGGCGCCCGACTCCCCGAGAAACCGCCGCACCAGCGCGGTCTTCCCGATCCCGGAGGCCCCTTCGACCACGACCGCTCGCGGCCGCCCGGACGCGGCCTCCTCGGACAACCGCCGCAGCAGCACCCGCTCCGCCACGCCCCCCCCGAACCCGCAGCCCATGCCGAAGTGAGCCCACCCCGTCGGGAACGGGGTGGGCTCAGTGCTTCGGCCGAGGGCTCTCTGTCTCAGGACGCCGGGATCACATCGCCGTCGATGGCGACGACCACTGATCCCGATCCCTCGGCCAGATAGTCGTGGTCCGGAAAGTAGTCCACGTGCAGATGGTCGTCCTGGTCCGCCTCCGCGGCGAAGCCCTCGATGTTCTCGGCGAGGAGCGAAAAGGACTCCGGACCGCCCCGCAGATCCACGGACCCGCTGTCCCCGGACGACGAGATCGTGATCTTCCCGCTCCCCTGCCGGAATGTCATCCGTGACAACGACCTGCTGTACGGGAACGGATCAGAGACCTTCTCCAGGAGAATCTCTCCCTGCCCGCTCCGCAACTGCTGCCCCAGGGACCGCAGTTCGGAACGGGTTCCGGAGAGCTCCAGCTCCCCGGTCGAATCACCGCGCAAGACCTTCACCGTTACACCTTTGCTCTTCGCCTACGGCCAGTAGTCGCCGGGCCGGATGGTGGACGGGTCGATCGCCGTGTGCGGATCCTTGAGCGGGCCGCTGGTGACCGTTTTACCGTTGATCTGGGTCTCCAGGTTCAGATGCGGGCCCAGCTTCTGGACGTGCCCGCTCCCGGGGTTCACATCGAACCTCGCGATCTTCCTGACCATGTTCCCGGACGCGTCGGTCGACACGCTCATGAACTGGACTCCGCCGCTGCCGGACCGCACCACTGTCGCGTTGTCCCCGACATGCGCCACGGCGCGGCTGACGGCCTCGTCCATCGAGATGCTGCAGTTGTGGACCAGGACCGGTGTGCCGCCTGCCAGCACATAGTACGTGTGGAGGTCGGCGACGGTGAGGTTGTACATGTCAGCCACGCCGGGGCGGGGCAGGACGGCGGCCAGGGTGACACGCCTGTCGTCGACGCTCTTGAGGGTGTGGCCAGGCGAGAGCCGGCCAGCCTCGACCCAGGTGTGGGCGGAGTCGTCCCAGAAGGGGTGGTGAGAGGTGGTGCGGATCGTGACGGTCCTGCCGTCCGTGCCGCGGACCTCGAGGTCGACGAGGTCGTTGTCGCGGTGCAGGAGTTCGGCCGTCACCGTCCGCGCACCGCGTCTGCCGGTCCTGGGATCCGTCGCGATGACCTTGTCGCCGATCCTCACTTCGACGATGGGTTTGGTGGTGCCGTCGGCCATGAGGACTTCGGTGCGGGGGTCGAAGCTGTTCCGGCAGGTGGCGGCCGCCTTGCTCTCGGCTCCCGCGGCGCCCCCGAGATAGGCCATGAACAGCTCACTGGTGATGCCCTCGATGACCTTGCCCCGGGCGACCTCCTTGGCCTCGTCCGCGCACTGGTCGGCGTGGTAGACGCAGTAGGTCGCCGCGATCTCCTTGGCTTTCGCGACGTCCTTGCCGCCGTGCAGCACGTAGAGGTAGGCCTGGCGGCATCCCTCGCGGCCGTAGCAGGCGGAGCCCGCCGTGGAGGACTCGTAGGCCGGGTTGTACCAGAAGTCGTCCGTAGCCTCCCCGTTCATCCGGGGGGACCAGAAGTCGTCCGCCAGCTTGTCGATGTCGTTCGTGACCGGGGTGTTCACGGCGACCCAGTGCTTCTTCGCCGCCTGGGAGCGCTTGTAGATGTTGCCGCGGTGGTAGTCGGACGTGCCGGTCTTCGGGTCGTAGCCGACTTCCTGCTGCTCGTGCTTGGAGCAGTACTTGAGGTCGTACTGGCAGGAGTTGGGCTTGGAGCCGATCTCCGTGCCCGCCGGGTCGGAGTGGGTCAGCGGGTTGTTGTTGGCGTAGGTGTAGCCGTGCATCTGCTGCGGGTCGGTGGCCGTGAAGACCGGGTCGACCGACAGGAAGCGGCCCGTGGCGGGGTCGTACTCGCGCGCGCCGAGGTGGGTGAGGCCGGTCGCGGTGTCGGTGGTGCCGCCGACGAAGCCCCGGGTGCCGGTCCAGGTGTTCGGCACGGTGCCGCGCAGCCCGCCGAACGGCAGGGTGCGGCGCTGGGTCAGCGCCTGGGTGTCGGCGTTGACGGACAGCTGGGCGGTGCCGTGGTGGTCGGCCAGGGTGAAGGAGAAGGTTCCGTCGTTGGCCTGAACGGCCTGGTGGCCGCCGCCGAGGTCGAAGTAGCGGGTGCCCTTGGCCGTCGTGGCGCCCTTGGCCAGAGTGACTTCCGTGGCGCCCAGGTAGAGCGTGGTCTCGGTCGGGGTGCGGCCGATCAGCCGGTTGCCGTCGGCGTCGTACAGGTACTCGGTGACCTTGTCGCTGCCGCCCTCCACCGGCTGGGTGACCTTGGCGAGATGGCCTTCGGCGTCCCAGTCCAGGGTCTGGGAGGTGCCGTTGCCCAGCAGCCGGGTGTGGGTGTTGCCCGCGTCGTCGTAGGTGAAGCTGTCGGTGGACTTCACCGTGCCGGTGGTGGTGTCCACCGAGCCCAGCGTGTGCGGCCGGACCGCACCCGGATCGGGGTAGTGGTAGCTGCGCTGAGTGTCCGAGGCCCCGCTCGTGGTGGCGTGCTGCGTCTCGGTGAGCCGGTTGCCGACCTTGTCGTAGGTGTAGGAGGTCCAGTACGGGGCCGGCCCGCCAGGCGTCGCGGCGTTGGGGCTGGTGACACAGCCGGTGGCCGACTGGGCCCACGCCTCGGTCAGCCGGCCGAGGTAGTCATAGGTGAAGCACTGGTTGTCGGTGCCGGACCGGGAGGTGTCCGAGACGGACAGGACGTTGCCCGCCTCGTCGTAGGAGTAGGTGTTGTACTGGTCGACGCCCGCGACGTCCTGGCGGTCCACCCGTGAGGTGGCCAGCCGCTGGGTGCCCCACTGATAGGTGTTGGTCTCGTACGTCGTCTTGCCGCCGTTCGCGGCCAGCGAGTACTGCAGCGGCTTGCCGACGGAGCTGTAGGACGTGGTCGCGGTGAGGTTCTGCGGGCCGCTGACCTTGACGGGCCGCAGCGTGCCGTCCTCGTAGGTGTAGGCGACGGTGTTGGCGGCCAGGTCGCCGGCCTTCGGGTAGCCGACGCCCTGCACCGTGCCCGACGCGTTGTAGGTGGTCGTCGACAGGTAGGTGCCGGCGAGCGCGCCCTCGCTGGAGGGGATGGTCACCGAGGTGCGCAGGGGCCGGTAGAGCCGGTCGTAGGCGACGACGCTGGACTTGTACTCCTGGCCGCCGCTGTAGCGCGAGCTGGACGCGAGCCGGCCCTTGGCGCCGCTGATCGTGTCGTACACCCACTTGGCGCGCAGCGTGCCGGTGGCGGAGGTGTCCCGCAGTTCGGTCCTGCGGCCCAGACCGTCGTAGACGCTGGCGAGGACGGTGCCTCGGGCGTCCTTGGTGCTGGTCAGCTGGGCGCGGTCGTCGTACTCGTTGTGGGTGGCGCCCTTGTCGGGGTCCGTGGTGTCGGTGAGCCGGCCCATCAGGTCGTACGTCCAGGTCCAGGCATTGCCCGCCGGGTCGGTGACCCTGGTCAGCTCACCGCGCGGCGAGTAGCCGTAGGACGTGGTGTCGTAGGCGGCGTCAGCGTCACGGGCGCGCAGCTCACGCAGTTCGGTGGTGTTGCCGCGGGCGTCGGTGACGGTGGTCCGAGCCGTGCCGCCGACCGGCGGGATGACGGTGGTGCGGTCGCCGCCGTAGACGGTCTTCGTGACACCGAGGACCGCTCCACCGTCGCCGTTGCCGGCGATCTGCCGCAGCTCGGTCACCCGGCCCAGACCGTCGTAGGTGTAGCGGTTCTGGGTCTCCACGCTCAGCGCGTTCTCGGGCTTGAACATCGTCGTGGAGGGCGCGGTGGTGTCGGTGTAGTAGGTGGCGAACTCCTTGACCACCTGGCCGCGTTCGTCGTAGAAGGTGTCCGCCAGCAGCGTGCCGCCGTTCGGACCGGGCGCCTGGGTCTGGCGGGGGCGCAGGAAGCCGTCGTAGAAGGCGTACGAGGTGTCCTGGGCGCCGGAGTTGCCGATCGTCTTCGTGCCCACGGCCACCGGCTTGCCGTCGGTGACGGTGTACGTGAACTCGTAGCTGGGGGTCTGGCTCGTGGTCCGGTCCGCCAGCCACACCTTGCTGGTGCGGCCCAGCGGGTCGTACGCGTACGTCGTGACCTTGCCGTTGGTGTCGGTCTCGGTGAGCGGCTGCCCGCGCAGCGCCTCGTAGGCGGTGGTCGACGTCTGGGCGGTCGTGCTGTCCCCGGCCGTGGCGGGCGGGGTGGTCACCGTGCTGCTCGTCGGGAACCCGGTGGCCGGGGTGTACGCGGTGGTGGTGGTACGGCCGTCCGAACGCGCGGTGCGGGTGAGCGTGCCGGCGGAGGTGACCGTGACGTCGGCGGTCAGGTCGGTGGTGGTCAGCGCCCGTCCGTAGCCGTCGTAGGTGGAGCCGGACTCCAGATAGGCCGCGGTGGTGCCGCTGTACGTCTTGAGTTTCGCGGTCCTGGTGGCGTCGCCCTTCGTCGCCGCGGCACCGTACGCCCCGCCGTCGTAGGCGGTGCGGACGTCGGACAGCACGTCGGCCGGGCGGCTGGTGGTGGCGTCACAGGCCTTGGCGACCGTCTCGACCCGCACGGGGGCGTCGACGGGGACACTGCCGGAGACGTAGGTGGTGCGGGTGCACTGGTCGTCGGCCGCGGTCGTGGTGTCGCCCAGGTCCTCGCTCTGGATGACCAGGCCCGTGGTGGTGTCATGGGTGTCGGAGCCCGCGGTGGTCCGCCACTTGACGCCCGCGCCGTCGTCCAGAGAGGTCCAGGACCTGGTGGAGGCGGAGCCGGTCAGGTTGGCGGTGACGGTGCCCCAGTCCCGGACCTTCTTCGCGGTCTGCTGGTACCAGGGCCGGCTCACCGTCTTGGAGAGCACCTTGCCGCCGGGACCGGAGTAGGTGACGGTCTTGTAGGCGAAACCCGCCTGCGACTCGTGGTCGGTGATCGGGTCGCCCTCGCCGGAGTCCAGAGTGACCGACACGCTCTTGGTACCGCCGGAGGGACCCAGCCGGTCGCCGTCCATGCCGCGCAGGAAGTACGTGTCCGTCTGCGACTTCATCGCCGACGCGCCGCCCTGCCCGCCGGTGCGCACCCGTACGTGGCCGTAACCGCGCCACTGCGACCAGGTCTTGGACTTCTCCTTGGTCATCCCGTCGTCATCGTCGTAGTGCCAGGCGGCGCCGTCCAGGTAGTCGTACATGGTGACCTGGTCGGGCGCGCCGCCGGTGCGGTCGGTCGAGGTGACCGTGTCGACCACGTACTTGTTGAACCACTGCCGGTCCGGGTCGTCGGTCGTACTGCCGCCGATGTACTGCGGGAAGCAGCGGGTCGTGTTGGTCTGCGGCGTGGGCAGTGCGGCCGCGTCACAGACCGGGGCGGAGTAGCCGACGTCGATCTGGCCGCCGGACTCGTCGGCGACGGTGGAGAGCCGGGACTTGATGTACGGGGCGTAGCCGTCGCCGATCTTGTCCAGCCGGTTGGCGAGCTGGGTGTAGGCGAGGGTGACCTTCGGCAGGGTGACCGAGTTGGTGCCGTCGTAGCCGGTGCGCTGGACGGAGTCGAGCAGCAGCTGGTAGTCGGTGTCGGCCATCCCCCACCGGTGGGTGAGCTTCCAGCCGTCGACGTTGCTGTAGGAACCGGACACCAGTACCTGGGTGGTGACACCGGTCAGCCGCTTGCGGGTGAAGAACGCCGGGGAGTAGCGGCCGTTGTCGCAGTCGGTGCCCGCCTCGCAGTTGAGGTCCCACGGGGTGTCGTACCAGTACGGGGAGTCCGTGGTGATGGACGAGCACGTCGTCGAGCTGTCGGGGATGCATCGCTCACTGCTGGTGAAGTCGACCTTGGCCAGCGCCTTCGCCGAGTACATGGCCGTGTTCTTCAGGCCGTACTCGATGCGGTCCACCGTCCCGCCGCGGACGTACGTCGTGTCGTCGGCGGCGGTCAGGTTGCGGCCGTAGGAGTTGGTCTCCTTGTCGTAGTAGTACGCGACCGCGTTGCCGTGCGGGTCCACGACGTAGTCGAGGTTCCAGCGCCAGCCCTGCTGGCACCAGGAGGCCGCGAACGTCGAGGCGTTGCACGGTTCGCCGGTGTTGTTGCCGAAGACCGGCACCGTCCAGGCCGAGTCGGTGGTCTCGTTGCCGCTCGCCCAGCCGGGCAGCCGGTTGTAGCCGAAGTAGTACTGGATGCCGTCGGGAGTGGTCACCCGCCAGTACTCGTCGTTGCGCGCGCCGTTCGAGCGCACGTCGGACGACGAGCCGTAGATCCGGTCGATCTTCGTTCCGTCGTCGTTCTGCAGCTTGAAGGAGTTGGTGCCGTTCGGCACCAGCTCCCCGCCCGAACCGTTCAGCGACAGCGTGGCGTTGTCGTACGCCCAGCACAGGTCGCCCGGCTTGTTCCCGTCGGCGTTGGTCGCGCCGTCGTCCGCGCATCCCTTGTAGCTGCGCTCGATGAAGCCGGGCGACAGGTCGAAACCGTCACCGACCCACGAGGACTGGTTGTTGGTGTTGCCGGTACGGCCGTCGACGCCGCCGGAGGAGTACGAGAGCCCGACCTGCGGGGTCAGCCCGCCGGGCACCTGCGGCACCGTCATGTCGTACGACCACGCGAACGAGCCGCTGCTCTGATCCGTGCTCCACGTCGACGAGGAGGACAGGGAAGTGGCCTTGTAGTCGCCCCTGTCGCCGCTCGCCGAGGCGGTCGCCGCGAGGACGGTAGCCGTGTTCGCGCTGAGGGTGACCGAGTTCGCGGTCAGCGTCTGCTTCTCGGTGTCGTTGACCGTCGCCACGGGGCGGGTCGTACGGCACTGCTTCTTCTGCGGGGTCGTCAGCGCGCACGCGGGCAGCCGGACCAGGGTCAGCCGGGATGCGTAACCGCCGCCGTACAGGCCGGCGAACGAGGAGTAGTCCAGCCCGGCACGCACCTTGCCGCCGCGCTGGGTGCCACCGCTGCGGCCTGGGGTCAGTGCGAAGACCGGTCCTTCGACACCCGCCTTGCGCGCCGCGCCGCGCGACAGTGTGCTCACGGTGTAGGCGCCGGCGGCCGCGGACCGCTCCGCCCCGGTGTCCAGGGTGAGCGGGAGCCCCTTGACCCGGGCCGCTTCATGACCGAGCGTCACCTGCACCGCGCCCGCCTTCGGCCAGGCGGTGGCCGGCGCCTCGGCGGGCGTCCGGGGCCCCTTCGTCACCTTGCGGGGCAACGCCTTGCCCACCGGGCCGCCGGCGACCGGCGACTCGGCCTGCGGCAGCGCCGGCTTGCGCCAGCCCTGGGCGACGGCGGGCACTCCCGACGCCTGCAGCAGTGTCGCGGTCAGCACGGCGGCCGTGGCCATGGCCACCCGGGGCCATGGCCGAAGGCCTGTTCGTGTGCGTCGTCTGATCTTCATTGCGGGGCTGTCTTCCTCCCGTTGGGTGCTCCGCGGGCAGCAGGGGGCCGCACACGGCGGAGCGAGGCAGGTGGCCGGGGGGGGGGGGGGGGGGGGGGGGGGGGGGGGGGGGGGGGGGGGGGGGGGGGGGGGGGGGGGGGGGGGGGGGGGGGGGGGGGGGGGGGGGG
>NZ_JBVJNZ010000023.1:60286-110154 GCF_055583445.1 Streptomyces sp. NPDC104761 | reverse complement strand
GACTTTTGGCACGCTGTTGAGTTCTCAAGGAACGGTCGCTTCCTTTGTACTCACCCTCTCGGGCTTTCCTCCGGGCTTCCCTTCGGTGTTTCCAAACTCTATCAGTGTTTTTCCGGCCCTCTGACCACCCTCCCGCAGGCATGCGGAAGAGGATCCCGAGTTAGGATCTGACAAGTTTGGGTGCTGCCGGGTGGCAGTGCTTTACCGCACCGCTTGGCCCCAGGCAGGAGTACGACTGTACACGGAGCCTCGAAGGCCGCGCAAATCGAATAGGCTGGTGGTCTAGACCACTACCTGGTAGCTTCCATGCGGAACCGCCACTTCATATGACATACGCTGCTGCTCAGCCGTCCGGAACAGGTTGTGACGGCCCGTAAGCAGCTCCACTCCTGGGAGGCTTCCCATGACCACCGTGACGTCCCCGCTCGCCGGACGCGCCATCGGACTGGCCGCAGTGCCGGATCCGGTCTTCGCCGGGGCCATGGTCGGCCCGGGTACTGCCATCGACCCCGCGCGTGAGCCTTCCGAGGTCGTGGCGCCCGTGGACGGAGTCGTCGTCTCCCTCCACCCGCACGCGTTCGTCGTGGTGGACGAGAGCGGCCACGGCGTGCTCACCCATCTCGGTATCGACACCGTGCAGCTCAACGGGCAGGGCTTCGAACTGCTCGTCAACAAGGGCGACACCGTGACCCGCGGCCAGGCCGTGATCCGCTGGAACCCGGCCGAGGTCGAGGCCGCCGGCAAGGCCCCGGTCTGCCCCGTCGTGGCTCTGGAGGCCACCGCCGACTCTCTCTCCGACGTCCGTGAGGACGGTGACGTGAAGTCCGGCGACGCTCTCTTCGCCTGGAACTGACTCGTCCCGGACCGACGACCGGCCCCGCCGCCGTCCCGTCGTAGGACACGGAGCAGGCGGCGATCACGACAACCACCGCGGCGGCGGGACCCGCCGCACTATCGGAGACGGGTGAGATGGAGACAACGCTGCGAGGCGTCGGCGTGAGCCACGGTGTGGCGATCGGCGAGGTTCGGCACATGGGAACGGCGGTTCTGGAGCCGCCTGCCAAGCAGATCCCCGCGGATGAGGCGGAGCGGGAGCAGGGGCGTGCCCGTCAGGCCGTGGATGCGGTGGCGGCCGACCTGGTGGCGCGCGGCAACCTGGCCGGTGGCGAGGCCCAGGCAGTGCTTGAGGCGCAGGCCATGATGGCGCAGGATCCCGAGCTGATGTCCGACGTGGACCGCAGGATCGCTGTCGGCAGCACCGCCGAGCGTGCCGTGTACGACGCGTTCGCCGCGTACCGCGAGCTGCTGGCCGGAGCGGGCGAGTACCTCGCCGGCCGGGTGGCCGACCTGGACGATGTGCGGAATCGTATCGTCGCCCGGCTGCTGGGGGTTCCGATGCCGGGTGTCCCGGACAGCGACGAGCCGTACGTGCTGGTCGCGCGGGATCTGGCGCCGGCGGACACGGCGCTGCTGGACCCGGCTCTGGTGCTGGGTTTCGTGACCGAGGAGGGCGGGCCGACGAGCCACAGCGCGATTCTGGCGCGGGCCCTCGGGGTGCCTGCCGTGGTGGCGCTGCCGGGTGCCGGGGAACTGGCCGAGGGCATCGTGGTCGCCGTCGACGGCAGTAGCGGCGACATCTTCGTGAACCCGAGTGCGGAGCGGAAGGCCGCGCTGACGGCGGCGGCCGCCGAGCGGAAGGCGGCGCTGTCCGCCGCGACCGGCCCTGGCGCGACCGCCGACGGACACAAGGTGCCCTTGCTGGCCAACGTGGGTGGCCCGGCGGACGTGCCGGCCGCGGTGGAGGCCGGTGCCGAGGGTGTCGGTCTGTTCCGTACCGAGTTCCTGTTCCTCGACGACAGCAAGAGCGCTCCTTCCGAGGAGAAGCAGGTCGAGGCCTACCGGCAGGTGCTGGAGGCGTTCCCCGAGGGCCGGGTCGTCGTGCGGGTGCTGGACGCGGGCGCGGACAAGCCGCTGGAGTTCCTGACGCCCGCGGACGAGCCGAACCCGGCGCTGGGCGTACGTGGTCTGCGGACGCTGCTCGACCACCCCGAGGTGCTGCGCACCCAGCTGACGGCGTTGGCGAAGGCGGCCGAAGGGCTGCCCGTCCACCTCGAGGTCATGGCCCCGATGGTGGCGGACCGTGCCGACGCGAAGGCGTTCGCGGACGCCTGCCGGGAGGCGGGACTGCGGGCCAAGTTCGGCGCGATGGTGGAGATTCCGTCGGCCGCGCTGCGGGCGCGCTCGGTCCTCCAGGAGGTCGAGTTCCTGTCGCTGGGAACCAACGACCTGGCCCAGTACACGTTCGCCGCCGACCGTCAGGTCGGTGCGGTGTCGCGACTGCAGGATCCGTGGCAGCCCGCGCTGCTCGATCTGGTCGCGCTCTCGGCGGAGGCGGCGCGGGCCGAGGGCAAGAGCTGTGGCGTGTGCGGTGAGGCAGCGTCGGATCCGTTGCTGGCGTGTGTGCTGACGGGTCTGGGTGTCACCTCCCTCTCCATGGGCGCGGCGTCGATTCCCTATGTCCGGGCGATGCTGGCCAAGTACACGCTGGCCCAGTGCGAGCGGGCCGCGGCGGCCGCGCGCGCCACCGACAGCGCGGACGAGGCCCGTGTGGCGGCTCAGGCGGTGCTGTCCGGCGAGTAGTCGGCCACGGCCGTGATCGGCCGTGTTTCCGGTGTCTTGCCGGATGTTTTTCCGGATGTCTGTCCGGGTGTCTTTCCGGGGGCGCTCCACCTGTGGGTGGGGCGCCCCCGCTGTTTTCAGTGGTGGTGACCGGGGGGCGTCTCCTGGTCGCCGAGGTCGGGCGGCGCGCAGTAGTCGACGTCCGATTCCGGTGAGATGAGGTCTCCGGATTCGACGTCGGTGCAGTAGGCGTCGAAGACCTCGCCGGCGGTGAGGGGCCCGAGCCCGTTGCCGCGCAGCCGCCAGCCGTAGACACGGTCGGGGGCGCCGGCGGCGCTGGTGCGCATGACGAGTCCGCCGGGGCTGTTGGTGGCGAGGCCGAGGGCGAGAACGCTGGTGAATTCGAGGGCTTCGGCCTCGTCGAGGTGGGTGGTGCCGTCGCTGTTCCGGTCGGCGTGAAGGACGGTGACGAGGGTTTCCGGTGGTCCGGAGACGCTGCACACGAGGTGCCGGTTGCCTGGCGGGGCGGTGTCGAGGATGCGGGACAGGAGGTGCGAGGCGCGGGTGAAGGCGGCGCGTCCGACGTCCTCGCCGCAGGTGGGGCAGGGGCCGAGGCGGGCGAGAAGGGTGCTGGCGTACTCCCAGGTGGCCTGCCGTACCGCCTCGTCGACGAGGGCGGGGACAAGGTCGGTGAGGGGACGGCCGTCGTAGGGGACGGTGGGGCCGGTGGCCGCGAGCTGGGCGGTGAAACGGGTGCGGCTGGCCGGGGCGTCGGGGTCGAGGCCGGTGGCGGTGCAGAACTCGGCGTATTCCTCGGGGTCGAACAGGGCGAGTGTGGTGTGGGTGCCCTCTGCGGCGCGGGACCTGAGGAGGGCCTCGATGTGGCGGAGGTAGGTGAGGTGGTCGTCGAAGGTGAAGGTGCGGTAGCGCCGCATGGCGCGGAAGTCGTGCTCGTCGGTCAGCAGGCCGATGGTGCCGGCGATCTCGCGGCGCAGGACGCGTCGCATGGTCCGGTGGTCGGTGCGCGCCATGGTTCCCCCTGGATGTGAATCGATCAATGCTCACTCACAGTAACGGGCACCACTGACAACGGTGGCTGAGCGTGTACGGCGCCGGGCTTCAGGCGCGCTTGCGGGCGAGGTCCTCGAAGTAGGTCAGCAGGTCGAGGTTGTCGATGGAGCCGGGGTTGACGGCCTTTTCCAGGGGTGCGCCCTGGAGCAGGCGCTTGACGGGGACCTCGATGCGCTTTCCGGTGAGGGTGTGCGGGACGCCGGGCACCTCGATGACCTCGTCCGGGACGTGGCGGGGCGAGAGCTGTTCGCGGATGGCCTGCTTGATGCGGCTCAGCAGGGCCTCGTCGAGCACCGCGCCGGGGGCGAGGTGGACGAAGAGGGGCATCCAGTAGCCGCCGTCGGGCTGTTCGACGCCGATGACGAGGGATTCCTTGATCTCGGGGAGGCGCTCGACGACCTCGTAGATGTCGGCGGAGCCCATCCGTACGCCCTGGCGGTTGAGCGTGGAGTCGGAGCGGCCGTGGATGATCACCGTGCCGCGTGAGGTGACGGTGATCCAGTCGCCGTGGCGCCAGACGCGGGGGTAGGTGTCGAAGTAGCTCTCGTGGTAGCGACTGCCGTCGGGGTCGTTCCAGAAGCGGATCGGCATGGAGGGCATGGGGTTGGTGACGACCAGTTCGCCCACTTCGTCGATGACGGGGTGGCCTGCGGGGTCCCAGGCCTGGAGGTCGGTGCCGAGGCCGGGGGCCTGCAGTTCGCCGGTGTGGACGGGGAGGGTGGGCACGGCGCCGGCGAAGCAGGAGCAGACGTCGGTGCCGCCGCTGACCGAGGCGATCCAGAGGTCGGCGCCGCTCGCCGCGAACTCGTCGTGCAGCCAGCGGAAGCCGTCGGGGGGCAGCGGCGAGCCGGTGGTGGCGACGCACTTCACCCGGGAGAGGTCGTGGTCGCGGGCGGGGTGCACGCCGGCCTTGCGGCAGGCCATCACGTAGGCGGCGGAGGTGCCGTAGAGGGTGGCTCCGGTGCGTTCGGCGACGCGCCACTGGGCGCCGGTGTCGGGGTAGCCGGGGCTGCCGTCGTACAGGACGATCGTGGTGCCGGTGAGGAGCCCGGAGACGAGGAAGTTCCACATCATCCAGCCGGTCGAGGTGTACCAGAAGAAACGGTCCTCGGGGCCCAGGTCGCAGTGCAGGCCGAGCTGTTTGAGGTGTTCGACGAGGATGCCGCCCTGGGACTGGACGATGGCCTTGGGCAGGCCGGTGGTGCCGGAGGAGTAGAGCACCCACAGGGGGTGGTCGAACGGGACCTGTTCGAACTCCGGCTCGGTGTCGGCGGCGGTCAGGGCCGACCATTCCAGGGTGCCTTCGGGTGCGGGGGTGCCGAGCAGCGGGATGTGGACGACGGCGCGCAGGGTGGGCAGTTCGCGGCGGAGTTCGGCGACGATCTCGCGTCGGTCGTGTTCCTTGCCGCCGTAGCGGTAGCCGTCGACGGTGAACAGGACGACGGGCTCGACCTGCTGGAAGCGGTCCAGGACGCTGCGGGCGCCGAAGTCGGGGGCGCAGGAGGTCCACACGGCGCCCACGGCGGCGCTGGCGAGGAGGGCGACCACGGCCTGCGGGACGTTCGGGAGGTAGCCGCTGACCCGGTCGCCGGGGCGGACGCCGAGGGCGCGGAGTTCGGCGGCCAGGGAGCCCACCTGGCGGCGCAGCTCCGCCCAGGTGACGGGGCGGGGTTCGTGGGTCTCGTCGACGTACAGGAGGGCGGGTTCGTCCGCGCGGGTGGCGGCGGCGCGCAGGGCGTGCTCGGCGTAGTTCAGCCTCGCGCCGGGGAACCACTCGGCGCCGGGCATGGCGCGGTCGCCGAGCACGCGCGCGTAGGGCGTCGAGAACCGCACGTCGAAGTATTCCGCGACGGCTTTCCAGAAGGTGTCCAGGTGGTCGACGGACCAGCGGTGCAGGGCCGGGTACCCGCCGTCGGCGGGGGCTTGGTGGTGTTCCGCCGCCCAGGACTGGAACCTGGTGATGCGTGCCTGGGCGATCCGCTGCGGATCGGGCTGCCAGAGCGGCTGGGGGTTCGCGGACGACATGGGGCGGCTCCCGGACTTCTGCGCTTTGTGTGCGTGGGACGCGCACGGGCTGGGGTGTGCGCGTGACGCGGCTGACAGGGACGATGCCATGTGATCGACTTCTACACCAGGGTGCGCTCCACATAGTCCGTGTCGTGAAGATGTGGCCCCGGCACGGGTGAACGGCAGTTGAACGGCACCCGCGTGTGGAGTGCTGAGTGGCAGGGTGAGCAGCATGGACGGTCGTGACCTGGTGCGTTCGGTAAGAGTGGTCGGTTCGAGCAAGGCGGCTCAGGGGTTGCGTACCGTACGGGCCGCGTGGCGCAGGAGGCGGATCGATGCCGCCGGGCTGCCCGTGCGGGGGGCGGAGCGGGCCCGGGTGCCGGGCCCGGTGCAGGGCGCGGAGCCGGGGCCGGGCGGCGGTGTGATCCGGTTCAGCCGGTCCGAGCTGCGGATCACGGTCGCGGTGAACGGGGCCGTCTTCTGGGGCTGGGACGGGGCCGGTCCCGAGCCGTCGTACGCGCTCGCGGGGCGCTGTCCGGAGCCGGATCCGCGGGCGGTTCTCGAACCGGACACCGACGGTGGCTGGCGGGTCGTGGCGGAGCGGGTGACGGTCAGTGTCTCGCGGCACGGCGCGGTGGAGGTGTGCACGCCGGGTGGTGTGATGCTGCGGCGGGATCTGCCGCCGCGCTGGTGGGAGCCGGTGGGCGGGGGTGCGGCGCGCTGGGTGCAGCGGTCGGAGGTGGCCGCGGACGCGCGGTTCTTCGGGCTGGGCGGGCGTGCTTCCGGGCCGCGGCTGCGGGACGGCACGTACCGGTTGTGGAACACCGATCCCGGCCGTGCCTTCGGGCCCGGTGACGATCCGCTGTACGTCACGATGCCGGTGCAGCTGGTGGTGGCGGACGCGGGGGCGCATCTGGTGTTCCACGACAGTTCCTGGGACGGCACGGTGACGCTCCGGGAGGGCGAGGAGGGCGCCGGTTCCGGGCACGACCGGACCGGGCGCTGCGAGCTGCGGATGGACGGCGGTCCGCTGCGCTGCTGGGTGATGGCGGGCACCCCCGCGCGCGTGCTGCACACCTGGGCCTCGCTCACGGGAGCGCCCGCGCTGCCGCCGGCGTGGGCGCTGGGCCACCACCACGCGCGCTGGGGTTTCGGCAGTGAGCAGGAGGTGCGGCGGATCGTCGCCGGTTACCAGGAGCGCGGTCTGCCGCTGGACGCCGTCCATCTGGACATCGACCACTACGACGCCCACCAGGTGTTCACGGTCGATCACGAGCGTTTCCCGAAGCTGCCGACGCTGGCGGAGGAGTTGCGTCGGGACGGGATCCGGCTGGTGTCGATCGTCGACCCGGCGGTGAAGGCCGAGCCCGGCAACACGGTCTACGACAGCGGGACTTCGCTCGACGCCTTCGTCCGTGATCCGTCGGGGCGGACGGTGGAGGGTGTGGTGTGGCCCGGGGAGGCGGTCTTCCCCGACTTCACGGACGCGCGCGTGCGCGCGTGGTGGGGCGGGCTGTACGAGGAGCGGCTCGCGCTGGGGTTCGCCGGGTTCTGGCACGACATGAACGAGCCGACGTCCTTCAGCGCGTTCGGCGAGTCGACACTGCCGCGCTCGGCGCGGCACGCCCTGGAGGGGCGCGGCGGCGACCACCGGGAGGCGCACAACGTCTACGCGCTCTGCATGGCGCGGGCGGCCTACGAGGGTCTGCGCGGGCTCGCGCCCGGGGAGCGGCCGTTCCTGTTCTCCCGCTCGGGCTGGGCCGGTGTGCAGCGCTATGGCGGCACGTGGTCCGGTGACGTCGCCACCGGCTGGCCGGGGCTGCGCGCGTCCCTGTCGCTGGTGCTGGGGCTCGGGTTGTGCGGGGTGCCGTACTCGGGTCCTGACGTGGGCGGTTACGACGGGAGTCCGTCGCCCGAGCTGTTTCTGCGCTGGTTCCAGCTGGGCGCGTATCTGCCGTTGTTCCGCACGCATGCGGGCATCCGGGCGGGGCGCCGGGAGCCGTGGGAGTTCGGGGCCGAGGTGCTGGAGCACGCGCGCGTGGCGCTGCTCGAACGGCGACGTCTGCTGCCGTACTTCATGACGCTGGCGCAGTTGGCCCGGCGGACCGGTGCGCCCTACGTGCGGCCGGTGTGGTGGGGGGCGCCGGAGGACCGGGCGCTGCGTGACTGCGAGGACGCGTTCCTGCTGGGCGACGCCCTGCTGGTGGCTCCGGTGCTGGATCCGGGTGCCGACCGGCGTGCGGTGCAGCTGCCCCGTGGGCGTTGGTACGACACGGTGACGGAGCAGGCGTACGAGGGTCCCGGGCAGGTGCTCGTCGATGCCCCGCTGTCGCGGATCCCGGTGCTGGCGCGCGCGGGTGCCGTCCTGCCCGTGCGGGACGAGGACGGCGGGACGCGGCTTGAGGTGTGGGCGCCTGCCCGGGGGCGGACAGGAGGCGGGCTGTTCGTGCCGGACGCGGGCGACGGCTGGGAGGAGCCGGAGGTGGAGCGTTACGTCGCCCGCTGGGAGGGCCGGCACGTGGTGGTCCGGCGCGACGACGAGAGCGGCGTGAGCAAGCCGTCCTGGCCCGTCCGGGTCAGAGGGCTGGGCTGAGCCGGCGGGCTCAGTAGCGGCCCTCGAACCACGCGCGTACGGCCACGCTGTGCAGCGGGAAGGCGAGTTCTTCGGGGCGGCGCAGCAGGTGCCAGCCCTCGGTCTCGTCGGTCGCACCCGACGGCGGGAGGCCTTCGGCCGGGCGCTCCGGGAGCAGGCCGAACAGCAGCAGGTGCCCGTCGGGTGAGCTCATGGCGTCGACGAGCCGTACGTCGCGGGCGGCCGCGTCGATGCCCGTCTCCTCCTTGAGTTCGCGGACGACGGCGTGCCGCCAGTCCTCGCGGTCGTCGACGTAGCCCCCGGGCAGCGCGGTGCCGCCGCGCGCGGGGGCCACGGTGCGGGTGATGACGACCAGGGCGGTGCCCTTCGTGTCGTAGACGGGCTGGAGGGCGATCGCCACCGGCAGCGGGTTGCGGTAGGCGACGTGGCCGCAGGCCGGGCAAGTGCGGGGCCAGCCGGAGATTCCCTCTCCGTAGGCCGCTCCGCAGCTCGAACAGTGCGAGCCGGGAGCGGAGTTGGCGATTGGGTGCTGATTTTCGGACACGCGCGGACTTTATCCGATCGGGAGTACGACGTCTTACGGTCACTGGAACACCCTCTTCCGGAAGTGAACCGACACGTGGCGGCGCCGGAACCGTAGAAGCACCGGCGGCCGAGGGACGCCCACGCGGCCTGCCCAATCCGGGCCGCCGGTGGCACACTTCTGAGGTCACTTCTGACGTTGCGTCAGATCCATGCCCTGGAGGAGCTTTGTCGCGTACACGCACACCGGCGGTCGACGGCTGGTTCACGGGCGAGGGCGACGGATTCCGGCTGCTGGGAACCCGCTGCGCGGCCTGTGCCTCGGTCTTCTTCCCGCGCGAGGACGCCCACTGCCGCAACCCCGGCTGCGCGGGCGGCGACCTGGAGGAGGTCCGGCTCTCCCGGCGCGGACGGATCTGGTCGTACACCGACAGCAGGTACCGCCCCCCGTCACCCTATGTGAGCGATCCGGAACTTCCGTGGGAGCCGTACGCGTTGATCGCTGTGGAGCTGGAGCCCGAGCGGATCGTGGTGCTGGGGCAGGCGGTTCCCGGGATCACCGTCGCCGATCTGGCGGTGGGCATGGAGGCCGAGATCGTCCCCGGAGTCCTGAGTGAGGACGCTGAGACGACCTGGACGACCTGGCACTGGCGGCCGACGGGGGTGGCGGCATGACGGCGGACGTGGCTGTGCTCGGCGTGGGCATGCACCCGTGGGGCAAGTGGGGCCGGAGCTTCGTCGAGTACGGGACGGCGGCGGCCCGCGCGGCGCTCGCGGACGCCGGACTGGAATGGCGGGACATCGGCTCGGTCGTGGGCGCGGAAACGGTGCGTGGCGGCTATCCCGGCTATGTGGCGGGCGCGACCTTCGCCAGGGCGCTGGGCTGGCAGGGGGCGCGGGTCGCAAGCGTGTACGCGGCGTGCGCGTCCGGGGCCCAGGCGGTCGCCGCGGCGCGGGCACAGATCCTGGCGGGCCTCGCGGACGTGGTGCTCGTGGTGGGCGCGGACGCGGCGCCCAAGGGCTTCTTCCGGCCCGCCGGAGGAGACCGGCCGGACGATCCCGACTGGCTGCGCTTCCGGCTGCTGGGCGCGACGAACCCGACGTACTTCGGTCTTTACGCGCGCCGCAGGATGGCGGTGTTCGGCGACACCCCCGAGGACTTCGCCCTGGTCAAGGTGAAGAACGCGGCCCTGGGGGCGCTCAATCCGTACGCCCGCTACCGCAGGCGGGTGACCGCCGAGGAGGTCGCCGCCTCCCAGGTGGTCGCCGATCCGCTGCGGCTGCTGGACATCTGCGCCACCTCCGACGGCGGGGCCGCGCTGGTGCTGTCCAGCCTGGAGTTCGCGCGCCGGCGCGGGGTGGCACGGCCGGTGCGGATCCGCGCGGTGTCCACGGTCACGCCCCGCTATCCGAGCGCGGTGCTGGACCTGCCGGACATCGCCACGGACTCCGCGTCGGCGGTGGAGCCGCCCCCGGAGGCCTTCCGGGCCTCGATCGCGCGGGCCGCCTACGAGGAGGCGGGCATCGGCCCCGGGGAGCTGTCCCTGGCCGAGGTGTACGACCTGTCCACCGCGCTGGAGTTGCAGTGGTACGAGGATCTCGGGCTGTGCGCGGAAGGGGAGGCGGCGAAGCTGCTGCGCGAGGGCGCCACGGCCCCGGGTGGCCGGATACCGGTCAACGCCAGCGGGGGGCTCGCGTCCTTCGGGGAGGCGGTACCGGCCCAGGCGATCGCCCAGGTGTGCGAGCTCACCTGGCAGTTGCGGGACGCGGCGGGCGACCGGCAGGTGGCGCACGCGCGCGTGGGGATCACGGCCAATCAGGGGCTGTTCGGGCACGGCTCGTCCGTGATAGCGGTGCGCTGACGGGACGGGTGTGACTGAAGAGGCGCATACCCTGCGTGACCACCCTGAAATGGTGCGTGAACGTCTCATGAACTGCCCATGGGCGTACGCCGGTGGCGTCATCATGCTCCCGTGCGCACCTGGACGGATGCTCTCCGTTTCGCCTTCCAGCCAGTGGTCAATCTGACGACCGGCGGGATCGCCGCACTGGAGATCCTCGCCCGCCCCGAGACCGGCGACATCCTCGGCGAAGCCCGCCGGAATCCCGAACTCGACGGCAATCTGGCGGTGTTGGCCCTCCGCGCGGCGGCCCGCAAGGAGACCCTGCTGCCGCTGCACATCAACGCCTTCGCGGCCACCCTCGCCGACCTGGGCGGCATCGGACCGCTGCCCGAGGCCGTCCGCGAGGCCGGGCGGATGCCCTGGGAGGTCACCCTGGACATCGTCCCGCCGTACACGCACGTGCCGCAGCGGGCCCTGCTGGAGGCCGTCGCGGTGCTGCGCGGCCAGGGCTTCCGGATCAGCGCGGACGGCATCGGGGACGGGGACGTGCCGCTGCGGCTGCTCACCGACCTCTCCCCCGACCTGGTCAAGCTCGACGCCTCGCTGCTCGCCCGGCCGGCCGCGGTGCGGGCGATGCGCACCCTGTGCGAGGAACTCGGCGCCCTGGTGGCCGTCGAGGGCGTGGAGACCGAACTCCAGCACGCGGCGGCACTGTCCGCCGGGGCACAGCTGGCGCAGGGTGAGCTGTTCGCGCCACCGGCCCGGATCCCGGTCGCGGAGGTATACGTTCCGCCGTCCTCCCCCGCCGCCGTACCGCCGCCGCGCTCCGGGCCGTCCGTGCGGGAGTTCGTCCGGCCCGCCGCGGTTCTGCCGGTCACCGCGTCCGCGTTGCAGGTACGGGCGCTGCTGACCGGCTCCCCGGACGTCTCCGGCGTGCTCCTGGTGGACCAGACCGGCGCCCCGGTCCGCTCGGTGCACCGCTCCCGCTTCCTGCTGTCGATGTCCGGCCGCTACGGGCACGCCCTGTACGCGGACCGGCCGGCCTTCAAGCTGGGCGACGCCCCGCGCACGGTGGGCATCGACGCGACCGCCTGGGAGGTGCTGGACGTGGTGGCCGTCGGCGGCCCGGACCGGACGTCGGACGATGTGACCGTCGTCGACCGGTTCGGGCGCTGCGTGGGCGTCGTACGCCTCGCCGACCTGGTGCGGGCGCTCGCGGAGACCCGGGTCGAGGAGGCGGCCGGGCTCAACCCGCTGACCCGGCTGCCCGGTTCGGACGCGATCACGGGCGAGGTCGACCGGTGGCTCGCGGACGGCCGGGTCTTCGCGCTGAGCTGGCTGGACATCGACCACTTCAAGCAGGTGAACGACGGCGCCGGGTTCGCCGCGGGCGACGAGCTGATCCGTTCGGTGGGGCGGGCGCTGCAGGAGGCCGCCGTCGGGCACGCGCGCGTGGGGCACATCGGCGGGGACGACTTCCTGGTGCTCGCCGACGAGACCGGGCTGGACCAGGTCGCCGCCCTGCTCGACGCGCCCTGGTCCGCGGGCGGGCGTCCCGTCACGCTGTCCCTGGCCACCGTCGTGTGCGGCCCCGGCAGCGTGGCGGACCACCGGCAGGCTGCCGCTTTCCTGGCACCGCTCAAGAAGGCCGCCAAGGCGCTCCACGGGGCGAGTTGGGTGCTGGGGCGGGCGGGGCTGCCCGGACACGAGATCCGGCGCGGCTCGGACGCGTACCCGGCCCAGGCCGGATGCGCGACGGTGGAGCCGTGACGGGTGCGCTCCGGCGGGTTGCCCGTCATCGTTGCCGTCGGCGACCTTGACGCCCTCCGGGTGCCGGTGAAAACTTCCCGTGTCGGTCGACATCGCCGTACATTCTCGGCGTATTCAGGCACTGCGCCATGGGCCGCTCCTGTCTCGAGGCTCCTTCCCCCATGGGCGATTCGGCCGCTACGGCACGCTCGTCACTGACGCCGGGCGGGGCGCGGGACCTTCCCTGCCTTCGGCTGACGTCGCCAAGGGAACCGTTCCTGCTCAAAGCGCCGGGGTCGATCCCCGGCCAGCGCCCTAGGAGCCGCCATGAGCAACGGAGACATCTTCGTCGGCGAAGTCATCGGCACGGCCATCCTGATCCTGTTCGGCGCCGGTGTCTGCGCCGCGGTCACTCTCAGACACTCCAAGGCCCGGGCCTCGGGGTGGGTGGTGATCGCGTTCGGCTGGGGGTTCGGCGTGCTCGCCGGCGCCTACACGGCCGCCCCGCTCTCCGGCGGGCAGCTGAACCCCGCGGTCACCATCGGCATCGCCGTCGACACCGGGAAGTGGGGCAAGGTCTGGGTCTACCTGCTCGGCCAGCTCGTCGGTGCGATCCTGGGCGCCGTCCTGACGTACCTGGTCTACCTGGCCCAGTTCCAGGCCAACGTGCCCGACGAGGAGGCGGGAGAGGAGCCGACGCCGACCCTGGGAATCTTCTCCACCATCCCGGAGATCCGGAACCCGGTCGCCAACCTGGTCACCGAGATCATCGCGACGATCGCGCTGGTCCTGCCCGTCCTCGCGTTCGGGCTGACCAAGGGGCTCGGCGAGTCCGGCACCACCGTGCTGATCGTCTCGCTGCTCGTCGTCGGCATCGGGCTGTCGCTCGGCGGCCCCACCGGCTACGCCATCAACCCGACGCGCGACCTCGGCCCGCGGCTTGTGCACACCTTCCTGCCGATCCCCAACAAGGGCACCTCGGACTGGGGTTACGCCTGGATACCGGTCGTCGGCCCGCTGATCGGCGGGGCGCTCGCGGGCCTGATCTACAACGCGGCCTTCTGACTCGGCGCGGACGTCCCGGGCCCGCGCGGTCCCCCCGGCCCCACGCGCCCCGGCTCCGCGCGGCCCTCCCACCCACGAAGCCTTCCGACCCAGCGACCAAGGGGTAGCCATGACGGACACCGCCGAGAAGTACGTCGCCGCAATCGACCAGGGCACCACGTCGAGCCGCTGCATCATCTTCGACCACGGCGGCGCGATCGTCGCCGTCGACCAGCGCGAGCACCGCCAGATCTTCCCCAAACCGGGCTGGGTGGAGCACGACGCCACCGAGATCTGGTCCAAGGTGCAGGCCGTGGTGGCCGGGGCGCTCGCGGGCGCGGGGCTGCGCCCGGACCAGCTGAGCGCGCTCGGCATCACCAATCAGCGCGAGACGACCGTGCTGTGGGACCGCGCCACCGGCAAGCCCGTGCACAACGCGATCGTCTGGCAGGACACCCGGACCGCGGCCCTGTGCCGTGAACTCGGCGGCAGCGACGGCCAGGACCGCTTCCGCGAGCAGACCGGTCTGCCCCTGGCCAGCTACTTCTCCGGCCCCAAGGCGGCCTGGCTGCTCGACAACGTGCCCGGACTGCGGGACCGGGCCGAGCGCGGCGAGATCGCCTTCGGGACCATCGACTCCTGGCTCATCTGGAACCTCACCGGCGGCACCGACGGCGGCCGTCACGTCACCGACGTCACCAACGCCGGGCGCACCATGCTGATGAACCTGGAGACCCTCCAGTGGGACCCCGCCATCCTCGCCGCGATGAACGTCCCCGAGGCCGTGCTCCCCGAGATCAGGTCGTCCGCCGAGGTGTACGGCACCGCCGTCGGCCAGCTCGCCGGGGTCCCGGTGGCGTCCGCCCTCGGCGACCAGCAGGCGGCGGTCTTCGGGCAGGCCTGCTACGACGTCGGCACGGCGAAGAACACCTACGGCACGGGGAGCTTCCTGCTGCTCAACACCGGCAACCGGCCGGTGCCGTCCAAGAGCGGGCTGCTGACGACGATGGGATACCGGATCGGCACCGAGGCGCCGGTGTACTGCCTGGAGGGTTCGATCGCCATAACGGGCGCGCTCGTGCAGTGGTTCCGCGACCAGCTCGGCATCATCCGCACCGCCGACGAGATCGAGACACTGGCGGCGAGCGTCGACGACAACGGCGGCGCCTACATCGTGCCCGCCTTCTCCGGTCTGTTCGCGCCCTACTGGCGCTCCGACGCGCGCGGGGTCGTCACCGGGCTGACCCGGTACGTCACCAAGGCGCACCTGGCCCGTGCGGTCCTGGAAGCGACGAGCTGGCAGACGCGGGAGGTCGTGGACGCGATGTACCAGGACTCGGGGGTGCCGATCACCACTCTGAAGGTCGACGGCGGCATGACGAAGAACAACCTCCTGATGCAGCACCAGGCCGACGTCCTCGGGGTACCGGTGATCCGGCCCCGGGTCTCCGAGACGACCTGTCTAGGCGCCGCCTACGCGGCCGGCCTGGCGACCGGCGTGTGGAACGACCTGGACGAACTCAGGTCGCACTGGCAGCAGGACATGGAGTGGACGCCCACGATGACGGCACCGGTACGCGAACGGGAGTACGCGAACTGGCGCAAGGCGGTGGAGAAGAGCTTCGGCTGGCTGGAGGACGGCGAGTAACCACCCCAGGACCACGGCCCGTACCCCGGTCGGCGGGGGTACGGGCCGTGCCGCCGCCGTTCAGGTGGCCACGGTCTGCCGGTGGGCCGCCGCGTACGCCATTGCGTGCCGGACGACGCCGATGAGCACCTCCTTGACCGACTCGCGGTCCCGGGCGTCGCAGAGCACGACCGGCACGTCCGGGTCGAGATCGAGGGCCTTGCGGACGGACTCCACGGGGTAACGCGCCGCGCCCTCGAAGCAGTTGACGCCGACGAGGAAGGGTATGGAACGCCGCTCGAAGTAGTCGACGGCGGCGAAGCAGTCCTCGAGGCGGCGCGTGTCCGCGAGTACGACGGCTCCCAGAGCCCCCTCGGCCAGCTCGTCCCACATGAACCAGAACCGTTCCTGGCCGGGCGTGCCGAACAGGTACAGCACCAGGTCCTCGCGCAGGGTGATGCGGCCGAAGTCCATGGCGACGGTGGTGGTGTGCTTGCCCTCGACGCCGGAGGTGTCGTCGACCGGTCGCCCGGCCTCGGTGAGCAGTTCCTCGGTGCGCAACGGCCGGATCTCGCTGACCGCGCCGACCAGGGTCGTCTTGCCCACGCCGAAGCCGCCGGCCACGAGGATCTTGAGCGTGACGGGCTCGACCGGGGGCTTGCCACGCTCAGATCGCCCGAAGATCATCGTTTTCTTCTCCTGCTTGGTGAAGTCGTTGCTGGGGTCATTGCTGGGTTCGGGTGCCGGGCGACGGGCGTCCGTATCCGCCGCCGCCCGGGGTTTCGACGACGAGCACGTCGTCGGGGCCGACGTCCGCGGTATCGCTGCCGCCGAGTTCGGTGACCGTGCCGTCGGACCGCTCCACCCGGTTGGCACCGAGTGCGCCGGGCTCGCCGCCGGCCATGCCGTACGGCGGCATCCGGCGGTGCTGGGAGAGGGTGGAGACGGTCATGGGTTCGAGGAAGCGGACGCGGCGGACCGCGCCGTCCCCGCCGTGCCATCGCCCCGCGCCGCCGCTGCCCGCCCGGACGGCGAACTCTTCGAGGCGGACGGGCAGCCGCCACTCCAGGACTTCCGGGTCGGTGAGCCGGGAGTTGGTCATGTGGGTCTGTACGACGCTCGCGCCGCTGAAGCCGTCACCGGCTCCGGACCCGGAGGCGACGGTCTCGTAGTACTGGTGGCGTTCGTTGCCGAAGGTGACGTTGTTCATGGTCCCGGAGCCCTCGGCCTGGACGCCGAGCGCCGCGTAGAGCGCGCCGGTGATCGCCTGGGAGGTCTCGACGTTGCCCGCGACGACGGCGGCCGGTGGCTCGGGGGCGAGCATGGAACCGGGCGGGACGACGATGTCGAGCGGGCGCAGGCAGCCGTCGTTGAGCGGGATGTCGTCGGCGACGAGGGTGCGGAAGACGTACAGCACCGCCGCGTTGACGACGGCGAACGGGGCGTTGAAGTTGGTGGTGAGCTGCGCGGAGGTGCCGGTGAAGTCGATGGTCGCGCGCCGGTTGTCGCGGTCCACGCGCACGCGTACCCGGATGACGGCGCCGGAGTCGGTCTCGTAGGCGTAGGCGCCGTCGTCGAGGGCGTCGATCACCCGGCGGACCGCTTCCTCGGCATTGTCCTGGACGTGCCGCATGTAGGCCTGGACGACGTCCAGGCCGAACTCCTCGATCATCCGCCCGACCTCGTCGACGCCCTTGCGGTTGGCGGCGATCTGGGCGCGCAGGTCGGCGAGGTTGGTGGGGATGTTGCGGGAGGGGTGGCGGGCCTCGGCCAGCAGCCGGTGCGTCTCGGTCTCCCGGAACCGGCCGTTCTCGGCGAGCAGCCAGTTGTCGAAGAGGACGCCCTCCTCCTCGATGGTGCGGCTGTTCGCCGGCATCGAGCCCGGCGCGATGCCGCCGATCTCGGCGTGGTGGCCGCGGGAGGCGACGTAGAAGAGGATCCGGTCACCCTCCGTGGCGAAGACCGGAGTGATCACGGTGACGTCGGGCAGGTGGGTGCCGCCGTGGTACGGGTCGTTGACGGCGTAGGTGTCGCCGGGGCGCATCGAGGTGCCGCGGCGGCGGATGACCTCTTTGACGCTGGTGCCCATGGAGCCCAGGTGGACGGGGATGTGCGGGGCGTTGGCCACCAGGTTCCCGTCCGGGTCGAACAGGGCGCAGGAGAAGTCCAGACGCTCCTTGATGTTGACGGACTGGGCCGTCGACTCCAGCCGGGCGCCCATCTGTTCGGCGATCGACATGAAGAGGTTGTTGAAGACCTCCAGCAGAACCGGGTCGGCTTTCGTGTCGAGGTCGGAACTCTGCGTGACCGTCGCGCGTTCCATGACCAGATGCCCGTCGTCGGTCGCCGCGGCCCGCCAGCCGTCGTCGACGACGGTCGTGGCACTGGCCTCGGTGATGATCGCCGGGCCGGTGACGGATTCGCCGGGGGGCAGGTCCTCGCGGCGGTGGAGGGGTACGTCGTGCCAGGCGCCGCCGGTGTGGAGGCGGACGGTCTCCGGGGCGGCGGGAGTGCCCTCGTACGGGGCGAGGGCGGAGAGGTCGGGGGGTCGGGTGATGCCGGTGGCTTCCACGGAGAGGGCTTCGACGACGACCGGGCGGTCGAGCGTGAAGGAGTACGTGGCGCGATGACGTTCTTCGAAGGCGTGTTTCATCGCGTCGGGCTCGGCGAGCTCGACGGTGAGGGTGGTGTCGGTGCCGTCGTAGCGGAGCTGGGCGCGGCGGGTGACTTCGACGCGATCCTCCGGGACGTCCTCCGCGAGGAGCTCGGCGCGGGCCGCGGCCTCCAGGTCGGCGGCGGTCTTGCGGATGCCGGCCATGGCGGCGGCCTCCAAAGGGGCCTCGACGGACTGTTCGCGCATGGCGGTGGTGTCGGCGAGCCCGATGCCGAGTGCGGAGAGGACTCCCGCCATGGGCGGCACCAGCACGGTGCGGATGCCGAGCGAGTCGGCGACCATGCACGCGTGCTGTCCGCCGGCCCCGCCGAAGGTGGTGAGGGCGTAGCGGGTGACGTCGTGGCCCTTCTGGACGGAGATCCGCTTCACGGCGCTCGCGATGTTGGCCACGGCGATGCTCAGGTAGCCCTCGGCGACCTGCTCGGGGGTGCGGTCGTCGCCGGTCCGCTCCCGGATCTCCCGGGCGAGCCCGGTGAAGCGGTCGCGGACCAGGTCGGCGTCGAGCGGCTGGTCCCCGCCCGGCCCGAACACCCGGGGGAAGTGGGCCGGCTGGATCCGGCCGAGCATGACGTTGGCGTCGGTGACGGCCAGTGGGCCGCCGCCCCGGTAGCAGGCGGGGCCGGGGTCGGCGCCGGCCGAGTCCGGGCCGACGCGGTAGCGGGAGCCGTCGAAGTGCAGCACCGAGCCGCCGCCCGCGGCGACGGTGTGGATGTCCAGCATGGGGGCGCGCAGCCGGACGCCCGCGATCTGCGTGGTGAAGACCCGTTCGTAGCCGCCCGCGAAGTGGGAGACGTCGGTGGAGGTGCCGCCCATGTCGAAGCCGATGACCCGGTCGAAGCCGGCGAGCTGCGACATCCGGGCCATGCCGACGATCCCGCCGGCCGGACCGGAGAGCACGGCGTCCTTGCCGCGGAACTGCCGGGCCTCGGCGAGGCCGCCGTTGGACTGCATGAACATCAGCCGTACGCCTTCGAGCTCGTCGGCGACATGGCGGACGTAGCGGCGCAGCACGGGCGAGAGGTAGGCGTCGACGACGGCGGTGTCACCGCGCGGGACGAGCTTCATCAGCGGGCTGACCTCGCTGGACAGCGAGATCTGCGGGAAGCCGGTGCGGGCGGCCAGCTCGCCGATCGCCAGCTCGTGGGCGGGGTACAGGTGACTGTGCATGCAGACGACGGCGACGGCCCGGATCCCGTCGTCGTACGCGCCTTGGAGCGGGCCGGCCAGGGCGTCCAGGTCGGGTGCGCGCAGCACGGTGCCGTCGGCGGCGATCCGCTCGTCGGCCTCGACGACCCGTTCGTACAGGGGTTCCGGCAGGTCGATGCGGCGGGCGAAGATGCGGGGGCGGTTCTGGTAGGCGATGCGCAGGGCGTCGCGGTAGCCGCGGGTGATGACGAGGAGGGTGCGCTCGCCCTTGCGTTCGAGAAGGGCGTTGGTGGCGACGGTGGTGCCCATCCGGACGGCGTCGACGGGGGCACCGGAGCCCTCCAGCAACTCGTGCACGGCGGCCACCGCGGCGTCGGTGTAGCGCCGAGGGTTGTCGGAGAGCAGCTTGTGGGTGAGCAGCCGGCCGTCCGGGCGCCGTGCGACGACGTCCGTGAACGTCCCGCCACGGTCGACCCAGAACTGCCAGCCTGTCACGTCACCACTCCGCTTCCGCGCCCGTCACAGCGCCCGGAGGCCGTTGATCACGTCGCGCAGAATACTCTCGTCCACCAGCTCGGCCGGGGGTACCGGCCGGTTGACGTGGACGAGTTCCCCGTCGACGAGGTCGCCGACGAGGACCCTGACCACTCCGACGGGGAGGTCGAGTTCCGAGGCCAGCTCGGCGACCGACTGCGGTGTGTCACGGCAGAGCTCGACGATGTCCACGTGCTCCGGGGACAGCGTCCGGTCGTCGTCCGCGTCGTCCGCGTGCGGCTCCGTGACGACCACCGCGATCAGGTCGAGCCGGTGCTGGGCCGCACTGGTGGTGCGGCCCCGTGTCATGGCGTACGGACGGACGACCGGTCCGGCCTCGTCGTCGAACCAGTGACTTCTTCCCTGACCGTCTCCGCTCATGTCATCCCACTACCCGCTCTGGGGCAGATCGGTACGTGGGGCGGACCCCAGATGTACGCCGACCCTCTTGACCAGGAGCGTCATCTCGTACGCGACCTGACCGACGTCGGAGTCGGCGTCGGAGAGGACGGCGAGGCAGCTGCCGTCGCCGGCGGCCGTGACGAACAGGAAGGCGTCGTCGAGCTCGACGACGGTCTGCCGGACGCTGCCCGCCTCGAAGTGGCGGCCCACGCCCTTGGCGAGGCTGTGGAAGCCGGAGGCCACGGCGGCCAGGTGCTCGCTGTCCTCTCTGGTGAGGTCCTTGGAGACGCCGGTGGGCAGGCCGTCGCCGGAGAGGACGACGGCCTTGCGGATGCTGGCGACCCGGTCCACGAGGTCGTCCAGCAGCCAGTTCAGCTCGCCCTTGTTCGTCGCCGTGTGGTCGGTCGCCTTCGGATCGGTCATCGACCGTCCCCCTTAGTCGTTCCTCGTGCTGTGCTGTCCCGGGAGCCGTCTCCCTCGGCGTTCTCCGCTCGGCCCCGCTGCCAGCCGCGCTGGAGCGAGCCCATGCGGCTGCGGACCTCGTCGGCGTCGCGCTCGACGGGTTCCGGATCACGCGCGGTGGATGATGCGGGTCCCTCTCGCAGCTGTGGGGCCAGGTTGGCCTGCCGTACCCGCCTGGGCAGCGGCCGGGTGCCGGATGCGGCCTCCGGGGGTGTGCTGCCGGGGAGCGGGACGGAGTCGTCGGTGCCGCTGCCGGGGGCGTCCGCGGAGCGGCGGGTGCGCCGGGGCAGGACGGGGGGCCCGGCGGGTTCGTCCGGGCCCCCGGCCCGGGGCGCCGTGCGCTCCTCGCCGCGGTCGGCCGGGCCGACGGCGCGGTGCGAGGACGGGTCGGTGCGGCGGCGGGAGGGCAGCGGGGCGAGTCCGCCCGGTTCGGGGCGGCCCTGGTCTGCCGCGGTGCGCTCGTCCGGGCCGACGCGGCGGGGGCGCTGCTCGGTGACCGGCTTGCCGTGCGAGCTGACCAGCTTGGGCGTCCGCCGTAGGGGCAGCGGCACGGGGCCGTCGGGGTGCTCGTCGCCGAAGCGGTCGGCGGTCTCGCGGGACGGGTGGTGGAGTTCGGTCACGGCGGGCGTGGGGTCGTCCGCGGCGTCGGCGAGGGAGCGGCGGGGTCGGAACAGGCCGCCGCGCTCGCTGTCGTCGTCGGTGAGGGCGCCCGGGAAGCCGTCCAGTGCGTCGAGGTCGACGGGGCCCTCCAGCTCGACCGGGCCGTCCAGCAGTGCGGCCGGCAGTCCGGGCCGCTGCCCGGGCACCTGGGCCAGGGAGGCGGAGCGGCTCGCTTCGGGTTCGGCCTCCCTGGCCGGGAGGCCGCGGTCGAGACGGAAGCCGACGCCGTTGGTGTCGGGGACGTCGTCGGTGAGCAGTACGTCGGGGATGAAGACGACGGCGGTGGTGCCGCCGTAGGGGGACGGCTGGAGCGAGACGCGGACGTTCTGGCGCTGGGCGAGGCGGCTGACCACGAACAGACCGAGCCGGTCGGTGTCGGAGAGCTCGAACTCGGGTGTCTCGGCGAGCCGCAGGTTGGCGTCCAGGAGCGCCTCGGCCGCCATGCCGAGACCCCGGTCGTGGATCTCCAGGGTGAAACCGTTGGCGACGCGCTCGCCGAGTACCTGCACGGCGGTGTGCGGCGGCGAGAACACCGTCGCGTTCTCCAGGAGTTCGGCCACGAGGTGGGTGAGGTCGGCGACGGCGGGCCCGGTGACGGCGACGCGGGGCAGCCGGCGGACCTCGATGCGTTCGTAGTCCTCGACCTCGGCCACCGCGGCGCGCACCACGTCCATGAGCTGGACGGGCCGGCGCCACTGCCGCGAGGGCGCCGCACCGGAGAGGATGACCAGTCCCTCGGCGTGCCGGCGCATACGGGTGGTGAGGTGGTCGAGGCGGAAGAGGTCGGCGAGTTCGTCGGTGTCCTCGGTCCTGCGTTCCATGGCGTCGAGCAGGGTGAGCTGCTTGTGCAGCAGGACCTGGCTGCGGCGGGCGAGGTTGACGAAGACCTCGGAGACGCCGGCCCGCAGTTCGGCCTGCTTGACGGCGGCCTCCACGGCGGCGCGCTGCAGGGTGTTGAGGGCCTGGCCGACCTCGCCGACCTCGTTCTTGTCGTACTCCAGGCGCGGGACCTCGGTCTCCACGTCGACCTGTTCGCCCGCGGAGAGCCTGCGCATCACGCTCGGCAGCCGGACTCCGGACGCTTCGTGTGCCTCCTGGCCGAGCAGCCGCAGATCGCGGATGAGGCTCCGGCCGACCCGGACCGAGACGACCAGCGAGAACAGCACGGCGACCACACCGAGGACGCCGACGACGGCCGCCTGGACGATCACGGTGACGGAGACGGGCCGGACGCGGTCCTGGAAGCGGTCGCCGACCTGGTCGTCGAGGGTGCGCAGTTCGTCGAGCACCGTTCCCGCGGTGGCGTCCCAGCTCTTGGCGTCGACGTCGTTCGGCACGCCGGACCCGGCGGCGAGGACGGACTTCTCGGCGGCCAGCAGGGGGGCGGTGGTGGCGCTCCTCCAGAAGCGGTCGAAGCGGTCGCGTTCGCCGGACGGCAGCAGCGGGAGGCTGATGTCGTAGAGGAGGGTGCGCTGGGCGATGAGGTCGGATATCTGGCGGGTCTCCTCCCGGGAGACCTTCCCGACCACCAGGGCGGAGCCGAGCAGGGCGTCCTCGCGGGAGACGAGCTCGCGGGCGCGGGTGATGTTGACGAGGGCGCGGGCCTGCTTGTCCATCTCGACGTCGTCGATGCCGTCGAGGGAGCCGAGCAGCGCGTAGCAGGGGTCGACGACGGCGTTGTAGAGCCCGAAGGCCTGCGCACGGTCCACGGTGCCCTGCTCGACGCTGCGGCGCAGGGGGGCGATGCCGTCGAGACCGTCGAGTTCGGCGGTGAGGCGGTCGTTGTCGTCGGCGTCCAGGCCGTCGTGTACGCGCTGTTCCCCGGCGTTCCTGCGGAGCTTGGCCACGGCCTCGTCGGTTGCGGCGCGGGTGCGGTTCAGGGCGCTGAGCGCGTCGGAGGCGCGCGGGTCGGCGAGATAGACCAGGGTCTGCCGCCGTTCCTGCTGGAGTGCGCGGACCGCGTCCTCGGTGGGGTAGCCGAGGTCCTCGACGACCGCCGACACGTGGAACAGGTGGGTGACCTCGCGTCCCGTGAGCACGGCCGCGAATCCCCAGACTGCCGTCAGGGACACCAGCGGCACGAGAAGCAGCGCCACGATCTTCCGGCGGATCGACTTCCCGCGAAAGCGCATGGCCTCCCCCAGCTCGACCCCCGCCGGCCGGGGGTACACGTGTACGTCAACAAACGGCGCGAGCCTACTACCGTCACAGGGATAACTCGAAGAACTGTCCGGACGGTGAACTTCCGCCTGGGTGGTGGGACATGGCGGACAGGCAGGACGAGTTGTCCGGGCATTGCGGGAGATTGCCACCGCGATCGCGTCGACTTCCCGCGAGTGGGGCGGGAACGGCACGAAGGATCAGTTGGCCGGAATTTTTCCCTGGTTCGGGAATCATCGGACGAGTTCGTTCGTCCTTGTAGACGGGTGATGAGTGCGGATTCGGCCACAGGAGCCGCGTCTCTGATCCGGGCGGCGTAAAACAGCGCAAGCCGGGCAGCCAATGGGGAGCCGGGGTCGTCGGACACCGGTGCGAAGGCTTGCCGGCGGTGGGGAGTGACACCTTGATGGGGACGGCTGAGCGGCGCCTGGCGCCCGAGGACGGCGCGGCCACACACTCGACTGTGCGGCAACAGCAGGCGCAGTACCGGACGTTGTGGGTCGAGGAGCCCGCCAAGCGGTACCGGATGCCGGACCCGGTCCGGACGGCGGCGGTGCGGTCGGTGATCATCATCGCTGTCACGCTGCTCCTGGCCATGGTGGCGTTCTTCTGCACGATGGCGGAGTCCTGGCTGGCGTTCCCGATGGTGATCAGCAGCGTGGTGAGCACGGTGGTGGCCACCTGGAGCGCGGTCGACGTCCTGGTGACCCGTCAGGTGTGGAACCAGCGCTACGGCGTTGTGTCGGAACCGAGCAGCACGGCCCGGGCACTTCGCCGCGAGCGGCGCGTGGCCCGGCGGCAGGAGCGGGCCACCGAGCGCGAACAGGAGCGGATACGGCGGCGGGGCGGCCAGGCGGGACAGCTGACGCACCCCTGAGGCCGGCCGCCCGGTGCCGTACGGGGACCGACCGTCAGGCCGACGGTTTCCTGAACATCCGGGTGGCGGTGATCTCGCTGTGGACCGCCTCTCCCGTCTGCGGCTGCTGCGGCAGCCCGGGCCGGAGATGTTCCTCCACGCTGATGTACTTGAGGCCGGCCCTTAGGTCGGCGTCGTTCCGCAACCGGATGACCAGGGGGAACTCGGCCAGCGCCGTGGTGTCGAACAGACCGGTCGTGTAGAGCAGTTGCACGCCCAGCGCGTCCGACACGGCTCGCTGGAGCTCCAGCAGGTACGTCGCGTTGGCGCGCCCGATGGGGTTGTCGAGGAACAGCGTCCCCGCGTGCCGGTGCTTGTCCCGGCCCCGGTCGTTGGAGCGCAGTGCGGCCATCGTGCAGTACAGGGCGATGGCCGCGGTCAGCAGCTGGCCACCGGAGAACACGTCCCCCATCTGCCCCACCGGCACCCGCTCCGCGCGCAGTACCGCGTCCGGCTTGAGGATCTCGACGGCGACGCCCTTCGGCTGCAGGGCGGCCGCGACTCCCCGGAGCAGCAGGGACATTCCGTCCCGGCGCAGATCGGAGTTCTTCTTCACGGCGGCCCGGGTCGCCTCGTCGACGACCTCGCCGAGCCGCTCGGTGAGCGTGGCCTGGTCGGGCTCCTCGAAGCGGATGCGGAGGAACTCCTGCCCGGACCACTCGCCGAGTCCCTCGGGCAGCCGGGAGAGCCGCTGGGCGGAGCGCAGCGTCGCCAGCGCGGACTCGACGAGCCCCCGCAGCCGGTCCACGATCGAGTCCCGGTTCCGCTCCAGCTGGGCCAGTTCGTCGGTCAGCACCCGCAGTCGCGGCGCGAAGGCGTCCGCCCACTTCTGGGCGTGCTCGGGCAGCGCGGAGGCGGGCAGCTCCCGGATCTGCTGGCGTGCGGGGGTCCGCACCGCCTCGTACCGGGTGGCGTTGGCGTGCCGTACGAGGACGTCGCTCGCCTCGCGGACGGCGGACTCGGCGGCTGACAGGTCGCCGGCGCAGCCGCGCAGCGACCTGCGGGCCTCGGCGGCGGACTGCCGGGCCTCCTCCAGGGTGCCGGGGTACGGCTCGGGCTCCTCCTGCTCCTCGTCGGCGGTGTGCTCGCGCAGCAGGTCGCGGAGCATGGCGGCGATCTCCTCGAAGCCGCCCGCCGCGTCCTCGGAGGCGCGGTGCGTGTCCAGCAGCTCGGTGTGCGCCTCCCGGGCCTGGGTCAGCGCCTCGGTGCGTGCGGCCAGTTCGGCCGTCGCCGTGCGCAGCAGTGCCTGGGCGTGCTCCGCGTCGCGCGGCTGGAGTTCCTCGGGCAGTTCGGTGTGCGCGTCGCCGTCCGCGGGGGCGTGCCGCTCGGCCTCGCCGCGGAGCCGCCCGAGCTGCTCGCTCGCGGTGGACATGCGGGTCTCCAGGAGCTGCACCAGTTCCTCCGCGCGGGCGGCGGCGGCCTGCCGGGAGGGCCCGTCGGAGCCGTCGGGCGACTGCAGCAGCTGCTCGGCACGGGTGCGGACCTTGTTGGTCAGCCGCTCCAGTTCCGCGAGCGCGGCGCTCTCGTCGCTCTCCGCACGGGCCTGCTCGGCCCGCAGGTCGGCGCCGACGCCGACCTTCTCGTAGACCTGCGAGGCGGCCCGGTAGGCCTCGCGCAGGGCGGCCAACGGGGAAGAGGAGCTGGGGGCGTCCTCGTCGGCCTCGGGCATGTCGTCGGGGGCGCCGGCGATCTCGGAGCGCTCGGCGCGCAGCGTACGGGCGGTGCGGCGGGCGTCGTCGGCGGCGCGCTGGGCGGCCCGCCGGTCCTCGTCGGCGACGCGGGCACGCTCCAGGCAGGACTGGGCGCGGGCCTCCGACTCGGTGGCCTCGTCGGCGAGTTCACGCAGCCTGACCTGCCAGCCGGCCCGCTCGCGCAGCCGGAACGCGAGGCCGGCGAGCGCGTCGGCCGCGCGCCGGGCCCGCTGCGCGGTCTCCTGCCGTTCGTCGCGCAGCTGTGCGGCCTCGGCGGCGGCCTCCTCGGCCTCCGCCCGCGCGGTCCGGGCCTCGGCCAGCTCGGCCTCGGCCTCCGCCGCGAACACCCGCGCGTCCCGGGCCTCCTGCGCCAGCTCCACGAGCCGTCCGGCCGGGCAGCCGGTGCGCCAGGAGGCGAGCCGCGCGGCCAGCTCGCGGTCCTTGCCGAGCCGGGCGGCGAGGGCACGGATCTCCTCGTCCCGCTCGGTGGCCCGCGCGCGCAGCGCCTGCCGCTCCTCGTCGGCGGCGTGCTCGTCGTGCATGGCCGGGTTCGGCGGTACGAGGAACACGTCACCGGGGGTGGCGTCGGCGGCCGGGGCCGGCGCGAGCAGGGCGGCGGCGGTGCCGACGGCCACGGCGGAGCGCGGCAGCAGGGCCGCCTCGCTGAGCGCCTCGCGGGCGCGGGCGTGTGTGTCGGGGTCGGTGATGACGACGCCGTCGACGAGTTCGGGGCGGGCGGCCAGCACGCGCGCGTGGTCGGCGGGGTCGACGGCCTGGGCGAGGTAGCGCCAGCCGGGCAGGGCCGGGATGCCGTGCTCGCCGAGGAACTCGACGGTGGCCAGCACGTCGGGGCCCGGCGGCAGCAGCCCGCCGTCGCCGAGGGCGCCGAGGATCCGGGAGTCGTCGGCGGCGGCGGTCCGCAGGTCGAACAGCTGCCGCTCGGCGGACCCGACGGCGTCGTCGAGCAGTTCCCGCAACTCGTCCGCGAACCGGTCGAGTTCCTCGGGAACGAGGGCCATGGGGGTGTCGTCGCCGACCTCGTGGCGGGGCCGTGGGATGGCGGTGCGGGAGCCGGTGAGGCCCAGCAGTTCGGTGAGCCGCTCCTCCGCCGCGAGCGTCTCGGCCAGGCGTTTCTCCGCGTCGTACGTCCGCTCGGCCGCGGTCGCCGCGTCCGCGGCACGGGCGGCGGTGAGTTCGGCGCGGGACTCGGCGGAGGCCGCCTCGCGCGCGTGCTCGCCCGCTCGGTGGGAGGCCTCACGGGCGGTGTCCCAGGCGGCCACGGCCGTTTTCTCGGCGTCGCTCGCCGCGAGGGCGGCCCTGGCCGGGTCGGCGTCCGGGGCGCTGTCGTCGAGCCAGCCCGCGCGGACCGCCTCGGCGGTCTCCTGCTCGACCTCGCCGAGCCGCTGCCTGAGGTGATCGGCCTCGCTGCGGGCGCGCTGTGCCTCGGTGGCCGCGGAGGTCGAGTCCCGGTACGCGCTGTCGCTGACCTCCTGGAGTGCGGCGGACCGCTCCTCCTCCTCGTTGGCGAGGGTCTCCGCGCTCTCGGCGGCCGCGTGCAGGGCCCGGACGAGTGCGACGGCGGCCTTGGCGCGGGCGGCGAGGGCGGGGGCCGCGTCCCGCTCGGCCTCCTGGATGGCGGCGGCCACGCGCGCGACGCGGTCGGCGGCCGCACGGTGGCGGAGCACGGCTTCGGCGGCCTGCCAGGCCGAGTGCAGGGTGCGCGCGTCGGCCAGTTCGCGCTTCTGCGCGGCGGCGGATTTCTCGCCGACGGCGAGCGCCAGAGAGGCGTGCCGGTAGGCGAGTTCGGCGGCGATCAGCGCGCTGCGCTCGCGGGCGCCGTCGGAGTGCGTGACGGCGTAGGCGGCGGCCGTGACCCGCTGGGCGAGGTCGGCGGCGCGCATCCGCTCCTGCGCGCCCCGCGCGGACAACCGGCGCGCCAGCGTACGGGTACGGCGTTCGGCGCCCGCGTGGATGTCACGCGCGCGTGACCGTGCCTGCGCGGCCTCCACGATCCGCCCCAGCAGGTCCACCGACCCGGCGGTGAAGTCCCGTTCGGCGATCAGCTCGGCGCGCCGCCCGAGCTTGTTGCCGAAGCCGCCGACCAGGTCGGCGAGTCCGTCGGTGTCCCGGGTGTCGGTCACGGCCCGCAGCAGCAGGTCGGTGAAGTCGGAGTCCTTCTTCACCGCGAAGAGGCCCGCGGCCTCGCCCTCGTCGGCGTTCATCTCGCGCTGGTAGCGGAAGAGTTCGGGGTCGAGACCCAGGTCGCCGAGGTGTTCGATCCAGCGGTCGTGGATCTCCTCCCAGTGCACGTCCAGGTGCGGGTAGGCCTTGCCGGCCTCGGTGATGGCGTCCCGGAAGCCCTTCATGGTGCGCCGCCGGCCCTGGGCCCCGGAGGTGCCCTCCACGGGCTGCCGTACGGCGGTGGACTCGGCGACCGGCAGGTTGTCCAGCGAGAGCCCCGGGCCGGGCCGGAACGAGTACCAGGCCTCGGCGAACTTCCGCGGGTCGTTGGAGACCTGCCGGCCGCGCCATTCGCTCGCCTTGCCGACGACCACGCACTCGCCGGTGAGCGTGTGCTGCCACTCCAGGGCGACGTGCCCGCAGTCGTCGGCGAGCAGGAACTTGCGCAGCACACCCGAGCTCGCGCCACCGAGGGTGTTGCGGTGGCCCGGCAGCATCACCGAGAAGATCAGCTTGAGCAGCACCGACTTGCCGCCGCCGTTCTCCAGGAAGAGCACGCCCGCGGGCGCGGGCCGGCGCGGCGGCCCGACCGGCTCCTCCTCGAAGAACTCCGCCTGGGTGGGGGCGGGGTCGGGCACGGGCTCGCCGACACCGCGCAGGTCCAGCACGGTGTCCGCGTAGCGCGCACCGGCGGGCCCGATGGAGTAGAGGCGGACCCGGGACAGCTCGTACATGGCGGACTCTCGTAAGACGTGGGAAGAGGGTGGTGACGGCTCAGAAGGGCTTCGGGAACGGCTCAGGAGTGGAAGGGCAGGCCCGCGTCGGCGACCAGGTCCAGATCTTCGGTGGCGTCGGCGGGCAACAGGCTGGCCGTACCGTCCGTGACGGGGACGACGCCGAGCTCCAGCAGCTCGGCCATGGCGGCGCTGCCGGCCAGGTCCCGCACCTGGAGCTGGTAGCGGGCCGTCGTGCGGTACGTGCCGCCCTGGTCGTCGCCGGTGCGCTGGAGGAACCCGGAGTCGGTGAGGAAGACGACCGCCTTGGCGATGATGCCGGTGGTGGAACCGGCCAGCCGGCGGGCGTCCTTGGTGGCACCGGTGGCGCTGCGTCTGGCCCAGATCCGCCAGGCGGCCTCCAGGCCGGGCGCGTCGGTGGCCGGGTCGGTGTTCTCCCCCGCCTCCTCGGCCCGCTCCTCCAGCCGCCGGCAGGCCTGCCGGACGAAGGCGTCGACGCCGTTGACGGTGATCCGCCCGATGTAGCCGTCGTCGGCCAGGTCCTCGGGGCGGGGGAACGCCAGCGCGGCGACGGCGAGATGGGCGAGGCCGTGCAGGAAGCGGTCGCTGCCGTCCGCCGACGTACGACGCGCGTAGTCGCCCATGCGAACGGCGAACACCGAGTCCTCGGCGGCCGTGACGGCCATCCCCGCGCGGGGCGACACCTCGAGCACCACCAGCCCCAGCCCGGCGGCGACGGCGTCGGCGAGCCGCGCGAACGGCGGGTCCTCCCGGTAGCGCCGCAGCAGCTCCGTGTACTCCTGATCACGCGCGGGCTGCAGCTTGGGCTGCAGCCCGAAGGCGACGAGCCGAGCGGCATCGGCGGCGTCGGCCGGGGTGACGGCAGCATGAGCCGTCCCGGCAGATGCCTCGGCCTCGACGTACTCGCTCACAACGACGACTCCTCGAACTCACCAACGGGGATGTGCTGGTGCGCCCCTCCAGGGGCGCGGGGAACTGCGCGACCAGCCGCAGACGGCCTGCACCCGGCGTACGACATCACGCGGCCTCGGTCCGATCCGCAGCCATCCCCACCGCATCCAGCAACGCAGTACCGACGATCAGATCCGCACCCCCGAATCCGGGGTCGTCCAGCTCCGTTCCGTCGTCCACCGCGAACAGCAGCTTCTCCTCGCCCTGCCGGTAGGCCGTGCCCACGGCCGGGCTGGCGGCGTGCACCGCGAGCAACGCGACGAGATAGGCCAGATCTTCGCCCCCCACGCGCCGCGCCTCCGCCAGCAGCCCCGACAGCCGCCGGGGCGCGTCGGCCGGCAGGTCCAGCAGCCGCATCGCGTCCGCCAGCTGCTCCTCGCTGAACCGGCTGTCGTCCGGGGTGGCGATGAGGTCCGGCTCCGGCATCTCCGCACCCAGGTGCTCCCGCTCCACCGGCGGCGTCAGCAGTATGTCGACGAGGTCGCCGACCCGCACCGAAACCGGTGTCCGCAGCCCGGTCCCGCGCGCGAAGAACGCCCCCGTGACCCGGCTCGCCTGCTCCACCGGCAGCGGCAGCAACGGCGCGAGGAGGTGTCCGTACAGGTCCGTCCCCGACGTCGTCATGGGCGTCGCGAACGCCTGCCGGTCCTGCTCCGCGCGGAACAGCGGCCCCGCCTCCAGCAGTCGCGACTGCAACTGGGTGTGCCGCCGGATGCAGTCCTTGACGATGTCGACGAGTTCGGCGGCGCGCCGCTTGTTCTCGGGCTCCTCGGTCTCGTCGCGGGCCTTGCGGATGTTGGTGAGGATCGCGTTCTCGTGCCGGTAGCGGTCGGCGACGTGGTCCAGGGCCTCGGCGATCATGTCGGGGACGGCGTTGAGCCAGTCCACCGCGCGGACGTTGCGCCGGGTGGCCTCCAGGGCCCGGCGCAGGCTCTCCGAGTACTGGACGGTCCGGTAGCGGGCCTGCTCCGCGGCGAGCTGGGCGTCGGCCAGCCGGCCGCGGTTGATCAGCACCTCCAGCTTGACCTCGGCGGCGATCTGGGCGCTGGTGACGTCCGTGTCGAGGGCGCCGACGAGGACGTTGACCGCCTCGTCGGTGGTACGGAGGTACACCGTGCCCTCCGGTCCCGGCACCTCCTCGATGAGCTTGAAGTCGTAGTCCCGGCGGACGTACGACCCGTCCGGCGCGAAGGTGCCGTACACCGCGCGGAAGCCGCGGTCGACGCTGCCGACGTTGATCAGGTTCTCCAGGACCCAGCGGGCCACGCGCTCGTGCTCGGCGACGGGGCGGTGCGGGGCCTGCGCGGAGATGCGGGGGATCAGCCGGGCGACGATCTGCTCGTGGTCGGCGCCGGTGTCGAAGTCCATGTTCAGGGTGACCAGGTCGATGGCGGAGAGGGCCACCTCGGCCATGCCGTACACCGAGTACTCGCCGGCCAGGTTCGCCTTGCGCGCGTCGAGGTCGTGCAGCGGCGCCGTGCACGCGAGCGCGCGCAGCCGCCGCGCCAGCCCCTCGTCGGCGGCCGGGCCCGGTGCGGGACGCGGCCCCGCACTGAGCTGGGGCGGCACGCTGTCCGTCGATGCAGGCGAAGTCACGGTGCACAGACTAGGTCAGGGGTCTGACATCGGCCCAAACGACGCGGGTGGCTCCCCCGGTGGGGCCGGGTACTGCAGGGCGGTCGTCAGAGTGCGGGCCGGCGCTTCGGTGCGGGGCGCTTCACGCGGTGCTGTCGACCCGCCTGCGGTAGACCTCCACCACCCGTTCCAGGGAGTCCGTGAGGTATGTCTCCAGCAGGCGCTCGGCGGCACGCCTGTCGCCGCGCCGCAGCGACTCCAGGATCTCCCGGTTGCGGGCCAGGTACGGCTCGTGCAGGGCGTGGGGGTCGTCGACCACGTGGAAGGCGAGGCGGAGTTCCGCGAAGACGCTGCGCATCAGCTCGTCGGTGCGTTCGCTGCCGGCGAGGGCGACGAGTTCCCGGTGGAAGTGGATATTGGCCGTACCCACCGCTTTCCAGTCATCCGCGGTGGCCGCCGACTGCCCCTCGGTGACCGCCGCCGACAGGCTCTCCAGGGCGTACGGCGGGTCGCCGAGTCCGCGGACGACGGCGCACTCGACGAGGGCGCGGGTGCGGTAGATGTCCTCGACGTCCTCCACGGTCAGGACCCGGACGAAGACGCCCCGGTTGAGCTCGTGGACCAGCAGGCGTTCGTGGGTGAGCAGCCGGAACGCCTCGCGCAGGGTGTTGCGGGAGACTCCGAGCGCGCCGCCGATGCCGTCCTCGGACAGGCGGGTGCCTGGCGGGAAGTAGCCCTCGGCGATGCGGCTCCTGAGGATGTCGGAGACCCGTTCCGCGGTGCTGGTCCGCCCGAGGAGGGCGCGGTCGTCGGCCAGTCCCGCCAGCTGCTCTGCCATGCCCGGAATTCAACCGCAGACACCAGAACGAAACAACGTGGGTATTGAAGGATCGTTGAACGATCCCCTACGGTGCTCATCACGCTCACCTTCGTACGGCCGTCGAAGCGGCCGTCGGCACGGCCCCGCACCGCTCAGTCCACGCACCCTCCGTCCCTCATCTGCGAGGTGCCCATGAGCACGACCCCTCCACCGCAGGCCCTGCCCTCCGACGCACACCCGGGCAGGGGTGAACGCACCGCCGAGGACGGCGCGTTCGGCTGGCTGCGCGCCCTCGGTCCGCACGGCCGGCGTGCGTTCGCCGGCGCTTTCGGCGGATATGCCCTGGATTCGTACGACTACTTCACCCTGCCGCTGAGCATGGTCGCGCTCGCGGCGTACTTCGGCCTGGACAGCGGCCAGACCGGCCTGTTCACCACCGTCACCCTGGTGGTCTCCGCGGTCGGCGGCGCCGCGGCAGGCGTGGTCGCGGACCGGGTCGGCCGGGTCCGCGCGCTGATGATCACGGTGATCACCTACGCGGTCTTCACGGTGGCCTGCGGCTTCGCGCCCAACTACGAGACCCTGCTGGTGTTCCGCGCGCTCCAGGGCCTCGGCTTCGGCGGCGAGTGGGCGGTCGGCGCGATCCTGGTCGCCGAGTACGCGAGTGCCCGCCACCGCGGCCGTACGCTCGGCGCCGTCCAGAGTTCCTGGGCCGTCGGCTGGGCGCTCGCCGCGATCGTGTACACGCTGGTCTTCTCGTTCGCCGGCGACGACCTGGCCTGGCGGGTGATGTTCTGGACCGGCGCGCTGCCCGCGCTCCTCGTGCTGTGGCTGCGCCGCCGGGTGCACGACGCCCCGCAGGCGGTCGCGGTACGCGAACAGAGCCCCCGGCGCGGCTCGTTCGCCGCCATCTTCCGGCCGGGCACGGCCGACGCGCCCGGACTGCTGCGCACCACGGTCTTCGCGGGCCTGCTGTCCACGGGTGTGCAGGGCGGCTACTACACGCTGGCCACCTGGATCCCGACCTACCTCAAGACCGAGCGCGGTCTGTCGGTCGTCGGCACCGGCGGCTATCTGACCTTCCTGATCTCGGGAGCCTTCCTCGGCTACCTGACCGGCGGCTACCTCACCGACCGGCTGGGCCGACGCCGCAACATCTGGCTGTTCGCGGTGGCGTCGGCGGTGTGCGTGCTGGCGTACGCGAACATCCCGGGCGGCGCCAACACGCTGCTCCTGGTGCTCGGTTTCCCGCTCGGCTTCTGCATGTCGGCGATCTTCAGCGGCTTCGGTTCGTACCTGAGCGAGCTGTACCCGACGGCGGTGCGCGGCACCGGGCAGGGCTTCACGTACAACGCGGGCCGCGCGGTGGGCGCGGTCTTCCCGACCCTGGTGGGCTTCCTGGCCGACAGCTGGGGCGTGGGCGGCGCACTGGTCTTCGGCGCGGCCGGCTACGCACTCGCCGCCGTGGCCCTGTTCGGACTTCCGGAGACACGCGGGAAGGAACTGGCGTGAAGCGCACGGAGGAGCTCCTTGCCGCCCGGACCGCGCAGGACCTGCCCGTCGCCCTCGTCGACGAGCACGCGCACGCGTGGAGCCCGAGAAGTGCCCGAGCCCGTTTCCGGGAAGGTCTCACGGGCCCCACGGCCGGGGTCGCGGCCGGACACACGCAGGCCAACCTGATCTCGGTGCCGGCCGACTGGGCGTACGACATGCTGCTGTTCTGCCAGCGCAACCCGAAGCCCTGTCCGGTGCTCGACGTCACCGACGCCGGTGCGACCGGCACCGAACTCGCCCAGGGCGCGGACCTGCGCACCGACCTGCCGCGCTACCGGGTGTGGCGGGACGGGGAGTTGGTGGACGAGCCGACGGACGTGCGCGCGTACTGGCGTGACAACCTGGTGTCGTTCCTGCTCGGGTGCAGCTTCACGTTCGAGTGGGCCCTGGCCGGGGCCGGAGTGCCGATCCGCCACGTCGAGCAGGGCCGGAACGTGCCCATGTACGTGACCAGCCGGCCGTGCCGTCCGGCGGGGCGGCTGCGCGGGCCGATGGTGGTGTCCATGCGCCCGGTGCCCCCGCGGCATCTGTCGGCGGCGATCCGGGAGAGCAGTCTGCTCCCGGCGGTGCACGGCGGCCCCGTGCACTGCGGCGATCCCGCCGCGCTCGGCATCGCCGACCTCGGCCGGCCCGACTTCGGCGACCCGGTGGAGGCCGAGCCGGACGACATCCCGGTGTTCTGGGCCTGCGGGGTGACCCCGCAGGCGGCGGTGACGGCCTCCCGGCCGCCGTTCGCCATCACCCACGCGCCGGGCCAGATGTTCATCAGCGACGCCCGCGACGAGCAGTACCGCGTGGCATGACAGGAGAGACGGCGCATCCATGACCCCGATCGACCTGAACGCGGACCTCGGCGAGGGCTTCGGCCGCTGGCGGCTCACCGACGACGAGCAACTGCTGTCCGTCGTGACCAGCGCCAACGTGGCCTGCGGCTTCCACGCGGGAGACGCGGCCACCATGCGGCGGGTGTGCGAGCTGGCGGCCGGGCGCGGGGTGACGATCGGCGCCCAGGTGTCCTACCGGGACCTGGCGGGGTTCGGGCGGCGCGCGATGGACGTGCCGCCCGCCGAGCTGGCGGCCGAGGTGGCCTACCAGATCGGCGCCCTCGAGGTCTTCGCCCGGGCCGCCGGCGCGCGCGTGGCGTACGTGAAGCCGCACGGCGCGCTCTACAACCGGGTCGTGCACGACGAGGAGCAGGCCGCCGCGGTGGTCGACGGCGTGCTCCTCGCGGACGCCTCGCTGCCGGTTCTGGGGCTGCCCGGTTCCCGGCTGCTGGCGCTGGCGGGGAAGGCGGGGCTGCCGACGGTCACGGAGGCGTTCGCCGACCGCGCTTACACCGACGAGGGGACGCTCGTCCCGCGCGGGCGCGAGGGCGCGGTGGTGAGCGACCCGGAAGCGGTCGTGGAACGCTCGGTGGAACTGGCGCGCTCCGGCACGGTCGCCGCGCACTCCGGCGCACGCATCGCGGTACGCGCCCGCTCGCTCTGCCTGCACGGCGACACCCCGGGCGCCGTGGAGCTGGCCCGCAGGGTGCGCGAGCGGCTCACGACGGAGGGCTTGACCGTGGCGGCCTTCGCATGAGCCCCGGCACGAGCGCGAGCACCTGCCCGGACGCGAGCACGAGCGCGACCACCAACGCGAACGCGAGCACAGGCGTCAAGAACGCAGGCGCGAGCGAAAGCACAACCCCTCCGCCCGCCGTGCCTCCGACGGTCCACCCGGTCGGCGACGACGCCCTGCTCGTCGAGGTCAGTTCCGTCGGGCAGGCCCAGGCCCTGCACGCCGAGTTGCTGCGCCGCCGCGCGGAGGGCTCGCTCACGGTCCGCGAGATCGTGCCCGCCGCCCGCACCGTTCTGCTCGACGGCCTCGACGACCCGGCCCGCCTGGCCGCCGAACTGGCCACCGCCGTGGTCCCGCCCGCTCCCCCACGCGCGCGTGCGGTGATCGAGCTGCCCGTGCGCTACGACGGCCCGGACCTCGCGGTGGTCGCCGCCCACTGGCGGGTTCCCGCACGGGAGGTCGCCCGCATCCACGCGGGCACCGAGTTCACGGTCGCCTTCTGCGGCTTCGCGCCCGGCTTCGGCTACCTCACCGGGCTGCCCACCCGCTACGACGTGCCGCGCCGGGCCACCCCGCGCACCGCGGTGCCCGCGGGCGCGGTGGCGCTGGCCGGCCCGTACACCGGCGTGTACCCGCGCTCCTCGCCGGGCGGCTGGCAGCTGATCGGGACGACGCAGGCGGTGCTGTGGGACCACGCGCGCGTGCCGGCCGCACTGCTGGCGCCGGGGACGCGGGTTCGGTTCGTGCCGGTGGGGGACGTATGACCGACCGTGCGCTCGTCGTCGTACGGGCCGGTGCGCTGACCACCGTGCAGGACCGCGGGCGGCCCGGACACGCGCATCTGGGGGTACCCCGCTCCGGGGCACTGGACGCGCCCGCCGCGGCGCTGGTGAACCGGCTGGTCGGCAACGCACCGGACGCGGCCGTTCTGGAGACGACGCTCAACGGGTGCGCCGTGCGGCCGCGTTCGGCGGTCGTGGTGGCGGTCGGCGGCGCACCGTGCCCCGTCACGGTGGGCGGGCGTCCGGCGGCCTGGGGTGCGCCGGTCTTCGTTGCGGCCGGGGAGCTGCTGGAGGTGGGAGCGGCCCGCTCCGGCGTACGCAGTTATGTGGCCGTCTCCGGCGGGGTCGCGGTGGAACCGGTGCTCGGCAGCCGGTCCACGGACCTGCTCTCCGGGCTGGGTCCCGCCCCGCTGGCGGACGGCACGGTGCTGCCGCTGGGCACGCCCGTGGGACCGCACGCGCGCGTGGACGTCGTACCGCAGCCGTCCCCGCCGGCGGACCTCGTGCTGCGGGTGACGCTCGGCCCGCGGGCCGGCTGGTTCACGGAGGACGCCGTCCGGGCGTTCACCTCGCGCGCGTACCGCGTGTCGTCGGCGAGCAACCGCATCGGGCTGCGCACGGAAGGGCCCGCCCTGGAGCGGGCCCGTACCGGTGAACTCCCCAGCGAGGGCATGGTTCTCGGCGCCGTGCAGGTGCCGCCGGACGGGCGTCCGGTGGTCTTCCTGGCCGACCATCCGACCACCGGCGGCTATCCGGTGATCGCGGTGGTCCGCGCCGCCGACCTCCCTGCGGCGGCCCAGGCGGTCCCGGGCATCCCGGTCCGCTTCGTGGCCGTACGCCGTCGCTGAACGGCGACGGCCGCGCCACGTGACGGAACCGGCGTAGCACGCAGCTGAACCGGCGCACCGCGCAACCGAACCGACGTAGCACGCAGCTGAAGGCCGCGTCCGGTGTGGCTGAATCACCGCGGTGGCCTCGTCACGCGGCGTCCGCGGGTCGCTCCGGCGGCTGGAGGGCGGCCAGCGCGGCGGAGACCGCGGCGGACGCGCTCAGGTCCAGGCGGGCGCTGGTGCCCCTGCGGCGGTGCCGCATCTCGTCGACGGCCAGCCGCAGCAGCTGGGGCAGCAGGTCCCGGCAGCGCCTGATCACCCAGGCGGTGCCGGCCGTGGCCAGCCAGAGGAGGCTCGCCTTCTTCGTCGGCGGCGGGAACTCGGGCTCGGGGGACGGCGCCGTCCCCGTCGCCATGCCCAGCGGGGCGAGCAGGGCGTGGAAGCGGACGGCGAGCTGGCGGTGCCCGCGCTCGCACGGGTGCAGCCGGTCCGCGCTCCACATCTCGCGGTCGGTGAGCCAGGCGCCCTCCGAGGCGTGGAGGTGGACGGCCCCGTACCGCTCGGACAGGGCGTGCACCACCGCGTTGACGGCACGCCCCCGGCGGGCCAGCGGCCGGGCCAGGGCGCCCGGAAGCCCCCACATCGCACCGGGGTCGGGCAGGCACGCCGTGAGCAGGGTCGCACCCTGCTCGGTCAGGGCCGCGTAGACCTTGTCGAGCCGTTCGGCGACCGCGTGGATGTCGAACGTGCAGCGCAGGGTGTCGTTGACGCCTATGACGACGGCGACGACGTCGGGGCGCAGTTCCAGCGCGACCGGGGTCTGGCGTTCCAGTACGTCGCGCGTCTGCGCCCCGCTGACCGCGAGGTTGGTGAACTCCACCTCCCTCGCGGCGAGCCCGCCGGCCAGCAGCGCGGCCCAGCCCCGCCACCCGTCGCCGGCGGGATCGCCCACGCCCTCGGTCAGCGAGTCGCCGAGCGCCACGAAGCGAACCGTTCTCATGCCACGCCCTCCGGCACGACACGACGGACCGGTGCCGTCGTCTCGCTCGCGTCCCGACTGCCGTCAAGGCTCTCGTCATGACGGGACGGCACCGGCGCGTCGTGCGCGGCAAGGAACGCCTCCACAGCCGTTCCCCAGCCGAAGCACTCCGCACGCGCGCGTGCCGTTTCCCGGCGCTCGGCCGCGGGCCGCTCCAGGAGCGTCTCCACGGCGTCGGCGAACGCCTCGCCGCGGTCGGCGGCGGTGGCGCCGGCCGAACCGATCACCTCGGGCAGCGCGGAGGAGGAGCTGGCGACGACGGGCGTCCCGCAGGCCATGGCCTCCAGGGCGGCCAGCCCGAACGTCTCGGCGGGCCCCGGCGCCAGGGCGACGTCGGCGGACGCCTGCAGCGCGCCCAGGCTGTCCCGGTCGGAGACATGCCCCAGGAAGGTCACCGGCAGTCTGCGCTCCCGCACCCGCTGCTCGAGGCGCTCCCGCAGCGGCCCGTCGCCGGCCACGACCAGGACGACCCGGCGGCCGCGCCGTACCAGTGCCTCGACGGCGTCGATGGCGGTGCCGGGCCGCTTCTCCACGGACAGCCGCGAGCACATGACGAGCAGCGCCTCGTCCTCGCGCGCGTACCGGGCCCGCAGATCGAGGTCGCGCAGCGAGGGGTGGCGGCCCGTGAGGTCGACGCCCAGGGGGGCGCGTACGACGTTGCGCGCACCGATGCGGATGAACTCGCGTTCGGCGAACTCGGTCGTGCACACCACGCGCGCGTACGTGTGCGCGGTGCGGATGTTGAGCGCGTCGGCGGTGCGCCGGGACATGTTCTCGGACATGCCCCAGGTGCGCAGGACCCCGTCGGCGGTCTCGTGGGAGACCATCACGGCGGGGATCCGGGCGCGCCGGGCCCAGCGGCCGGTCCAGCGCAGGGTGGTGCGGTCGGACACCTCGAGGCGGTCCGGGGCGAGGTGCTCCAGGAGGCTCTGGACCCGCTTCTTGTCGACGAGGACGCGGTAGCCGCCGGTGCCGGGCAGCAGCGGGCCGGGCAGCGTGATGACCCGGCCCTGCTCCTCGTACCGGTCCGAGTAGCGCTCGCCCGGCACGATCAGCACCGACTCGTGCCCGGCCGCCACGAAGCCCTTGCCGAGTTCACGCAGGGCGGTGCGCAGGCCGCCGGAGGCGGGGGCGACGAAGTTGGCCAGCCGGACGATGCGCAGCGGGCCCGGCGAGGTGGCGCTCATGCCGCCACCACCGGGCGGCGCGCCGCGAGCACGTCCTCGTAGTGGCCGATCAGCTGGTCGCCGACGGCGGCCCAGGTACGGCCCTCGACCGTGGTCCGCGCGGCGTGGCCGAACGCGGCCCGCATCCCGGCGTCGGCGACGAGGGAGGCCACGGCCTCCCGTACGGCACCGGCGTCGCGGGGCGGGACCAGGAACCCGGTGCGGCCGTGGTCGACCAGGTCGATCGGACCGCCGACAGCGGGCGCGACGACCGGGACACCGCTGGCCATGGCCTCCTGGACGGTCTGGCAGAACGTCTCGAAGGGACCGGTGTGCGCGAAGACGTCGAACGAGGCGAAGATCCGCGCGAGGTCGTCACCGGTGCGGCGGCCGAGGAAGACCGCGCCCGGCAGCGCCTCGGTGAGATGGGCCTGGGCGGGCCCGTCGCCCACGATCACGACCTTGACGCCCTCCAGGCCGCAGACCCCGGCGAGGAGTTCGACCTGCTTCTCCGGGGCGAGGCGGCCGACGTAGCCGACGATGACCTCGCCGTTCGGGGCGATCTCCCGGCGCAGCGCCTCGTCGCGGAACTCGGGACGGAAGCGGACGGTGTCCACGCCGCGCTGCCAGAGCTGGATCCGGGGCACCCCGTGCGCCTCCAGGTCGCTGATGGAGGCGGTGGACGGGGCGAGGGTGCGGTCGGCGGCGCCGTGAACGGACCGGATCCGCCGCCAGGCGGCCGCCTCGCCGGCACCCACGTAGGTGCGGGCGTATCCGGCCAGGTCGGTCTGGTAGACGGCGACGGCCGGGATGCCGAGCCGGGCGGCGGCGGCCATGCCGCGGACGCCGAGGATGAACGGGCTGGCCAGGTGCACCACGTCGGGGCGGTGCTCGATCAGCGCGGTGGCGAGCTTGCGGCTGGGGAGAGCCACGCGGACCTGGGGATAGCCCGGGAGCGGAAGGGAGGGGACGTGGACGACAGGGCACGGCGCGGCGGCCGCGGCGAGCCTGTTTCCGGGGGCGGGGGCCGGAGCGACGACGAGGGGAGCGTGACCGCGATCGACGAGGTGTCGGGCGGTCTGGAGCGCGCAGTGGGCCACGCCGTTCACATCGGGGGGAAAGGATTCGGTCACGATGACGACACGCATACCGGTGTTGTCGCCGTGCTGGACGTGGCCGCGTCAAAGTGGATCTTTCCGACTGTTAAACGTCCCATGAGCGTTGCCCTGCACACCCGAGCGCGCCAACCGGCGTCCATGCCCGGCCGACCCGACGGTCACCGGCCGTTCACCCGGCGGGCAGTCGTCCGCGTTTGGAACGCGTACGGGATCCCCCGTGGTTCCCGTGGTTTTCGTGCTTCCCGTGGAGAAGCAGGTGCCCGATGCAGTGATATGTCACATGGCAGCCGGGTCCGGTCCGATACGGCTGCGCACGGCCGTCTGTACCTCCGCCTCCTCTGCGGGGTCGGCGGCGAGCCGGCGGAGCTGTTCGACGACCCGGGCGTCACCGGTCTCGGCGTGCCGGGCGGCGAGTTCACGGGTGCTCTCCTCGCAGTCCCACAGGCATTCGACGGCGAAACCGGTGGCGAAGGAGGGGTCGGTGGCGGCGAGGGCGCGGGCGGCGCGGCCACGGAGGTGGGACGAGGCGGTCTCGCGGTAGACGTGGCGCAGGACGGGGGCGGCGCAGACGATGCCGAGGCGCCCGGTGCCGTCGACAAGGGTCCACAGCGTCGGCGCGTCCGGGCCTTCGCCGCGTACGGCCTCCCGCAGCGCGGCGAGGACCAGGTCGCTGTCCTTGGTTCCGCCCCGGCAGGCGAGCATCCGGCCGGCGGCGGCGCCGAGGGCGTCCGGCCGGCGGGCCCAGCCGCGTGCGCGGTCGACGGCGGCGACACTGCGCATGCGTTCGAAGGCGTCGACGGCGGCCTCCACGACGGTGACCGTACCGTCGGCGACCGCGGCCTCGATGAGGTTCAACGCGTCCGGGTCGTTGCTGTCGGCGAGGTAGCGCAGGGCGGTACAGCGGGCTCCGTCGGTGCCGTCCTTGGCGGCCTGGAGGATCTCCGGCCGGTCCTCGGGGCCGGCGACGGCGACCAGGCAGCGGGCGGCCGGCACATGGAGGGCCGCGCCTCGCTCGACGCCCTGCTGGGCCCATTCGAAGACGGCCCGCACGCTCCACCCCGGACGGGGCCCGGCAGGTCGCAGCTGCCGCTGCCAGCGGTCGAAGCAGCCGGCCTCCTGCGCGGCACGCACGCGCGTGCCGATGGGTTCGCGGGGGTCCTCGGCCCACAGCCGCCAGGGCCGTGGCTCGAACGCGTCCCGTACGGCGGCGGCCAGCTCGGCCTCGCCCTCGGCGTCCGTGGTGAAACGTGCCAGCACCGGGGCGGCGAGGGCGCGCAGGCCGGCGTCGTCGTCGCGCAGCGCCAGCTCGTCCAGGGCCCAGGCCCAGTTGGAGCCCGTCGCGGCATACCTGCGCAGCAGGTCGAGCGCGTCCCGCCTGCCGTAGGAGGCGAGGTGCCCGAGGACGGCAAGCGCGAGGCCGGTGCGGGACTCCTCGGTGTCGAGGATGTCCTCGGTGTCGAAGAGATGCGCCTCGATGGCGTCCAGCTCGCCGTGCAGGTCGAGGTAGAGCCGGGCGTAGTACAGGGAGCGGTTCTCCACCTGCCAGTCGTGGCGGGGGTCGTGGAGCACGCAGTGGTTCAGCGCCGCGAGCGCCTCGGCGCGCGGGGCGGTGAGCGCGTGCAGTGTGCCGTCGCCTCGGCCCCGCTGAAGCAGGCCGAGCAGCGTGCCGCTGGGCGCTATGACCGGATCGAACATGGGAAACAGCCTCACATCAAGCGTCGACGCAACCGGAGAACACGCACTACCTGGCCGCGTGACACAACGTCGGAGCGCCCGCCGTCTCTTGCTTGCTGTAGACCATTTCTCTCTGCCTCTCGTCAGTGGCCCATGCGGGCCGCATCACGGCCCGCGCGGTGCGGCAACACCTGCCCAGCCATCGCGTCCGTGAATCACGACGTCATGATGACCCGGCACTTCGACCTGCCGCGACCGAAATTTCGGCGGCCCTGTACCGCCTCCCCCGTTTTGTGTGCTTTAGCTGGTCAGAACAGATGGGTCAGGAGGTGCCGAACAGTTCCAGAACCTCCGTCTTGCCGAACATCCGTGCGGTGTCGACGGCCGAGGGAGTGCCCGCCGCCGGATCCGCGCCGGCCTCCACCAGCACCTTGACGACGTCCGTCTCGCCCTTGAAGACCGCTCCGGCGAGTGGCGTCTGGCCCCGGTCGTTGACCCGGTCCGCCTCGGCGCCCCGGGCGAGCAGCTCACGCACCGCCGCGGCATGGCCGTGATAGGCGGCGAGCATCACGAGGGAGTCACCGCGGTCGTTGGTGAGGTTGGCCGGAACGCCCGCGTCGAGGTACGCCACGAGCGCCTCGGTCCGCCCCTGCCGGGCCAGATCGAAGATCTTGGTCGCCAGCTCCACGACCTCGGGGTCGGGGGCTTCGCTCATCGGCCGGACCGCCTCTCCTGTGCACTGCGGGGACTATCGCGGACTGAGGGAGCGTACGGCAACGGGCGGGCCGCGGGGCCGTACGAGTGAATCGCCAGCGTACTGGCTCAGGGTGCACATGACCGGATCTGCCCGAGGTAAAGATCACCGCAACCCCCGCCGAACGATCACTTTCCCGCCCACCGGGCGGCCGACCCGGCCGACACGGACCAGGAATGATCCACCAAAGGGGTGAAATAAGCCGAGTTTCACCCATTTGCACCTTTAATCGTATGGATACCTCCTGTGATCCTGGAAGAACTCATGGTGACTGTCCCCCCTTCGACACCAGGAGATCTCAAATGATCCTCTCCATCTCAGGCGTCATCGTGCTCGGCATCGTCGTCTTCCTCTTCTTCCGCAAGGACGGGCTGAAGCCCTCGCACGCGACGGTCTCGGCGCTCTTCGGCTTCTATCTCTCCAGCACGGCCATCGCACCGAGCATCAAGGCAGGCGGCGAGAGCCTGGCGAGCCTGCTCGGCGGCATCAAGTTCTGACGCCCCGCCCGCCCGTACGCACCGTGAGGAGACAGCAGTGGCCCGGCGCCCTCTCCCCCGCATTCTGAGCAACGGCGGCGCGCAACTCGCCCGGAGCCGGGAGCTGGCCCGGACGGCCGCGGACAGTGCCACCGATGTCCTCCACCCCCTCATCACCGTGACCCGCGGGCTGAGCCGGCTGGCCGCGGCCGGGCGGCGCAGATGGGTGGAGACACCCAAGGACAAGCGCGGGCCGCTCCTGTTCCTCGCGGCCTCGGTCGTCCTGGTCGTGGCGCTGGTGCCGTACGGACCGCTGCTCGCCGTCATCACCCTGATGGCGGCGAGCGCCTGGCAGGGCCGCGACCGCACCCCGCCCCCGCCGGAGGGCCCCGACGAGTCGCAGACCCAGCGGCTCCAGTCCCTGTACGAGGCCCTGGTGCCGTACTTCTCGGCCGCCGAGGACCCGGCGCCGCTGTACACACACGGCGGGGAGTGGGACAAGGCCTTCCTCGCCCACGAGTTCGACGACGCGGGCCGCCTCGGCCAGTTGCTGCTCCGCTACCCCGCGTACTTCCCGGACGGCGAGCCGCAGGCCCGCGCGCGGATCGAGAACCTGCTCACCGCGAAGTCCGGACGGGGCCGCGAATACCACTTCGCGTGGGACGAGGAGGGCAACCGGCTCACGGTGACCGTACTCGCCCCGCTGCCCACCGACATCGCCGCGCAGCGCTTCGTCACCGCGCCGGGCGAGACGGTCCTCGGGTTCACCGACCCCAGCGAGGTCCAGCGCACGCTCCCGCTCGGGTACGGCGACGAGCAGCGTGACGTACCGCCGGTCGTCTGGCGCACCGGCGCCCGCTCCACCGAACCTCACCTGCTGGTCATGGGCCGACCCGGCAGCGGTACCTCGACCCTCCTGCGCTCCGTCGCCCTGCAGGCCCTCCAGTACGGCGACGTCCTCATCGTCGAAGGCGGCGGCACCGGTGAGTACATGTGCCTCGCCGGCCGGGACGGGGTCCTCGCGGTGGAGTGCGGGCTCGCCGGGGCCCTGGCCAGCCTGGAGTGGGCCGCGAACGAGACGGAGCGGCGGCTCATCGCCCTCAGCCGCGCCCGCCAGGCGGGCCACCCGCCGCCGGACGACTGCCGCCGGCCCCTGTGGATCCTCCTCGACCGCCCCAGCGCCTTCGTCCACCTGGCCGCGACGGACGGCCACAAGGACCCGCAGACCCTCCTCGAGGCTCCCCTACGGCACGGCCGCGCGGCCAACGTCACCGTGGTGGTCGCCGAACAGCTCGACAACGCGGACGTGGTGAGCGAGGCGGTACGACAGCACGCGTGCGCGCGGGTCGTGCTGGGACCGGCGCTGCCGGACGAGTTGGCCGCGGCACTGGGGGCGCCGCCGCACACGACGCCGTTGGCTCAGGTGCCGCCGGGGCGGGGGTATGCACGGCTGGGACACGGTCCGGTGCTGCGCCTTCAGGTGCCGGCGACTCCCGATCCGTACGACGACGCGACGAGCGAGGTGGACCGGGAGGCGGTACTGGCCCTGTTGCCGCCGCGGAGTGAGGGCCTGGAGCAGGCGGGGGTGCCGATGGAGGCTGCGGTCGCCGAGAGCTGAGGTGCGGGGTGGGGACGCCCACCGGCGCTTGCCGGGTCCCGCCCCCGGCCGAGCAGCTGCGCCGCCGCCCGCGGCCGAGGAGAAGCGACGGGCGAACGACGACCCGCCGCTACGCCACGAACGTGCGCGGCGCCTCGCCGTTCCCCCCGCTCACCCCCGACTCCACCATCCGCGCCGCCGCCGCCAGCCGTACCGCCGCCTCCTCCGCCACCGCTCCGCCGACGGTGAACGGAAGGCGCACGTAGCCCTCGAAGGCCCCGTCGACCCCGAAGCGCGGTCCGGACGGGACGCGGACGCCCACCCGCTCCCCCGCCTCCGCCAGCCGGGAGCCGGACAGTCCTCCCGCCCGGACCCAGAGGGTCAGCCCGCCCTTCGGCACCTCGAACTCCCAGGTCGGCAGCTCGCGGCGGACCGCCGTCACCAGGGCGTCCCGGTTCTCGCGGGCCTGGGCCCGGCGCAGGTCGACGGCCTGGGCCCAGCCTCCCGTGCTGAACAGCCAGTTCACCGCCAGCTGCTCCAGCACGGGGGTGCCCAGGTCGGCGTAGGCCCGCGCTGCGACCAGGCTGCGGATCACGTCGGGAGCCGCCCGTACCCAGCCGATGCGCATGCCCGCCCAGAACGCCTTGCTGGCGGAGCCCACGGTGATGACGGTGGAGCCCGCCGGGTCGAAGCCGCAGACCGGCCGGGGCATCGCCACGTCGTCGTCGAGCCACAGCTCGCTCATCGTCTCGTCGGCGACCAGCACCGTGCCCGCCGAGCGGGCCGCGTCCACCAGCCGGCGCCGCTGGTCGTCGTCGGCGAGCGCCCCGGTGGGGTTGTGGAAGTCGGCGACCACGTACGCGATCCGGGGCGCCGCCTCCCGCAGCACCTGGCGCCAGCGGTCCAGGTCCCAGCCGCCCAGCCCCTCGGCCATCGCCACCGGCACCAGGCGGGCACCGGCCTCCCGCATCAGCTGGAGGATGTTGGCGTAGGACGGCGACTCGACGGCGATGCGCTCGCCGCGCCCGCCGAAGAGGTGGCAGATCGCGTCGATCGCGCCCATCGCACCGGTCGTGACCATGATCTGCTCGGGCATGGTGGGGATCCCGCGCGCCGTGTAGCGCTCGGCGATCATCGACCGGAGGACGGGGAGCCCGGCCGGGTAGTCGCCGTGGGTGTGGGCGTAGGGCGGAAGTTCCTCCAGTGCGCCCTGGACCGCGCGGGTCAGCCACGGCTCGGGGGCCGGCAGCGCGGCGCAGCCCAGGTCGATCACCGAGCCGAGCGCCTCGGGGGGCAGAGGTTCCAGGCCGCGGGCCGGGAGCGGGTTGCCGGCCGGCACCGCGGTCCAGCTGCCCGCGCCCCGGCGGGACTCCAGGAAGCCCTCCGCGCGCAACGCCTCGTACGCCGCCGCCACCGTCGTACGGCTGACGGACAGAGCGAGGGCCAGTTCGCGTTCGGCGGGCAGCCGGGCGGCGACCGGGACGCGGCCCTCCAGGACCAGCAGCCGGATACCGTCGGCGAGGGCGCGGTAGGCCGGCGGCCGCCGGGTGCCGGGGCCGGCCGGGCGGTCCTGCTGTGAGTTGAGCAGCCGGGCGAGCTGCGCTGGCCCCACCGCAGAGGTCCACTGCGCCATGTGAATCAGTCCACCTTCCCCGAATTGGCCATGGATGGCTTTCCCTTCCAAGCCACAGAGTGACACGAGGCAGTCCACCTTTTCCACCGCCGTCCTTTCCACCAGGGGGGTACCTCTTGTCCACGCAAGGCCGTCTCGGGCGACGGTTCGTCCAGCTCTACGCGGGGCTCACGCTGTACGGCGTCAGTTCCGCGCTGCTCGTCGAGGCGGGGCTCGGCCTGGAGCCCTGGGGCGTGCTGCACCAGGGGCTCGCCGGGCACACCGGGCTGAGCATCGGCACGGTGTCGATCGTCGTCGGGGCCGCCGTGCTGCTCCTGTGGGTCCCGCTGCGCCAGCGGCCGGGCCTCGGCACGGTCTCCAACGTCTTCGTCATCGGCCTCGCCATGAACGCGGCGCTCGCCGTCCTCCCCGGCGCCCACGCGTTCGCCGTGCGGATCGCGCTGATGGCGGCCGGGATCGTGCTCAACGGGGCGGCGACCGGCCTGTACATCGCGGCGAGCTTCGGCCCCGGCCCGCGGGACGGCCTGATGACGGGGCTGCACCGGCGTACCGGCCGCTCGATACGGCTCATCCGTACGGCGATCGAGGTCGCGGTGGTCGTCACCGGGTTCGCGCTCGGCGGGACGGTCGGCGTCGGCACGCTGCTCTACGCGGTGTCCATCGGACCGCTCGCGCAGCTGTTCCTGAAGGTGTTCGCCGTCCCGGCGGCATCCGGCCGCAGCACGGTCGTTGCCACGGGGTCACCCGAGGGCGCGATACTGCGCAAGTGAGCACGCTGACCCGCCACCCGTACCTGGAGCACCCCGGCCCCATCGCCTTCGCCCATCGGGGCGGAGCCGCGGACGGCCTGGAGAACACCGTGACGCAGTTCCGGCGCGCGGTCGAACTCGGCTACCGGTACATCGAGACCGATGTACACGCCACGGCGGACGGCAGGCTCGTCGCCTTCCACGACGACACCCTCGACCGGGTCACCGACGGGGCCGGGCGGATCGCCGACCTGCCGTGGGAGGACGTACGGCAGGCGCGGGTGGCGGGCCGCGAGCCGCTTCCCCTCTTCGAGGAGCTGCTGGAGGAGTTCCCGGACGTCCGCTGGAACGTGGACGCCAAGGCGGAACCGGCCCTGCGGCCGCTCCTCGACCTCATCGAGAGGACGGACTCCTACGACCGGGTCTGCGTCGGGTCGTTCTCGGAGGCGCGGGTGCTGCGGGCGCAGCGGCTGGCCGGGCCGCGCCTGGCCACCTCGTTCGGTACGCGCGGTGTGGTCGGGCTGCGGCTGCGCTCCTGGGGTCTGCCCGCCTCGGTGCGCCGTTCGGCGGTGGCCGCGCAGGTGCCCGAGTCCCAGTCGGGGGTCCCGGTGGTCGACCGGCGCTTCGTGCGCGCCGCCCACGCGCTCGGTCTGCACGTCCACGTCTGGACCATCAACGAACCCGAGCGGATGCACCGGCTCCTGGACCTGGAAGTCGATGGCATCATGACCGATCACATCGACACGTTGCGTGAGGTCATGCAGGAGCGCGGCGTCTGGTTCTGAGGCGCGCGGGCGGTACTGCTGCGGGAGAGGCAAGGGCGCGGGTGGGCACCGAGACCGTGCAGTCGGGGGTCTTCGACGAGGGCACCGAGCTGCGGCGCGAACAGCGCGGCTGGTATTTCTACGACTGGGCGTGCTCGGTCTACTCGACGAGCGTCCTGACCGTGTTCCTCGGTCCGTACCTCACGTCGGTCGCCGACCACGCGGCGGACGCCGACGGCTACGTCCACCCGCTGGGCATCCCCGTCCGGGCGGGCTCCTTCTTCGCCTACTCGGTCTCCCTGTCGGTGATCCTCTCGGTCGTACTCATGCCCCTGGTGGGCAGTGCGGCCGACCGGACCGGCCGCAAGAAGCGGCTGCTGGGCGTGGCCGCGTACTCCGGGGCCGCGGCGACGACGGGCATGTTCTTCCTGGACGGCGACCGCTATCTGCTCGGCGGGCTGCTGCTGATCGTCGCGAACGCCGCCCAGTCCGTCGCCCTGATGCTCTACAACTCCTACCTCCCCCAGATCGCCCCGCCCGAGGAACGCGACACGGTCTCCGCCCGGGGCTGGGCCTTCGGCTACGTGGCCGGCTCGCTGGTGCTGATCGTCAACCTGGTCCTCTACTCCGCGCACGGCTCCTTCGGCCTCTCCGAGACGGAGGCGGTCCGCATCTGCCTGGCCGGGGCGGGGCTTTGGTGGGGCGCCTTCACCCTCGTACCGCTGCGCCGGCTGCGCGACCGGGGCGGCCGTGCGGACGGGGCGACGGCTCCGGGGCTGCGTCAACTCGCGGCGACGGCCCGGGACATGCGCCGCCATCCGCTGACGCTCTCCTTCCTGCTGGCGTACCTCGTCTACAACGACGGCATCCAGACCGTGATCTCCCAGGCGTCCGTCTACGGCTCGCAGGAGCTCGGGCTCGGCCAGTCCACGCTCATCGGCGCGGTCCTGATGGTGCAGGTGCTGGCGGTCGCGGGCGCGCTGACGATGGGGCGGCTGGCCAGGACGTACGGGGCGAAGCGGACGATCCTGGGATCGCTGGTGGCATGGACGGTGACACTGGCGGCCGGGTACTTCCTGCCGGCCGGGGCACCTGTGTGGTTCTTCGCCCTCGCGGCCGGCATCGGTCTCGTCCTCGGCGGCAGCCAGGCCCTGTCCCGCTCCCTGTTCTCCCATCTCGTGCCGCCCGGGAAAGAAGCCGAGTACTTCGCGGCGTACGAGATGAGCGATCGGGGGATGAGCTGGCTGGGACCGTTGTTGTTCGGGATCACCTACCAGCTGACCGGGAGCTACCGCTCGGCGATCATCTCGCTGGTGGCCTTCTTCGTGATCGGGTTCGCGCTGCTCGCGCGGGTGCCGGTGCGGCGGGCGATCGGCGAGGCCGGCAATCCGGTTCCGCAGAAGATTTAGCGTTCAACGCGGAAGGGCGGTAGTGTACGCGTTTGGCCTGCCAGGCGTACCGTTACTGCGCGTCAAAGATGCCGAAACGCTGGGTGACATCTGCTAGCAGATGTGACAAACCGGGCGCCGGTGGGTACAACAAGGGGCGGCTACGACGGCGACGCATGACTCGGAACGGGAATCTTTACCGCCGACCGGACGTTGACCGGATGACGACGACAGCGACACCTGTCCTGTGGGCGACAAGCCCGGGAGGCACGATTCATGAGTGAGCGAGCTCTTCGCGGTACGCGCCTCGTGGTGACCAGCTACGAGACGGACCGCGGTATCGACCTGGCCCCGCGCCAGGCCGTGGAGTACGCATGCGAGAAGGGGCACCGGTTCGAGATGCCCTTCTCGGTCGAGGCGGAGATCCCGCCGGAGTGGGAGTGCAAGGTCTGCGGGGCCCAGGCACTCCTCGTGGACGGCGACGGCCCTGAAGAGAAGAAGGCCAAGCCCGCGCGTACCCACTGGGACATGCTGATGGAGCGGCGCACCCGTGAGGAACTCGAAGAGGTCCTTGAGGAGCGTCTGGCGGTTCTGCGTTCCGGGGCGATGAACATCGCGATTCACCCCAGGGACAGCCGCAAGTCCGCATAGTTCCGTGTAACGGAAGCCGACACAACACCCGAGGGCGCCAGAGCGCAAGGGCACGGGCGAAGCGCCCACGGGGGGGGCGGGAAACGCACCACACCAGGCTAGGATGCTCCCCCACCCGCTCACGCCCACA
>NZ_JBVJNZ010000023.1:0-60276 GCF_055583445.1 Streptomyces sp. NPDC104761 | reverse complement strand
CTCGGCGTCTACGAGGAGGGACAGGGCAAGCACAATTGTTTCAGGGAAAGAAAACAAAAACCAACCGCGGGGGCGGCCGTCTGCTAGCAGAACGCCCGCCGCCCTCGGGTGTTGTCAGGCAGCCTCACCGCGTCAGCGGCGGCCGCTCCCCGGTCGGCTCGTCCCCCGGCCGGGGGCCGTCATTCCTGATGACCTCGCCCTGGACGACCTTTCCGTCCGGGCGGTGCAGGCGGGCCTGCTGGAAGGCGTCGCCCAGAGTGCCGGGGGCGGCGGTGCGCAGCTTGCGGTCGAGGGTGCGCTCGGCGAAGCGCGAGACGGCCTTCTGGACCGGGGGCAGCAGGAGCAGCAGGCCGAGGGCGTCGGAGACCAGGCCGGGGATCATGAGGAGCAGGCCGCCCAGCATCATCAGGCCGTTCCCACCGCCGCGCTCCGGGGAGCCGCCGCGCTGGATCGCCTCGTTGAGGCTCTGGAAGGCACGCCTGCCGGCCCGCTTGATGACCACCGAACCGGCGACGAAGCCCGCCACCAGCAGCAGGAACACGGTCATGCCGCCCGCCGCTCCCGCGACCACCGTCAGCAGCCAGATCTCCAGCACCAGCCAGACCGCGAGACCCAGCGGCAGGTATCTGCCCAGCCGCGAGCGGCGGGGCCGGGTGGTGTACGGAGGGGTCTGCGCGCCAGTCGTCATGCACCCAGTGTGCCTGGGCGCGGCTCAGTGCGGCATAAGCGGATGATCAACCGGAACTGTGAGGTTCCCGGGCGTCCGCTAGGACGGCTTCCCCTTGCCGGTCATCCGGCCCACCCGGTCGGTGAAGCCCCACGAGGTGACCCGCCACAGCGCCTCGACGAGGATGTCGCGGCTCATCTTGGAGTCGCCGAACTCCCGCTCGACGAACGTGATGGGCACCTCGACGACCTGGTAGCCGGCCTTGACCGCGCGGCGGGCCAGGTCGACCTGGAAGCAGTAGCCCTGCGAGGCGACCTCGTCGAGCCCCAGGCCCTCCAGGGTCTCGCGGCGGAAGGCGCGGTACCCGCCGGTGATGTCCCGGAGGGGGAGGTCGAGGGCGAACCGCGAGTACAGGGAGCCGCCCCGGGAGATGAACTCACGGGACTTCGGCCAGTTGACCACCCGGCCGCCGGGCACCCAGCGGGAGCCGAGCACCAGGTCGGCGCCCTGCAGCGCGGTCAGCAGCCGGGGCAGTTCCTCCGGCTGGTGGGAGCCGTCGGCGTCCATCTCGACGAGCACGCCGTAGCCGTTGTCCATGCCCCAGCGGAAGCCGGCGAGGTAGGCGGCGCCGAGGCCTTCCTTGCCCTTGCGGTGCAGTACCTGGACGTGGTCGTCCTCGGCGGCCAGTTCGTCGGCGAGCTTGCCCGTGCCGTCGGGGCTGTTGTCGTCCGCCACCAGCACGTGTGCCTCGGGGACGGCCTGGCGCACCCGGCCGACGATGGACTTGATGTTCTCCGCCTCGTTGTACGTGGGAATGATCACCAAGGCCGTGCCGAGCGGGCCGAACCGCCTGCCCTGGGGCTGTGCCGCAAGGGTTCCGTCGCCGTCGTTCACTGCTGCCCCTTCATGTCGTACGCAGGGGACCCACCATAGTGGCCGCGGCCTGCACTGACGCGACAGCTCATTCGGATGGTGGTGTCTATTGCGCAAGAACGGGGTAAGGATGCCCGTTTCGAGTGGCGGCCATTCGTGCTTTCGCCACTCTGTTCCCCTGCGGATGGGGGCCCGGCGCCCTTCGGGCCGACCTGGGACCCGCTGGCTGCGGGTCGACCGAAAGCCGTTGTCTACTGAGCTCCGGGCCCCACCCGGGTCACACCTCCCGACCGGCCTGAACGTTCCCTCGTCGGCGCGGGCGCTGAGCCTGGCTCCCAGTGACGGTGCCCCGGTGCGGCACACCGTCCCTGACCCAGCGGCGCTGCGACGAGTGCGCGAACTGCTCCCCGGTCGGGCGTCCGGTGGTGGACTCCGCCGAACCTACCGGCCCGCTGCCGCTGGCTGTCAACAGCCGTTTGACCTGCGGAAACGCCCTCAAACCGCTGGTCAGCGCAGAGGATGCGCAGGTCGCACGACGGAGCGTCGGCCGTCGATCACGGCCGCGCCACCCCGGGAGATCACTCGCCCGGCCGTACGAATGCGGGAGGTCACTCGCCCGGTCGTACGAACACGGTCCGGCCGCCCACCACGGTGCGCAGACAGACCGGCAGCTCGCGGCCGGGGGACAGGTCGGGCAGGCCCGGGGTGCCGGAGCGCGGGTCGGTGGACCAGCGGGCGACCCGGTCGTCCGGCGCCTGCACCACCAGTTCGTCGGTGCGCCAGACCGCGTAGTCGGCGGGCGCCCCCGGCACCAGGACGCCCGCGTCGTCCCGGCCGATCGCGCGCCAGCCGCCGCGGGTGTGCGCGGTGAACGCGGCGCGCACGGAGACCCGGTGCTCGGGCGTGTGGTGGAAGGCGGCGGCCCGGACGGTCCCCCAGGGGTCGAGCGGGGTGACGGGACTGTCGGAGCCGAAGGCGAGCGGGACGCCGGCCTTGAGGAGCGCGGCGAACGGGTTGAGGGTGCGGGCCCGCCCGGCGCCGAGCCGCTGGGCGTACATGCCGTCCGTGCCGCCCCACAGCGCGTCGAAGGCGGGCTGTACGGAGGCGATCAGTCCGAGTTCGGCGAAGCCGGCAATGTGCTCGGGGGTGAGCATCTCGGCGTGCTCGACGCGGTGCCGGGCCGCGCGGACGCGGGCCAGCCCGACCTTCTCGGCGGCGGCGCGGACGCCCTCCACGACGGCGGTCACGGCGGCGTCGCCGATGGCGTGGAAGCCGGCCTGCAGACCGGCCTCGGTGCAGGCGGTGACGTGGGCGGTGACGGCGGCCGCGTCCAGATAGGCGGACCCGGTGCTGTGACCGGCGTCGGCGTACGGCTCGTGCAGGCAGGCGGTGTGGGAGCCGAGGGAACCGTCGACGAACAGGTCTCCGGCTGCACCGAGCGCGCCCAGCCGGCGGGCCTTGGCGATGCCTTCGTCGGCCGCCTCGGCCCAGTAGCCGACGACGCGCGGTCCCGGCAGGTCGGCGGCGAGCCGCAGCAGCCCGGTGAAGTCGTCCTCGGAGGAGATCTTCGGCCCGCCGCACTCGTGCACGGTGCCGATGCCGAGCGAGGCCGCGTGCGCGAGTGCGGTGCGCTGGGCCTCGGCGCGCTGGGCGGGCGTCACGGCCGCGAACGCGGCGGCGCGGACGGCGTGGTGGGCGTCGCTCGTCAGCGGGGCGTCCTCCCGGGGCACCGCACCCCCGACCAGGTCCAGCAGGGCCGTGCTGACGACCGCCGAGTGGACGTCGACACGGGAGAGGTAGAGCGGGCGGCCGCCGGTGGCCGCGTCCAGCTCGGCGCGGGTCGGCGGGCGGCCGTCGGCCCAGCGGGCGGCGTCCCAGCCGTGCCCGAGCAGGACCCGGTCGTCCGGGCGGGCGGCGGCGAAGTCCCTGACCAGCGCCAGGGCCGCGGCCGGCGAGGTGGCCCCGGACAGATCGAGGCCGGTCAGGGCGAGGCCGGTGGAGGTGGTGTGGACGTGGGCGTCCGTGAAGGCGGGGGTGACCAGAGCCCCGTCCAGATCGACGACCTCGTCGACCCCGTCCGCGAACGCGTCGGCGGCCCCTTCCGACCCCACCCAGGCGACCTGCCCCCGCTCCACGACCATCGCGGTCGCGAACGGATCGGCGGGACTGTGGACCTCGCCGCGACGCAGAAGGACGGTCCGGGGCTCGGGGGCGCGCTCACTCATGGGGACCAGTCTCGCCCCTCATGCCGATCACTCCGCACGAGGGGCACCTGAACGCGCCCCCGAAGGGGCGCGGGGCTGTATTCATATGCGGCTCCGCCGCGTGGGCGCGACCGGCCACGAACCACCTGCAGCCGACACTCGGAGCAGGTAGCTGCAGCGACGGCGGTGGGGGTCCGCTCAGATCTTTGGCGGGCGGGCCTCGTACGGTGTCGACAGCACCACCGTCGTCCGGGTCGAGACCCCCGCCAGGCTGCGCAGCCTGGCCAGGAGTTCCTCCAGCTCGTGCGGGGTCGCCACGCGCACCTTGAGGATGTAGTTCTCGTCGCCCGCCACGCTGTGGCACGCCTCGATCTCGGGAACCCCGGCCAGGCGGTCCGCGATGTCGTCGGGGGCGCTGGGGTCGAACGGTTTCACCGAGATGAACGCCGTCATCGGCAGCCCGACGGCCTCCGGGTCGACGACCGCGGCATAGCCGCGGATGACGCCACGCTGCTCCAGCCGGCGCACCCGCTGATGCACGGCCGACGTGGACAGACCCGTGGCCTTGCCCAGGTCCGTGTAGCTCATCCGCCCGTCCTTGACGAGCAGCTGCACGATTTGACGGTCCAGCTCCTCCATGGCGCAAAAACTACAGTGCGCCTGATCTCCGCGGATAGCTCGGCAGCCCAGGTCATGGCCGGTTCGTGATGTCACGGAGCGTCGGCCGCGGGCCGTCCGGCGGACAAATACACCGCAGCGGGCACCTGCGTACGGCATGTGACCAACGCCACAGCCCCCGAACGGGCTCCGTGATGTCCTCGTGATTACCGCCTAGAGCGGGCGGGAAGTGCTTGCTGTGGTCGAGGCCGCAGCGCCGTACGGCCCAGCCCGAGGGGGAGTTACCCATGCAGAGTCTTAAGCGCCCTGGTCGTCCCGTGTCCAAGCGCCCTCAGTTGGTGGTCGAGCCCGAGCCGGAGGGCGTCGAATCCGACGTCTACGAGGCCGAGGAGCTCGACGCCTACGACACGTTCGAGATGTTCCGGGTGATCTGCCCGGACTGCGCGCAGTCCATCGCGCTGCTGGCGGACGAGGAGTTCCTGCCGGAGCACGCGCTGTGCGCCTCGCCGTGGAACCCGTTCGGCCTCACGGTCTGCGCCGGCACGGGCCGCGCGGCGGCCGACGTCCCCTCCGCGGACGAGTCGGCCGAGCCGCAGGAGCAGGACACCGCCCTCCTGCTCACCCTCCCGCAGGGTCTGGACTGGCGGACGCAGCCCTTCTCGCACGTCGGCGGCCCGGGCTCGCGCCCGATGCGCGGACCGGCGCTGCGCCCCGGCGGCCACACCCTCCGTCAGGCTGCCTGAGTCACCGCACCGTGTCCCAGTAACTGCCCTGCACCATGGCGCGCAGACTCCCGTGGTGCAGGATCAGTGTGTCCGGATCCGCGGGGACGGCCGCCTCGCCGAAGTACACCTGCCGGTAGGCGATGCGCAGCATGACGATCGCGTGCCGCAGGGCGGCGTAGAGGGTGTAGAAGTCCATGTCCCGCGGGGTGCGGCCGGTCAGCCGGGCGTAGCGGGCCTCGACGCGGTCGCGGCGCAGGAACGCGGGCAGTCCCGGCTGTCCGGAGGCGGCCGTGAGGTCCTGGAAGAAGCGGTGCAGGTAGACGGTCCAGCCGAGGTCCACCTCGCGCGGGGCCACGGCCGCCATCTCCCAGTCGAGGACGGCGACGGGGTCGAACCCGTCGTACACGACGTTCCCGATCCGGGCATCGCCCCAGTTGAGGACGGGCGTGCCGGGCTCGCGCGGCCACAGGTCGGCCAGCCGGTCGAAGGCGGCCTCGATCAGGGGTGAGCGGGCGAGTCCGTCCACCACCCAGTCGTAATAGCGCCGTTGGGACTCGACATGCCGGTGCAGGGCGTCACCCTTCCCGGGAAGGGCGAGGAACTTTGCCTCGGCCACGGGAACTTGGTCGTGCAGCCGGGCCAACAGGCCGACGGAGACGGCTTCGAGGTGCTCCCGTTCGGCGTCGGTCGCCGCGTGCAGCCAGTTCCCCTCGTACGTGTAGGGCATGACGTCGGGCGGGACGCGCCCCTCGACACGCTCCATCACGAAGAAGGGCGCGCCGAGCGGTCCGGGGTCCTCCTCCAGCCACAGCACGCGGGGTACGGGCAGGTCCGTGCGGTCGGCGACCAGCCGCATGGTGCGGTACTGGCGGGTGAGGTCGTACGACGGGAAGACCGTGTACGCCGACGGATCCGCCGCCAGGCGCAACGCACAGGCGCGCACCGGCGGTTCGGGATGCTCGATCTCGAAGAGCAGGGTCTCGCTGGACATGCCGTTCGAGGCGGGGACCGTGACACCGGCGGCCTTGGCGCCGGGAAGGCGGGTGTCCAGCCAGGCGGTCAGCCGGCGTGCGAGGTCCTCGGGGTCCCGGGTGGTGGTGCGTGGACGCGGTTTCGCCGTCATCCCGGCCTCCTCCTTCAGGGCGCCACCGAGTCGAAGCCGGTGAACCCGCTGGGATCGTGTCTGCCGAACGAGCCGTGTTCGAAGATCCCGTGGCCGACCTGTCCGTCCAGGCGGAAGCGGGCGGAGTGGTCGGTGACGCCGTAGGCCGCGCGGGGGTGCGGCGCGGTCAGGTCGTAGGTACGGCGGTCCACCCATCCACGGCCCAGCCAGGTGCCGTGCTGCCAGTCGTCCGCCGGCGGGTAGCCGGCGCCGACCGCGAGCGGCGAGGAGGTGAGGATCTCCACCTCCAGTTCCTGGGGTGTGCGCGGGTCGCCGAGGTGGACGACGGCACGCTCGGGGTGGCGGGTACCGGGGCGGTAGGCGATCTCGGTCCGCGGCCAGCCGAGTTGGCGGTCACGGTCACCGGGGCGGACCAGGGTGGCGTCGTTCAGGGTGCGGTAGCCGTCCGCGTCCTCCTGGGTGACGACCATCAGGAAGCGGTCCTCGAAGCGGACCGGGCACCAGACCCAGTGGAAGCCCTCGGTCGGGTTCTCCTCGGCGAGCCGCCCGCCCTCCTCCCCCGGGATCGGGCGGACGCCCCAGCTGCGGTCCCGGGTGCCGGTCCAGCCGCCCGGGTCGACGCGGAACTCCTCGCCGCCGGCCCGGATCACCCCGGACACTCCCCCGGCCTGCACGAACCTGCGGCCCTCCAACGTCAGCCGGTCGCCCCGGCGTTGCAGGTGGTGCGGCTCCCACAGGGCCGGGAAGCCGGCCGCCCAGACGAGGTCGCAGGAGAGGGCGTCGTCGGCACAGGTCAGACGGAAGCGCCTCAGCGGCTCCTCGACCTCGATCCGCAGCGGGCCGACCGCGAGCCGCATCCGGTCGTCAGCGAGGGCGTCCGAGGCGCGGACCGCGTGCAGGGTGTCACCGGTGCGCAGGGTGGCGTAGGCGTCGATCACCCCCGCGTTCGGGTAGACGCCGAGGCCGAGGATGAGCAGCGCGCGGCCGTCGTGGTCGAGGACGTGGAAGATGCAGCGGTCGTAGGCGTTCCGGTCCCCGGTGGCGACGTGCTTCATGGAGAGCGGGACCTGGTGCACGGGGTACTCGTCGAGCGGTACGGGACGGTCGTCGGCCACGGCAGGCCTCCCCGGAGGCTGGAGACGGTCCGGCTGACGGTACGTCAGAAAATGCAGGGAGGCCAGATCCGGGAGCGGACGTCCACGAACTCACGCACGATTCGGGGGATCGGTGACCAGGGTGGCCGCCCCCGCGTTGGCCGGTCATGACGACCACCTACACCGCTCTCGGCCGTCAGCGCCGGATCTTCGTGCCCCCGCCCGCGGCATCGCCGCCCCCACCCGCGCCGCAGGATCCACCCATCTACCGCGACCTGATGCGGACATGGGCCGACCGGGGCCGCGCCCTGCCGGGCCGCCACGACCCGGAGTGGGTCAGGCTGGCGGCGCCGACGGTCACCCGCGGGCAGTTCAGCGAGTTCAGCGACTTTCCGGCCCCGCCACGTGACGGGCGATGACCATCCGCTGGATCTGGTTGGTGCCCTCGACGATCTGCAGGACCTTGGCCTCGCGCATGTAGCGCTCCACCGGGAAGTCCGCGGTGTAGCCGTAGCCGCCGAGTATCTGGACGGCGTCGGTGGTGACCTTCATCGCGGTGTCGGTGCAGTGCAGCTTGGCCATGGCGGCCTGCTTGGCGAACGGCCGGCCCGCGTCGCGCAGCCGGGCCGCCGCGAGGTAGAGGGCCCGGCCGGCCTCGATCTGGGTGGCCATGTCGGCGATCATGAAGCGCAGGCCCTGGAAGTCGGCGATGGGGTGGCCGAACTGCCGCCGTCCGGTGGCGTAGCCGACCGCCTCGTCCAGGGCCGCCTGGGCCAGGCCGATGGCGCAGGCCGCGATGCCGAGCCGTCCGGAGTCGAGCGCGGAGAGGGCGATGGCGAAGCCCTGGCCCTCCTCGCCGAGGCGGCGGTCGTCGGGGACCCGGACGTCGTCGAAGTGGACCTGGGCGGTCGGTGAGCCCTTCATGCCCATTTTCTTCTCGGGCACCGCGCCGCTGAGGCCCTCGGCGTCGCCGGGGACCAGGAAGGCGGTGATCCCGTGCGAGCCCTCGGCCCCGGTGCGGGCCATGACCGTGTAGAAGTCGGCGATGCCGCCGTGCGTGATCCAGGCCTTGGTGCCGTTGATCACCCAGGAGTCGCCGTCCCGGACGGCCCTGGTGCGCAGGGAGGCGGCGTCCGAACCGGAGGCCGGCTCGGAGAGGCAGTAGGCGCCGAGCAGGCCGCCGCCGAGTATCGCGGGCAGGTGCTCGACCTGCTGCTGCTTGGTCCCGTAGGCGGCGAGCGCGTAGCTCGCGAGGGTGTGCACGCTGACGCCGAGGCCGACGGTCAGGCGGGCCGCGGCCAGTTCCTCCAGGACCTGGAGGTAGACCTCGTAGGGCTGCTCGCCGCCGCCGTACTCGGCGTCGTACGGCAGGCCCAGCAGGCCTGACTCGGAGAGCAGGGTGAAGGCCTCGCGCGGGAAGCGCCCGGCGTCCTCCTCCTCGGCCGCCTTCGGCGCGATCTCACGCCGGGCGATCTCACGGACCAGCGCCAGCAGGTCCCTCGCCTCGTCCGTCGGCAGTTGACGCTCCACCGGCTGCGGGTCGCGGTCGGACATGGCGTCGGTCTCCTCCCTGTCGGGCAACGACGGTCACGGCCCGTGGGATAGGGGCGGCTCCGCCTGTCGTACGAGTGCGGCCGAGGTCGGCGCTCCGGGTCTCGGAAGCTGCTGACCTGCGGCTGCGCAGTGAGTATGCCCGATCGGGGACCGCTCGTCACCAGTTAACGACCGCTTACTTCAGGAATTCCAGGCCAACATCCGCATGCCGCGAAATTGGTCCGAACCATTGACCCGACTGGTCTAGTCCTCCTAGGGTTCATGACCAACGCTTTACCGCGTTCATGCCAATCGGCGCGCGTTCCCCTCTCCCCCAGGAGGAGACACCCGATGCACACCTTCCACCGCTCCCGGTTCCGGGCGCTGCTCTCCGCGGCCTGTTGTGCCGTCCTCGGCGCCGGGCTGCTGGCCGGCGCGGGCACCGCGTCCGCGGCCGCCCGGTCCGCCCCGTCCGCTCCCCAGGTGCAGGCCGGCTCCAAGGTCGTCGGCTACTTCACGGAATGGGGCACCTACGACCGCAAGTACCTGGTCAAGAACGTCGAGACCTCCGGCTCGGCCGCAAAGCTCACCCACATCAACTACGCCTTCGGCAACGTCACCGGCGGCAAGTGCGCGATGGGCGACTCCTACGCGGCGACCGACCGCACCTACACGGCCGCCGAGTCCGTGGACGGCGTGGCGGACACCTGGGACCAGCCGCTGCGCGGCAACTTCAACCAGCTGCTGAAGCTGAAGAAGAAGCACCCGAACCTCAAGATCCTCTGGTCCTTCGGCGGCTGGACCTGGTCGAGCGGCTTCGGCGAGGCCGCCAAGAACCCCACCGCGTTCGCCCAGTCCTGCTACGACCTGGTGAAGAACTCCAAGTGGGCCGGTGTCTTCGACGGCATCGACATCGACTGGGAGTACCCGAACGCCTGCGGCAACACCTGCGACACCAGCGGCCGGGACGCGTTCCGGAACGTGATGGCCGCGCTGCGCGCGAAGTTCGGCAGCGGCTCGCTCGTCACGGCGGCGATCACCGCCGACGCCACCAGCGGCGGCAAGATCGACGCGGCCGACTACGCGGGCGCGGCGCAGTACGTCGACTGGTACAACCCGATGACGTACGACTACTTCGGCGCCTGGGCCTCGACCGGCCCGACGGCCCCGCACTCGCCGCTGAACTCCTACTCGGGCATCCCGACGGCGAACTTCTACACGTCGGCGACCATCGCCAAGCTCCGGGGCCTCGGCATCCCGGCGGCCAAGCTGCTGCTCGGCATCGGCTTCTACGGCCGCGGCTGGACCGGGGTCACCCAGGCGGCGCCCGGCGGCTCGGCGACCGGTCCGGCGACGGGCACGTACGAGGCGGGCATCGACGACTACAAGGTGCTCAGGACCAAGTGCCCGGCGACCGGCACGGTGGGCGGCACGGCGTACGCCAAGTGCGGCAGTGACTGGTGGAGCTACGACACCCCGGCGACCATCGCGACCAAGATGACCTACAAGAACCAGCAGGGGCTGGGCGGCACCTTCTTCTGGGAGCTGAGCGGCGACACCACCAACGGTGAGCTGATCAAGGCCATCAACTGACCCCGGTCACGGGGGCCCGGGGCGGGGGAACCACGAGCCCTCCGCCCCGGCGGCCGGTCCGGCGGGACACCGCGGGACCGGCCCCGGTGCGCGTCAGGTGTCCCGGCGGGCCGGGGCCGGGGCGCGGTAGGACGGGTCCAGCTCCTCGATGGCGCGCAGGGTGCCGCCGAGCGTCTTGACCAGCAGCTCGCACATGGTCTCGCGGGAGAGTCCGGGCCGGTCGATCCAGTCGAGGGTGGCGCCCTCCACGCTGCACAGCCAGGCGAGCAGCCCGACCCTGGCGAGCGGGGCGATGTCGGTGCGCCCGTAGGCGCCCTCGGCGATGGTCGCGACGATCGCCTCGCGCACCCCGTCCCGGATGGCGTGCACCTCGGTGTCGAAGCCGACGCCGCCGCTGACGATCGTGCGGTACGCGGCCTGGTGGTGCTCGGCGAAGCGCAGGTAGCTGTCGATGGTCCGGTGGACGCGGTCCACCTGGGGCAGTTCCAGGCCGCTCGCGGCATAGGTGACCAGGTCGGCGACGGAGTCCTGGATGATCGCCAGGTAGTACCCGCGCTTGGACTGGAAGTAGTAGTAGATCAGCCCTTTGGCGACATGCGCCTGCTTGGCGATGTCGTCCATGGAGAGCGCGTCGTACGAGGTGTCGGCGAACAGCTTCCGCCCGATGGCGATGAGTTCGGCGCGACGAGCCACGGAACGCTCGGTGCCGCGCGCCCGGGGACGGACGGCGGCACGCTGTTGACTGCTATTCAATTTCGACCCTGGTCTCAACGGGCTGCGGGACATCCGCAGTATGTCAGTTCAGGTCACAGCAGACCGAGTTGAGTCACCAACATGGCTACGACCACGACGAGAGTCCAGCCCATGACATGCTCCAGAACCTTCGGGCCGTCGTCCTGGGGGCCGCCGGTACGGGCGCGGGCGGCGGTGGCGGAGTGCGTGGTCATGGAGTCCACCATGCCATCGATTGCGGCTTTTGCGGTGGAGAGCTTGGTCACAGGAAGAACGGCCCCCGGGCTGCCCGGGGGCCGCTGTCGTGCCCGCTCAGCGCACGCCGACCGCCGCGAGCGCCTTGAGCTGGGCCGCGGTCGGGCAGGCCGGGAAGTACAGGTAGCAGACGCCCCCGGTGCCGGACGCGACGTTCCCGCTGGCGTTGTAGCGCTTGGTCCGCAGCCAGATGTTCTCGAACTCCCGGCGCAGATAGACCCGCCGGACCGCGTCGTCGTCGGCCGAGCACGGGTCGTTGGCGATCACGTCGCCGTCCGCGGTGAAGCCGATCACGGTCATCAGGTGCCCGGAGGTGCCGTAACCGGCACCCGTCAGCTCGGACGCGAGGAACGACTGTGACGTTATGGCCGGGATGCCGGCCGCGATCAGGGTCTCCAGGTCGGTGAGCGAGGCCAGTCGCGTTATCACGCCCTGGAGGTCCCGGTACGTCGACGCGTAGGCGGCGTTGAACGGCCAGTTGCCGCAGCCCCCGTACTGGTAGTCGTAGGTGTAGCGGGCCGCGTAGCAGACCTGCGGGTCGGCGAAGGACGGGTCGACCCAGGCCAGCTGTGCGGCAGTGGGCCGGCCGCCCCAGTACTCGACGATCATCTGCGAGGAGGTGGGGCTGCACCAGGCCTCGCCGCCGTTGTCGTACTCGGGGTACTGGCCCTTGTGGATCTCCTGCGAGTAGCGCGGGACCTTGAGCTCCTGGGCCAGGCCCGGGGTGGAGGCCGGGACGGTGAAGCGGTCCGGGATGTCGGAGCCCATGGCGCCCAGCCGCCAGACGGTCGGGGTGAGCTTGGTGCCCGGCTTGCGGTACAGGGTCAGGCGCAGCTGGTAGGAGGTGAGGCGCAGGCCGGTCGACGCGTCGTCGATGGCGAAGGTATCGGTCCAGATGCTGCTCTTGCCGTCCTTCTGGCCGTCCACCGACGTCCGCTTGATGTCCTGGTCGCCTGCCGCCCAGCGGCCCATGACGTACCAGGGGGTGGCGGTGCCGTCGGAGTAGGTGCCGTGCAGTTCGATCTGGATCCAGGTGCCGGCCGGGGTGTCCGCGTTCCAGGAGGCGATGGCCTCGGTGGCGGGGACGGCGAGCTGGTGCACCGGGCCGGTCCAGGTGGCGTACTCCCAGGTGGCCGTGGTGCCGGTGTGGGGGTCGGTGTAGGACGTGGTGCCGGCCGGGCTGCCGATCACCAGGCCTGGGCGCTGCCCGGCGACGGCACCGGCGCCCTTGGCGGTGCCGGTCTTCCAGTCGCTGTAGGTCGTCCAGGAGCGGTAGTCGATCGGGCGGGTCCCGTCCCGGCCGTGGCCGGGACGGCCGTTCCCGGCCCGGCGGGTTTCGGTCCGGGCGGTGTCGTCGGCGTCGGTCTCCGGCGCGGCGACCGCGGGCACCGCGGGGACCACGCCCTGGGCCACGGCCGCCGCCACGGAGGCGGCGGCGGCCAGAACGGTTCTGCGGGACGGCTGTTCGGCTCTGCTCATGGGTGGAGGACCCCCAGGTGTGCGCGTCACGGCTGATCCGGAGCAAGGTCTGTGCGCCAACTATGGAGCAGGCGCCATGCCCCTGCCAGCACTTCAGCCCATGCCACGCCCACCAATATTGGTCTCGTCCACTGAAAGGTCCCCGGCGCGGTCGCCGGGGCCCCTCCCGTGGCCATACGGGTCCCCACCGGCTCAGATGACCGGCTCAGATGAGGTCCATCGCGGCGACCTCGTCGGGGCGGCCGTAGCTCACCGGGCCCTGGAACCGGCGGCGGGCGGTGGCGAACCACCAGACCGTGGCCACGGCCAGCACGACGGCCAGTGCGATCGGCGCGTAGTTGAAGGAGTCGGCGGTGATCGGCGAGGCCTGCGGCAGCATGAACAGGATGCTGCTGAGCAGGATCCAGACCACGGCCAGCCAGCCGACCGGCCTGCTCCAGCGGCCCAGGTTCCACGGCCCCGGCTGGAAGTCGTCGCCCAGGCGCAGCCGCAGGAACACCGGCACGGCGTAGGCGAGGAACAGGCCGACGACGTTGACGCTGACGATCGCGGTGAACGCCGTGTGCGACCACCAGCCCGGCACCACCAGGGCGAGCGAGCATGCCACCGCGAGCCAGACGGCCTTGACCGGGGTACGGGTGCGGGGCGAGACGGAGTGCCACAGGCGGGAGCCGGGCATGGCGCCGTCCCGGGAGAAGGCGAAGATCTGCCGGGTGTTGCTGGTGAGGTTGGCGAGGCCGCAGAAGAGCATGGCGCCGATGACGACGAGCAGCATCGCCTTGGCCCAGCCCATGCCGAGTCCGTCGATGAGAATCTGGACGGGCGGCGCGGAAGAGCCCGCCACCTTGGTGTAGTCGCCGATGCTGTACACCAGGGCGAGCATCAGGATCAGGCCGGTGATCGCCGAATAGCCGATGGACCGGATGATCCCCCTGGGCGCGTTGACGGTCGCCTGGACGGTTTCCTCGGACATGTGGAAGCTGCCGTCGAAGCCGGTGAAGGTCCAGCTGGTGACGAGCAGCCCGAGCAGACCGCCGTAAAGGCCGTTGGTGAAGCCGGTGTTGTTCACGAAATGCGTCACGAAGGACGCCGGCCGGTGATGGTCCGGCATCACGATCAGTGTGCTCACGATCACCACGAGTCCGATCAGCAGCCACCAGACGGAAATCCGGTTCAGTACGGCGACCAGCTGCACGGTGTAGGTGTTGGCGAGTCCCTGGACGACGATGATCAGCGCCGTGATCAGGACCGTCTGGTGGGCGGTCGGCGTGTACGAGGGCCATTGCAGGGCGACGAAGGCCTGGATGAAGGTGGCGGCCGCATAGCCGGTGGCCGCGGTGCCGCCGATCTGGCCCACGAAGTTCAGCCAGCCCGTGTACCAGGACCAGGCGCCCTTGTGCCGTTTGGCGAGTTTACCGGCGGAGAAATACAGGGCACCGCTCGTCGGATAGGCGGAGGCGACCTCCGCCATCGCGGCGCCGATGCACAGCACCATCACGCAGACGCCGATCCAGCCGAACACGAGAATGCGGGGGCCGCCCGCGTTCATACCGAATCCGAAGGACGAGAAGATCCCGGAGAGAATATTGATGATGGTGAAGGAGATGGCGAAGTTGTCGAAGGCCTGGAATCGACGGGTGAGTTTCCGCGGATAACCCATCGCGTGCAGGGTCGCGTCGTCGTCGAGCGTGACGGGGTCCGCTGTGCGTTCTGACACGTGCCGGCCTTTCTCTCGGAATCTCGGAATCTAGGAGGGGACGGGCAGGCCGCAGGCGCGGCGGGCCCGGGAGAGCTGGTCGGCGGGTTCGCCGAAGACGCTCCAGGGCATGCGGGAGGCGTACGGCCCCATGGCCGTGAAGACCGCCCGGGCCTCGAACGCGCAGCGGGCCATGACCAGCGCGTGCGCGAGGTAGGCGAGGTCGAGCACCGGGGTGAAGCGGTATCCGGCGACCGTGGGCAGCCAGTTGTGGTAGATCGACAACGCGGTGCTGCGCCACTGGGGCTGTTCCCAGACCCGCTCGGCGAGAAGTTGGGTGGGGTTGTGGCTCTCCACCAGCGCGACCAGCGGCAGCAGCCGCAGCGCGGAGTCGGCGGGGGCCCGCTGGGCGAGGAAGGCGGCGACGTCCCAGGCCGCGTTGACCGAGGCGCCGTACCGGGTGAAGAAGAAGGACAGGAAGCGGTGGTGGGCCTCGCGGTGCCAGGGGTCGAGGCCGAGGGTGTGCGCGAACAGCCGCCAGGGACCGGACGGTGAGGTCAGCAGGCCGCCCGGGGCGGGGTCGTGCGGGCGGTGCAGCCGGGCCATGGCCAGCTTGGCGGCCCAGGGCGTGGGGTCGGCGGGGTTCATGGCGCTGGCCCGGTCGCAGGCGGCCAGGGCGATCCGCTCCAGCGCCTCGGCCCGCTCGTCACGGGCGTCGGCCGCCCGGATCGCCCGCTGTACGGCCACCCGGGCCCACATCAGCGCGGACTCGGGGCCCGGCTCCTCGGCCAGCCACCGCTCGACCAGATCGGTGCCGGCCGCCTCGGAGGCGAGGACCAGGGAACGGTGCGCGCGCAGGGCGAAGTCGGCCCGCGTCTCGGCGAGCGCCTCGCGGGCACTCAGATATCTTCCGGCGCGCACGTCCACGCATACGCTCGCGAGCAAGCGGTCGTCGGCCGCCGGATGCCATACGTAGTGCCCCTCGAATAACTCAGCGGCCATCTTCCCCTGTCCGTCCCCGTTCGACGAGTGCACCAGGCACCTTACTCAGGGCCGGGCACACCGGAAACGCACGAGATCGACATATCGGTCAGCCGCTCGGAAATATTGACGGCCGCGGTGGGAACGGCTCGAAAATTGGTTCAAGCCGATACTTTCCCGGGGCCGTAAACACCCGCTATGCGCCGCACTACTAGACTGTTTCCGGAAAACGCCCCACACCGCTGCACACCTCGGGAACGGCCATTCACCAGCTCGCCTCCGCACTCCGGGCCCTGCCGCCCTCCTGCGGCCCGGTCCGCCTCGTCGGCGTCGACGGGCACGCCGGGTCCGGGAAGACCACGTTCGCCGACCGGCTGGCCGCCGCCCTGGGCGGGGCGCCGGTGCTGCACCTCGACGACATCGCCAGCCACGAGGAGCTGTTCGCCTGGACCGGCCGGCTGCTGGCCGAGGTGATCGAGCCGCTCGGGCACGGCCGCACGGCGCAGTACTCCCCCTACGACTGGCGCGCCCGCCGCTTCGGCCCGCCCCGCCCGCTGGAGCCGGCCCCGGTGATCCTCGTCGAGGGCGTCGGCGCCGGCCGCCGCGCGCTGCGCCCCTTCCTGGCGCGGCTGCTGTGGATGGAGCTGCCGCACGAGGAGGCCTGGACACGGGGCAGGGCACGGGACGGCGCGGAGCAACGGGACTTCTGGGTCCGGTGGGTCAGGGCGGAGCACGAACACTTCTGCGAAGACCCCTCCAGGCCGTACGCCGACCTGCTGGTGACACAGTCACACAAGGGATATGAGGTGCTGGCGGGGCCTGCGGAGACACTTGGACCGGACCAGTCCCTCACCCACCGTGACGGACCGTCCGCTGTGTGCTGAACTTGTGAAGACGGACCTCAAGGAAGTTGCCTGAGTACCTCAACTCGGCTTGACCGGGGGGCCGTACAGGACTTACGTTCTCAATGAGCGGCCGTTCGAAGCCGCCCTGCAGACGCGAAGCCCCCGGTTGTTCCCCCGTGATCGGGGGCTTCGTTCTGCCCTTTACCCCTTTTGTGCGCGCGGCGCGCACCCTCGCGCTCACGCACGGTCACCGACCCGTGTGCGCCCCGTCTGCCCCCAACCTCGCCAAACGGCCCGTGCGGCACCCTTCGGCAGGCGGTGGAACCGCAGGTACGATGCCCTCGGTGCGACCTTCGAACGGCTGCTTCGCGCACCTGCAACTCCGGTCCGCGGCACAGCGGTTCGACCAACTGTGGCCATCGGGGGGAGCCCGGGGGCCGACCACGGGGGCACGGTTTGTGGGGGACGTGATGGAATTCGGCACGCAGGGCCCCGAGGCCCCGGCCGACCTCGCCTGGTTGCGAGGTGTGGACGCCTACACGATGGGCGCCTATCCGCAGGCCGAGGAGGAGTTCCGCGCCGCGGTACGGATGGATCCCGGGATGGCGGACGCCTGGCTCGGACTGCACGCGCTGCGCGTCGACACGACGACCGCGCTGCTGCGGATGTTCCGGCACCGGGAACGCTTCGGCGAACAGCGCGGCCGGCATCGCCGCACCCTGAACTCCTGGTACTGGCTGGGCTGGTGGGTGCAGCCGGTCCTGGAGAGCCCGCGCGACCTGCTCCTCGCGCACTCCTCGCACTGGCTGGACGGCCGGCACGTCCCGGAGCTCGACCGGGCCCTCGCCGGACTGCCGCCGGTGGACGCCGACCCCCAGGTCCGCTTCCTGCACGCCTGCCGGGCCTACCTGGTCAAGGACTGGGAGCAGCTGGTGCGCCACACCGACCCGCTCCTCGACGACCCCATGCTCGGCATCGAGGCAGGCCTGTTCGGCGGCATGGCCCGGGTCCGCCTCGAAATGTACGGCCAGGCCGAACCGCTGCTCTCCGCCGCGCTGATGCGCTGCCGCAGCGAGCAGCCGCAGCGCAAGGAGCTGCGCTACTGGCTGGCCCGGGCCCACGAGGGCACCGGCCGCAGCGCCGCCGCGCTCCCCCTCTACCGGGCGGTGCACCGCGTCGACCCCGCCTTCATGGACACCTCGGCACGGCTGGCCGCCATCGCCGAGGGCGACGGGTACGACGACACCGCCGACTTCGCGTCGATCACCCTCACCGGTGCCGGGCAGGACGTCGTGGACGGTCCGGACATGCTCGACCCGCTCTTCGGCACCGAAGGGCGGGATCTGCGGCTCGGGGACCCGGAGCCGCCGGCCGGGGCGATGCCGTCGGTGATCGACCCGGCGGTGCGCGAGAAGGTCGTGCCGTCAGCGCCGCTGCCGGCCGGGCCGACCGACCCCGCGTTACTTGAGGAGGCGCTCGCCGAACTGGAGCGCATGGTCGGGCTCGAACCCGTGAAACGGCAGGTCAAAGCGCTGTCGGCGCAGTTGAACATGGCCCGGTTGCGGGCCGGGCAGGGGCTGCCGGTGCAGCCGCCGAAACGCCACTTCGTCTTCTCCGGGCCGTCGGGCACCGGGAAGACCACCGTCGCCCGCATCCTCGGCCGGGTCTTCTACGCGCTGGGCCTGCTCGGCGGCGACCATCTCGTGGAGGCGCAGCGGGCCGACCTGGTCGGCGAGTACCTGGGCCAGACCGCCGTGAAGGCGAACGAACTGATCGACTCCGCGATCGGCGGCGTGCTCTTCGTCGACGAGGCCTACTCCCTCTCCAACTCCGGTTACGGCAAGGGGGACGCGTACGGGGACGAGGCGCTGCAGGTGCTGCTGAAGCGGGCCGAGGACAACCGGGACCACCTGGTCGTGATCCTGGCCGGCTACCCGGAGGGCATGGACCGCCTGCTGGCCGCGAACCCCGGGCTCTCCTCGCGCTTCACCACACGGGTCGACTTTCCCTCCTACCGTCCCCTCGAACTGACGTCGATCGGCGAGGTGCTGGCCGCCGAGAACGGGGACGCCTGGGACGAGGAGGCGCTGGAGGAGCTGCGGTCGATCGCCGGGCACGTGGTGGACCAGGGGTGGATCGACGAGCTGGGCAACGGGCGGTTCCTGCGGACGCTGTACGAGAAGAGCTGTGCGTACCGGGATCTGCGGTTGTCGGTGTATCCGGGGGCGCTGTCGCGGGACGACCTGGCGACGCTGCGACTGCCGGACCTGATGCAGGCGTACGGAGAGGTGCTGTCGGGGAGGGGGCCGCAGGATCCGGCGGCCGGGATGTAGGTGCGGGCGGGCTGGGGCCGGGGGGGGACGCTTACCGGCGCCGGCAGGGTGCCTCCCCCAGCCTTCGGCCGGGGGAGGAACTGCGCGACCAGCCCCCACCGGCCCGCAGCTCCCCGCGACGCTCAGCCCACCGGCACTTCCTCCGGCTCCCCACTCACCCTCGGCTCCGGCGTCCTCGGCGTTGCCGCCTGCTCCCGGTGCGCCGGGTCCGTCACCTCGCCGACCAGCAGCTCGAGGACGTCCTCCAGGGCCGCCAGGCCGAGAACGCGGCCGTTCGCGTCGGCCACCTGAGCGAGATGAGTGGCGGCCCGGCGCATCACGGTGAGCGCGTCGTCGAGGGGCAGCTCGGCCCGCAGTGTCGTCATCGGGCGCCATATCTGCTGCGGAACCGCCCGGTCGGAGTCCTCCAGGTCCAGTACGTCCTTCACGTGCACGTAGCCCATGAAGGACCCGGACTCGGCCGCCACCGGGAAGCGGGAGTAGCCGGTGCGGGCGGTGAGCTCGACGATCTGGCCCGGCGTGACCGACGGCGGGACCGTGATCAGGGACTCGCGGCGCAGGAGCACGTCCGTCACCGGGCGGGAGCCCAGTTCCAGCGCGTCCTCCAGGCGCTCCTGCTCCTCGGGGTCGAGGAGGCCCGCCTGGCCGGAGTCCTCCAGGAGCCGGTTGAGCTGCTCGCTGGTGACGACGGCCTCGACCTCGTCCTTCGGCTCGACCCGGAACAGCTTGAGGATGCCCTGGGCGCAGGCGCCGAGGGCGACGGTGATCGGCCGGCACACGCGGGCGAACGCGACCAGGCCGGGGCTCAGCCACAGCGCCGCCTTCTCGGGCGCCGCCATCGCCAGGTTCTTGGGCACCATCTCGCCGATGACCAGGTGGAAGAAGACCACCCCGGCCAGCGCGATCACGTAGCCCAGCGGGTGGATCACGCCGTCCGGCAGGTGCACCGCCTCGAACAGCGGCTCCAGCAGGTGGGCCACCGTCGGTTCGGCCACCGCGCCGAGCGTCAGCGAGCAGACGGTGATGCCGAACTGGGCGGCGGCCATCATCTGCGGGAGGCGTTCCAGGCCGTAGAGGACCTGGCGGGCCCGGGCGGTGCCCAGGGGTTCGATCTGGCTGCGGCGGACGGAGACGAGGGCGAACTCGGCACCGACGAAGAAGCCGTTGGCCAGGACCAGCAGGCCGGCGAAGACCAGTTGGAGAACGCTCATCGGGCGGCCTCCGCGGCGGCCGGGGCGGTGCGGACCAGGCGGACGCGTTCCGCCCGGTAGTGGCCGACCCGGCGGACGGACAGCCGCCAGCCGGGCAGCTCGGCACGGTCGCCGGGCGCCGGGATGCGGCCCAGCAGGTCGGCGACCAGGCCGGCGACCGTCTCGTACGGGCCCTCGGGCACGTCGAGTCCTATCCGCTGGAGGATGTCGACGCGGACACTGCCGTCGACGTCCCAGGCGGGCTTGCCGTCCTGGGGCGGGGCGGACGCGAGTTCCGGTGCGTCCGGGCTGTCGTGCTCGTCGCGGACCTCGCCGACGAGTTCCTCGACGATGTCCTCCAGGGTGACCACGCCCGCCGTACCGCCGTACTCGTCGACGACGACGGCGATGGGCTGCTCGGAGCGGAGCCGGGCGAGGAGGGGCTGCACCGGGAGGGTCTCGGGGACCAGCAGGGCCTTGCGGGCGATGCGGCCGACCGGGGTGCGCAGCCGGTCGTGGACCGGGATCGCCAGCGCGTCCTTGAGGTGGGCCATGCCGACGATCTCGTCGATCTTCTCCCGGTACACGGGGAAGCGGGACAGGCCGGTCGCCCGGGTGAGGTTGACGACGTCCTCGGCGGTCGCCGTGTCCTGGAGGGCGCTGACCTTCACCCGGGGGGTCATGACGTGCTGGGCGGTCAGCTCGCCCAGGGACAGGGTGCGGACGAACAGGTCGGCCGTGTCCTGCTCCAGCGCGCCGGCCTGGGCGGAGTGCCGGGCCAGCGAGACCAGTTCGCCGGGGGTGCGGGCGGAGGCCAGTTCCTCGGCGGGCTCGACGCCGAGAGCGCGGACCAGCCGGTTGGCGACCGTGTTCAACGCGGCGATGACCGGGCGGAACAGGCGGGAGAAGCGGGCCTGCGGGCCGGCGACGAAGCGCGCGACCTGGAGGGGCTTGGAGACCGCCCAGTTCTTGGGTACGAGTTCGCCGATCACCATCTGGATCGCCGAGGCGAGCAGCATGCCGACCACGACGGCGATCCCGGAGACCGCGCCGTCGGGCAGGCCGATCGCGGTCAGCGGGCCGCGCAGCAGCTCGGCCAGTGCCGGTTCGGCGAGCATGCCGACGACGAGGGAGGTGATGGTGATGCCCAGCTGGGTGCCGGAGAGCTGGAAGGACAGCTCCTTCAGCGACTCGACGACCGTACGGGCGCGCTTGTCGCCGTCGGCGGCGGCCTTCTCGGCCTCGGGCCGCTCCACGGTCACCAGGCCGAACTCGGCGGCCACGAAGAAGCCGTTGGCGAGGATGAGCAGGAACGCGGCTGCCAGGAGCAGCAGGGGGGTGGTCATGATGCCGCCGCCTCCGAAGCCTCGCGGACTGCGGTGAGGCGGTCCGCGGTATGTCGGGAGGGGGCGGCGCAGGTACTACAGGACGATCCGTCCATCGCCGGAGAGGGTCACTCCTCGGGTAGCAGGAACCCCTGTGCGCGGGGCGCGCCACAGGGGTGGAGGCGGGACGTGAAAAGCCTCCGCCAACAGATTAATCAAGACAGGGGCCGGTGCGGCAGGGGCGACGGCCCGGAGAGGTCCCCGAAGTTGCGTGATTTCAGCCCTGATGCTGTCCGGGGTCGTGGCTCGTGCGGGCCTCGGCGAGGGCGCGCAGGGCCGTGGCGTCGGCGATGGCGCGCCGCTTGGCGATGCCCGGCTGGATGCCGAGCGCGGGCAGGCTGGTGCCGTCGCTGAGGTTGAGGAACACCCACGGGTCACCCGGGCGGAGGTTCACCTGGACGATCTCGGCCCACTCCAGGCGCCGCTTGCCGGCGATGTTGACGACGGTGACCCCGGACTCGTCGGCGACCACCTTCACCCGGGCCAGCTGGGCCAGCACCCAGAAGATCAGCGCGCCGGTGAGGACGAAGCTGAGCTTCTCCCCCGGGCCGAGCTGGTCCAGGAGCAGGGCGACCCCGGAGATGGTGGCGAAGATCGCGACACCCGCGGTGAGCAGGATCACGCGGGTGAGGCCCGGCCGGAAGGTGACGGGCAGGGAGGGGAGCTCGGACATCTCGCGCGGGTCCCTCAGAGGCGGCAGGCGTGGATCGCCGTGGTGAGGATGGCGCGGGCGCCGATGTCGTAGAGGTCGTCCATGATCCGCTGGGCGTCCTTGGTGGGGACCATGGCGCGGACGGCGACCCAGCCCTCGTTGTGCAGCGGGGAGACGGTCGGCGACTCCAGGCCGGGGGTGAGGGCGACGGCCTTCTCCAGCTGCTCGACCCGGCAGTCGTAGTCCATCATCACGTACGTCCGGGCGACCAGGACGCCCTGGAGTCGGCGCAGGAACTGCTGGACCTTCGGCTCCTCGGCGTCGGCGCCGGTGCGGCGGACCACGATCGCCTCGGACTTCATGATCGGCTCGCCGAAGACCTCCAGGCCGGCGTTGCGCAGCGAGGTGCCGGTCTCGACGACGTCGGCGATGACCTCGGCGACGCCCAGCTCGATGGCGGTCTCGACGGCGCCGTCCAGGTGGACGACGGAGGCGTCGACGCCGCGCTCGGCGAGGTGTCCCGCGACGATGCCCTCGTAGGAGGTGGCGACCGTCTTGCCCTTGAGGTCCGCCAGGCCGTTCGCCTCGCCGGGCTTGGCGGCGAAGCGGAAGGTGGAACGGGCGAAGCCGAGCGGCAGGATCTCCTCGGCGTTGGCGCCGGAGTCCACGAGCAGGTCGCGTCCGGTGATGCCGATGTCGAGGCGGCCGGAGGAGACGTAGATCGCGATGTCGCGGGGGCGGAGGTAGAAGAACTCGACGTCGTTGACCGGGTCGACGGTGCGGAGTTCCTTGGACTCCCGCCGCTGCCGGTAGCCGGCCTCATGCAGCATGTCCGCCGCAGGGCCTGAGAGGGAACCCTTGTTGGGGACGGCGATGCGCAGCATGAGGTCGGCTTCCTTTGCTCGAAACTTTGCTCGAAAAAGACGGTTCTGTCGGAAAAGGTTCTACAGGTGGGCGTAGACGTCGTCCAGCGAGATGCCGCGGGCGACCATCATCACCTGGACGTGGTAGAGCAGCTGCGAGATCTCCTCGGCGGCCGCTTCCTTGCCCTCGTACTCGGCGGCCATCCAGACCTCGGCGGCCTCCTCGACGACCTTCTTGCCGATGGCATGGACCCCCTTGCCGACCAGCTCGGCGGTGCGGGAGGTGGCGGGGTCGCCGTGGGCGGCCTTGTGCTGGAGCTCGGTGAAGAGCTCCTCGAAAGTCTTGTTGGACATGGTGAGCGCCAGACTACGCCAATCGCCGCGTCGCTCAGTGCCAGGGTTCGGATACTGAGCGGAGGGTGGCCGCCGTCGCCACCGCCGCCGTCACCGCCTCGTGGCCCTTGTCCTCGTGGGAGCCCGGGAGGCCGGCGCGGTCCAGGGCCTGCTCCTCGTCGTCGCAGGTGAGCACGCCGAAGCCGACAGGGACGCCGGTCTCGACGGCGACCTGGGTGAGGCCCTGGGTGACGCCCTGGCACACGTACTCGAAGTGCGGGGTGCCGCCGCGGATGACGACGCCGAGGGCTACCACGGCGTCGTAGCCGCGCCCTGCGAGGGCCTTGGCGGCGACCGACAGCTCCCAGGTGCCGGGGACCCGGAGCAGGGTCGGCTCGTCGATCCCCAGGTCGCGCAGGGCGCGCAGGGCGCCGTCCACGAGTCCGTCCATCACCTTCTCGTGCCACTGCGACGCGATGACCGCGACCCGCAGGTCGCTGACATTGCGTACGGACAGTTCAGGTGCACCCTTGCCGCTCACGTCTCTCCTCAGTGCTGTTTCTGTATGGGTGGCCGCAGTCGGCCACGGTCTACTGGCTGGCGCAGGTGGACATCGCGGGAGGCGTGTCCAGCCAGGGCAGGTCGTGGCCCATCCGGTCCCGCTTGGTGCGCAGGTAGCGCAGGTTGTGCTCGCCCGCCTGTACGGGCATCGGCTCGCGTCCGCTGATCTTGAGGCCGTGGTTCAGCAGCGCGTCGCTCTTGTCGGGGTTGTTGGTCATCAGGCGGACGCTGCGCACCCCGAGGTCGGCCAGGATCTGGGCGCCGGCGCCGTAGTCGCGGGCGTCGGCGGGCAGGCCGAGTTCGAGGTTGGCGTCGAGGGTGTCGCGGCCGCGCTCCTGGAGTTCGTAGGCGCGCAGCTTGGACAGCAGGCCGATGCCGCGCCCCTCGTGGCCGCGCAGGTAGACGACGATGCCCCGGCCCTCGTCCTGGATGCGGTCAAGGGCGGCGTCGAGCTGGGGTCCGCAGTCGCAGCGGGCGGAGCCGAAGACGTCCCCGGTGAGGCACTCGGAGTGGACCCGGACCAGGACGTCCTCGCCGTCGCCGATCTCGCCGTGGACGAGGGCGACGTGCTCGACGCCGTCGGTGGTGGACCGGTAGCCGTAGGCGGTGAACGTGCCGTGGCGGGTGGGCAGGTTGACCTCGGCCTCACGGCGCACGGTGGGCTCGGCGGCCCGGCGGTGGGTGACCAGGTCCGCGATGGAGATGATCGTCAGGCCGTGCTTGCGGGCGAACGGGATCAGCTCCGGGAGGCGGAGCATCCGGCCGTCCTCGCCGGCGATCTCCACGATGGCGCCGGCCGGGCGCAGGCCCGCGAGGCGGGCGAGGTCGACGGCGGCCTCGGTGTGGCCGTTGCGGACCAGGACGCCGCCGGGCCGGGCGCGCAGCGGGAAGACGTGGCCGGGGCGCACGAGGTCGGTCGGCTCGGCCTCGCCGCTCGCCAGCAGCCGGAGCGTGGTGGCGCGGTCGGCGGCCGAGATGCCCGTGGTGACGCCGTGCGCGGCGGAGGCGTCCACGGAGACGGTGAACGCGGTCTTCATCGACTCGGTGTTGTCACCGACCATCTGCGGCAGGTCGAGCCGGTCCAGTTCCTCGCCCTCCATGGGGGCGCAGATCAGGCCGCGGCACTCGCTCATCATGAAGGCGACGATCTCGGGGGTGATCTTCTCGGCGGCGATGACGAGGTCGCCCTCGTTCTCGCGGTCCTCGTCGTCGACGACCACGATCGGGCGGCCGGCCGCGATGTCGGCGATGGCCTGCTCGACCGGGTCGAGCGTGAGGTCCTCGACGCCTTCGGTGCTGTACAGGATCGGTGCCGCGGTCATGCGGGTGCTCCTTCCAGAGCGGGCCGCGCGCCCTGGCGGGAGCGCAGCCACCAGTCGCGCAGGCCCCACAGGACGAGCGCGCCGTAGATGACGTAGACGAAGCCGGAGAAGGCGTAGCCGTTGGTGAAGTTGAGGGGGACGCCGACCGCGTCGACCAGGAGCCAGGCGATCCAGAACTCGACCATGCCGCGCGCCTGGGCGTACATGGCGACGACGGTGCCGACGAAGATGTAGGCGTCCGGCCAGGGGTCCCAGGACAGGGACGGGTAGGCCTTGAAGAGCAGGGCGACGGCGACGGTGCCGGCGGCCGCGGCGGCGACCATCGCGGCGCGCTCCTGCCAGGTGGCGAAGCGGGGCGCGATGTGGCCATCGGTGCCCTGCCCCTTGTTGCGGTTCCACTGCCACCAGCCGTACAGGGCGACCACCATGACGACGACCTGCTTGCCCGCGCTGCCGGCGAGGTGGCCGTAGAAGGCGGTGAACAGGACCAGGCCGGAGAGGAACTGCACCGGCCAGGTGAGCAGCGAGCGGCGCCAGCCGAGGGCGAGGGTGATCAGGCCGAGGATGTTGCCGATCATGTCGGACCAGATGATGTGCTGGCCGAAGAGGGTGAAGGCCTCGGAGTTCAGCCAGTTCACCGGTCCGCTCCCTGCGTGTCGGCGGGCTGCGTGTTCGCGAGCAGGCGCTCCACGTACTTGGCGACGACGTCGACCTCCAGGTTGACCGGGTCGCCGGGCTGCTTGTGGCCGAGGGTGGTGAGGTCGAGGGTGGTGGGGATCAGGCTGACCGTGAAGTGGTCGGGGCCGGCCTCGACGACGGTGAGGCTGATGCCGTCGACCGTGATCGAGCCCTTCTCGACGACGTAGCGGGCGAGGTCGGCCGGGAGGGAGATCTTGACGATCTCCCAGTGCTCGGAGGGGGTGCGGGCCAGGACCTGGCCCGTGCCGTCGACATGGCCCTGCACGATGTGGCCGCCGAGGCGGGAGCCGACCGCGGTGGGGCGCTCCAGGTTGACGCGGGAGCCGACGCCCAGCGCGCCGAGGGAGGAACGCTTGAGGGTCTCCGCCATGACGTCGGCGGTGAACTCGTCGCCCTCGTGCTCCACGACGGTCAGACAGACGCCGTTCACGGCGATGGAGTCGCCGTGCTGCGCGCCCTCGGTCACCACGGGGCCACGGAGCCGGAAACGGGACGCGTCGCCGAGGTTCTCGACGGCGGTGACCTCACCCAGCTCTTCGACGATTCCGGTGAACACTTCCCGGGTCCTCCTGCCTCAACGGGGCACGGACTCCGGGGCCTGTCGACAGACGACAGAATGGACGGACGCTCACACCGAGGGCGACGCCGAGAAGGTCCCGTCCCTCAGGGACGAGACCAGATACGGCGGCGCGCACGCGTACATGCTCGCCCGCCGCGCACTGCCTCCCATCCGGACTTTAACCGTCGGTCCAGGAATTTCACCTGGTCAACCGGCCGCTGGAAGCGGACGGGTCGCGGACTGTAACCGCCGGTTCGGAGTTTCACCGACCCCGGAGTGCGCTGCTTCTGGTACACGGCCAGTGTGCCACGCCCGGTGGTGGTCCATACAGGGGCGGGGTGTGGGGTGCCTCACAGCTCCTGCCGCTGGACTTCCCAGACGGACCACAGTGTGCCCAACTGGCGCCCGGACCAGGACTCTTGACCATCGTTCACATCTCTTGACCCCACTGGTCTAGTCCTTTTAGGGTTCGAGCGGACCCGGTGGCGGTGACGACGGCCCTTGCCCGTCGCCGGGCCCGCCCACTCCGGGCCGTCCGCTCCGGCACCCCGCACGGGGTCAGCGGTCCGGTGCCGCGAAGAGCTCGTCCTGGGCCCGCTCGCGGGCCGTCAGCAGGGCACCGCGCAGGACGGCCGCGCCGCCCAGGGTGCCGGCGCGCACCTCGGTGGCCAGCGGGGACATGCGGCGCAGCCGCGCCTCGACGCGCGCGGCGAGCGCCGCGCCGCCGGCGGGGCCGATCTCGCCGCCGAGTACCACGCAGCCGGGGTCCAGGACGGCGACGACGGCGGCGACGCCGAGGGCGATGCGGTCGGCGAGGGCGTCGAGGAAAAGAGTGTGTGCCGGGTTCGGTCGGCGTGCGGCCGCGGCACCGTCGTGGCTGGCCGCGCAGTTCCCCGCGCCCCTGTGGGGCGCGTCCACGGCAGCCTCTGCCACCAGGTTCGCAGCGGTCGAACCGCCCGGCCCCAGCCCGAACTCCCGCGCCAGCTCCGCGATCGCCGCCGCCCCCACCAGCGAGTGGTACCCGCCGGAGCAGTCCGTCGCCGTCGGCAGTCCGGCCGTGCCCGGCACCGGGAGGAAGCCGATCTCGCCCGTGCCGCCGGAGGCGCCCCGGCGCAGGCTGCCGTCGAGGACGACGGCGGCGCCGCAGCTGTTGCCCAGCCAGAGCAGGACGAAGGTGTCGCGGTCCTGGGCGGCACCCTCCCGCTGTTCGGCGAGGGCGGCCAGGTTGGTCTCGTTCTCGACGCCGACCCGGGCCTGCGGGAACCGCTCCTGGAGGGCGGCGACGAGCCTGCGGTGCCAGGCGGGCAGGCCTGCCGAGTCGCGCAGTTCACCGGTGGCCGGGTCCACGAGGCCGGGCGCCCCGATGCCCACGGTGTGCAGTCGCCCCGCTTCCCCGGACGCCCCCGCCTCCTTGGCCGCGCGCTCCACCAGCTCCACCGCCTGCTCGACGGCCGCGACCTCCCCCTCCTCCGGGACGACCGGCGCCGACCCTTCCGCCAGCACCCGCCCCACCAGGTCGGAGACCAGCACCGAGACGCTCTCGGTGCGGACGTCGAGGGCGGCCAGGTACGCGCGGTCGGCGACGATGCCGTACAGCCGGGCGTTCGGCCCCCGGCGCTGCTCCCCCGACTCGCCGACCACCGCGATCAGGCCGGACGCGGTGAGCCGTTCGACGAGGTCGGCGACGGTCGGCCGGGACAGCCCGGTCAGCTGCTTCAACTGCCCTGCCGTCAGCGGGCCTTCCTGCTGGAGCAGGCTCAGCGCGAGCCGGTCGTTGATGGCCCGGGCGGTGCGCGGTGATGCGGGCATGACGGGCATCCTCCCAGATCCCTGTGGCCCGGGAACGGCCACATGACGCCCTATCTATCAGGCAGGGTCCCTGATAGTTTACGGCGGACAGCGGGGGCAGCGGGGCGGCACCCACCCGGGGAGGGGCAGGACCATGAAAGACGTGGGCTACGAGCAGCACGGGGTGAAGCGGGCGCGATACGCCGTCGCGGCCGTGTTCACCGTGCACGGTGCCGTCACCGGCTCGTTCGCGACCCGGGTGCCGTGGGTCCAGGACCATGCCTCGCTCAGCGCCGGGCAGTTGGGCTTCGCGCTCGCGTTCACGGCGTTCGGCGCGTCGTGCTCGATGCCGCTGGCCGGCCGGATCAGCCACCGCTTCGGCAGCCGTACGGCGCTGCGCGGGCTGATCGCGATGTGGACGCTGTCGCTCATCCTGCCGTCGCTCGCCACCAACCTGTACCTGCTGTGCCTGGCGATGTTCGTGTACGGCGCGAGCGCCGGCATGGCGGACGTGGTGATGAACGCGCTCGGCGTGGAGATCGAGCGGGTGCTCGACAGGTCGATCATGTCCGGGCTGCACGGCATGTGGAGCGCGGGCACCCTGCTCGGCTCGGCGGCCGGCACCGTCGCCGCGCATCTGGGCACGGACGCGCGCGTGCACTTCGCCCTGGCCTCGGCCGTTCTCACCGCGCTCGGCGTGCTGGCGGCCGGTTTCGTCCTGGACGTCAGGGCCGGCGAGGACGAGGAGCCGCCGCCGCGGTTCACGCTGCCGCCCCGGTCGGCGCTGCTCATCGGCACGGTGGGCTTCTGCGCGGTGTTCGCGGAGGGGGCGAGCCTGGACTGGTCGGCGGTGTTCCTGCGGGACCGGATGGACAGCTCGGCCGGGCTCGCGGCGGCCACCACCACCGGGTTCATGCTGGCCATGGCGGTGGCCCGGATCAGCGGGGACGCGGTGGTGAACCGTTTCGGCGCGGTGCGTACCGTGCGCGCCGGGGGTGTGCTCGCCGCGATCGGCGGACTGCTGGTGGTCCTCGCCGGGCAACCGGCGGTGGCGATGACCGGGTTCGCGCTGATGGGCCTCGGCATCGCGGTCGTCGTACCGCTGTGCTTCGCGGCGGCCGGGCACGCCGGGCCGAACCCGAGCCAGGCCATCGCGGGCGTGGCGACGATCACCTACACCTCGGGCCTGGTCGCGCCCAGCCTGATCGGCGGAATCGCCCAGGCGACCAGTCTGGTCGTGTCGTTCTGCGTGGTCACGGCGCTGGCACTGGGTCTCGTGGTGTTCGCGGGCGTGCTGCGCGCCGGGACGCGGGGCTCCCGTGCGGAGGTCAGCCCCGAGGCCGCAGCAGTTCCCGGGCCACGGCCCTGAACGCCTCGCTCCAGGGCGCGGGGCGCAGGGTGGCCGCGTCCAGCCGGACGAGCACCCGGGTGCCCCGCGCGTAGGTGGTCGCGCCGTCCGGCGAGCAGAAGCGGAAGCCGTAGGTCAGGCCGGTGGTGCCGAGCCGTTCCAGCCACAGGTGGACGGCGTAGGTGCCCGACCTGGTGACCGGTGCCTCGTAGCCGATCAGCAGCTCCCTGACCACGTTGCAGGCGTCGCCGGCGGCGGCCCAGTCGCCGTCGAAGCGGATGCCGTGCTCCTGCCACAGTTCGGTCCAGGCGCGCTCGACCAGCAGCGGGTAGCGGGCGTTGTGCAGCATCCCGAGCGCGTCGAGGTCGTCGAAGTGGACGCTGACCGGCAGCAGCCGGCCGTAGGAGAGGGCGGGGGCGGGCAGGGCTTCGGCGGTCACGGGTGGGGCTCCTGAGCACTGGACGAAGCGGTGGGGACACTCCATCCTAAGCGGACGCTCAGGAGCCCCGGCCGGGAAGGGGCTGGTCAGCCCGCGATCGAGTCCAGCTGCTCGGCGGCCGGCCGCAGTGCCCAGAGGTCGCCGCCGGGCGGAGTCTCCAGCCTCCGTACCGCCTTCTGGGCCGCCTTGTCGCCCGCGTCGGCCGCCGCGTGCACGACGTCGCTCGCCGCATAGCGGTGGAACTCGAGCTCCGGGTAGGGCCAGGCGGCCGCACCCGTCGCGGCCGGCAGCAGGTAGTCCACGGCCTTGAACAGGCTCTGCCCGTCCGTCCCCCGGTAGCTCCAGAGGTTCACGCCGACGTGCCGGCCGATGGCCGCGAGCCGGGTGTAGGCGACCAGGTCGAAGGTCGAGTAGTGCCAGCTCCTGGTGCGGGCCAGTTCCTGCGGCTGGCCGCCGTCCCCCGCGATCTGCGGGTCCATCCGCTTCGCCCGCGCGTCCAGCACGGTCTGCCTGGCCAGCGCCTTGTCGCCGGTGGCGTAGGCGAGGGCGGCGAGCTGCATGTCGTAGAAGGTGCCGTGGTTGTTGGCGGCGGCCCCCTCCTCCTTGCCGAAGGCGCTGTCCTTCAGCCAGCCGAGGAAGTCGGTGTTCCAGCTGTGCATACCGGCCCGGTCCGCGGCGCTCCAGCCGGGTGCACCGGAGCCGAGGATCGCCAGCGCGTCGACCACGCTCGTGTACGACTGGGAGAAGTCGATGATCCCGATGGCCCGGCCGTCGTACTTGCACGGGATGAACTGGGCGTGGTCCAGGTTCGGGTTCATCCGGGTCGCCGGGTCGAGGAACCAGGTGCGCAGGATCTGTCCGGCCTTCTCGGCGTACTCCCGCCTGCCGGTGTAGTACCAGGCCAGGGAGAGGTCGTAGGTCGAGTCGAAGACCTTCTCGACGTCCTGGCGGTCGGTGCCGGTGTCGACCTCGGGGTTGCGCTGTCCGTCGCGCTGGACGTAGGGGCAGCCCCAGGGGTTGTCGGCGGTGGGCGTGGTGGTGGGCCACCAGTAGGGGGCCTGGCTGAGGTACTCGTGGACGTCGCCGCCGGGGGCCGGCTTGGGCTTGTCGACGACCGTCCAGGGGCCCTGGTCCAGCCAGGTGTCGGCGCGGGTGGTCAGGTCGCGCAGCGCGCGCCCCAGCCGCGGGTCGCCGTCGCGCAGTTCGGCCCGGGTGTGCTGGAGCCGGGCGCCGTCGAGGACGGCGGTGTCCGGGGCCCTGGTCGTGGCATGGGCGGAGGGGACGAGGACCGCTCCGAACGCCATCAGGGCCGTCAGCAGGACGGCCGCGCGGGATCTTCCACTCATCGGGTGCTCCGATCGACCTGAAATCAGATATATGAACTCAGTTCATGAGTAGGACCGCGCGAGCGTAGAACCGCGTGGTAGCCGTGACAATGGTTCGGACCGTATTCACGTACCAGGAAAGCGAAGCCCACCATGGATCTCGGCGTGCGCTGGAAACTGCACGGTGACGGGCGCACGCCCGCGCCCGGAGCGGTGGTACGCCCCGACGAACGGCTCTCCTGGCCGCGGACGGTCGGGCTCGGCGCCCAGCATGTGGTCGCCATGTTCGGCGCGTCCTTCGTCGCTCCGGTCCTGATGGGCCTGAACCCGAATCTCGCGATCATGATGTCCGGCGTCGCGACCGTGCTCTTCCTGCTGGCTACACGCGGCCGGGTGCCCAGCTACCTGGGCTGTTCGCTGTCCTTCGTCGGGGTGGCCGCCGTCATCCGCGCACAGGGCGGCACCAGCGCCACGGTGACCGGCGCGGTCTTCGTGGTCGGCGTCGCGCTGTTCCTGGTCGGGCTGGCCGTCCAGCGCTTCGGCGCCCGGATCATCCACGCCGCGATGCCGCCGATCGTCACCGGCGCGGTCGTGATGCTGATCGGCTTCAACCTCGCGCCGGTCACCGCCTCCACTTACTGGCCGCAGGACCAGTGGACGGCCCTGCTGGTGATGGCGTTCACCGGTCTGGCCGTCGTCTGTCTGCGTGGTTTCTGGTCCCGCATCGCGATCTTCCTGGGCCTGGTCTTCGGGTACGCCCTGTCCTGGGCCCTCGACCGGATCTTCGGCCGGATCCACTCCGTGGGCCGGAGCGGCAAGGTCACCGACCACTGGCGCCTGGACCTCTCCGGTGTCGGCAAGGCCGACTGGATCGGGCTGCCGTCCTTCCACGGCCCGTCCTTCCAGTGGTCGGCGATCCTGGTCGCCCTGCCCGTCGTCATCGCCCTGGTCGCCGAGAACACCGGGCACGTCAAGGCGGTCGGCGAGATGACCGGCGACCCGCTCGACGACAAGCTGGGCACGGCCATCTCGGCCGACGGCGTCGCCTCGATGCTCTCCACCGCCGTGGGCGGCCCGCCCAACACCACCTACTCCGAGAACATCGGCGTGATGGCCGCGACCCGCGTCTACTCCACCGCCGCCTACTGGGCCGCCGCCGGCTTCGCGCTGCTCTTCGGCGTCTGCCCCAAGTTCGGCGCGATCGTGGCCGCGATCCCGGGCGGGGTCCTCGGCGGCATCACGGTCATCCTCTACGGCATGATCGGCCTGCTCGGCGCCCAGATCTGGCTGCACGCCGAGGTCGACCTGCGCAACCCGCTGAACCTGGTCCCGGCGGCCGCCGGCATCATCATCGGCGTCGGCAACGTCAGCATGAAGTTCACCGACACCTTCTCCCTCAGCGGCATCGCCCTCGGCACCCTGGTGGTCATCGTCGGCTACCACGTCCTGCGCGCCCTGGCCCCGGCCCACCTCAAGGGAGCCGAACCACTCCTCGACGAAGGCACCAGTTCCTACGACGACGACCGGCCGTAGCACCGCCCGGCGGGCCCGTTCCCCCGTTCCGGGGAAGCGCCGGGCCCGTCGGCACGCGCGGCGGGCCGGAGCTGGGACCCTTCCCCCATGGCGCAGTTGCACCACCTCACCGCCCCGGTCGGCACCGTCGTCGCCCGGATGCGCGCCCTGGACGCGACCCTGCCCGAGCGGGACGGGGTCGCGGTCTTCAACCGTGTCTACCTCGCCGTCACGGAGGAGGTCCAACGGCGCCTGGACGCGGGCCGGTTCGCGGACCCCCGGGCCGCGGCGACCCTGGACGTGCGGTTCGCCGAGCGCTACCTGGCCGCCGTGGACGCCGAGGCGGCGGGCCGCCGGCCCCCGGCCTGCTGGCGGCCGTTGTTCCAGTTCCGCCGCCATCCCGGGGTCCGCCCACTGCAGTTCGCGCTGGCCGGCATCAACGCGCACATCGGGCACGACCTGGCGCTGGCCGTGGTGGACGCCTGCCGCACGCTCGGCTGCGAACCGGCCGACCTGGAGGACGAGTTCGACCGCGTGGGCGACCTGCTGGTCTCGCTGGAGGAGCGCGTCCGCGAGGACCTGATGCCGGGTCCCGACCTGCTCCAGATCGCCGACCCGCTGACCCATCTGCTCGGCTCCTGGAGCCTGGAGCGGGCCCGGGACGCGACCTGGGCGGCGGCGCGGGCCCTGTGGGCGCTGCGCGGGGTCGGGGACCTGGCCGAGGAGTTCACCGAGCGGCTGGACGCGGCCGTGGGCCTGGCCGGCCGGATGCTGCTCACGCCGATGTGCGGCTGAAGCGGCCTGATCCGACCGCCCGTCCGCCCGCACCGGAATCCCCGGGCGTACGCCCTGCGTTGACTGCAGGCACCCGACTGCGAAGGAGCACCGGCATGACCACCCGGCTCGGCTTCGGCCTTCCCCAGATGCGGCAGTACTCCCCCGGCACCGATGTCCCCGACGTGGCCCGCGCCGCCGAGCAGATCGGCTACGACAGCCTGTGGGTCTTCGAGCGGGCCCTGTTCCCGGAGCCCGCCACCCAGGGCCTCTACGACGTCCCGGGCCTCCCCTGGCCCGACGAGTACCGGAGCGTGGCCGAGCCCCTGGTCACGCTGACCCTGGCCGCCGCGGTCACCGAGCGGGTGCGGCTGGGCAGCAGTGTCCTGGTGGCGCCGCTGCACAACCCCTTCCAGCTGGCCCGGTCCCTGGCGACGCTGGACGCGGCGAGCGGCGGCCGGGTGCTGGCGGGCTTCGGCACGGGCTGGTCCCTCGACGAGTACGCGGCCGCCGGAATCCGGCCGTTCGAGGAGCGGGGCACGGTGCTCGACGAACTCATCGAGGTGTGCCGGGCCGTGTGGGGCCCGGACCCGGTGCGTTACGACGGGCGGCTCACGAAGATCGCCTCCGCCGTGGTCGGCCCCAAGCCGGCCCGGCCGATCCCGATCCTGCTGGCGGCGAGCAACAAGCGGGCCAAGCGCCGGCTGGTCGACCACGCCGACGGCTGGCTGCCGGTGGGCATGGGTGCCGCCCAGGTCGCGGCAGAGTGGCGGGAGTTGCAGGACCTGGCGGCCGAACGCGGCCGCACGGAACCGATCCAGACGGTCCTGCGGGTCAACACCACGTACACGCCCAAGGCCTACGACGGCCCCGACCGCCGCCCCTTCCAGGGCAGCGTCGACCAGATCGTCGAGGACCTCGTGGCGCACGCGGCGGTCGGCCTGGAGGAGATCCTGGTCGACCTCGAGTCCACTCCGCGGGACGCCCAGGAGCTCAAGGACGTCGCCGCCGAGGTGTACGAGAAGGCGCGGGCGGCCGGGATCTAGTCAGTCCTCTGGAAGCTCGACCGGCGCGATCTCGTCGTAGACGTCTCCCGGGCCGGGGTTGGCCGCGTCGGTCGTGCCGCCGAAGTGGTGCATGACGCCCCAGACCGCGTTCAGCGCGGTCTGGACGGCGCCCTCGGCCCAGCCCGCCGTCCAGGAGATGTCGTCGCCCGCGAGGAAGATGCCCCGCTTGTCGTCGGGCAGCGAGTCCTGCATGAAGTGCGTGAACAGGCGCCGCTGGTAGCGGTAGTGACCGGGCAGGTTGGCCTTGAACGCGCCCATGAAGTAGGGCTCGTTCTCCCAGGACACGGTCACCGGGTTGCCGATGATGTGCTTCCTGATGTCGACCTTCGGGTAGATCTCGCCGAGCGACTTCAACATGACCTCCATCCGCTCGTGCGCGGACAGCGGCAGCCACTTCAGGCTGTCGTCGCACCAGGTGTAGGACAGGCAGATGACGGCGGGCTTGTCCGGGCCGTCGTCCAGGAGGTAGGTGCCGCGAGTCATCCGGTCGGTGAGTGTCATCGACATGACGTCCCGGCCCGTCTCCTCGTCCTTGTCGAGCCAGAAGGGCCGGTCGACCGGGACGAACAGCTTCGAGGACTCCATGTAGTGGGTGCGCTCGATCGCGGTCCAGTGGTCGATCGGGAAGAGCGAGTCGTCACAGGCGATCTTGGAGAGCAGCATCCAGGACTGGGCGGTGAAGACCGCCGCCTGGTAGGTGCGGATGTCGCCGTTCGCGTCCGTGACGGTGATCCGGTTGCCGTTGGTGCGGTGCAGCCGGGTCACGGCGGGCCGGGGCTCGCCGTTCTCGTGCAGCTTCGCGAGCGACGTCCCGTACGCCCAGTGCACGATCTTCTCCGGCTCGCGCTCCCAGAGCCTGAGCGGCAGCTGCTGGGAGCCGCCGACGATGCCGCGGTGGTGGTCGTCGGCCTCGGTGTAGACGACCCGCAGGATCTCGAGGATGGAGTTGGGGAAGTCGGTGTCCCAGCCGCCGGTGCCGAAGCCGACCTGGCCGAAGATCTCGCGGTGCCGGAAGGACCTGAAGGCCTCGGAGTCGCAGAGGAAGCCGTAGAAGGTCTGGTTGTCGAGCTTCTCGACGAGCTTCGCCCAGATCTCGCGGATGCACGGCACGTCCCGCTCACGCATCGCGCGGTTCATGTCGGAGAAGTCGGCGCCCTCGTCCAGGCACCTGTTCCAGGCGGCGGCGACGTCACGGTAGACCTGCGGCAGGTCGTCGATCGTCTCGGCGTAGTGCGACTCGCCCTTGAGGTCGACGACGGTCGAGGGGGTCGCCTCCGCCAGGGGGTTGGGGAAGGGCCGGGTCTCCAGGCCCACCAGGTCGATGTAGTGCTGGAGGGCGGTGGAGGAGGGCGGGAAGCGCATCGCGCCCATCTCGGCGGTCAGCGAGGGGTCGCAGCCCTCGAAGCCGACGGTCCGCAGCCGGCCGCCGATCTCGTCGGCCTCGTAGACGACCGGCTTCAGGCCCATCTTCATCAGTTCGTACGCGGCCACGATGCCGGACAGGCCGCCGCCGATGACGGCGACCTCGGTGCCGTGCTCGGTCGCCGGGACCTGGCCGAGCCCGGCCGGGTGGGCGAGGAAGTCGTCGTAGGCGTAGGGGAAGTCCGGGCCGAACATGGTGATCGGCGGCTGCTGCACGTCGGCGTGCTCGACGGCGTTGGGCACCGTGGACGTCATGGGGTACGGACTCCTTGCGGAAAAGCGAAAGGGGTGATGAGGAGCGGGGAGGTCAGGCCAGGGACCCGTAGAGGCCGGGGCGGCGGTCCTCGAGGTACGGGTTCGCCTCGCGGGAGGCGGCGAGGAGGGCGGGGTCGAGGTCGGCGAGGACGAGTTCCTCACCAAAGCGGCCGGCGCGGGCGCGGGCGACCCCGTCGGGTCCGGCCAGCGCGGAGAGCCCGAAGAACTCGAACTCGCCTTCCTGGCCGACTCGGTTGGCGTAGGCGACGTACATCTGGTTCTCCCAGGCCCGCACCGGGACCAGGGACTCGGCGACGATCTCGAACGGGTGCATGTTCGCCGTCGGGACCAGCAGCAGGTCGGTGCCGGCCAGGGCGTGGGCGCGGACCAGCTCCGGGAACTCCACGTCGTAGCAGATCATGATCCCGACGGTGAGGCCGTTCAGCTGTGCCTGGACGACCGGCTGGTCGCCCGGGGTGAAGTGGTCCCGCTCGAAGCCGCCGAAGAGGTGGGACTTGCGGTAGTTCGCGAGCCGGGTGCCGTCGGCGGAGATCAGCTGGGCGGAGTTGTGGACCTGGTCGCCGTCGCGCTCCGGGTAGCCGTAGGTGATCGCGAGGCCGTGCCGGTGGGCCAGTTCGGCGACCGCGTCCGCGCTGTCCCCGTCGGCGGGCTCGGCGAGGCGGGCGATGTCGTCGCCGATCGCGTAGCCGGTGAGGAACATCTCCGGGGCGACGAGCAGCGCGGCGCCCGCGGCGGCGGCCCGGCCGGCGGCCTCGTCGAGCACCTTGAGGTTCTCGAAGGTCGAGCCGGGGCGGCCGGAGCTCTGGAGCAGGGCGGTGCGCATGCGGGTCCTCACCGGGTACGGAAGGAGGTCTGGGGGGTCAGTTAGACGGTACGGTCGGCGGGCCCGACCGGACAAGGCGGAGCCGTTGCGCGTGGCCGCGCGGTTCGTTGCGTGGGACGGGGGTGCGGTGGCGATTCGTTGCGCGGGGTCACAGCTCCCGCAGCCGCTCCACGATCACTTTCAGCAACTCGGGGTCGGCGGCGGGACCGGCCGGTTCCAGCCGGCGCGGCTCCTCGATGCGGACCAGTCCGGCCTCGGCGAGATCGGCGAGCAGCACGCGTACGACGGTGAGCGGCAGGTCGGCGTCCGCGGCGAGTTCGACGACGGGGCGGGCCCCGCGGCGCACCAGGGCGAGCAGCGCGACGCGGGCATGGTCGACCGCGGCCTGGGACGCCTCCGCTTCGAGGGCCGTGACCTGGGACATCAGATCGATGGAGTGCTTGCCGGAGGGCTCGGTACGGCCCCGGGTCACGGTGTAGGGGCGGACCAGGGACCCGGTCTCGTCCTCGTACCAGTGCTCGTCGCTCACCGGAGGATCAGGGGGTCGAGCGTGCGGCCGCGTCGAGGTGCCGGCCGAGGCGGCGGACGAGCAGTGCCATCTCGTGGGCCAGCTGGCCGACGTCGGTGCGGACGTCGCTGAGCACGGCGAGCCGGCTGCCGTGCCCGGCCGGAGTGACGAAGAGGTAGGCGTCGTCGAGCATCACCATGGTCTGCCGCACCTCCCCGGCGCCGAACCGGTCCCCCGCGGAGCGGGCCAGGCTGTGGAAGCCGGAGCAGACGGCCGCGAGGTGCTCGATGTCCCGCCGCCGCATCCCCTCGGAGTGGCTGAGCGGCAGCCCGTCGGCGGTGAGCAGCACGGCCTGCCGGACGTGATCGGTCCGCGCGACGAGGTCGTCGAGAAGCCAGCCGAGGTCGCTGCCGGGCCGGGCGGCGGGCCCGGAGCCGGGGGCGGCCGTGGCGCCGGGCGGCTGGGTCTGGTCGTCACTGGTCATCGTCGGCACGGGTCCCTTCCTCGGTGTGGTCCGGCTCCTCGGTGCCGGCCGGCAGTCCTCTGCGTCCCCGGTCCAGGCCGCGCTGGAAGGCTCCGAAGACCGCCCGCATCTCGTCGGCGTCCAGGTCACGCGCCGTGCCGGCGGCCTGCTCCGTGCGCAGCTCGGGGGCGAGGGAGGCCTGGCGGGTGCGGGTGGGCAGGGCCGGGGGCGGCGCTTCGGTGCCGGGAGCGGAGGTACCGGCCCGCCCCGTCCCGGACGGCGACAGCACACCGACCGCCGACGCGGGCCCGGGCCCGTGCGCAGCGCCCGACCCGTCCAACGACGGCCCTCCCCGGTCCCGCGCCGACGGCGGCCGTCCCGCCCGCTCCCCGTCCCGTCGGCCGCCCTCCGGCTCCACCTCGGCCAGCACCGTCCCCGGCAGCAGCACCACCGCCGTCGTCCCGCCGTACGGCGACTCCCGCAGGGACACCCCGATGCCGTGCCGGGCGGCCAGGCGGCCCACGACGTAGAGGCCGAGGCGGTCGTGGCGGGTCGGGTCGAAGGCGTCGGGGTCGGTCAGGGTGCGGCGGGCCCCGTCGAGCTGGTCCGCGTCGAGACCGAGGCCCCGGTCGTCGATCTCCAGGGTGAAGCCGTGGCCGGCCCGGCCGGTGCGCAGGGTCACCTGGGTGTGCGGTGGCGAGAACACCGTCGCGTTCTCGAGCAGCTCGGCGAGCAGGTGCACGACGTCGGCGACGGCGTCCGCGGCCACGCCCACCTCGGGCATCGGCGGCACCACGACCCGCGGGTAGTCCTCGATCTCGCCGACCGCGGAGGACACCACGTCGGCGATCGGCACGGGCCGCCGCCAGCGCCGCCCGGGGGTCGCGCCGGAGAGGATGATCAGGCTCTCCGCGTGCCGGCGCATCCGGGTGGTGAGGTGGTCGATGCGGAACAGCTCGCCCAGGACGGCCGGGTCGTCGGTGCGCCGTTCCAGCGTGTCGACGAGTTTCAGCTGGCGGTGGACGAGCGCCTGGTTGCGGCGGGCGATGTTGAGGAGGACCGCGAACAGGCCCCGCCGCAGCGTGGCCTGCTTGATCGCGGCCTCGACCGCGGCCAGCCGCGCCCGGTTGAACGACCGGCCGACGTCGCCGATCTCGTCCTCCCCGGCCTCCCCCGCGGCCAGCGGCGGCGCCTCGGTGACCGCGTCCACGTCCTCGCCTGCGCTCAATCGCTCCATGAGCGCGGGAAGTTGGCGTGCGGTCAGCAGGTCGGCCGCGTCCCGCAGGAGCTCCAGGCGGCGCGAGATGCGACGCGCCCCGCGCACCGCGAACCACAGCGACAGGCCCACCGCCGCGAGTCCGGCCGCGCCGACGACGGCCGCCTTCGCCAGCTCCCGGTAGGCGAAGGCCCGGCCGCGGGCGGCGGAGTTCTCGGCGGCGTGCGTGCACAGCAGCATGTACTGCTTGACGGCCCGGTCGGTGGTGGACCGCCAGGTGCCCGCGGCGACGGCCGCACCGGCCCGGTCCGCGCCCGCCCGCAGCAGCGCGTCCTCGCCCCGCGTCAACGAGCGGTACAGCGCGCCGCGCTGGAACGTCTCGAACAGTTCCCGTGAGTCCGACGGCAGGTCGGGGACGTACGTCCGCTGGAAGACCCGCCGGTCCTCGATGGTCGCGGTGAGGATGCGGTACTGCCCGTCGGTGAGCCGGCCTGCGGCCCGCGCCCCGGCGACCAGGGCGTCCTCGCGGGAGACGAACTCCCGCACCCGCACCAGTTCGACGACGACCTGGGACTCCCGGGCCAGCTGCCCGGCCTGGAGCGCGGTGAGGGCGGACTCGACGTCGAAGCCGGGCTCCACCAGGGCGCTGTACCCGGCGACGGCACCGTCCCAGGAGATCTTCCGGGACAGCACCTGCCCGCGCAGCTTCTCCAGCCTGCCGGTGGCGGTCACCATCGCGTCGAGCACCTCGCGCTGCCGGTCGCTGAGGCGCCCGCGGTCGCCGTCCCGGATCGCGTCCCGCATGGCGGCCACCGCACGGTCGGTGCGCCGCTGCTGGGCGAGCAGGTCGGCGGCGACCGCCGTGTCCAGGGGCGCCCCCAGGTAGGCCGCCGACAACCGCCGTTCGATCTGGATCTGCCCGACGGCGGTGTCGACGGGGGTGCCGAAGCCGTCGTACACCCCCTGGACCCGGATCAGCGCGCGCAGTTCGCCGGTGACGGACACCATGGCGAAGCTCCACAGGGCCGTCAGTGCCACGACCGGGGCGAGCGCGAGCGCCACGATCCGCGCACGGACGGTGGTGGGTCGGCCGAGGGGCCAGCGCATGGGTTACCTACCGGTGTTACCAGCCAGTAAGGGGGCCCGCACAACTTACGGGACCGTCACCCCGACCGCAATGGTTGCCCCGGGTAACCCCCGGTTACGGCCCGACGGCGAACGTGGTGACGACGGCCGCGTGGTCGGAGGGCCAGTCGTTGCCGGCCACCTCGGGCCAGGGCGCCGGAGTGCCGGTGACCCAGGTCCGGGAGTCGAGCACGCGCAGCCCCCTGTGCAGCACGTAGTCGATCCGGTCCTGCGGTTCGGGCCGCCCGCTGCCGTCCTCGTGGACGGGGTGGATCGGCGACCAGGTGTGGCCGGGCGCGGCGGCCGGGTCCGGGTGCGCCTCACGGTAGGAGTCGCGGAACCCGGCCTCCTCCGTGGCCCTGGTCACCGGCCACTCGACCGCCGGCCAGTCCAGATGGGACGGGCAGTTGAAGTCCCCGACGAGCACCACCGGGACGTCCGTGTCCCCGATCCACCGCAGGGTCTCCCGCACCTGCCCGAGCCGGACCTCCTCGTGGGCGATCAGCCGGTCGGCGCCGAGCCCGTCGAAGTGGAACTCGTAGGGCCCGTACGGCGTGTAGTGCAGGTGCGCGGTCCAGACCTCGACCTCGCGGCCGGGGCGGACGGCGATCCGCACCCCGGCGGCGCCGTAGAAGCCGACGTCCGGGTCGCCGAGGCGGGCGGTGATCGGGTGGCGGCTGATGACGCCGAGGTTCTCGCCTGCCGAGTGGTGATGCCAGCCGAGGGCGTCGGCGAGTTCCCGCGCGCTGGTCCCGGCGATCTCCTGGAGGCCGACGACGTCCGCGCCCGCGTCCATGATCGCCTTGACCTGTTTGGCCCGGTGGTCGTCGACCGGGCTGCCGCCGAGCCACAGGTTCCAGGACATCACCCGCAGTTCCGGTACGGCCATGTCGCTCAGCTCCTTCGGGGTGACCCCGACCAGCGTGTCACGCACGGTCCGGCCGGGCGCGCCGCCGATCGGGGCGAGCGAGGGCACCGCCAGTACGGCACAGCCGGCGGCCTCGGCGGAGGCGACCCCGGTCTCGGTGTCCTCCACGGCCACACAGGCGGCCGGGTCGACGCCGAGAGCACGGCAGGCGGCCAGGTACGGGTCGGGGGCGGGCTTGGTGCGGCCCGTGTCGTCGGCGGTGACGGACGCCGCGAACCGGCCGGGGCCGAGGGCGTCGAGGACGAGGTCGGCGACCGCGCGGGGGGACGCGGTGACCAGGGCGGTGGGGACGCCGGCCGCGGCCAGCGCGTCCAGCAGGTCGAGGGCGCCGGGGCGGGGCACGATGCCGGTGCGGACGCGGTCCGCGAACTCCCGGTGCAGCCCGGCCGCGAGCGCCGCGGCCGGCCGGCCCGTCCCGGCGGCGAGCCAGGCGGCGGTGTGCTCCACCGGCCGGCCGAGCACCTCCGGCTCGTCGGCCTCGGTGAGCGGCCGCCCGGCGACCTGTTCCACCGCCTCCCACCACAGTCGCTCGGTGTCGACGAGCGTGCCGTCCATGTCGAACAGGACGGCCTGGAGCGGGAGTCGTGGGTGGGGGGTCACGTTGTCGTCATTCCTCACGTGGTGGGGGGCAGGACTTCGGGAAGCGTCACTTCTGGACGCGTGGCGCCACGAGCACCGGCCGCTCGGGCAGGGAGACGCGCACGGCGGACCCGGCCCCCAGCTCGGCGGCCTCGTGGGCGGGCAGGTCGGCCTTGGCCTCGGTGCCGTCGGCGAGCCGTACGGTGACCCGGACGACCGCGCCCAGGAAGGCGGTGGCGACGACGGTGGCCGTACCGGCGCCGTCCGCGCGCACCTGGACCGCCTCGGGCCGCACGAGCACGTCGACCTCGCCCGCCTCCGGCGCCTGCCCGTCGACCGGCAGCCGTTGCCCGAGCACCTCGACAACGCCGTCCCCGACGGTCCCCGGGATCCGGCTCATCGTGCCGACGAACTCGGCGACGAAGGCGGTGGCCGGACGGCCGTACAGCTCGGCGGGCTCGGCGCACTGTTCGAGCCGCCCGGCGCGCATCACGGCGACCCGGTCGGCGACGGACAGCGCCTCCTCCTGATCGTGCGTCACGAACAGGGTGGTGATGCCGAGTTCCTGCTGGAGCCGGCGGATCTCCTCGCGGAGGCTGAGCCGGACCTTGGCGTCCAGGGCGGACAGGGGTTCGTCGAGCAGCAGCACGCGGGGCCGCAGGGCGAGGGCGCGGGCCAGCGCGATGCGCTGCTGCTGGCCGCCGGAGAGCTGGTGCGGGAACCGCTCCCCCTTGTCGCCGAGCCCGACGAGCTCCAGCAACTCGGCGGCCCGTGCCCGCCGTTCACTCGTGCGCACCTTGCGCATCCGCAGTCCGAAGGCCACGTTGTCGACGGCGTTCAGGTGCGGGAAGAGGCTGTACGACTGGAAGACCATCCCGGCGTCGCGGCGGTGGGCCGGGACGTGGGTGACGTCCTCGCCGTCCACCAGGACGGCGCCGGAGTCGGGGTGTTCGAAGCCGGCGAGCATGCGCAGCGCGGTGGTCTTGCCGCAGCCGGACGGGCCGAGCAGGGCCAGGAACTCGCCCGGCTGGACGGTCAGGTCGAGTCCGTCGAGGGCGACGGTGGCGCCGAACTCGCGCCGCAGCGACCGGAACTCGACGGTCGCGGCCTTCTCGGCGGCCTTCTCAAGGGTGGCGGTGGTCATGGTGTGTCATCCCCGGGAGGAAGCGGTTCGGTCGCGGCCGCCGGCACCGGCGAGCGCGAGGAGCAGGGCCCAGGTCACCAGGAGGCTGAGCACGGAGACGGCGACGGACATCTGGGCCTGGGAGCCGCCGACGTTGTAGATCCACACGGCGAAGGGCTGGAAGCCCAGCAGCCGGGCGACCGTGAACTCGCCCAGCACCAGGGCCAGGGTGAGGAAGGACGCGTTGAGCAGCGCCCCGCGCAGGTTGGGCAGCACGGCCCGGACGAGGGCCTGCGGCCAGCTGGCACCGCAGCTGCGGGCCGCCTCGACGAGGGTGCGCACGTCGATCGCGCGCAGCCCGGCGTCCAGCGCCCGGTAGACGAAGGGCAGTGCCATCACGACGTAGGCGAGGACCAGGACGACCGGGAAGGTCGGGTTCTGGACGGCGACGAACGTCTCGAACAGCGGGGTCCTGGACAAATAGTCCGGTCCCCACTTCAGCACGGTCACGATGCCGGCGACGAACGCGATCGGCGGCACCACCAGCGGCAGCGAGCAGACGATCTCGACGACCGGACGCAGCCTGGGCGCGCTCAGCCGCAGGGCGACCACGGCGGGCACCATCAGCAGCAGCACGACGGCGATGGTGGCGACGGCCAGTTCCAGCGAGAGGGCCAGGCTGGAGAGGAAGCCGTCGGCGGACAGGATCTGGGAGTAGGCGTCGAAGGTGACGCCCTGGCCGGGCACGTCCACCGTGAAGAGGACGGAGGCGCCCAGCGGGACCAGGAAGTAGAGGGCGGCCAGGCCGAGGACGGCCCAGCGCCAGGGGGTCAGGCGTCGAGCCATCGGGCGCTCCGTCGTTGCAGGGGCAGGTACACGGCCATCACCACGCCGGCCACCAGCACCATGTCCAGGCTCAGGGCGAGGGCCACGTTCTCCTGGCCGACCAGGACGTTGCCGGAGAGGGCGTCGGCGATCTGGAGGGTGACCAGCGGCACCGCGCTGCCGACCATCGCGGCGGCGGTGGCGTAGGCGGCGAAGGCGCTGCCGAAGAGCAGCACGAGCCCGCCGAGCAGCGAGGGCGCGAGCACGGGCAGGGCCACGAACCGCCAGTACTGCACGCCGGTGGCGCCGTTGTTGAGCGCGGCCTCCCGCCACTGGGTGCGCAGTCCGTCGAGGGCCGGGGTGATGGTGAGGACCATCAGCGGGATCAGGAAGTACAGGTAGACCAGGACGAGCCCCCAGAAGCTGTACAGGTTCCAGCCGTGGTCCGCGAGGTGCAGGTGCACGGTGAGCACACCGGCGTTGCCGAGGGTCGCGACGAACGCGAACGCCAGCGGCACGCCGCCGAAGTTGGCGAGCACACCGGAGGCGGTGAGCACGGCCTCGCGCAGCGCCCGGGAGCGCGAGCTGACGACGGCCTGCGCGAGCGGCAGCCCGAGGACGGCGGCGATGACGGCGGAGAGCGCGGACAGCTTGACGCTGCCGGCCAGGGCGGTGAGGTAAGGCCCCTGGAGCGAGTCGCTCAGGTTGCTCGCGGTGTACGAACTCACCCCGCTGGCCGGGTCCTTGACCGTGAAGGCGCCGTTCAGCATGGCGACGGCCGGCAGCCCGAAGGCGACGGCCGTGAAGGCGAGGAGCGGGACGACGGCGAGCCAGCCGGGGGCACGGCGCCGCCGCTTCTGGGAAGCGGCGGACGCCACGTCGGCCCGCGTGAGCGTGGCCGTCATCCGGAGACGGCCTTCGACCAGCCGGTCGAGAGAACGGTCTTGGCCTTGTCCTGCTGGGCCTCGGTCGGGAAGGTGGGCGTGCCGGTGACCGCGGGCAGCTTGGCCGCGGCGGCCTTGTCCAGCGTGCCGGCCTTCTCCATGGCGGACATCAGGACCGGGCGGGCGTAGCCCTTGAGCCACAGGTTCTGGCCCTCGGTGCTGTACAGGTACTCCTGCCACAGGCGGGCGGCCGCCGGGTGCGGGGCGTCCTTGTTGATGGCCTGGGAGTAGTACTGGGCGTACTGGCCGTCGGTCGGGATCGACACCTTCCAGTCGACGCCCTTGGACTTGAACTCGTCGGCGTAACCGGCGTTCAGGTAGTCCCAGTCGATGGAGATGGGCGTCTCGCCCTTCTCCACGGTGGCCGGGGTGGACTCGACCGGCGTGTAGTTGCCGTTCTTCTTCAGCTTGGCGAAGAAGTCGAGGCCGGGCTGGATGTCGTCGAAGGAGCCCTTGTTGGCGAGCGCGGCCGCGTAGACGCCGCCGAACGCCGAACCGGACTTGGTCGGGTTGCCGTTGAGGGCGACCTGGCCCTTGTACTGCGGCTTGAGCAGGTCGGCGAAGGTGGTCGGGCAGGTCTTGACCCGCTTGGCGTCGCAGCCGATGGAGATGTAGCCGCCGTAGTCGTTGTACCAGCGGGCCTGCGGGTCCGCCTGGCCCGTGGGGATGTCGGAGTACGAGGTCACCTTGTACGGCGCGAGCAGCCCCTGCTGGGCGGCGCTGAGCGCGAACGACGAGCCGAGGTCGAGCACGTCCGGCGCCCGGTCCTGGCCCTTGCGCGAGGTCACGGCGTTGATCTCGTCCTGGCTCGAGCCGTCGGGGCTCTCGTCCTCGATCTTGATGCCGTACTTCTTCTGGAAGCCGTCGATGATGGCGCCGTAGTTCGCCCAGTCGCGGGGCACGGCGATGATGTGCAGCGCGCCCTCCTTCTTGGCGGCGGCGATCAGCTTGTCCATGCCGCCGAGGTCGGCGGCGGAGGTGGCGGTGGCGGCGTTCTTGCCGTCGGAGGTGGTGGACGACGCGTTGTCGGGGGCGGCGCCGCAGGCGCTGAGGGCGAGCGCGGCTACGGCGGCGAGGGAGGCGCCGAGGACGGCGGTTCTCGGCAGGGACACGGTCACGGTCTCTCCAGGGAGTACGCACGAGGGTGGGTGGCGCTGTGGGCGGCGCCCGGCGAACTTGTCTGAACAAGTTGGCTCACAGTACGCCCGGCGTGGATGTCGGGACTGTGAACTCCGGAAAAATCCTGGCCCCCAATTCCCTGCACATTCCTGAGCGGTCCCGGGCTGACACGAATCACCGGGGAACGTCGATTAGGCTGGTCACGCTGTGCACAGCGGCCGACTCAGAGGGGAAGCATGACGGCGCGACACGAGGAGATCGCCGACGAGCTGCGGCGCGCCATCGACCGCGAGGAGTACACCGTCGGCAGCCGGCTGCCCTCGGAGACGGAACTCGCCGCGGAGTACGGCGTCTCCCGCGGCACGGTCCGCCAGGCGGTCGCCGCGCTCACCGCCGAGGGGCTGATCGGCTCCCGCCAGGGCGCCCGCCGGGTGGTCCTCGCCAGCCGCCGCAGCCAGAGCTTCGCGGAGCTGCGCAGCTTCGCGCAGTGGGCGAGGGCGATGGGCCGCGCGGCGACGGGACACGTGGTGTCCCAGGAGTACCGGCCGGCCACCCAGGAGGACGCCGTCCGCCTCCAACTGGGCCTCGGTACGCACGTGTTGCATGTGCTGCGGGTACGCGGGCTGGACGGCGAACCGGTGTTGCTGGAGCGCACGGTGTACGCGGACTGGATCTCCACGGCGGTCGAGGCGATAGAGCCGGACTGCCCGTCGGTCACCCAACGCCTCTACGAGGACAAGGGGTTGGTCTTCGCGTACGGCGAGCACGTCATAGACGCGGTGGCGGCGGGAGCGCAGGACGCCGAGCTGCTCGGCATCCGCCGGACGAGCCCGCTGCTGCGGGTGCGGCGCGTGACGACGACGCGGGAGGGCCGGCCGGTGGAGTGGTCCGACGACCGCTACCGGTCGGATGCGGTGAGCTTCAGTGTGCACAACTCCATCGACAACAACGCACTGGCGCGAAAGACCGCGGAGTAGGGGGGGTGCCCGTGGTGTGCCGGGTGCGGGTGGTTCGTGGCTGGTCGCGCAGTTCCCCGCGCCCCTGAAAGCAGCTCGACCGGTCCCACCTGAAGGGGCGCGGGGAACTGCGCGACCAGCCCCCACGGACCCGCACTCGGCACACCACCGGTACCCCCGCCCCCTCCCCCCGCTCTCACCCCGGCGCACCCGACGAGAAGCGGCGCAGCAGCGGGGACAGCACAAGTACCGACTTGGTGCGTTCCACGAACGGCTCCCCCGCGATCCGCTCCAGCACCCGCTCGAAGTGCCGCATGTCGGAGGCGAAGACCTGCACGACCGCGTCGGCCTCACCGGTGACCGTCGACGCGGCCACCACCTCCTGGTAGCGCTCCAGCCCCCGCTGGATGGTCTCCGGGGACGTGTTGCGCCGGCAGTAGATCTCGACGAACCCCTCGGTCTCCCAGCCGAGGGCCGCCGGATCGACCCGTACGGTGAATCCGGTGATCGCTCCGGTGGCGCGCAGCCGGTCCACGCGCCGTTTGACGGCAGGCGCGGACAGGCCGACCAGTTGCCCGATGTCCGCGTAGGAGCGGCGGGCGTCCTCGGCGAGGGCGTGCACGATGCGTTCGTCGAGATCGTTCAGCAAGGGGTCGTTCAGCTCTCAGGTGGTGCAGGACGGGACCGGCGGTAGCCGTGTACGAAGTAGAACACGAGCCCGACGGCGACCCGCCCGGCACCGCGCCTCCGCGCAGCGGCTAGCTCCAGCTGGCGTGCAGCGGCTTGCCCTCCGCGTACCCGGCCGCGCTCTGGATCCCGACGATGGCCTTCTCGGCGAACTCCTCCAGTGAACCGGCGCCGGCGTAGGTGCAGGACGACCGCACGCCCGCGATGATCGAGTCGATCAGGTCCTCCACGCCCGGCCGGGCCGGGTCGAGGAACATCCGGGACGTGGAGATGCCCTCCTCGAAGAGCGCCTTGCGGGCCCGGTCGTAGGCCGACTCCTCCGACGTGCGGTTGCGCACCGCCCGCGCGGAGGCCATGCCGAACGACTCCTTGTACAGCCGCCCGTCGGCGTCCTGCTGCAGGTCGCCCGGCGACTCGTAGGTGCCCGCGAACCAGGAGCCGACCATCACGTTGGACGCCCCGGCGGCCAGCGCCATGGCGACGTCACGGGGGTGCCGGACACCGCCGTCGGCCCAGACGTGCTTGCCGTACTTCCTCGCCTCGGCGGCGCACTCCAGGACCGCGGAGAACTGCGGCCGGCCGACGCCGGTCATCATGCGGGTGGTGCACATGGCGCCGGGGCCCACGCCGACCTTGATGATGTCCGCGCCCGCGTCGACGAGGTCCTTGACCCCCTGCGCGGAGACGATGTTGCCGGCCGCGATCGGGACCTGCGGGTCGAGGCCGCGCACCAGCCTGATCGCGTTGATCATCGACTCCTGGTGGCCGTGCGCGGTGTCGATGACGAGCGTGTCGACACCCGCGTCGAGCAGTTGCTTGGCCTTGTCCGCGAAGTCCCCGTTGATGCCCACGGCGGCGGCGATGCGCAGCCGGCCGTGCGCGTCGGTCGCCGGGGTGTACAGGGTGGCGCGCAGGGCGCCCTTGCGGGTGAGGATGCCGGCGAGCTTGCCCTCCCGGTCGACCGCCGGGGCGTAGCGGCGGTTGGCGCCGTCCAGCTTGTTGAACGCCTCGCGGGGGTCGATGTCCGCGTCGAGGAGCAGCAGATCGCGGGACATGACCTCGGCGAGCTGGGTGAACCGGTCGACGCCGGTGAGGTCCCGGTCCGTGACGACGCCGACGGGGCGGCCGTCCTCGTCGACGACGACACCGGCGTTGTGCGCCCGCTTCGGCAGCAGGGCCAGCGCGTCGGCGACGGTCTGGTGCGGGGCCAGCACGATCGGGGTGTCGAGGACCAGGTGGCGGCTCTTGACCCAGGTGATGACATCGGTGACCACGTCGATCGGGATGTCCTGCGGGATCACGACGAGTCCGCCCCGCCTGGCCACGGTCTCAGCCATCCGGCGGCCCGCGATCGCGGTCATGTTGGCGACGACCAGCGGGATGGTGGTGCCCGTGCCGTCCGGGGAGCCGAGGTCCACGCCCTGACGCGAGCCGACCGCGGAGCGGCTCGGCACCATGAAGACGTCGTCGTACGTCAGGTCGTACGCGGGCTGGATGTCATTGAGGAAACGCACGTGCCGCACATCCCAGTCGATCAGAGGTGACCCCCGGACCGGCCGGCCAGAGGGAAAAGCACGTACTTCATTCTCCCATGCCGACCGGCACGTCATGCCCGGGACGAACGTCCAGCCAGGTCAGAGCCCGTTCGGAGGAACCTACAGCGGGCTTCGGTGGGTCATCGCAGGGCCAGGGCGATTGTCAGCGCGGGTTCGTCGGCGGACGCGTCGGCGAACACCTGCCGGGCGGTCTCCCACTCGTCGGGTCTGCTCCGCGCGTACCCCTGCCAGCCGGTGACGACGATCAGGAGCCCGCGGCCGACGGCCTCCGGCGGCCACACCGAGGGGTCCCGGAGGCTGTCGGTGAGGGCGTCCCAGTTGCGCCCGAACCACTCGGGCAGGCCGAGGGCGGAGGCGGTCCGGTCCATGAGGCCGGCCTTGTCGGTGACCCCGGCGAGGTCGAGGGTGACCGGATGCGGGCTCGTCGTCATGTCAGTGCCGTCCGAGTGGGGTCGCGGGGGCGGTCTGTTCGGCCAGCCAGGTCGCCGCCGAACGGGTCCAGGTCGAGGCCTCTCCGGCGCCGTGGGCGAGGCCCAGGCTGTGCGGGCCGTGCGGGTAGACGTGCACGGTGTGGGGCACGTCGTGGGCGGCCAGGGCCATGGCCAGGCGGTAGGTGTGCTCGGGCCACACGTACGGGTCCTCGGCCGTGTGCCAGAGGAAGAACGGGGGCGCCGACGGGGTCACCAGCGCGTCGAGCGAGGTGGCCCGGCGCAGCTCCGGCGCCGCGTCCTCGCCCAGCAGGACGTCCTGGGAGGGCCGGTAGGTCTCGGTCTCCATGGAGGTGATCGCGTAGCCGAGCACGGCGAACTGCACCGCCGTCCGCGCGTCGCCGTCCGCGGCCAGGGCGGCCAGACCCGCGAGGTGCCCGCCCGCCGAGAACCCCACGAGCCCGATCCGGTCGGCCCCGGCGGCGCGCAGCCGCCGGATCTCGGCACGCAGCGCCTCCAGGGGGGCCGGATGCCGTACCCCGAGGGGATACCGGAAGACGCTCGCCTCGATGCCCAGCCCCAGCCCGGTGAGCCACTCGGCCACCGGCTCCGCCTCGTGCTCGGCGTACTGCACGTAGCCGCCGCCCGGCAGCACGATCACATGCGCGGACACCGTTCTCACCGTCCCTCCTCGCCGGCTCCGGGGAGCGCGGGCAGGTCGTCGAGGAAGTCGTCGGACGGCACGAAGAAGAGCGTGCCGGTGACCGCGGTGGAGAAGTCGAGGATCCGGTCGTGGGTGGCGTCCCCGGTGCCGAGGAACATGTTGCGCAGCATCCGCTCGATGACGTCCGGCGTCCGGGCGTACCCGATGAAGTAGGTGCCGAACTCGCCGCCGCCGGGGCTGCCGAAGGGCATGTTGTCGCGCAGGATCTTCTGCTCCTCGCCGTCGGGTCCGGTGACCGTGGTCAGGCCCTTGTGGGAGGCCGGCTCGTCCAGTTCGATGTTGGCGGCCTTGGTACGCCCGATGATCCGCTCCTGCGTCTCGACGGGCAGCGCGTTCCAGGCGTCGAGGTCGTGGAGGTACTTCTGTACGACCACGTAGCTGCCGCCGGCATGGCCGGGGTCCTCCGCCCCGATGAGGACGGCCCTGCGGGCGGCGGCGCCGACCGGGTTCTCGGTGCCGTCGACGAAGCCCAGCAGGTCGCGCGCGTCCAGGTACTTGAAGCCCGGCACCTCGTCCTCGACGGCCACCGCGTCGCGCAGCCGGTGCATGATCTCGGCGGCGAGCCCGAAGCACAGGTCGAACCGGGTGGCCCGGATGTGGAAGAGCAGGTCGCCGGGGGTGGCGACCGCGGTGTGCCGCGGGCCTGCCAGAGGCCGGAAGGGGTGCAGACCCGCCGGGCGGGCGTGGTCGAGGAGCCGGTCCCAGGCCTCGGAGCCGATCCCCGCCACACAGCTCAGCGCGGCCTCCGGCGCGCCGAACCCGAAGCTGCGCTGCAGCGCGCGGAGATCGCCCAGCACCTCGCGCGCCGTGCCCTCGCCGCCGGGGCGGACGGTGAGCACCAGGAAGATCGCGGCGGTGGTCAGCGGACCGAGCACCGGCTGCGGTTCGGCTTCCGGCACGGACTGGGGTTCAGTGGTCAACGCGTCCTCCCGATGCGATCGGCACACGGCCTGTCGTACACATACTCGGGGTTGACGGCGTTCAGTCGGCGAAGACGCTCCAAGCGACGGCGACCGTACCCTCGCCGTGCGGCTCACAGGGCGCGCAGGAAGTCCCCGAGGTGCCGGGCGACCAGGTCCGGGGCCTCCAGCGGGGACAGGTGGCCCACGCCGTCCAGTTCGACGAGGGTCGCGGTGGGGACGAGGGGCAGCAGGTGCTCGCGCAGCACCTGCGGCGGGTCGACCCGGTCCGCGCCGCCGGCGAGCACCAGCACGGGTACGTCGATCCTCCCGACGCTCGCGGAGAAGTCCTCGACCAGCCCCTGCCGCGGCCAGGCCGAGCGGGCCGCCTCCGGCGCGCGGGAGCTGTCCTCCAGGACCTGGCGGCGCAGGGCGTCCGTGAGGGGCCTGCCGGTCAGCACCTGGTCGATGCTCCGGCCGATGGTCCCGGCGTCGTCGTAGGCGTGCGAGAGAGCCTCCTGGAACTCGGACGTCACCCCGACCGGGGCAGGCGGCGCGGGCGCGACGAGCACGAGGCCCCTGAGCCCCGCCGGGCGCCGGGAGCCGAGCACCTGGGCGGCCTTCCCGCCCATGGAGTGGCCGACGACCACGAACTCGTCGAGGCCGAGCTGCTCCACGACCCGCTGGGCGTCGTCGGCGAGCCGTTCGATGCCGTACGGCCCGGGTGTGGCGGTCGAGGCGCCCCAGCCGCGGTGGTCGTACGCGACGAACGCCTGGCCGGGGCCGAGGAGTTCGAGAACCGGCCGCCAGGTGCGGTGCGAGCCGCCCCAGTAGTGGAGGAGGACGAGGGCCGGTCCCTCGCCCTCGCGGACGTGGCCGTAGACCTGCCCGTCCTGGACATCGAAGTACCGGCCGACCGGGGTGTGTGCGTTCATGCCCCCGATCGTCGTCGGGCTCCTCCTGATCGGAAACGGGCTCGACCGCCACCGTACGCAACTTTCGGGACAGCCCCGCCCAGCCGGGGCGGCTTGGCAGGCCGCTTTGTTGCGGTCGTAATATTCGAGCCATGGCGGAACCTCATCCCTCTCATCGTGTCGCGGTCCTCGCGCTGCCCGGTGTGCTCCCCATCGACCTGGGCATCCCCACACAGATCTTCAACCCGCGCCCGAGCACCCCGTACCGGCTGACGGTCTGCGGCGCGGCCCGCGGCAGCGTCACCACCAGTACCGGGTTCACGATCGGCGCCACGGCCGGACTGTCCGCGCTGGCCCGCGCGGACACGGTCATCGTGCCGGGATACGACGGCTACCTGCGGCCACCGGCCCCCGAGGTCACCGCGGCCCTGGGGCGCGCCTTCCGCCGCGGCGCCCGGATCGCCTCCATCTGCACCGGCGCCTTCGCCCTGGCGGCGGCCGGTCTCCTCGACGGCCGTACGGTGACCACGCACTGGGCCAGCGCCGACGACCTGGAACGCCTGCACCCGCGGCTGCGCGTCGACCGCAACGTCCTCTACATCGACGACGGCCCCCTCCTCACCTCCGCCGGGGTGACCGCCGGCATCGACCTGTGCCTCTACCTGGTCCGCAAGGACCTCGGCGCGGCCGTCGCCAACGAGATCGCCCGGGAACTGGTCGCCGCACCGCACCGGGACGGCGGCCAGGCCCAGTTCATCGACCGGTCGCTGCCCTCCCCCACCGCCCACACCCTCGCCGGTACCCGCGACTGGGCGCTGCGCCGGCTCGACGAGGCGCTCCCGCTCGACGAGCTCGCCCGGCACGCCCGGGTCTCCGTGCGCACCCTCGTCCGCATGTGGCGGCAGGAGACCGGTGTCTCCCCGCACCAGTGGCTGCTCACCGCCCGCGTCAACCACGCCCGCGAGCTCCTGGAAGTCACCACCCTGAGCGTCGAGCAGATCGCCGCCCGCAGCGGCCTGGGCAGCGGCACCAACTTCCGGGCGCGCTTCCGGGAGGCCGTCGGCACCACGCCCACCGCATACCGCCGGGCGTTCCGCGAACCCCCCGCCGCGGCCTGACCGCGGCGCCAAAGATTTTCCGGGGAATCCTTCGCCCGGCGGAATAGACAGACCTGTCCATGGGGTTGACCAGTCACGGTAGACAGACCGGTCTACTCACTAAGCAGCTCCGAACCGACGCTCCTCGGCCCCGTCCCCGCGAAGGATCTCCGATGAACCACCTCGCACCGCACGAGCGCACCGAGCGCACCGAGCGCGCCATGGCAGCGCGCAGGCCGATACCGCCGCGCGCGGCGTTCTACGTCCTCGCCTCCGTCGTCGTCTCCTTCCTGGCCGCCTCCAGCGCGCCCACCCCGCTCTACGCGACCTACCAGGCCGAGTGGGGATTCAGCCCGATCACCACCACGGTGGTCTTCGGTGTCTACGCGATCGCCGTCCTCTCCGGCCTGCTCGTCCTCGGCAAGCTGTCCGACCACGTCGGCCGCCGCCCGGTCCTGATCACCGCGATCGCCGCCCAGGCCGTCGCCATGCTGCTCTTCTCCACGGCCGGCGGGGTCGGCGAACTGCTCGTCGCCCGCGTCGTGCAGGGCCTGTCCACCGGCGCCGCGCTCGGCGCCGTCGGGGCCGCGATGATGGACATCAACCGCTCCCGCGGCACCATGGCGAACGCCTTCGCCCCGGGCCTCGGCACCGCGACCGGCTCGCTGGTCAGCGGCTTCGTCGTGCAGTACCTGCCCGCGCCCACCCACACGATCTACCTCGGCCTGCTGGCCGCGTTCGCCGCCCAGGCCGTCGCCATCGCCCTGATCGACGAGACCGTCACCAAGCAGCCGGGCGCCCTGGCCAGCCTGGTGCCCGAGATCAGGCTCCCGCGCACGGTCCGTGGCGCGGTCCTCGCGGCAGCGCCCGTCGTCTTCGCCGTCTGGGCCCTCGCCGGCTTCTACGGCTCGCTCGGGCCGTCCCTGGTGCGCACCCTGGTCGGCTCCACCTCCGCGGTCTGGGGCGGCCTCGGCCTCTTCGTCCTCGCGTTCGTCGCGGCCGTCTCGGTCCTCGCGCTGGGCAAGGCGCAGTCCACGACCGTGATGTACACCGGCATCGGCGCGCTCGTCGCCGGGGTCGCCCTGACCCTGCTCGCCGTCGACCAGAGCGCTCCCGCGCTGTTCTTCGTCGGCACGGCCGTCGCCGGCCTCGGCTTCGGCAGCGGCTTCCAGGGCGCCATCCGCACCGTGCTGCCGCTGGCGAAGTCCCACGAGAGCTCGGGCGTGCTGTCCCTGCTCTTCGTCGTCGCCTACCTCGGCATGGGCGTCCCGTCGGTCGCCGCCGGCACGCTGGTCGTGCACGGAGGCGGACTGGTCCCGACCTCCGAGGAGTACGGCGCGGTGGTCATCGGCCTGGCGCTGCTGGCCCTGGCCGCCCTGCTGGTGCGCGGCAGGCCGCAGATCGCGCCCGGCGTGAAGGTGGCGTCCGGCGGCGCGCAGACGGTGCCGGTCCGGGCGGAGCAGCCCGAGCGCGTCACGCGGGCACGATGACTGCGTAGACCGGTCTGGCCAGCCATAGACTCGGAATCCGGAAGTGTCGGGAAGGTGAGTGGCATGACGAGGACGTCGGCCGATGCCAAGGCCCCCACCGCCCGGGAGCGGCTGCTCTCGGCGGCGAACGAGCTGTTCTACGCAGAGGGCGTGCAGTCGGTCGGGATCGACCGGATCATCGAGCGCGCCGGGGTCGCCAAGGCCTCGCTGTACAACACCTTCGGCGGCAAGGACCAGCTCATCCGCGCCTACCTCGACTTCCGGCACGCCAGGCTGGCCGAGCGGCTGCTGCGGGCCGTCGACGGCGCCGGCAGCCCGCGGGAGCGGCTGCTGGCCGTCTTCGACGCGCAGACCGAGCTGTTCGCCGAGCAGGACTATCGCGGGTGCGCGTTCATGGCGGCCAGTGCCGAGGCCAAGCACGGCAGCACCATCGAGGAGGCTTCCGACGTCTCCCGCGCCTGGGTCCGGGACCTGTTCACCGACCTCGCCCGGGACGCCGGCGCCCCGGATCCGGAGGCACTCGCCCGCCGCCTGCGCCTGCTCTACGACGGCGGTGTGGTGGCCGCACGGATGGACCGCGACCCGTCGGTGGGTGCGGTCGCCCGGGAGGCGGCCGCCGTCCTGATCGACGCGGCGCTGCCCGCCGAGACCTGAGGGACCCCCGTCTGGAAGGCCCCGTCCCGAAGGCCCCGTCCGGAAGCTCCCGTCCGGAGGGGCTCGTCTCCGGGCCGGAAGGTCCCGTTTCAGGGCCTGCTCGTCCGCCGCGGCAGCGTTGTCACACCGGCTGCCGCGGCACTGCCGTGCCCCCTGCCCCGGTCAGGGACCGTCCGGGTCCGCGCGGTTCAGGGCGGGCTTGGGAGTGGTGCCCGCCGTCATCAGGTAGTCGGCGGCCGAGGTGTCGGTGACGAGGCTGGTGACCAGCCCCGACCGCAGCACCGCGTCGATCGCGGACGCCTTGCGCTGCCCGCCCGCGATCGCGACGACCTCCGGGATCCGGCGCAACTGGTCGGCCTTGACCGTGATGCAGCGTTCCCCCAGGTCGCGTCCGACCCGGCGGCCCTCGGCGTCGAAGAGGTGCGCGGCCATCTCGGCGGCGACGCCGAGCGTGGCGTAGTGCGCGCGCTCCTCGTCGCTGAGCATGTCGTGCACCGTGGAGATGCCCGGCTCCCAGGAACCGATGGAGACGCAGGCGACGGTGACCTTGTCGAAGTACTCGAAGGCCCGGGCGATCCCGGTCTGGTTGCGCAGCGCCGCCGCGGTGGCCGCGTCCGGCAGCAGCATCGGGGCGTAGATGGGGTGCGCGTCGCCGCCCGAGACCTGGGCTGCGCGCCGGACGGCCTCGACCGAGCCGCGCTCGGAGGTCCCGGCGTCGTACACGCCGGTCAACTGCACCACCGTGCAGGGGGGCAGCCGGTCCAGCGCGGCCGCCATGTGGATGGTGGACCGGCCCCAGGCAAGGCCGAGCACGTCCCCCTCGCTGACCAGTTCGCCGAGCAGGTCCGCGGCGACCTCTCCGAGGTTCTCGGGGTCGGGGGTCTCCTCCGCCTCGGCCGGGGACTCGACCACGACGGCATGCCGCAGGCCGTACCGGGCACGGAGCGCGTCCGAGCGCTCGGCGTCCAGTTCGGCCGGTACGCGGATCTCGATGCGTACGAGATCCCTTTCGAGGGCAGTCTCCAGTACCCGGGCCACTTTGAAGCGGCTGACGCCGAACTCCTCCGCGATCTGGATCTTGGACTTGCCTTCGAGGTAGAAGCGGCGGGCCATGGCCGCCGCCTGCACCAGCTCTGCGGGTCCCATCCGCATGGCTGACCGGCCCGCCGACATACCCGACACGGCCATCTCCTCACTGCTGTTCACACTCTGGATACGCCGTTCATCCTTGCAGATCCGGCGCACTTGATCAGCCCTGATCGGAGCCGTTCACGTTCCCGTACCTCAGTGGTCGCACGCCCAGGACGCCTGGGCGGTGGCAGCCGCCGCTTGAGTGCGCAGTGCACGTACCGCCTCTGCCGGGTCGTTTGCCCCGTACACCGCGGAACCTGCCACAAAAACGTCGGCTCCTGCGTCCGCACACCGTTCGATCGTCGACGCGGAAACTCCACCGTCGACCTGGAGCCACAGCTCCAGTCCGTGCTTGCTGATCAACTCCCGGGTGCGGCGGATCTTCGGCAGCATGATGTCGAGGAACGCCTGGCCGCCGAAGCCCGGCTCCACCGTCATGATCAGCAGCATGTCCAGCTCGGGGAGCAGGTCCTCGTACGGCTCGATGGGCGTGGCGGGCTTGAGCGCCATGGACGCGCGGGCGCCCTTCGCCCGGATCTCCCGCGCGAGCCGCACCGGGGCGGCCGCCGCCTCCACGTGGAAGGTGACCGAGGAGGCCCCCGCTTCGACGTACTGCGGCGCCCATCGATCAGGGGCCTCGATCATCAGGTGGCAGTCCAGCGGGGTGTCCGTTGCACGGGCCAGGGACTCTACGACCGGCACACCGAGCGTGAGGTTCGGGACGAAGTGGTTGTCCATGACGTCGACGTGGAGCCAGTCGGCGCCTTCGACCGCCTTCGCCTCGTCCGCGAGGCGGGCGAAGTCGGCGGACAGGATGCTGGGGTTGATCTGCACGGCCATGCCCCAAGCGTGCCATGCCCTGACGGGGTGGGCCGAGTGGGGTTCGGGGGTGGTTTCGGCGGTGGGCCCGGTGCGCGTGGACGGGGGCCGATCGCGCAGTTCCTCCCCTCCTCCCCCAGCCTTCGGCCGGCGGTACCCCCAGCGCCCCTTCCGGGGGCGCTGTTCAGCCGCTGCCTTCAGCTACTCAGCTGCGGGCAGGCCTGCCGCAGGGCGGCACGGGTGGGCGCAGCGCACCCTGCCAGCGCCGGTGAGCGCAACCCCCCTCAGCCGGTCCGGCGGATCAACGCCAGGTACATCGCATCGGTGCCGTGCAGGTGCGGCCACAGCTGCACGTCCGGCCCCTCGCCCAGGTCCGGCACTCCCGGCAGCAGCGGACGCGCGTCCACGAGTTCGGTGTCCGGGCGCTGCTTCAGCACGTCCTGGACCACGGCCCGCGTCTCCGCCAGGTGCGGGGAGCACGTGGCGTACCCGACCACCCCGCCCACCCGCACCGAGTCGATCGCGGTCCGCAGCAGCGCACGCTGCAGCGGACCGAAGGTGTCGAGGTCCTCGGGGCGACGCCGCCACCGTGCCTCCGGGCGGCGCCGCAGCGCGCCGAGACCGGTGCAGGGGACGTCCATCAGGACCCGGTCGAAGGTGCCGACGCGCCACGGCGGCCGGGTGCCGTCGGCTGCGATGACCTGGTACGGCCCCGGGTTGCCGTGCAGCGCCTTCTCGACCAGCCCGGCCCGGTGCGGCTGCTTCTCGGAGGCGAGCAGCACGGCCCCACGCTCGGCGGCGAGCGCGGCGAGCAGCGCGGCCTTGCCGCCGGGTCCGGCGCAGCCGTCGAGCCACTTCGCGTCCGGGCCCTCGACCGGCACGCCGGCGAGCGCGAGAGCGACCAGCTGGCTGCCCTCGTCCTGCACACCGGCCCGGCCCTCCTGCACGGCGGTGATGGCACCGGGCTCCCCGCCCTCGGTGAGCCGCACGGCGTACGGCGACCAGCGCCCCGGCATCGCGGCCTCCTCACCGAGGAGTTCCTCGGTGGTCGCCCGCCCGGGCCGGGCGACCAGCGTCACCTCGGGCCGTTCGTTGTCGGCGGCCAGCAGGTCCTCGATCCCCGCGCGGCCGCCCCCCAGCGAGTCCCAGAGGGCGGAGACGACCCACCGCGGGTGCGAGTGCACCACGGCCAGATGATCCTCGGGGTCCTGGTCGTAGGGCGGCGCGACCTTCGCGATCCAGCCGTCCAGGTCGTCCTGGGCGACCTTGCGGAGCACGGCGTTGACGAACTTGGCCCGTCCGTCGCCCAGCACCACGCGGGCCAGCTCGACGGAGGCGGAGACGGCGGCGTGGCTGGGGATCCGCGTCCCGAGCAGCTGGTGCACACCGAGGCTGAGCACGTCGAGGACCGGCGGGTCCACCTCACGCAGCGGCCGGTCGACGCACTCGGCGATGATCGCGTCGTACGTCCCCTGGCGGCGCAGCGTCCCGTACACCAGCTCGGTCGCGAGCGCGGCGTCCCGCCCGTCGAACTTCTCGGGTCCCTCCTTCTCCCGGGCCTTGCGCAGCAGCGGCGGCAGCACGAGGTTGGCGTACGCGTCCCGCTCGTCCACGGCGCGCAGCGCCTCGAAGGCGAGGATGCGGACGGGGTCCTTCTGGGGACGGCGGTAGGGCTTGGCGGGCCTGCGCGGCCGCCGGGACTGCTCGCTCACGAAAAAGGTGCTCCGGGTACGGGAAAGAGGCGACTCCCAGCGTACGCCGCGTACGCCGGAAAGCCGCCGGTGGGAAAGGGGGCTCAGGCGCCGAGGGTCTCCCCTGCACCGATGCGCACGCCACGCGCCCAGTCGGCGGCCCGCATCGGCTTCTTGCCCTGGGCCTGTACCCAGAGCAGTTCCACGGCGTACGACCCCGTCCCCACGTGCACGCTGTTCTTCCCGACGGCGATCTCGGCGGGGCCGAGGTCGGTGCGCTCGGGCACCGGCGTGACCTGGATGAGCTTGAGCCGCTCGCCGCGGAAGACGGTCCAGGCGCCGGGGGCCGGGGTGCAGCCCCGCACCACGCGGTCGACCCGCAGCGCCGGAGCCGACCACTCCACCTTCGCGTCCTCGACGGTGATCTTCGGCGCGAGGGTGATGCCCTCCCCCGGCTGCGGTACGGCCTTGAGCGTGCCGTCCTCGATACCGTCCATGGTCGCGGCGAGCAGCCCGGCCCCGGCGAAGGCGAGCCTGGTCAGCAGGTCACCGCTGGTGTCGGTGGGCCGGATCTCCTCGGTGACCGTCCCGTAGACGGGCCCGGAGTCCAGCCCCTCCTCGATGAGGAAGGTGGAGGCGCCCGTGATCTCGTCGCCCGCCATGATGGAGTGCTGCACGGGAGCCGCCCCACGCCAGGCGGGGAGCAGCGAGAAGTGCAGGTTCACCCACCCGTGGACGGGCACGTCGAGCGCGACGCGGGGCAGCAGCGCGCCGTAGGCCACCACCGGGCAGCAGTCCGGCCCGATCTCCCTCAGCCGCTCCAGAAACTCCGGCTCACGCGGCTTGAGCGGCCGCAGCACCTCGATCCCCGCCTCCATCGCCCGCTCGGCCACGGGCGAAGCGACCAGCCTGCGCCCCCGCCCGGCCGGCGCATCGGGCCGCGTGACCACGGCGGCCACCTCGTGCCGTCCGGAGGAGATGAGAGCGTCCAGAGCGGGAACGGCGACTTCGGGGGTACCGGCGAAGACAAGCTTCATGGGCGACTGCGACCCTCTCGAACGGCATCAACACGGGCAACAAGCAAGTCTATGCCGCACCGATCAACCACCGCCCCCAGCCCACAGCCCACCAACACCACAAACGGCCCCGGGCAACACCCGACAAAGCCCCAACCCGCCAACAGCGAGCACCCCCACAAGTCGCCCAACCCCTCCACTGAACCGTTCCGGGTTCGGTAGGGACTCGATCGTTTGAGAGGATCGAGTTATGGCACGTCCTTCCCAGTACCCGCTTGAGCTGCGCCGTCGTGCG
>NZ_JBVJNZ010000022.1:0-111454 GCF_055583445.1 Streptomyces sp. NPDC104761 | reverse complement strand
CCCCCCCCCCCCCCCCCCCCCCCCCCCCCCCCCCCCCCCCCCCCCCCCCCCCCCCCCCCCCCCCCCCCCCCCCCCCCCCCCCCCCCCCCCCGGCCCCGTCGTTTCACCGCCGCCCGGACGGGACCGCACCCGGCTTTACGCCGGCCCCGCCCCGGAGTTCACGGAAACCCGGCACCCGACTTTACCGCGGGCATACGAAACGAGCGCGACCGTGAATTCCCGGCGCGCGTGAATTAGGGCAGCGGAAATACACCCCGCCGAATAACACCTCTTTGTATACGGCGCGCGTGTTAATGCCGCAGGCCCGACATGTTTACGGGATGTTGCGAAGTCCTCACACCGTTCGCCCGTTCGGTGGCGCCGGGAAATCGCAGCCGGTGGGAGACCGTCGAGCGTTCGGTGTGCAGGGCCGTGATCGCCCGGGCACGGTCGCCGTCCCCCCGCGCCACCGCGTCCACGATGGCGCCGTGCTCCGTCCAGGACTCCACGGGGTTGGCGGGCGTCTCCACGGTGTACATCCAGGCGATCTTGTGGCGCAGCTGGGTGAGCGTCGAGGTCAGGGCGTGGCTGCCGGAGGCCTGCGCGAGGGTCTCGTGGAACCAGCCGCCCAGGGAGCGCAGATCCTCGCTGTTGCCCCGCCGGGCCCGCTCCTGCCCCAGCCTGACCAGTCCGCGCAGCACCTTGAGGTGGGCCTCGGTGCGGCGCTGGGCGGCCCGGGAGGCGCCGAGCGGCTCCAGGAGCATGCGCATCTCCAGCAGGTCGGCGGCCTCCTGCTCGGTCGGTTCGGCCACGCACGCGCCCGCGTGCCGGCGCGTCACCACGAAGCCCTCGGCCTCCAGCGTGCGCAGGGCCTCACGGACGGGGACGCGCGAGACCCCGTAACGACGGGCCAGGAGTTCCTCGGTGAGCCGGCTGCCCCGCTCGTAGACACCCGCGACGATGTCGTCCCGGATCGCCGTGCATACCGAGTGCGCCGGAATACGCATGTCCGACCTCCGCCTTAATCCCCGTGAAACGCCGCCGAGTGGCGCTCGTTCCGTGACTCTATTGCAATGAGCCGGAATTTCCGAAGGGGGGCCGGAATCCAGGGATATATTTTGGACAGCAGGGGCACGAAAACGACGAAAGCCCCGGCGGTGGGGCCGGAGCTTCGGAAGATGTCGCGGGTTGTCGTCGGTGCTCGGTCGTCGGGTGCGGGTACGTGGGGGTTGCTCGCGCAGTTCCCCGCGCCCCTTTCAGGGGCGTCACCGCAGCGCCCCTTCAGGGGCGCGGGGAACTGCGCGACCAGCCACGGCGCACCCGCACCCGACGACCGCACCGCGACCCCACGTCGGCCTCGGCGCCGGACCCGCGTCCAGCTCCCTCAGACGTTCACGCCGTGCTTGCGGAGGTAGGCGACCGGGTCGACGTCGGAGCCGTACTCGGGGGTAGTACGGGCCTCGAAGTGGAGGTGGGGGCCGGTCGTGTTGCCGGTCGCACCGGAGAGCCCGATCTGCTGGCCCGGGGTGACCCGCTGCCCCACCGAGACGCCGATGGACGAGAGGTGGCCGTACTGGGTGTACATGCCGTCGGCCATCTTGATGACGATCTCGTTGCCGTACGCGCCGCCCCAGCCGGTGGAGACGACCGTGCCGGTGCCGACCGCGTGCACGACCGTGCCGCTCGCGGCGTGGAAGTCGATGCCGGTGTGGGCACCGGAGGACCACAGGGAGCCGCCGGTCTTGTAGCCGGTGGAGACGTAGGAGTCGCTGATCGGCGCGACGAAGGTGTTGAGGCGCTTGCGCTCGGCCTCGCGGGCGGCGCGAGCCTTGGCCGCGCGCTCCTTCTTGGCCTGCTCCGCGGCCTTCTTCCGGGCGGCCTCCTCGGCCGCCTTGCGCTCGGCGACCGCCTTCTGGGCGGCGGCCTGGGCGTCGATCTGCTCGGCGACGGAGTCGCTGATCGTGATGACCGGGGTGAGGCCGGTCTGCTCCACGGAGTTCTCGGCGGCGAGCGCCGGGGCGGCGGAGACGGTGCCGATGACACCTGTGGTGGTGAGGGCCGCGATGCCGGCGGCCTGCGCGGTGGTGCGCTTCACCCGGCCGGGACGACGATGCTTCCCGGAGGCGCACATGAACGCCATGTAGAGGCTGGTCCTTTCCTTCCCTCTCGCCTACCGGGTTAGCTGACGGGTTCGGAGCAGGAAGGTCTCCTACGGACCCCCTCGCGACACGCGCGGGCGCCCGATTCACCCCAGGGACTGCGTGGGTCCCCGGCTCCCCTGGCTCGCGCCGTACGGGGACTCGGCGATGGCTGTCCGGTGCCGCGGACGCGGCGCGATGCCTGACGGACAGCCCGGAAGAACCTACGAGGGCCCGCCTTCAATGCTCAAACGGATCACCGTTTTTGTCGCGCATCCCACAGGGCAGACAGGCAACCTCCGCCCCAATTCGGACATTCCAGAGCCCTGGTGACCGGGATGGTCACCAGGGCTCCGCACGCGCGCGCCGCTACTCGGCGGCGACGACGTGGACTTCGCCGATCCCGAGAGCCTCCACGGGCTCCTTGATCTGCGCCGCGTCCCCGACGAGGACCGTCACCAGGCGGTCCACCGGGAAGGCGTTCACGACCGCCGCGGTGGCCTCCACGGTGCCGGTGGCGGCCAGTTGCCGGTACAGCGTGGCCTGGAAGTCGTCGGGCAGGTACTGCTCGACCTGGTCGGCCAGGGTGCCCGCGACGGCCGCCGCGGTCTCGTACTTGAGCGGCGCCACCCCGACGAGGTTCTGCACGGCCACGTCGCGCTCGGCGTCCGTGAGGCCCTCGGCGGCGAGCGTGCGCAGCACCGTCCACAGGTCCGACAGGGCCGGCCCGGTGTTCGGGGTGTCCACGGAGCCGCTGATGGCGAGCATCGCGGCGCCGGTGCCGTCGGGGGCGGACCGCAGGACCTGCCCGAAGGAGCGGACGCCGTAGGTGTAGCCCTTCTCCTCGCGCAGGACGCGGTCCAGGCGGGAGGTGAGGGTGCCGCCCAGGCAGTAGGTGCCGAGCACCTGGGCGGGCCACACCCGGTCGTGCCGGTCGGCGCCGACACGGCCGATGAGCAGCTGGGTCTGGACGGCGCCGGGGCGGTCCACGATGACGACCCGGCCGGTGTCGTCGGCGGTCACCGCCGGGACCGGGCGGGGCTGCGCGGTGGAACCGCGCCAGGCACCCAGGGTCTCGCCGAGCAGCTCGTTCAGGTCGATGCCGGTCAGGTCGCCGACGACGACCGCCGTGGCCGTGGCGGGGCGCACGTGCCGGTCGTAGAAGGCACGGACGGCGGCCGCGTCGATCTTCTCGACGGTGTCCTCGGTGCCCTGGCGCGGCCGGGACATCCGCGCGGTCGACGGGAACAGCTCCTTGTAGAGCTCCTTGGCGGCGCGCCGGCTGGGGTTGGCCAGCTCGTGCGGGATCTCGTCGAGGCGGTTGCGGACCAGCCGCTCGACCTCGCTCTCGGCGAAGGCGGGCGCCCGCAGCGCGTCGGAGAGCAGCCCGAGGCCCTTGGCGAGCCGGGAGGCCGGGACCTCCAGGCTGATCCGGACGCCGGGGTGGTCGGCGTGCGCGTCGAGGGTGGCACCGGCCCGCTCGAGCTCGGCGGCGTACTCCTCGGCGGAGTGCTTGTCGGTGCCCTCGGAGAAGGCGCGCGCCATGATCGTGGCGACGCCGTCCAGGCCGGCCGGCTCGGCGTCCAGGGGCGCGTCCAGGAGCACCTCGACGGCGACGACCTGCTGGCCGGGGCGGTGGCAGTGCAGCACGGTCAGGCCGTTGTCCAGGGTGCCGCGCTCGGGTGCCGGGAAGGCCCAGGGCTTGGCCTCGCCCGGCTGCGGCTGGGGGTGGAAGTCCATGGTGGCGAGCTCGGTCACTTGGCCCTCTCCTCGTTGTTGTCGCCGGCTTCGACCGTGGCTTCGGCCTCGGGGTCCTCGGGTACGTCGGCGTCCTCGACCGTCTCCGGGGACTTCGGTTCGTAGACGAGCACCGCGCGGTTGTCGGGCCGCAGACGGGCCTTGGCGACCTCCTGGACCTCCTCCGGGGTGACCGCCAGGACACGCTGCACGGCGGTCAGGGCGAGCTGCGGGTCGCCGAACAGGACGGCGAAGCGGCACAGTTCGTCCGCGCGGCCCGCGACGGTACCGAGCCGGTCCAGCCACTCGCGCTCCAACTGGGCCTGGGCGCGCTCCATCTCCTCGGGCGTCGGGCCCTGTTCGGCGAACCGGGCGAGCTCCTCGTCGATGGCGGCCTCGATGACCGGCACCTCGACGTCACCGGAGGTCTTCACGTCCAGCCAGCCGAGCGAGGGCGCACCGGCGAGCCGCAGCAGGCCGAAGCCGGCCGCGACGGCCGTACGGTCGCGCCGGACCAGGCGGTTGTAGAGGCGGGAGGACTCGCCGCCGCCGAGGACGGTGAGGGCCAGGTCGGCCGCGTCGGACGCGCGCGTACCGTCCTCCGGGAGCCGGTAGGCGGCCATCAGCGCCCGCGCGGGGACCTCCTCCACGACGACCTCGCGCAGCTGCTCGCCGATGACCTCCGGCAGCGAGCCGTCGCGCGGGGTGGGCTTGCCGTCGTGCGCCGGGATGGAACCGAAGTACTTCTCGATCCAGGCGAGGGTCTGCTCCGGGTCGATGTCGCCGACCACGGAGAGCACCGCGTTGTTGGGCGCGTAGTAGGTGCGGAAGAACGCGCGGGCGTCCTCCAGGGTGGCCGCGTCCAGGTCGGCCATCGAGCCGATCGGCGTGTGGTGGTACGGGTGGCCCTCCGGGTAGGCGAGCGCGGTCAGCTTCTCGAAGGCCGTGCCGTAGGGGACGTTGTCGTAGCGCTGGCGGCGCTCGTTCTTGACGACGTCCCGCTGGTTCTCCATCGACTCGTCGTCCAGGGCCGCGAGCAGCGAGCCCATGCGGTCGGCCTCCAGCCAGAGCGCGAGCTCCAGCTGGTGGGCGGGCATGGTCTCGAAGTAGTTGGTGCGCTCGAAGCTCGTGGTGCCGTTCAGCGAGCCGCCGGCGCCCTGGACGAGCTCGAAGTGGCCGTTGCCCTTCACCTGGGCGGAACCCTGGAACATCAGGTGCTCGAAAAGGTGAGCCAGGCCGGTACGCCCCTTGACTTCGTGCCGGGAACCGACGTCGTACCAGAGGCAGACCGCCGCGACCGGGGTCAGGTGGTCCTCGGAGAGCACCACGCGCAGACCGTTGGCCAAGCGGTGCTCGGTCGCTGCCAGGCCCCCGGAGCCTGTCTCGGCCGTGGTCGTGTGACCCATGGGCATGTACGTCCCTTCGCTCGCGGAAGCGGTCCCGAACCGCGGTTTTTCTACCGGTCCTGCCACTGTATGCAAGCGTGCGGGGGCCGGGCGAAGTTCCCGCACGACGTACGCCCACAGCGGATCGCGCGGGTGGATCGCGTAGCCTGCGTCCGACCCGCCTCGCATGTCTCCGGGCCGCGCTCCGGGCGGCCTCCGGGCACCGGGGCGGGCCGCGGAGACCGGGTCCTGGCCCGGGTTGTCAGTGCCGCGGTCCACAATGGTCCGCGTCAGATCCCGTTCACGCATGAGCAAGGAGCCGGCAGCGATGGCCCGCCGCAGCACGAAGACCCCGCCGCCCGACGACTCGTTCGAGGAGAGAATCCTCGACATCGACGTCGTGGACGAGATGCGCGGCTCCTACCTCGAGTACGCGTACTCGGTCATCTACTCGCGCGCCCTGCCGGACGCCCGCGACGGCCTCAAGCCGGTGCACCGCCGGATCGTCTACCAGATGAACGAGATGGGTGTGCGCCCCGACCGCGCCTACGTGAAGTGCGCGCGCGTGGTCGGCGAGGTGATGGGCAAGCTGCACCCGCACGGCGACTCGTCGATCTACGACGCGCTGGTGCGCATGGCCCAGCCGTTCTCGATGCGGGTCCCGCTGGTCGACGGCCACGGCAACTTCGGCTCACTGGGCAACGACGACCCGCCGGCCGCCATGCGGTACACCGAGTGCCGGATGGCCGAGGCGACCAGCCTGATGACCGAGTCGATCGACGAGGACACGGTCGACTTCGCGCCCAACTACGACGGCCAGGAGCAGGAGCCGGTGGCGCTGCCCGCCGCGTTCCCGAACCTGCTGGTGAACGGCTCGTCGGGGATCGCCGTCGGCATGGCGACGAACATGCCGCCGCACAACCTCGGCGAGGTCATCGCGGCGGCCCGGCACCTGATCCGCTACCCGAACGCGGACCTGGACGCGCTGATGAAGCACGTCCCCGGCCCCGACCTGCCCACCGGTGGCCGCATCGTCGGCCTGGAGGGGGTCCGGGACGCCTACGAGACGGGCCGCGGCACCTTCAAGATCCGGGCCACGGTGGCGGTGGAGACGGTGACGGCCCGCCGCAAGGGCCTGGTCATCACCGAACTGCCCTTCACGGTCGGCCCCGAGAAGGTCATCGCCAAGATCAAGGACCTGGTCAACGCCAAGAAGCTGCAGGGCATCGCCGACGTCAAGGACCTCACCGACCGCGAGCACGGGCTGCGCCTGGTCGTCGAGATCAAGAACGGCTTCGTGCCGGAGGCGGTCCTGGAGCAGCTCTACAAGCTGACGCCGATGGAGGAGTCCTTCGGCATCAACAACGTGGCCCTGGTGGACGGCCAGCCGCTCACCCTGGGCCTCAAGGAGCTGCTCGAGGTCTACCTGGACCACCGCTTCGACGTGGTCCGCCGGCGCAGCGAGTTCCGCCGCGGCAAGCGCCGCGACCGCCTGCACCTGGTGGAGGGTCTGCTCACCGCCCTCGTCGACATCGACGAGGTCATCCGGCTGATCCGCTCCAGCGAGAACAGCGCGCAGGCCAAGCAGCGCCTGATGGAGCGCTTCTCGCTGTCGGAGATCCAGACGCAGTACATCCTGGACACGCCCCTGCGCCGGCTGACCAAGTACGACCGCATCGAGCTGGAGTCGGAGAAGGAGAGGCTCACCGCGGAGATCGCCGAGCTGACCCGGATCCTGGACTCGGACGCGGAGCTGCGCAAGCTGGTCTCGGCCGAACTGGCCGCGGTGGCCAAGAAGTTCGGCACCGAACGGCGCACCGTCCTGCTGGAGGCCTCGGGCGCCCCGGCGGCCGTGGTGGACCTCCAGGTGGCCGACGACCCGTGCCGGGTGCTGCTGTCCTCGACGGGCCTGCTCGCCCGCACCACGAACGGCGAGCCGTTCCCGGCGGACACCGACGGCAAGCGCGCCAAGCACGACGTCATCGTCTCGGCGGTCCCCGCGACCGCGCGCGGTGAGATCGGCGCGGTCACCTCGACGGGCCGGCTGCTGCGCGTCAACGTCGTCGACCTCCCCCAGCTCCCGGAGACGGCGACCGCCCCGAACCTGGCCGGCGGCGCCCCGCTCTCCGAGTTCCTCTCGCTGGAGGACGGCGAGACGGTGGTCTGCCTGACCACGCTGGACGAGTCCTCGCCGGGTCTCGCCCTCGGCACCGAGCAGGGCGTGGTCAAGCGCGTGGTCCCCGACTACCCGTCCAACAAGGACGAGTTGGAGGTCATCACCCTCAAGGAGGGCGACCGGATCGTCGGCGCGGTGGAGCTGCGCACCGGCGAGGAGGACCTGGTCTTCATCACGGACGACGCGCAGCTGCTGCGCTACCAGGCCTCCCAGGTGCGCCCGCAGGGCCGCCCGGCGGGCGGTATGGCCGGCATCAAGCTCACCGAGGGCGCGAAGGTCATCTCCTTCACCGCCGTCGACCCGGCGGCCGACGCGGTGGTCTTCACGGTGGCCGGCTCGCGCGGCACCCTCGACGACTCGGTGCAGACGACGGCCAAGCTGACGCCGTTCGACCAGTACCCCCGCAAGGGCCGGGCCACCGGCGGCGTGCGCTGCCAGCGGTTCCTGAAGGGCGAGGACTGCCTGTCCTTCGCCTGGGCGGGCCCGGTCCCGGCGAAGGCGGCGCAGAAGAACGGCACCCCGGTCGACCTCCCGGAGATCGACCCGCGCCGCGACGGCTCCGGCGTGTCGCTGGCGAAGACGGTGTCGGTGGTGGCGGGCCCGGTCTAGACCTCGTACCCGTCGCCGTCGGGGCCCTCCGCCAGGCCCTGGACGTAGCGCAGGACGCCCCACATGCCGTGTTCGTCGGCGTGTGGGGCGTCGTTCGTGCACGCCTCCAGTTCCTTGCGGAGCGCGGTCGCGTCGATGCCGGAGCCGATCAGCACGAGTTGCGTGAGCCGGTCCTCGCCGCGGCCCCAGGGCTCCGGGTAGAACCGCAGGAACCGGCCCACGGCATGCACGGCGTAGCGATGTCCCGGATCGTACGGCCCGAAGTCGACGTACCCCTTGATCCGGTAGAGCCCCTCGGGACGGCTGTCGAGGAAGGCCATCAGCCGACGGGGGTCCAGGGGCAGCGCCGTGGCGAAGGACAGGGTGTCGTAGGCGGTGTGCAGATGCCCCTCGTGCTCACCGCCGTCGGCGTCGCCGTCGTGGTGGACGTGCAGGTCGTCGAAGGACAGCTGTCCGACGCGCTCGGTGCTGGGCCGGCAGTCGAACAGGAACTCGGGATCGACACGGCCGTAGGTCGCGGGGACGACGGCGGCCCCGCGGTCGCTGAGCGACCGCACCAGCCCGAGGACGCGCTCGCCGCCCTCCGCGGCCCGGTCGAGCTTGTTGACGACGACCAGGTCGGCGAGGGCGAGGTGCCGGTCGATCTCGGGGTGCTTGGCGCGGGTGTCGTCGAACTCGGCGGCGTCGACGACCTCGACGAGGCCGCCGTAGACGATGCCGGGGTGCTCGCTGGCGAGCAGCATCCGGACGAGTTCCTCGGGTTCGGCGAGACCGCTGGCCTCGATGACGACGACGTCGACGCCGGTGCCGGGGCCCGCGAGCCGCTCCAGGTAGACGTCCAGTTCACTGGCGTCGACGGCGCAGCACAGGCACCCGTTGCCGAGCGAGACGGTCGAGTCGCCGAGGGCGCCGGCCACGGCCATCGCGTCGATCTCGATGGCCCCGAAGTCGTTGACGATCGCCCCGATCCGGCTGCCTCCGCTGCGGTGCAGCAAATGGTTGAGGAGCGTGGTCTTCCCGGACCCCAGGAATCCGGCGAGGACGACGACCGGGATCTGCCGGGGGGTGGGGCGGTGCTCCAACGGGGGCCTCTTTCGCGCGGGCGGGGGTGGCGGGCCGGTCCAGGATAGGAAATCCCGCCGGACCGGACACCGCGCCCCGGTCCGGCTACACGGCGACGGCGCCGGCCACCTCCGGCTTCGGCCCCACGTACCGTGCCACCGGCCGGATGATCTTCGAATCCGTCGCCTGTTCCAGGATGTTGGCGCTCCAGCCGATCGCGCGGGCCGCCGCGAAGGTGGGGGTGAACATCTCCCTGGGCAGGCCGCACAGTTCCATGACCACGCCCGCGTAGAACTCGACGTTGGTGTGGAGTTCGCGGCCGGGCTTCAGTTCGGCGAGGATCCGCTCGACGTGCCGTTCGACCTCCACGGCGAACTCGACCCGAGGGCCACCGAAGTCCTGGGCGATCTCGCGGAGCATGCGGGACCGCGGGTCCTCCGTGCGGTAGACGGCGTGCCCGAAGCCCATCACGCGGTCGCCGGCGAGGACCCGTTCGCGGATCCACGGGTCGATCCGGTCGGGTGTCGCGATCGCGTCCAGGGTGTCCAGCGCCCTGCTGGGCGCACCCCCGTGCAACGGCCCGGACAGGGCGCCGACGGCACCCACGAGGCACGCCGCGACGTCGGCGCCCGTCGACGCGATGACGCGTGCGGTGAACGTTGATGCATTGAATCCGTGATCAATGGTTGAGATCAGGTATTGCTCGACCGCACGCGCCCGCCGCGGATCGGGTTCCGCGCCCGTCAGCATGTAGAGGTAGTTGGCCGCGTACGACAGGTCCTCGCGCGGCTCCACCGGGTCGAGTCCCTGCCCCAGCCGGTACAGCGCCGTGAGCAGCGTCGGTACCGCCGCGCAGGCGGCGACCGTGTCCGCCCGGCGCCGGTCCGCGTCGACGTCGTACACCGGCCGGAACCCCTTGGCCGCGCCGAGCAGCGAGAGGGCGGTGCGCAGGCCGGCCAGGGGGCCTGACGTGCCGCTCGCCGCCGACACCGCGGGCAGGGCCGTCCGGACCTCGGCCGGCAGGCGCCGGAGCGCTGCGGTCTCGGCGGCGAAGGCGGCCGCGCGCTCCGGGTCCGGCAGCCGGCCGTGGACCAGGAGGTGCCAGACGTCCTCGAAGCCACGCGTGCGGGCGAGTTCCACCGCCGAGTACTGGCGGTAGTGGTAGAAGCCCTCGCTCCCCCGGACGTCACCGACCTCGGTGTCGGTGACGACGACGCCGGCGAGCCCGCGCGGCACCTCGACAAGGGTCGACGCGGTCCTGTTGACGGTCATGGCCTGCCTCCGTTTTCCTCCTTGAACTTGACTCGACTGTCCATCATTGACGAAATGCCTGTCAACATTGATTGGATCAACTATCCATGCCCGCGACCGGCACCGACAGGCAGGCGCCCGGGTGGGGTGCGACGGCTGCTGCCCTGGCGGGGTGAGCGGCGGCTGCCCGGGCGAGGTCATCGACCGCCGCCCGGGCGTGCTCACTGGTTGCTGAACGCCGAGTCGAAGGACGCCTTCGGCAGCGGCCACAGGGCGGAGCGGATCCGGCCGACGGCCTCTGCCGCGCCGTGCAGCCGGTCCATGCCCGCGTCCTCCCACTCCACCGAGACGGGCCCCTCGTAGCCGATGGCGGCCAGGGCGCGGAAGGCGTCCTCCCAGGGCATGTCGCCGTGGCCGACGGAGACGAAGTCCCAGCGCCGGCGCGGGTCGCCCCAGGGCAGGTGGGAGCCGAGGATCCCGGCGCGCCCCGACGGCGGCCGCAGGCGGGTGTCCTTGCAGTCGACGTGGTAGATGCGGTCGGCGAAGTCCGTGATGAAGCCGACGGGGTCGACGCCCTGCCAGATCATGTGCGAGGGGTCCCAGTTGAAGCCGAAGGCCGGGCGGCGGCCGATCGCTTCGAGGGTGCGCTCGCTGGTCCAGTAGTCGTAGGCGATCTCGGACGGGTGGACCTCGTGGGCGAAGCGCACGCCCTCGGCGTCGAAGACGTCGAGGATCGGGTTCCAGCGGCGCGCGAAGTCCTCGTAGCCGTCGTCGATCACCGCCTGGGAGACCGGCGGGAACATCGCCACGTACTTCCAGATCTTCGATCCGGTGAACCCGACGACGGTGTCTGCGCCGAGCCTGCGGGCGACGCGGGCGGCGCGCTTCATGTCCTCGGCCGCGCGCTGCCGGACGCCCTCCGGGTCGCCGTCGCCCCAGATCTCCGGGCGCAGGATCGCCTGGTGGCGGAAGTCGATCGGGTCGTCGCAGACGGCCTGGCCGCCGAGGTGGTGGGAGATCGCCCAGACCTTCAGCCCGTGGCGCTCCAGGATCGCCTGCCGGTGGGGCAGGTAGTCGGGATCGGCCTCCGCGCGGGCCAGGTCCAGATGGTCGCCGGAGGCCGCGATCTCCAGTCCGTCGTAACCCCACTCGCTCGCCAGCCGCGCCACCTCCTCGAACGGCAGATCCGCCCACTGACCGGTGAAGAGGGTGACCGGCTGCCGGGCCGATTCCCGGCTCTGTGCCTGGCTCTGGTTCATGTGCGGCCTCCTTGGCGTTCCCGCCACTTTAGCTTACGGTGAGCAAAAGTCGACCTTGCGGGAGTCGTCGCTCTCCGCTTTTTCGATCTGTTCACGCGTTAGATCGGGTAGCTCCGTCCAGCTCCAGCAGCTCCAGCAGCTCCTGGGAGAGAGAAGAGGTACGTGTCATGCGTGTCGGTGTCATCGGTACCGGCTTCATGGGGGCCGTGCACACCCGGTCCGCGCTCGTGGCCGGCGGCGACGTCGTGGGCGTGGTCGGGTCGACGCCCGGAAAGGGCCGGCGCGCCGCCGCGGAGTTCCGGGCCGGGCAGGGTTTCGACTCGGTCGAGGACCTGCTGCGGCACGGCGTCGACGTCCTGCACGTGTGCACGCCCAACGCCACGCACGCCGGGTTCTGCCGCGCGGCCCTCGCCGCCGGGGTGCCGGTCGTCTGCGAGAAGCCGCTGGCCACCGACGCCGCGACCGCACGCGAGCTCACCGAACTGGCGGCGGAGCGCGGGCTCGTCACCGCCGTGCCCTTCGTCTACCGCTACTACGCGTCCGTACGGGAGGCGCGCGAGCGGATCCTGCGGCCCGGGCACCGGCCGCCGTGGCTGATCCACGGCAGCTATCTGCAGGACTGGCTGGCCGACACCGAGGCCACCAACTGGCGGGTCGACCCGGCGGACGGCGGCGCCACGCGCGCGTTCGGGGACATCGGGGTCCACTGGTGCGATCTCGCCGAGTTCGTGACCGGGCAGCGGATCACCCGGGTGAACGCATCCTTCGCCCGCGCGGTCCTGGCACGGCCCGGGGCCGACGGCACCCCGCGCCCGGTCGAGACCGAGGACGGCGCGGTCGTCCTCCTCGAAACCGACGCCGGTGCGATCGGGTCGGTGGTGGTCAGCCAGGTCTCCGCCGGGTACAAGAACGCGCTGTCGTTCTCCTTCGACGGGCCGGACGCCAGCTACGCGTTCCGCCAGGAGACCCCCGAGTCGCTGTGGATCGGCGGCCGGACCGCCAACGAGGTGCTGCTGCGCGACCCGAACAGGCCCGGCGCCCCCACCGGGCGGGCGGCCGGTCTGCCGGCCGGGCATCCGCAGGGCTACTACGAGGCCTTCGCCGACTTCGTGGCCGACACCTACGCGGCGGTCCGCGGCGAACCGGTCACCGGGATGCCGTCCTTCGCGGACGGACTGCGCGCGGCGGAGCTCGCCGAGGCGGTGGTCGACTCGGCGCGCGGCGGCGGCTGGGTGGACGTACCGGCCGCGGGCAGGTGAGCCGCTACCGCGCCCCCGCCAGCGGCACGTCGAGGGGAAGCGGCCCGGTGAGGTCGCCGGTGCGGGCGCGGATCCCGCGCGGGCTGCCGTGCCCGAGCCACTGGTCGAGCAGGTCCGGCTGCAGCAGTTCGTCGATGGCCAGGGTCGCCGCCCCGACGACCCCCTCGGCGCGGCCGAGGTCGACCCGGGCGATGACGAGTTCGTCGGTGGCCAGCGGCAGGGAGCGTCTGGCCACGACCTCGGCGACGGGGTCCCGGAACACCTCGCCGGCCTGCGCCAGCACCCCGGCGAGGTAGACCGTCGAGGGGTTGAAGACGCTGACGAGCGTCGCCAGTTGCCCGCCGACCAGCTCGCCCGCCCTGGTGACGAGCTCGGTGCTGACCCGGTCGCCGGCCCGGCAGCCGTCGACCACGTCGGTGACGGCCAGCGGCGCGTGCCGGCGCTCAAGCCGCTCCATGCGCTCGGCCAGGAAGGGGCTGCGCCCCTCCAGGGCCGCGGCCCGGGCGTCACGGCTGAGAGCCCAGCCGCCCGCGAACGCTTCGAGACAGCCGAACTTGCCGCACCGGCACCGGTGCCTGGACTCCTCGGCGACGATGGTGTGCCCGAGGTCGCCGGCCGCGCCCCGCGCTCCCCGGTGCAGCCGGCCCCTGGACATCAGGCCCAGGCCGATGCCGGTGCTCGCCTTGACGAGCAGGATGTTGTCACCGGCGGTCGCCCGAGTACGGCTCCAGGCGCCCAGCGCCATCAGGTTGGCGTCGTTGTCGACCCAGGCCGGCACGTCGTAGTGCGCCTCGAGCCGGTCCCGGAGCGGGAAGCCGTGCCAGCCGGCCATGATGGGCGGCCGCACCGGCATCCCGCGCGCGAAGTCCACCGGCCCGGGGACGCCCACGCACACCCCCCACAGGCGCTCCCGCAGCTCGGGGCTCAGCAGCCGCTCCGCCGTGCCGACCAGCGTGGCCAGGGACGCCTCGGGGCCCGACTCGATGTCCCACGGCACGCGCCGGTCGGCGAGCAGGGTCCCGTCGAGGTCGGTCACGGCGGCGTGCAGGTGGGTGGCGCCGAAGACCGCGCCGAGGACGGCACCGCGGCCGGACGCGATCCGCAGGATGCGGGAGGGCCGTCCGCCGGTGGAGGGGGCCGGCTCGCCCTCGGCCACCAGGCCGACCCGGACCGCGTGGTCCACCCGCTGGGTGATGACCGTCCGGCCCAGGCCCGTCTGCCGGCCGAGGTCCGGCCTGGTCACGGCAGCTCCGCTCCTGATCAGACCCAGGACCAGGGAGAGGGTACGGGTGTGGTCGGTCATGCAGTGAGCTTATGGTCCCGGCGACCGCTGCCGTCACCGGCGGCGGCACGGGGGCTCCAGGGGCGGAGCGCAGGCAGGCGCGGCAGGCAGGTCTGGCCGCCGTCAATCCTGGGCACCGTCAACCCTGGGCACCGTCAACCCCCTCGACCCCTGTCAACATTGATCGAGTCAACCCGTGTCGAAGCGGCTACGGTGACGCCCATGCGCGATCAACACCCCGCTCCCGGCAGTCCCGCGCGGCGGCTGAGCACCAGGGAGACCGCCGAACTGCTCGGCGTGAAGCCCGAGACCGTGTACGCCTACGTGAGCCGGGGTCAGCTCAGCAGCAGACGCGAGCCCGGGGGCCGTGCCAGCACCTTCGACGCCGGGGAGGTGGCGGCGCTCGCCCGGCGCAACAGGCGGGAGGCCGCCGGGAGTCCGGGCTCCGGCGGCGACCTGTCGGTGCGCACCCGGATCACGCTGATCGACCAGGACCGGTACTTCTTCCGGGGCGTCGACGCCACCGAACTCGCCGCGCACCACTCCTACGAGGAGGTGGCCGAGTGGCTGTGGACGGGCCGCATGATCCGGGGCACGGCCTTCACCGCCCCGGAGGCCACCCTCGCGGTCGCCCGCCGGGCCGTCGACGCGCTGCCCGAACACACCTCGCCCACCGACCGGCTGCGGGTGGCCACGATCGCCGCGGCCGCCGAGGACCCGCTGCGCTTCGACCTGTCCGAGGAGTCCGTCCTCGGCACCGCGCGCCTACTGATCCCCACGCTCGTCGCCGCCCTTCCGGTGCGGCGCCGGCCGGGGCACGACGACGGCCCGCTGGCCCACCGCCTGTGGCGCCGGCTCACCGGCATCGACCCGAGCGACGCCGAGTTGCGCGTACTGGACACCGCGCTCGCGCTGCTCGTCGACCACGACCTGGCCGCCTCCACCCTCGCCGTCCGGGTCGCCGCCTCCGCCCGTGCGCACGCGTACGCGGCCGTGTCGGCGGGGCTCGGCGTGCTCGAAGGCCCCTTGCACGGCGCCTCCAGCGGCCTCGCCCACCGGATGCTGCTCGACGTCCTCGACCAGGGCACCGCGGTCACGGTGATCGCGGACGAACTCCGCGCGGGCCGCCGCATCCCCGGCCTCGGCCACCGCCTCTACCAGGGCGAGGACCCACGCGCGCGTGCGCTGTTCGCACTCCTCGAGGACGTCCCCCGTGCGGAGCCCGCCCTGCTCGCGGCCCGGGACATCGTCGCCACGACCGCCCGGCACACTCCGCTGCACGCCAACGTCGACCTGGCGCTCGCCGTGTTCACGGCCTCCTGCGGGATGCCGGCGACGGCGGGCGAGACGATCTTCGCCGTCGCCCGGACGGCGGGCTGGATCGCCCACGCCCTGGAGGAGTACGGGGAACGCCCGCTGCGCATGCGCCCCAGCGGCCACTACGTCGGCCCGAAGCCGCCGCAGCCCCTGCCGGAGTAGCCCCAGCGGAGGCGTGCGGGACCAGGCCGGAACTCACCCGGGCCGAAGTCAGGTTAGGCTCACCTGTGTGAGTAGGTGCGCAACCGTCTCCCGGATGCTCGACGAGCCCGTTTCCGGCACCGCGGCCACCGCGACGACGTGGCTGCTGCTGGAACAACCCGGCCCGTGGGGTCCCAAGGCGCTCACTTCGAGCCACCTGGACCCCGCGCTGGGCCGCGCCCTGGAGGCGGCCGCCCAGGGGACCGGCGTACGGGTCGCGCTCATCCGCCGCCCCGGCCGCCACGCCGACCCCGGCGTCCCCGCCGTACGCCAGGTGTACGTCGCCCACACGGTCCCCGGCAACGTCTGGCTGCACAGCGCCACCACCCGCGATCCGGCAAGCCTGCTCGACCTCGACATCGCCGCGCTCGGCGCGGGCGACCACCGTTCGTTCGGCGCGGCCCTCGGCGGCCGGCCGCACCCGGGCAGCCCGCTCGCGCTCGTCTGCACCAACGGCAGGCGCGACCGCTGCTGCGCCCTGCTGGGCCGCCCGCTCGCCGCCGAGCTGGCCACGTCCGGGGTGGAGAACATCTGGGAGGTCACCCATCTGGGTGGTCATCGTTTCTCCCCGACGGTGCTCGTCCTGCCGTACGGCTACGCCTACGGCCGCGCCGAGGCCCATGCCGTCAAGGAGGTCCTGCACGGCATCCACGAGGGCCGCGTGGTGCTGGACGGCTGCCGCGGCTGCTCCGCCTGGGAACGGCCCGGCCAGGCGGCCGAACTGGCGGTGCGCGAGGCGGCGGGCGAGTACACGGCCGGCGCGCTGAGTGTCGTGGGGACCGAGGGCGCGGCCCCGCGCTGGGAGGTCACGGTCACCCACACCGACGGCCGCCGCTGGCGGGTGGTGGTGGCCCAGGGCGCCTCGCTGCCGCCGCGCCCGGAGAGCTGCGGGGTGTCGGTGCTGGGGTCGCCGGCCCGGATGGACGTGGTGTCGCTGCGGGAGCTGCGGAGGGCCACGACCCTGGCGAGCTGACCCGGACTTTCCCAAGAACTGGTCAAGAGATCCACGCCACACCCCCTTAGCACGGCGTACCCGCGCACGTACCGTCGTGGGTATGAGCCCCACGCCCCCCGTGCGCCGTCTGCGCCCCCGGCTGCCCCGGAAGGTGTTCTCCCAGCTCCTGTTGATGCAGCTGGCGATAGCCGCGGGGGTCGCGGTGCTCGCCACCGGCCTCTTCCTGGCACCGCTGAGCAAGCAACTGGACCAGGAGGCGATGCGCAGGGCCCTGGCGATCGCCCAGACCACGGCGCAGGACCCGCAGATCGCGGAGGGTGTGCTGACCACCGGGCCGACCGTGAACGGGCCCGTGCAGAAGGAGGCGGAACGGATCCGGTTGGCCACCAACGCCGAGTACGTCGTGGTGATGGACCGCGGCGGATTCCGCTGGTCGCACACCACTCCCTCGGAGGTCGGCCGACACGTGTCGACCGACCCGTCGGAGGCGCTGGACGGCAAGGAGGTCATGCAGATCGACAACGGCACCCTCGGCCGCTCCGCACGCGGCAAGGTGCCGCTGTACGACGCGCGGCACCGCATCATCGGGGCGGTCTCGGTCGGCATCGCGTACGACAGCGTGCGGGCCCGGCTGCTCAGCACGATCCCCGGGCTGTTCGCCTATGCCGGCGGCGCCCTCGCGGTGGGCGCGCTGGCCGCCTGGCTGATCTCCCGGCGGGTCCAGCGGCAGACCCGCGACCTGGCCTTCTCCGACATCTCGGCGCTGCTCGCGGAGCGCGAGGCGATGCTGCACGGCATCCGGGAGGGCGTCGTCGCCCTCGACCGCGGCGGCCGCATCCGCCTGCTGAACGACGAGGCGCGGCGGCTCCTGGGCATCGGTGACGAGGCCGTCGGCCGCTCCCCCGACGAGGCGCTCGGCGATGGCCGTACGACCGACGTGCTGGCCGGCCGGGTCACCGGCACGGACCTGCTCACCGTGCGCGGCCAGCGGGTCCTGGTCGCCAACCGTATGCCCACCGACGACGGCGGTGCGGTGGCCACCCTGCGCGACCGCACCGAGCTGGAGCAGCTCGGCCGCGAACTCGACTCCACCCGGGGCCTGATCGACGCCCTGCGCGCCCAGGATCACGAGCACGCCAACCGCATGCACACCCTGCTCGGGCTGCTGGAACTGGAGATGTACGACGACGCCGTGGAGTTCGTCGGCGAGGTGGTCGGCGACCACCGGGTCACCGCCGAGCAGGTCACGGAGAAGATCCAGGACCCGCTGCTGGCCGCCCTGCTGGTCGGCAAGGCGACCGTCGCGGCCGAGCGCGGGGTCGCCCTGTGGGTGTCGGACCGTACCTGGCTGCCGGACCGGCTGATCGACCCCAGGGGCCTGGTCACGGTCGTGGGCAACCTGGTGGACAACGCGCTGGACGCGGTCGCCGGTACGCCGCACGCGCGCGTGGAGGTCGAGTTGTGCACGGAGGGCCGAGCGGTGGTCCTCGGCGTGCGTGACACGGGGCCCGGGGTCCCGGCGGAACAGCGGGAGTTGGTCTTCACGGAGGGCTGGTCCACCAAGAAGCCGCCCGCGCACGGAAAGCGCGGCATCGGGCTCTCCCTGGTGCGCCGGCTCGCCGAACGGCAGGGCGGCACCGCGTCCGTGGGCGGACCGGAGGGCGGTGGCGCTCAGTTCACGGTCGTGCTCCCCGAGGCGCTGACCGAGCCGGAACTGGAGCCGGCGCCGGCGTTCGGGCCGGCGCTCACCGCGGCCGAGGAGGAGGCGCGATGATCGAGGTCCTGGTCGTGGACGACGACACCCGGGTCGCCCGGGTCAACGCCGCCTACGTCGGCAAGGTACCCGGCTTCCATGTGGCCGGTGAGGCCCACAACGCGGTGGAGGCCCTGCGCCTGTTGGCGACGCTGCCCCGCCTCGACCTGGTCCTCATGGACCACTACCTGCCCGACGACACGGGCCTCGCGGTGGTCCAGGAGATGCGCCGGCGTGGCCACCAGACCGACGTGATCATGGTGACGGCCGCCCGGGACGTGTCGACCGTGCAGGCGGCGATGCGCCATGGCGCCCTGCAGTACCTGGTCAAGCCGTTCGCGTTCGCCGGGCTGCGCGCCAAGCTGGAGGCCTACGCGCAGCTGCGGCGGACCCTGGACGGCGGCGGTGAGGCCGAACAGGCCGAGGTGGACCGCATCTTCGGCGCCCTGTCGGCGCCGTCCGAACCGGGGCTGCCCAAGGGGCACTCCCCCACCACCGCCGAACTGGTGCGCCAGTCGCTGATGAGCGCCGAGGGCCCGCTGTCGGCCCAGGAGATCGCCGAGCGGACGGGGGTGAGCCGGCAGACCGCCCAGCGCTATCTGAAGCTCCTGGAACGCACCGGACGGGCCCGGCTGACCCTCAAGTACGGCGACGCGGGCCGCCCCGAACACCGTTACGTGTGGGCGACCCGCGGCTGAGGCGTGTTACCTGACCGCCTACTTGGCCGCCTTGACGAACTCCGTGGTGTACGTCTTGCTCAGGTCGACATCGGCGTTCTGGATGTTCGTGTTGAACGCCTTGAGCACCTTCTCCACGGTCTCCGGGCCGTTCTCCGGCATCACCCCGTCGTCGGTGAACATCGGCAGCGTGCTCTTGATGGACTGCGTGTAGAGGGCCTTGTCGCCCTGGGCGTAGTCGGCGGGCATCTTGGCCGCGATCTCGTCGGCGCTGTGCGTGGACATCCACTTGAGCGTCTTGACGAATGCATTGACCAGCTTCTGGACGGTGTCCTTGTGACTGTTGACCCAGTCCGTCTGCATGTACAGGCTCGACGACGGGTACGGCCCGCCGAGCGCCTTCTGGGATCCTTCCGGCGTCCGCATGTCCACCAGAACCTTGCCCGCCTTCTTGTCCAGGATCGTCGCGACGGTCGGGTCGGTCGTCATGCCGCCGTCGATGGAGCCCTGCTGGAGCGCCGAGATGAAGGTCGCGCCCGCTCCGACGGCGACCGGTGAGAAGTCGCTGACCTTCACCCCGTTCTTGACGGCGAGGTACTTGGTGAGGAAGTCGGTCGACGAGCCGAGGCTGGTGATGCCGAGCTTCTTGCCCTTGAAGTCCTTGGGCGAGGTGATGTCCCCGGCCGCCTTGGTGGAGACGACCTCCACCTCGCCGGGAGCGTGCGAGAACTGCACGACGGACTCCACGGACTTGCCCTTGGTCTGCAGGTCCAGGGTGTGGTCGTAGAAGCCGACCGTCCCCTGCACCTGCCCGGCGACGAGCGCCGTCTCGGCCTGGACGCCGGCCGGCTCGGTCAGCAGTTCCACGTTCAGGCCCTCGGCGTCGAAGTAACCCAGCCGCTGGGTGAGCATGGCGGGCATGTAGATGACCTTGTCCAGGCCACCGACCATGATCTTGACCTTCGTGCCCTTGCCGGAGCCGGTGGAGGCCGTGCTCGCCGCGTCGTTGGCGCAGGCGGTGAGGGAGGAGAGGGCGAGCAGGCCGGCGGCGGCCAGGGTGCTGTATCTGGCGGACTTGCGCATGTTGTTCACGTCCTTGTGAGAGGGCGGTGCGGGGAGAAGCGGAGAAGGCAGGAGGTGGGCGGTCAGCTGTCGGAGTCCGACGGCTTCCACCGGAAGATGCGGCGCTCGGCGAAGGTGAGCAGCCCTTCGGCGGCGAGCGCGACGACGGCGAGGATGACCATCGCGGCATAGACACCGGCCGCGTTGAAGGTGCCCTGCGACTGTGCGACGAGCAGGCCGATGCCCTTGGTGGCGCCGATGTACTCGCCGACGATGGCGCCGATGAGGGCGAAGCCGAAGCTGACGTGGAGGCTGGTGAAGATCCACGAGGTGGCCGACGGGATGACGACCTGGAGGGCCACCCTGCGGTCGCTCGCGCCGAGGATCCGGGCGTTGGCGACCAGGTTCCGGTCGACCTCGCGGGCGCCCTGGAAGGCGTTGAAGAACACCGGGAAGAACACCAGCACGACGGCCGAGGCGACCTTGGAGGACGCGCCGAGCCCGAACCAGATCACGAAGATCGGGGCGAGCACGATCCTGGGGATCGAGTTGAGCACCTTGATGTAGGGGCCGAGGACGTCGGCCAGGAAGGCGATCCGCCCGAGGGCGATGCCGAAGACCACACCGGCGACGACACCGATGACCCAGCCGAGCAGCGCCTCGTAGAGCGTGTACCAGATCTGCTCGCCCAGGGAGCCGAGCGCGGTGCCGTGGGTCATCCAGGTCCAGATCTGGTCCCAGATCTTCGACGGCATCGAGAAGTTGAACGGGTCGATGACCTCGGCCCGGGACAGGACCTCCCACAGGCCGAGGACGGCCACCAGGAGCAGCACGCGCACGGCGAACACGATCGCCCTGCGTCTGCGGGCGGCCTGGGCCCTGGACCGGGCGCGGTCCGGGCCGGCCTTGACCGTGTCGACGACCGGTGTGCTGAGCACCTCAGGCGACATGGGCGGCACCCCTCTCACGGGTGATGCGGACCTCTTCGCCGAGGGACTCCCAGATCTCGCGGTAGATCTCGATGAACCGCGGCTCCAGACGCACCGACTCGACCTTGCGCGGGCGGGGCAGGTCGATGTCGAAGACCTGCTTGACGGTCGCGGGTCCGGCGGTCATGACGACGACCTTGTCGGCCAGCGCGATGGACTCCTCCAGGTCGTGCGTGACGAAGACGACCGAGGCACCCGTGCCCTCCCACAGCTCGAGCAGCTCGTCCGACATCAGGGCCCGGGTCTGCACGTCGAGCGCGGAGAACGGCTCGTCCATGAGCAGGATCTCGGGGTCGTTGACGAAGGTCGCGGCGAGTGCCACGCGCTTGCGCTGGCCACCGGAGAGCTGGTGCGGATAGCGGTCCTCGAACGCGGCGAGCCCGACCTTGGCCAGCCAGGCGCGGGCCTTCTCCCTGGCCTCCGCCTTGGGCACGCCCCGGAAGCGGGGCCCGGCCATCACGTTGGAGAGCACGGTCCGCCAGGGGAAGGTGGCGTCCTGCTGGAAGACGAAGCCGACCTTGTCACCGACGCCCGCGACCGGCTCACCGGCCACCAGCACCTCGCCCTCACTGGGCTCCTCCAGGCCGCTGACCAGGGTCAGCGTGGTGGACTTGCCGCAACCCGTCGGCCCCACGACGGCCACGAACTCACCGCGCCCCACAGTGAGGTCGAGGTCGCGGACGGCCGTGTGCAGACCCCCCGACGGGGTCTTGAAGATCTTGCTCGCGCCCCGCAGCTCGATGGCGGGGCTGGTGTCTGCGTTCATGAGCCGGGACGGTAGGTGTGACCCGGACCACGACAGCAGTCTTCTGGGCGCAAGCCGTTCTTTTGCTCGCAAGCATCTGTTGTGCTCTTTTTGCTCGCGCTACAACTGCGCAGACGAAACACGGGCTTAACGCTCGCCGGCCTTGAAGGAGAGGCCTGATGATTGACGTGCTGGTGGTCGACGACGACTTCCGCGTCGCTGAGATAAACGCAAAATACGTGGGGAAGGTTCCCGGCTTCCGGGTGGCCGCCCGCGCGCACAGCGCCGCCCAGGCGCTGGCCGCCGTGAACCGCGGCGCCATCGACCTGGTCCTGCTGGACCACTACCTGCCGGACCAGACCGGCCTCGAACTCGTCCACCGCATGCGCGAACAGGGCCACGGCACCGACGTCATCATGATCACGGCGGCCAGCGACGTGACGACCGTCCAGAAAGCGATGCGCCTGGGCGCCCTGCACTACCTGGTCAAGCCATTCACCTTCGCCGCCCTGCGCACCCGCCTGGACTCCTACGCCGCCCTGCGCCGCACCGTCGACCGGGTCGGCGGCCGGGGACTGACGGGCCAGGAGCAGGTCGACCGCATCTTCGGCGCCCTGCGCACCTCACCGGCGCCGTCCGCGCCCGGCCTGCCCAGCGGCCACTCCGAGCCCACCACGGACCTCATCTGCGGCGTCCTGCACCGCGCCGGCCATCCGCTCTCCGCCCACGAGGTCGCCGCCGAGACCGGCCTCAGCCGCTCCACAGCCCAGCGCTACCTCCGCCACCTGGAACAGGCCGGCCGCCTCCGCCTCTCCCTGAAGTACGGCGACACGGGCCGCCCGGAGCACCGCTACGCCTGGGTGGCGCCGTAGCCGTTCCGCGCGGCCCTAGACGGCCCCCGCCCCCGTCAGCGACCGCACCTCGGTCTCCGCGTGCCGGGCCTCGTCCGGGACCTCGTCGGAGGTGACCGTGCCGAGCCAGCCGGCCAGGAAGCCGAGGGGGATGGAGACGATGCCCGGGTTCTGCAACGGGAAGTACTGGAAGTCCACCCCCGGGAACAGCGCCCCAGGGCTTCCGGACACCACCGGGGACAGCACGACCAGCACCAGCGCGGGCACGAGCCCGCCGTATACGGCCCACACCGCGCCGCGTGTCGTGAAGTTGCGCCAGAACAGCGAGTAGAGCAGCGCCGGCAGGTTCGCAGAGGCCGCCACCGCGAAGGCGAGGCCCACCAGGAAGGCGACGTTCATGTCCCGGGCCAGCAGGCCGAGGGCGATCGCCACGACACCGATGCCGACCGCCGCCGTGCGCGCCACCGTGACCTCGCTGCGCTGCTTGGTGTGCGGCCTGCGCAGGGAGGCGTAGAGGTCATGGGCGACGGACGCCGAGGACGCGAGGGTGATCCCCGCGACCACGGCGAGAATCGTCGCGAAGGCAACGGCGGCGACAACCGCGAACAGAACCGTTCCGCCTGTGGAACCCGCGCCGCCGCCCAGGTCCAGCGCCAGCAGCGGAACCGCCGTGTTCCCCGACGCGTTCGACGAGCGCACCGCGTCCGGCCCGACCAGGGCCGCCGCCCCGAAGCCGAGCACGATCGTCATCAGGTAGAAGCTCCCGATCAGCCCGATCGACCAGACCGCCGAGCGCCGCGCCGCCCGCGCGGTCGGCACCGTGTAGAAGCGGGACAGGATGTGCGGCAGACCCCCCGTGCCCAGGACCAGCGCCAGCCCGAGGCTGATGAAGTCCAGCCGCGCGCTCCAGTTCCCGCCGTACCTGAGTCCCGGCGCCAGGAACGACTTCCCGTGCCCGCTGCGGTCGGCGGCCGTGAGCAGCAGCCGGTCGACGTCGCCGTGGAAGCGCAGCAGCACCAGCACGGTCAGCGCCACCGTCCCGCTCAGCAGCAGCACCGCCTTCACGATCTGGATCCAGGTGGTGGCCCGCATCCCGCCCAGCGACACGTAGATCACCATCAGCGCGCCGACCCCGATGACCGTCCACGCCTGCGCCGCCTCGCTGGTCCGCCCCAGCAGCAGCGCGACCAGACTCCCCGCCCCGACCATTTGCGCCACCAGATAGAGAACGGACACGGTGACCGACGACGTCCCCACCGCGATCCGCACCGGCCGCTCGCGCATCCGCGCCGCGACCACGTCGGCCAGGGTGAACTTCCCGCAGTTCCGCACCAGTTCGGCCACCAGAAACAGCACGACAAGCCACGCGACCAGGAACCCGACCACATACAGGAGCCCGTCGTAACCGAACAGCGCGATGAGCCCGGTCACGCCGAGGAAGGAGGCCGCCGACATGTAGTCACCCGCGATGGCAAAACCATTCTCCATCGGGGAGAAGAGCCGACCGCCGGCATAGAACTCCTCCGCCGAACCGTGCCGTTTCCGGCTCACCCACGTCGTGATCCCGAGCGTCACGGCGACGAAAGCGCTGAACAGCAGCAGCGCCAGCGTCTGGTGCCGACCCGTCATGACGCACCGCCCTGGACGCCCCGGGTCAGCTCCTGGGTGTCCCAGCGCAGTTCCAGCGCGGCACGGTCCCTGCGCAACCGCGCGTGCCGGGCGTAGGCCCAGGTGAGCAGGAACGTGGTGAGGAACTGCCCGAGCCCCGCCACCATCGCCACGTTCACCGCGCCGGCGACGGGCCGCGCCATCAGCCCCGGCGCCGTCGTCGCGGCCACCACGTACCCCACGTACCAGGACAGGAAGACGGCGACCCCGGGCACCACGAATCTTCGGTACCGGCTGCGCACCTCCTGGAAGGCCGCGCTGCGCTGCACCTCCAGATAGACGTCACGGGCGCGAACAGCCGCGCCGTCCCGCTCCGTTCGCGCGCCGGGTACGGCCGGCGGCGGCTCCCCGGTGCCGTCCCGCTCACCCCAGCCGGAGGCCAGTGCGTCGTACCAGGGGTCCTCGTACCTGACGTCCCGGGAGGCCGTGCCGTACTCGCCCTGGTCCTCGTGCCGCCCGGCCGAACTCTCGGAGTCGCCCCCGCCGTCGCGGCGACGCCCGTTGCTTGACTGCATGCCCAAGGATGGACAGATCGGGAAGATCCCCGACTCTTCTTCCCCTGGCTCTTCACCCCATCAGGTGACTGAATCCCCTGGTGGCCGCACCAGTCCCTTCCCATAGGCGTAACGCACCGCCTGCGCCCGGTCCTTGAGCCCCGTCTTGGCGAACAGGTTGTTGATGTGTGTCTTCACGGTCGCGGTGGACACGTGCAGCTTCCGGGCGATCTCCTGGTTGGTGAAACCCTCCGCGATCAGCACGAGGACCTCCGTCTCCCGCGCGGTCAGCCCGTCGGGCGCCTCGGTGGCCACGGGTGCCGGTTCAGGCTGCGACAGCCGCTCCAGCAGTCGCCGTTGGATGCTCGGCGACAGCCCCGCGTCCCCCGACAGCACGCTCTCCACGGCTCGCACGATCTCGTCCCCGCCCGCGTCCTTGGTCAGGTATCCACGGGCGCCGGCCCGCAGCGCCGGGAACAGCGACTCGTCGTCGGCGAACGTCGTCAGCACCACCACCTGAGTCCCGGGGTACTCCGACCGGATCCGCCGGGTCGCCTCCACGCCGTCGCAGCGCGGCATCCTCAGGTCCATCAGCACCACGTCCGGAGAGAGTTCCGCGACCAGCCGGACCGCCTCCTCCCCGTCACCCGCCGCTCCGACGACCTCCACGCCGGGCAGCAGCCCGAGGAGCATCACGATCCCCTCCCTGACCACCGTCTGGTCGTCGGCGACCACGACCCGTGCGGGCTTCCTCTCCCCCTCCGTCTCCGTCATACGGGCACCCTCAACCTCACCTCGAACCCCTCGTCGTCACGCCCTGCCTCCAGCGACCCGCCCAGCAGCTCGGCCCGCTCCCGCATACCCAGCAGACCGTACCCGCCGCCGGCGCCGCTGAGCTCGCCGGGACGACCGCCCGAGTCCCTTACGTTCAGTGCCACTTCGTGCTCGCTGTAGTCCAGCCGGACCTGGACCTTGGCGCCATGGGCGTGCTTGCGCACGTTCGTCAGCGCCTCCTGGGCTACGCGCCGTACAGTCTGCGACGCCTCCGCGGGCAGAGACCTGCGTTCACCCGTCACGGTGACCTCGGCGCCGTCGGTCGAGCCGACGAGTTCGGTCAGGAAGTCCTCCAGCGGGGTGAGCTCACCGCGCAGGGCGGACAGGGCCTGGCGGGTCTCTGCGAGCCCGTCGCGGGCCATGCCCCGGGCTGCCACCACCCGTTCGAGGATCTGCTCCCGGTCGGCCCCGCGCTCGATCAGCAACCGCGCGGCCTCCAGGTGCACCATCTGTGCCGAGAGGCTGTGGGCCAGCACGTCGTGGATCTCCCGTGCGATCCTCGCCCGCTCCGCCAGCGCCGCGGACTCGGCCTCCGCCGCTCTCGCGGCACGCTCCTGGGCGAGCAGCCGCTGGGCACTGCCCCGAGCCTCGGCGTCGAGTCGCATGACGTAGCCCGCGAGAGCCATTCCGACGACGGTGGCCGCGGTGGTCAGCCATACGTCGTTGTTGAACGCGGAGTACGAGGCCAGGGCCACCGCGGCGACGGGCAGAGCGATCGCGACCGGCAGCCGCTCCAGGGCGGAGATGCCGCAGCCGCACCAGATCACGAGGGCCGGTCCCCGGAAGCCGGTGGTCTCCGCCACCACCGCGATGGCGAGGAGGACGCTGACGAGCGCCAGGGAGGGCACAAGCCTGTGGGCATAGGTGGTCCGGAAGAAACCCCAGGAGACCACACCGGTCACGACAACCCCCGCCACGGCCGCGGCCGCCCCCCAGCCGTGGACGTGCGACTGGGTGAAGGCGCTCCACAGCAGCAGGGCGAGCACGAGCAGTCGCACGCCCCAGGCGAGGGACCGCCGGGGCTGGGAGAGCCCCTCCCGGCTCAGCGCCTCTCGCGAGGGCCAGCGTGTCCAGGCGTTCTCCGTCACACGCCTTCCTTCCTGGTGACCCGGGCCATTCCGTCACCGTACGCCCGGGCAGGGCCGCTCGCGGAGGCTGCGGAGGGAAGCGTCTGCGCGCGCCAGACGAGGATGCCGGCCCGCACCAGCAGGGTGACCGCCAGTCCGAGCATGAGGGCCGCACTGTCCTGGTGGACGCCGACCACGGCTCCGAGGGCGTAGAGCCCGACACGCACGGCTATGCCGCCGAACCAGACGATCGCGCTGGCCTTGGTGCTCTTGGTCCACACGACGCCGTCTGCTTCCCGCCACACCCGTGTGGTCCAGGCCCAGGCGGCACCCATCACCAGCCCCACCAGCAGTTCCGTGCCGAGCAGCGCGGCGGAGGCGGTGCGGTGGTGGGGGTCGAGTATGCCGGGTTCACGCAGCGCGACGACCGCGAGGATCACGGGCACCAGCCACCAGCGCCTGCCTGTGTCGATCGGACGGGCGCGGAACTGGCGCGCGATCACCACGACGACGACGGCCACGATCAGCAACGCGTTGACGAGCCCGGACATCAAAGCCTCCGTGAGCGGGAAGGGGCGGTGCCGGGAGCGGGAGCTGCCGACGCCTTCGACGCTACGGAAATGCGCAGGTCAGCAGATCGGAGCGAGGGTGGATCACGGGTGGATTCCAGCGAGCGGGATCCCTCCACCCCCGGGTGGAGAACCCCACGCGGGCCACAGGGGCGGCCGACCGGGCGCAGGCGAGCCGACGGGGGTTGGACCCGGCGGGCGGGGCTCGATGGGCGTGGGTGATCGACGAGGAGAGCCCGTGAAAAGTCCGGTGGGCACGGACAGCACGCAGAACAGCCGCCCACGCAGAACAGCCGCCCACCAGTCAGCCCGACGCGACGCGACGTCCGGTTTTCCCCCCGCAGGCACTGCGCAGCAAAGCTGACAGCCCAGCATCACGAGCACCGAGAGCTCTCTGCAAGCACCGAAAGCGCTCCGCGAGCGCTTCGGTTCCGTAAGCACCCCGAGCGCTTCACGAAACCGCCGCCGGACGCCGCCTCGGAGCAACCGGCGGGCCCGGCACACCACAGCCGACAGGCTTCGCGCGGAAACGGAATCAGGGAAGCGCGAAAGCGACGGTCCCGCCGCAGGACACCCGCCGGGCACGCCGCGCCGTGGCCGACGGACGCCTCACACTTCAGCCGGTCGCCGACCCTGGCAGGACGCAGCAGGCACCCCGGCAGCCACCCCGCACAGACCACGGCACGACGACCGACCGGACCGACGGCCGGACGGCCGACGCCGGGCGTCCCAGCCGGACCGGAGAGGCCCACCGGACGGCGAACACCCGCCGCCCGGCCCACCGCGCCCCGGCCCACCACGCCTCGGCCATCGCGCCCCGGCCCACCGCGTCAGGGCCCTCCGGTCGCCTCTCCGGCTGCGGCCCGGCGCAGCGGCTACGCGTCGATCCGTGACCTGTCCAGCGTCGCCGCCGAGCCGGAGATGAACTCCTTGCGGGGAGCCACGTCGTTGCCCATCAGAAGGTCGAAGACCTGTTCGGCCGCCTCCAGGTCGGAGAGGTTGATGCGGCGCAGGGTGCGGTGACGCGGGTCCATCGTCGTCTCGGCCAGCTGGTCGGCGTCCATCTCGCCGAGTCCCTTGTAGCGCTGGATGGAGTCCTTGTACCGGATGCCCTTGCTCTGGAACTCCATGAGCTTGTCGCGCAGCTCGCGGTCCGAGTACGTGTACACGTACTTGTCCTGCCCCTTCTTGGGCTGCACGATCTCGATGCGGTGCAGCGGCGGCACCGCGGCGAAGACCCGGCCGGCCTCGACCATGGGCCGCATGTAGCGCTGGAACAGCGTCAGCAGCAGACAGCGGATGTGCGAGCCGTCGACGTCGGCGTCGGTCATCATGATGATCTTGCCGTAGCGGGCCGCGTCGATGTCGAAGGTGCGGCCGGAACCCGCCCCTATGACCTGGATGATCGCCCCGCACTCGGCGTTCTTCAGCATGTCCGTCACGGAGGACCGCTGGACGTTGAGGATCTTGCCGCGGATCGGCAGCAGGGCCTGGAACTCGGAGTTCCGGGCGAGCTTCGCCGTGCCGAGCGCGGAGTCTCCCTCGACGATGAACAGCTCGCTGCGCTCGACGTCGTCGCTGCGGCAGTCGGCGAGCTTGGCGGGCAGGGACGAGGACTCCAGAGCCGTCTTGCGCCGCTGCGCGTCCTTGTGCTGACGGGCCGCGATGCGGGTCCGCGCGGCGGCGACCACCTTCTCCATGACCACGCGGGCCTGGGCGGCGGTATCGCGCTTGGTGGAGGTGAGGAACGCCTTCAGTTCCTTGGAGATCACGCTGTTCACGATCCGGCGGGCCGCCGAGGTGCCGAGGACCTCCTTGGTCTGGCCCTCGAACTGCGGCTCGGCGAGCCGGACGGTGACGACGGCGGTGAGGCCCTCCAGGGCGTCGTCCTTGACGATGTCGTCCTCGGCGACGCGCAGCAGCTTCTTGGCCCGCAGGGCCTCGTTGAGGGTCTCGCGGACGGCCTGCTCGAAGCCGGCCACATGGGTGCCGCCCTTGGGCGTGGCGATGATGTTGACGAAGGACCTGAGGTTCTGGTCGTAGCCGGTGCCCCAGCGCAGCGCCACGTCGACGCCGAGTTCGCGGGTGACCTCGGTGGGGGTCATCTGGCCGTGTTCGTCCAGGACCGGGACGGTCTCCTTGAAGGTGCCCTGCCCGGAGAAACGGAGGACGTCGCAGACCGGCTTGTCGGTGGCCAGGTACTCGCAGAACTCGCTGATGCCGCCATCGAAGCGGAACGACTCCTCGCCCTTGCTGCCGCCCTCGCCGAGTCCGTATTCGTCACGGACGACGATGGTCAGGCCGGGCACCAGGAACGCGGTCTGGCGGGCTCGCTGGTGCAGCGTGTCCAGGGAGAGCTTGGCGTCCTTGAGGAAGATCTGGCGGTCGGCCCAGTAGCGCACGCGCGTGCCGGTGCGGGTCTTGGGCACCCGCTTGGTCTTGCGCAGCCCGCTCCCGGCCTCGAACTTGCCGTCCGGCCCTGCGCCGGTGAAGGCCCCCGGTACACCACGGCGGAAGCTGATGGCGTGCACGCTGCCGCCGCGGTCGACCTCGACGTCGAGACGCGCGGAAAGCGCGTTGACCACGGAGGCGCCGACGCCGTGCAGACCGCCGGAGGCCGCGTAGGAGCCACCGCCGAACTTGCCGCCGGCGTGCAGCTTGGTCATGACGACCTCGACGCCGGACAGGCCCGTCTTGGGCTCGACGTCCACGGGGATGCCGCGGCCGTTGTCCCGGACCTCGACGGAGCCGTCGTCGTGGAGGATGACGTCGATGTGGTCGCAGTACCCACCGAGGGCCTCGTCCACGGCGTTGTCGATGATCTCCCACAGGCAGTGCATCAGACCGCGGCTGTCGGTCGAGCCGATGTACATGCCGGGGCGCTTGCGCACGGCTTCGAGGCCCTCAAGGACGAGCAGGTGCCGCGCGGTGTAGTTGGAACCGTCCCGGTCTGCTCCTGCCAGCAGCGCTGTGGACGGCACGGACGTATCGGCGGTCACGCGGTTCGCTCCTCGCTGAATTTCAATGGAGCCCCTTTGGGGTAAGGGGCCGGCTTCGGTCGCCGCTCAGAGGGTACCGAGGCCTGGTAGAGCCGTTGTAACGCCACCCTCGTCATGAACTCACACTAGTCCAGGGTCGTATGCGTGTTCGATCCCTCGATGGAGTGAAGTACATATCACGTTCCCTTCGAGGCATGAACCATTTAGGCTCCGGGCACGTCCTCACAAACAACCGGCAACCCGGCCGGGAGGATGAGACCGATGAACCGCGCGAACCCGTAAGCACCTAAGACGACGCAATACGGCACATTCGCCGCCAACCGGCAGCAGACGGCCACCTCGAAAGATTTTTTTCGAGGAGAAGCCCCGAGCGGGAACGTTTTCGGGCTGGTTGGATGTTGACCCTGGTACGACAGCTCGTCGAGCTAGAGAAGAGGCGACGTGACTACTGTTCTGACCCCCGCGAGCCACCTGACGGCCGCCGATCGCTGCGACCGCTGCGGCGCCCAGGCATACCTGCGCGTCGTGCTGCTCAGCGGCGGAGAACTGCTCTTCTGCGCCCACCACGGTCGCAAGTTCGAGCCGGAACTCAAGAAGATCGCCGCTGAGATACAGGACGAGACGGAACGGCTGACCTCCGTTCCTGCCACCGCCTCCGAAGATGAGCGCTGACCTCTCGCATCCACGACGAGCCAGCTCCGGCACAGGCCGGTGAAGGGCGGCCGCTCCTCCGGGAGCGGCCGCCCTCGTCGTATTCGCGTCAGGGCCCTCAGGAGCGCCCGTGAGGCCCTCGCGCACCCCTGAGAGCGCCTCCGGGACCAAGGGCCCGTACGACCTCCGAGACGCGCGTGTAGACGCCGGGACTGCCCGGTCGCCCGCAGCCGCTCCCCCATGACACGAGCCCGATCAGCTTGCCCTTGGCGACCAGCGGCCCGCCGCTGTCGCCCTGGCAGGCGTCAGGGCCGCCCCCGGTCTCGCCCGCGCACACCATCGAGTCGGGCCGGTAGGTGCCGTCGGGGCCACCGGGATAGGCCCGCTCGCACGTCCCGTCCGGCAGCACGTGGAGCCGCGCCGCGTAGAGCCGACGCGAGTAGTCGCCGCCGCCCGTGATGTCGCCCCAGCCCGAGACCAGGGCACTGGTGCCGGGCGCGTAGGCGGTGTCCCCCCGGGGGGCCATCGCGATGACCGCGCGGGCCGGCAAGGGCTCGGCAAGCGTGAGGACGGCGAAGTCACCGGTGTTCGCGTCGGGGTCGTAGTCCGGATTGATCCGGGCCGCGGTCACCGGGATCTCCTTGCCCTGTGCGGCGAGCAGATCCGTGCGGCCCGCGATGACCTTGAGGTCGCGGACCGGGCCGGACGGCCCGCCGATGACCTCGTCGGCCAGGCAGTGGGCCGCGGTCAGCACGGTGGTCCGGCCGATCGCCACCCCGCCGCAGAACTGACCGGCCCGCGTACCTCCGAACCGGTCACGGCTGGACAGCGCGACCGTCCACGGGGCTTGGGAGACGTCGACGGGGAAGCCGCCGACCACGACGCTGTCGGCAGTGGCGGGAGACGTGGTGGCCAGTGGTATGGCCGCGCTGACGGCCGCCAGGATCAGCGGCCGGATCAGGGCCGGGGCAACAGAACGGCGCATGCACGCTCCTCACTCTGGGTGGGACTGGGACACCCAGAGTCATCCAGCGCACCGCACGCCGCAGCACGAAGGCCCGGCCTCCGCGGTGGGAGGCCGGGCCTTCGGCGCCGTACGAACGCGACCTAGTCGAGGTAGTCGCGCAGCACCTGGGACCGCGACGGGTGGCGCAGCTTCGACATGGTCTTGGACTCGATCTGACGGATGCGCTCACGCGTGACGCCGTACACCTTGCCGATCTCGTCGAGGGTCTTCGGCTGACCGTCGGTGAGACCGAACCGCATGGACACGACACCGGCCTCGCGCTCGGACAGGGTGTCCAGCACCGAGTGCAGCTGTTCCTGGAGGAGCGTGAAGCTGACGGCGTCGGCCGGGACGACGGCCTCGGAGTCCTCGATGAGGTCACCGAACTCGCTGTCGCCGTCCTCGCCCAGCGGGGTGTGCAGGGAGATGGGCTCACGGCCGTACTTCTGGACCTCGATGACCTTCTCCGGGGTCATGTCGAGTTCCTTGGCCAGCTCCTCCGGGGTGGGCTCGCGGCCCAGGTCCTGGAGCATCTGGCGCTGCACGCGCGCGAGCTTGTTGATGACCTCGACCATGTGCACCGGGATACGGATGGTGCGGGCCTGGTCGGCCATGGCGCGGGTGATCGCCTGCCGGATCCACCAGGTGGCGTACGTGGAGAACTTGTAGCCCTTGGTGTAGTCGAACTTCTCGACCGCGCGGATCAGACCGAGGTTGCCCTCCTGGATGAGGTCCAGGAAGAGCATGCCGCGGCCGGTGTAGCGCTTGGCCAGGGAGACCACCAGACGGAGGTTGGCCTCCAGGAGGTGGTTCTTGGCGCGGCGGCCGTCCTCGGCGATGATCTCCAGCTCGCGCTTGAGCTTCGGGGCCAGCTTGTCGGCGTTGGCCAGCTTGTCCTCGGCGAACAGGCCGGCCTCGATGCGCTTGGCGAGCTCGACCTCCTGCTCGGCGTTGAGCAGGGGGACCTTGCCGATCTGCTTGAGGTAGTCCTTGACCGGGTCGGCGGTGGCACCGGCCGCGGCGACCTGCTGCGCCGGCGCGTCGTCCTCGTCCTCGTCGGACAGGACGAAGCCCGCGCTCTCGGTGCCCTCCGGCTCCTCGGCGCCCGCCTTGGCCTCCTCGAGGACCTCTTCCTCGAGGATCTCGGCGTCGTCCTTCTTGGCTGCGGTCTTCTTGGCCACCGTCTTCTTGGCGGCGGCGGTCGCGGTCTTCTTCGCGGCCGTCTTCTTTGCGGCGGGGGCGGCCTTCTTGGCAACGGCCTTCTTCACGGGCGCCGCCTCCTCGGCCGGGTCGTCGGCGACGGCGGCGGGCGCCACGGCAGGGGCGGCCGTGGCGGTGGCCTTCCTGGTGGTCACCGTCTTCGCCGCGACCGTCTTGGTGGCGGTGCGCTTGGCCGGACTCTTCGCTGCGACGCTCTTACGGGTGCGCTTGGGCTCCGCGGCACTGACCATCAGCGTCACACCCTCTTCCTCAAGGATCTGGTTGAGGCTGCGCAGTACGTTCTTCCACTGAGTGGCCGGAATCTGGTCAGCTTCGAAGGCCCGACGCACATCGTCGCCGGCGATCTGCCCCTCAGCCTTTCCCCGCTCAATGAGAGCCATGACAGAGACGGACTCGGCGATCTCCGGCGGGAGCGTACGGGATGTGCTGGCCGACACGAACAACCTCTCGGAACGTTGGAAAACGGCTTCCGGCCCCGTCCGGGACGGACTGGAGCCGACCGCCGGCTTGGGGATGGGCCGACGGCGCGGGCGGGGGCCGGGAAGATTCACAGCGCCATGAATGGCGTCCGTATTCCCTCCGCGGCTGTCACCTCTTAGGTCATCGCGTTGTTCGCAAGAGCGTTACGCCCAATCTACGTGGCCCGAGTCACACCCCGTAAGCGCTCAAAAACGGTCAGACAGGGGCATAGGTAGTCGTTAATGATCTCTCCCGGCCGTTCGGACCACTTCGGAGCCCGCCGCACGACCGCCGCGCCACCGGTCCGGTCGTACGACTGCCGCGCAACCGGTCCGGTCGTACGACCGCCGCCGGATCCGTCGCGCCATCGGCCACCGCGCCCGGACCGCGCCCGGCCCCGCCGCATCGCCGGGCCCCGCCGGAGCCCTGAAGGATCCGGCGGGGTCCGGCGGCGGCCGGCGGAAGCGGGTTCCCGAACCGACGGCGCCCCGACAACGCGGGGCTGACCGAGCGCACCGCTCGCGACGCGGGTCAGTGCTCGCGCGGGGCGGGCACCACGCGCTCCACCTCGGGGTGGACGGTCAGCAGCTGACGCATCGCCGACTCGGCCGCGGTGCCGTCGCCGGTGCCGAGCGCGTCGACGATCCGCGCGTGCTGGGCCAGGGACGCTTCGTTCGGCCGCTCACAGCCGGTGACCGGGCCGCCGGACACCTGGAGGGCCGCCGACACGATGCCGGACAGGTGCTCCAGCATGCGGTTGCCGGCGATCTGGATGAGCAGCGAGTGGAACTCGGCGTCGGCGCGCGAGAAGGTCAGTGCGTCGCCCTGCGCCATGGCGTGGCTCATGATCTCGACCATGTCGCAGAGCCGCTGCTGGACGTCCTCGCGCCCGTGCCCGGCGGCGAGGCGGGCGGCGAGCGGCTCGATCGTCCAGCGCAGCTCGCTGAGCTCACGGCGCTGGTCGTCGCGCTGCGGCCCGAAGGCCCGCCACTCGATGATGTCCGGGTCGAGGAGGTTCCAGTCGCTGACGGGACGCACCCGCGTGCCGACGTTCGGGCGGGCACTGACCAGGCCCTTGGCCTCCAGGACCCGGAGGGACTCACGGACGACGGTGCGGGAGACCTCGAAACGCTGGCCGATCTCCTCGGGGACCAGCGGGCGGTCCGCGCCCAGGTCGCCCGAGACGATCATCTGACCCAGCTGTTGGACGAGTTGACCGTGCAGTCCGCGGCCACGGCTGCCCGCGGCGCGCCGGCCCACACGGCCCAGCTCCGGATCCGCGCCCTCCCAGGCGGGCGTGCCGACCCGATCGGTGACGGGGACCTCCGCGTAGGGGTAGCGGTCGAGTTCGCCCGGGCCGACCAGACCAGAGTCTGCGGAGCGGGCGGCGGTCATCATGGTGTGCGCAAGGGTACTCACGGATCCTTTGTCGGCGCTGCCTCCAACTCCCTTGAGGTCTTTGGTGAAAAGCACACGAAAGGGTGATCGCTCACCCCATCGCAATTGACGCCTTATCGGAAAGAAATGGCCGATCTGCGCGGAGTTGTGCGCACGACGGGATCGCAAGCGCCCGGTCCCCGGTCATCGGGCCCTGGTCCGCAGGGTGCTGAACAGATACGCGCAGACCAGCGCTGCCAGCGACAACCCCAGTGCGGCGCCCACAGGTTGGGCCAGCACCCGGACCGCGCCGACCAGATACCGCTCTCCCCCGAAGGGCCACTTCAGCAGGAACGTCTCCCGCATCCGCATCGGGAGTCCGGCGGCCATCCGTACTCCCGTCCCCTGCACAGCCCTGTGTACGACGGGGACGACGAGCACGGGTACGGCGAGCACCGCGGCGAGACCGGCCGTGGTGGACCGGAAGACACCGGCCGCCAGTACGCCGGCCCAGGCGCAGCCGACGACCAGTGCGAACCAACTCGCGGTCAGGGAGATCCAGTCGGCGGGAACCTGTGCGAGCTCCCGTCCGTAGAGGAGGTAGAGCACTTCGGCGTCACAGCCCAGGGTGAGGAACGAGAGCAGTACCGCGGTCGCTCCGGAGACCAGCAGTTTCGCGGTGAGCAGCCCCAGCCGGCGCGGCACCGTGCCACGGTCCGAAGCCAGCGCGGGGTGACGGAACTCGTCTCCGAAGGCCAGGGCCCCGAGCAGTCCCGCGCCGAGCGCCGCCGGGGGCAGCGGCAGCTCCCGCGGCCAGGCGGCGAACAGCCGGGCCTGCGGGGTGTGTCCCACCCGGGCCAGCAGTACGGCGATGAGGGCGGACACCAGCAGCACGGCACCGCAGGTGAGGAAACCGGTGCCGATGCCGGCGGCCCGGCGGAGTTCGTAGCGCAGGGGGCGGAGCGGGCCGGGGGTGGGGCGGACGGAGATGGGGGGCGGAAGCGGGGAGAGAAGGTCCGGCTCGCCATCGACGCCGTCGCGGCGCGCGGGGGCGACGGGCGGCGGGGCGGACTCCTCGCCGGTTGCCGGAGCCTTGCGGGGTTCCGGCTGCGGGTGCTCGGCGGGCCGTTGGACGGTGGGGGTTTCGGGGGCTCCCGCGGGGGTGCAGGGCCGGGTTGCAGGAGCGTCCGCGGTTGCGGCGCGGATCGACAGTTCATCGCTGACGGCCTCGGCGGACATGACGTCCGTCGAGAGCCGATCCGCAGGTGCATCGGCAGACAGCGCGCAGGGCGTCGGCCGGGTGGCGGCGGCCGCGACCTGGGCCGACGGCCGGGGGGTCGAGGTCTGGACGGACACCGGACGGCTCGGCGACTGGGCGGCCGGTGGCTGGGCGGGCACGGCGGGCACTGTCCGGGTCGTCCCGGCGTGCCCGGAGGTCTCCGCGGAGCCGGCGGAGCCGATGGAGCCGATGGATCCGACGGAGGCCGACGGTGTGCCTGTCGAGGGGGCGGCCGAGGCAGCGGTCGACGGCTCGGCAGCCGCGGGAGCGGGCAACTCGCCCGCGGTTCGCACGAGGGTGGCACGCTCCGTGTCCGCAGTCGTCGGCAGAGACGTGACGGCCGGGTGGCCGGTGCGGTCCGCGACGGTGGTGCGGCACTGGGGTTCAGCCGCGTCACAGGGTTCCGTTGCGGCCGTCGGCCGGCTCCGGCCCTGCTCCTGGTCGGTGGTGCGCGGCTGTTGCGCGAGGCCCGGGGCGACCGCGGGCTGCGGGCCGCCCAGCTCCGTCCGCGGCTGCGGTGCGACCGCGGGCGTGTCCGCGTCCCTGCGCAGGTCCGCGTGTGGTGCGTCCTGCCGACCGGCGGCCGGCACCTCCTCGGCCGGCTGCGGACACGCCGGCCGGTCACCGTGCACCGCGGCCTGTTCCCCGGCACTCTCGGCATCTCGCCGGTCGCTCGTGGGCCGGCCCTCCTCGGCCGCGGCCGGTGCGACGGGGCCCGGCTCCGGCCGCTCCGTCCGCGGTGCCGCTCCCGGCCCGGGCCCGTCCTCCACCTGGGGCTCAGCCCCGGCGCCCGGCCCCATGTCGCCTGTCTCGTCGGCGAGTTGGTGGACCAGGATGCCGTGACGGAAGGCGGTCTCGCCGACCTCGGCTGTCGAACTGCCGTACACGGAGAGGCGGTTGCCGCCTTCCTCCACGACCTCCACCGAGCGGTGGGCGGTGCGGGCCTCCTTGCTGAGGGCGGCGGCGAGCCGGGCGGCGTGGGGGCTGCGGACGGCCACGCGCGGGCGGAGCCGGGTGCGGGCGAACTCGCCGGCCTCCTGGTCCGCGACGAGCCTGCCGGCCTCCAGGGTGACGACGCGGTCGGCAGCGCGGGCGGCCTCCTTGGGGTCGGCGGTGGTGAACAGAACCGTGCCGCCCTGCCCCGCGTGCGCCCGGAGCATGCGGTGCAGCCAGAGGGCTTCACGGGTGGGGAGGCCGTCCGCGGGTTCGTCCAGGACGAGGGTGTGCGGGTCGGCAAGGAGGGCGCAGGCCAGGCCGAGTCGGCGGTCCACGCCGTGCGACAGCGTGCCGAGGCGCTCCTCGCGCAGGCTGACGAGCCCGACCGCTTCGAGTACTTCGTCGGCGCGCCGGGCGGGCACCCCGGCCGCCGCGCAGAGCATGCGCAGATGACCGCGGACCGAGCGGGACGGATGACCGGGCACGTCGCCGAGGACCACGCCGACCTCGCGCGCGGGGTGCGCGATGCGGTGCAGGGGGCGCCCCCTGAAGTAGGTGAGGCCGCGGCCCTGTTGAAGTTCGAGCATCAGTCTGAGCGTCGTGGTCTTGCCCGCTCCTGCCCCGCCCAGGAGCGCGGTGACGCGGCCCGCGCTCGCTTCGAAGGTCACGTCGTCGACAGCGGGCGGGTGCGCCTTGCGGGGGGTGCTGGTCAGTCCGAAGGCCTGGATCACCTTAGGGAAGATAGCGCGGAATGACCGTTTTTCCGGGTATAGAAGGTTTTAACCTCGCCCAAGTTCGCGCTGTCGGACGGTCACACCTCGGGCCGGAGCATCGGCGGGTTGAGCAGAGTGGCCCCGCCGGCCCGGAAAAGCTGGGCCGGACGACCGCCCTGGCGGGTGGTCGTACCGCCGGTGGGGACGAGGAAGCCGGGGGTTCCGGTCACCTTGCGGTGGAAGTTCCGCGGGTCGAGTGCCACCCCCCACACCGCCTCGTAGACCCGGCGCAGCTCGCCGACCGTGAACTCGGGCGGGCAGAACGCGGTGGCCAGCGACGAGTACTCGATCTTGGACCGGGCCCGTTCCACCCCGTCGGACAGGATCTGGGCGTGGTCGAAGGCGAGCGGCGCGACGGGCTCGCCGTCCCGGCCGTAGCCACCCTGCGCGAGCAGCTCCTCCACCGGCGCCCAGCGAGCGTTGCTGGCGTCGCCACCCGCGCGCGGTGCGGGGAGGTCGGGGGCGAGGGCGAGGTGGGCGACGCTGACCACACGCATCCGCGGGTCGCGCTTGGGGTCGCCGTAGGTCGCCAGCTGCTCCAGGTGGGCTCCGCCCTCCTGCGCGGGGGCGTCGGGGTCGTGGGCCCGCAGCCCTGTCTCCTCCGCGAGCTCCCGCGCCGCCGCCTGCGAAAGGTCCTCGTCGGCCCTCACGAAGCCGCCCGGCAGCGCCCAGCGGCCCTGGAACGGCGACTCGCCTCTGCGCACAGCCAACGCGCAGAGGGCATGTCGGCGCACGGTCAGCACGACCAGGTCCACGGTGACGGCGAACGGCGGAAAGGCTGACGGGTCGTAGGGCATGCGGTGATCATAGTCGTCTGCCTGACGATAAACACTCCCTTCGGTACCCACTCCGACGGCTGATCCACTTCGCTCCCGTATGCGCCTCATGTATGCGCCGCCGTTCCTTCCGGCACACGTTCGCGACCCGGTCGTCCTTTCGCCACCGCCGTGACGCCGGACATGGTCGCGCCTTCTCCCGCCAGGAGCTCACACCCCCAGCTGCAGGCCGTCCGCGGCCTCCTCGACCATGGCCAGACCGAGCCGGCTGACCCGCACCGAGAAGGGAGCACCGGCCACTCGCAGCCCGGTCAGGCCGAGCTCGCCCAGGGGGGCGCTGTGGACCGGGCGGAGGGTGACGGTACCTGCCGGGGCGTCGGGACGGATACCGGCGAGGGTGGTGAGGAGCAGGACCCCGGCCGCGGCGGCCGTGGCCGCCGGACGGCAGGCCGCGGGATGCGGAAGGGGAGCACTTCCCTCGCAGCGCTGTTCTCCGGCGAACATCTCCGGCAACCGGTGACCGAAGTGCTCGGCCGCCGCGAGCAGGCCGCGCAGCAGCCCGCCCGCCTCCTTCTCGTAGCCCGCGGCGGCGAGCCCGGCGACGGCGAGCGCCGTCTCCTGGACCCGGACGGCGCCGGAGCGATGTCCGAACGGACTGTGCCCGGCCTCCTTCGCGCTCAGGCCACGCAGCCCCCATCCCGAGTCCATGGCCGGTCCGCCGAGCAGCCGGGCGAGCTGCTCGGTCTGCACCTTGTCGAGCAGACCGACGGCCAGTTCGCCGGCACCGAGCAGGCCGGTGTCGAGCAGGTGCACGGTGGCGGAGCCCAGGTGGGCCAGGGGGCGGCCGTCCGGGGTCAGGGCCGCGGCAGGACGGCCGCCGCCCCGGTCATCGATCCAGAAGTCAGCGCGGAACGCCTTCCTCAGTTCCGCTGCCCACTGCCGCAGCCCGGCGCTTCCGGGCCGCCCGCAGGCATCGAGGAGGTCGGCACCTAGCAGGGCGGCCCGGTGGGCGTGGGCCTGGGTCTCGCTACGCGTGAGGCCGCCGGGCTGCGGGTCGCGGAGGTAGGTCTGGTCGCTGACCGTGGTACGCAGCCAGGCCAGGCAACGCTCGGCGGCGGGCAGCAGTTCCCGCGTCTCCTGTTCCGGGAGCCCCCACCGGCGGGCCTCCGCCAGCAGGACGGGGAAGAGAAGGGTGGCCTCCGTCCCCGTGCAGCCCGGCGGCAGATGTGCTCCGGCGTCGCGGTGCGGCCCGGGGATCATGCCGGTCCGCGGTCCCGGACCGCGGAGCTGGGTGCGTGCCAGGGTGCGCAGTGTGCCTGCGGCGAGGCGGGTGCCGAGGGGCAGGGTCATCCGGGCGGCGGCGAGTGCCTCGGCCGGTGCCAGACCACAGCGCCAGGGCGCCCCGGCGGCGAGATAGCTGTCGGAGGGGTGTGCGGGATCGCGGAGCAGCAGCGCCTGGAGGTCGTCGATGCTCGCCCTCAGCAAGGCGGTGCCCCTCGGGTCGTCGCCCGTCGCTCCGGCCTGCGCCAACGGGCTGCTCGCGGCACGTCCCACGGCGCGCAGGTGGCTCGCGCCGTCCGGGCGCACTCGCAGCTCCACGCTCACCGTCCCACCCGGCGGCAGCTCGAACTCCCAGCGCAGCAGTCCCGCCGAGGCCAGCGCATCGGACGGTGGCGGGTCCGCCGTGACCAAGGCGTTGCCGGTGGCGGTGGTCCAGCGGAGGCCGGAGTCGTGGACTGTGGCCGGGAGTTCGGGTCCCGGAGCGCCGGAGGCGATGGCGCTCAGGTCCGCAAGGTCCGTGCCGAGGGCCGCCTCCAGAGGCAGGCGGAGGGGGTGCGGTGCGCAGTTGCGCAAGATGATGCGCTCCGTGCCGTCGGCCTGCCGGGTCCGTTCCACGACGACGTCCGGATCCGGGCCGGCCGCCGGCGAGACCCGGAGCGTGCCGACGAAGCGGGCGGAGTCCGCTCCCGTCACCCGGGCCTGCACCGCGAGCGGTTCACGGCCTGCCACGCGGACCTGGCAGCGCGCGAGCAGCCGCCGGCCCGCCCGGTAGAACCCTTCCAGCCCCCGGCCGGTCAGCTGACCGTCTTCAGTGGAGATGGCGAGGCCGGGCAGCGCGACACAGATCAGGGCGGTGTGTGTGGGCGGCAGGCCGCCGGCGCGCACCGGGCCCTGGGGAACCGGGCGGGTCGGGGTGGGCCGGGGTGCCCGGCCGCGCGGCTGCACGGGGCCGAGGCCGCCGTCCGCCGGCGGCCAGGGCGGACCGTCCCGCAGGCGGCGGTTGTCGGTGGCAGTGGAGGGCGGAGTCGGCTGATGCATGGGGAGGCTTCTTCTGTGCCCTGTGCGCCCGTGATGTGCGGGGCGCCGGACGGAGGGCTCCGGAGGGACGGACGGCGGCACGGCCCGTCCAGGCGTTCCGCCACTCAGGTGAACGGAGACGGACTCCTCCTGGTCACGCGCCTCCGGCTGCCGAAGCCGATCGGATGTCCGTGCGGTGCCGCGTCGTTCACTCCGCCGACCAGCGCCTGTGGCCGCGCACATCCCGGGTCCGGTGGGCCGACGCGGCGCCTGCCGGCGAGCGGGCGGCCGAGGTGCCGCGCGCGCCCCAACCGGGAGGATCCGAGACCAGCGGCCGACCTCACCGGTCCAGGTCCGGCTGGCTGGCTGCCGCCCATGACCGTCCCCCGTTCACTCGTCCCCTCGCTGTTCATTCGTCTCATTCGTCTCCCTCGGTGCGGCCGGTCGCGGGTCGGCCGCCCTCCTGCCCGGCTCGGTCACCTGCCTCACTCCGCTCCGCCTTCTCCGCGGCACGCGTGCGCGTGCGGCCCGGCCCGGCGGCGCCGGGGCGGGTGCGCGCCGAGCGCACCTGTCGCGGCCGGGCTCCGGACGGCCGCTGCCGTCGGTCGCCGGCGGTCTCTCCGGGGCGTGGCGGGCGGCCGCGGCGGGTGCCGGAAGCGACGGCCGACGAGTCGGCGGCGTCGTGGTGCGGCGGACCGGAGTCGCCGACCGCTGCGTCCGCAACCGGTGCGGTGCCGACCGCTGCGGTGCCGACCGCCGGCGCGCGGCCGACGCGGTCCGTGAGTTCCGTCCGTTCCGTGCGCTTCGCGGGTTCCGTAAGCTCCGTGGGTTCCGTGGGTTCCACGTACTCCGCAGGTTCCGTGCGTTCCGTGCGCAGGCAGCGGCGGATCGACTCCGGGTCGATGCCCTCGTTGCAGGCCTGGTGGAGCAGCTTGGCGAAGAGGTAGCCGGGGTCCGCGCCCAGGGCCATCGCGAAGGCTTCCCGTGCCTCCAGGTCGTCACCGGTCGACCAGGCGACCCAGCCCGCCAGCGTGAGAGGAGCGGCGGCGTGTTCGCCGTAGGGGCCGACGCAGCGGCGGGCCAGGGCTCGCCACAGCCGCAGGGCCGGTCCCGCCTCGTCGCCCTCCATCCAGGCGGCCGCGCGGTCGCGGGTCTGGCGGTCCTGCAGTCCGAGAACCAGCGTGGCCGCCTCTTCGTGGGAGAGCAGGGCGTCGTCGCGGGCATCCGCCTGGTGGGTGCCGGACACCGGGGTGGCCGCGGCGTACCGGTCGATGACCCGCGCGGCAAGGGTGAGGGTCTCCTCGGCCACGTCCGCGCGGAAGGCGTCGTCGAGGATGCGGGGCACCAACGCCATGCCGGCGCCGTCCAGGGCGATCTCCTGCTCCAGCACGGCGCCGGTCTCCCAGGGCAGCAGCCTGGCCCGCAGTTCGCGCAGGCTGCCGCGGACCTGGATCCCGGCGTAGGTGGCGGCGGCCGCCAGCACCGAGGTGCCGGGCAGGCCCATGGGGGCGCCCTCGGGCGGACAGCATTCCTCGGTCGGGCAGCAGTACGACCAGAAGCGGCCGTCCGAGACGCACAGTGCCTCGATCACGGGCACGTCGAGCCGGCCGCACTCGACACGCAGCAGCTGGGTCAGCGGCGCCAGCCGGAGCATCACGTCCCGGCCCGATTCGCCGGCCGCCGGTTCCTGGCAGACGTAGGCGACCATCTGCTCGGGCCGGGCTCCCCGGCGCTCGCCGCCGGTCACCAGCCCCTGCGCGAGCTGGCGTGCGGCCGCCTCCCAGTCGTCCTGGTGGGCGGGGATGCCGAGCCGGGCGCGTCCGCCGAAGCGGCCGCGGCCGGCGCGGTCGTGGAGCGCCACCAGCACCATGCTGTCCTCGGGACGGTACCCGAGCAGATAGGGCAGCGCGTCGGCCAGTTCGGCCGGGGTGCGCAGGGTGACCTGGGTGTCGTGGGCGGAGGGCCCGAGCGGGACCGCGCCTCGGGTGATGTCGCCGTTTTCGGAAGGTCCGGTGGTTTCGCTGTGATTCGTCATGTGCAGACGATCTCGCGGATCCTGTGATTCCGGTTTGGCCTGTGGATAAGTCGAATCAGGGGCACGACAAAGCCGTCTCCGGTATCCACAGGCCCGCCCGGCTGTCGGTCCCGTCCTGTTGTATGGACGCATGGAGCACACGAGCAACGCGGAACTGCGGACCCGGGCGGACGCCGTCCTCGCCCGTCTCGTCGGGGACGGCACGGGCGCCGCCCGGCTGCGCGAGGACCAGTGGCGGGCGATCGAGGCGCTGGTCGCGGACCGGCGCCGGGCCCTGGTCGTCCAGCGCACGGGCTGGGGCAAGTCCGCGGTGTACTTCGTGGCGACCTCGCTGCTCAGAGCGTCCGGCGCGGGACCGACAGTGATCGTCTCCCCGCTGCTCGCGCTCATGCGCAACCAGGTGGAGGCCGCGGCCCGGGCCGGCATCCACGCCCGCACCATCAACTCCTCCAACACGGAGGAATGGGAGTCGATCCAGGCGGAGATCGCGGCCGGCGAGGTCGATGTCCTCCTCGTGTCCCCGGAGCGTCTCAACAATCCGGACTTCCGAGACCAGGTCCTGCCCAGACTCGCCGCGGCGACCGGTCTGCTCGTGGTGGACGAGGCCCACTGCATCTCCGACTGGGGCCACGACTTCCGGCCCGACTACCGGCGGCTGCGCACCATGCTGGCCGACCTGCCGCCGGGCGTGCCGGTGCTGGCGACCACCGCCACGGCCAACGCGCGGGTGACCGCCGACGTGGCCGAGCAGCTCGGCACCGGCGGCACCTCGGACGCGCTCGTCCTGCGCGGCCCGTTGGACCGGGAGAGCCTCAGCCTGAACGTGCTGCGGCTGCCGGACGCCGCGCACCGGATGGCCTGGCTCGCGGACCACCTGGACGACCTGCCGGGTTCGGGCATCGTCTACACGCTCACCGTGGCCGCCGCCGAGGAGGTCACCGCCTTCCTCCGGCAGCGCGGGCATCCCGTGGCGTCGTACACGGGGAAGACGGAGAACGCCGACCGGCAGCAGGCCGAGGACGACCTGCTCGGCAACCGGGTCAAGGCTCTGATCGCCACATCCGCGCTCGGTATGGGCTTCGACAAGCCCGACCTCGGGTTCGTGGTGCACCTCGGCTCGCCCTCCTCCCCCATCGCCTACTACCAGCAGGTGGGCCGTGCGGGCCGCGGTGTCGAGCACGCCGAGGTGCTGCTGCTGCCGGGCAGGGAGGACGAGGCCATCTGGGACTACTTCGCCTCGCTCGCCTTCCCGTCCGAGGAGCTGGTGCGCCGCACCCTGGACGTTCTCTCCCGGGCCGGCGCTCCCGTGTCGCTGCCCGCGCTGGAGCCACTGGTGGAACTGCGCCGATCCCGGCTGGAGTCCATGCTGAAGGTCCTCGACGTGGACGGCGCGGTCCGGCGGGTCAAGGGCGGCTGGGTCGCGACAGGGCAGCCGTGGACGTACGACGCCGACCGGTACGCCTGGGTGGCCAGGCAGCGTGAGGCCGAGCAGCAGGCGATGCGCGAGTACGCGGCCACGCCGGAGTGCCGGATGGAGTTTCTGCAGCGCCAACTGGACGACGAGGGCGCGAAACCGTGCGGCCGCTGCGACAACTGCGCGCGGCCCCGCTTCACGGCCGACACCACCTCGGCCGCGCTCGACGCCGCGCGGGTCGACCTGGGCCGCGCGGGCGTCGAGGTGGAGCCCCGCCGGATGTGGCCGACCGGGCTGCCGGCGATCGGAATCGATCTCAAGGGGCGCATTCCGGCCGGTGAACAGGCGTCGGCGGGACGGGCCTTGGGACGGTTGTCGGACATCGGGTGGGGCAATCGGCTACGACCGCTGCTCGCTCCCCAGGCCGCGGACGCGCCGGTGCCGGACGATGTCGCCCGCGCCGTGGTGGAGGTGCTGGCCGACTGGGCGAAGGGACCCGGCGGCTGGGCTCCGGGCGCGGCCGACCCGCAGCAGCGCCCGGCGGGTGTCGTCACCGTCGCCTCGCGTTCCAGGCCCCGGCTGGTCCATTCCCTGGGCGCGCGGATCGCGGAGGTCGGCCGGATGCCCCTGCTGGGATCCGTCGAGTACGCGGGCGATGCGCTCCGGGTCTCGCGCAGCAACAGCGCCCAGCGGCTGAAGGTCCTCGACGGTGCCCTGACCGTGCCGCCCGGCCTGGCCGCCGCGCTCGCCGAGGTCCAGGGACCGGTCCTGCTGGTGGACGACTTCACCGAGACCGGCTGGACCCTTGCGGTGGCGGCGCGCCTGCTCCGTAAGGCCGGGGTGCGGGGGGTGTTGCCGCTGGTCCTCGCCGTGCAGGGCTGACCGGCCCGCTGCTGCTCGGATCCGGCGCCGGGAGCGGCGTACGAACGTGCCGTGCTCGAACGTCCCAGGGGTCGCCCGGCATCTCAACGGGTAGGGATATAAGCGACGCACCGCCAGATAACAGTCGGTGGCCCCATTTGCTCGTTGCCGCATCCAAGTTCGACAGCAAGAATTGAGGTCCGCTCCCCGCACGGCTCGTCCGTGATCCGGTTGGGCTTTGCTGCGGTGCGCGCGGCCCCGAATCCGATCTCGCCCGCAGTGTGGGCGCGTAGCCGAAGGGAGGAACGTGACCTTCGGATTCGCTCCGTCCTCGGCGGCATCGTTGTCGCCGTCCGCGTCCGCCGCGTCCGCCAGTCGCCTGCTTGAGCCCGCGGAGTGGGCCGACGCCGGAATACCGCTGCTGCGCAACCCCCGTGAGGTCGTCAGCGGCCTGCACACCCGGCATCGCCCCCGACCGGGCACCGCGGTCGTCGCCGTTCTCGACCCGGAGGAGCGGCTGTGTGCCAGCGCCTCCTTCGGCCGGCGCCCTGCCCCGGCCGACGGCTGGATGTTCCGCAACGCACTGCTGGCCCAGTTGCGCCGGGTCATCCCGCACGACCTGCGCCGCCGTACCCCGGTGCGGACCGCCGTACTGCTCTACTGCCGCGAGGGGGACGCGCGTTGGACGGAGGAGGACGGTGCCTGGATGTGGGGACTGCGGGACGCCTGCACTCTCCACGGGCTGCGCTGCGGGGCGTACATCACGCTGACGCACGACGGCTGGCAGGTGCTCGGCGAGGGTCGTGGCGGCCGGCGTCCCAACGCCGACTCGCCTCCCGAACCCTTCGCCCTGTCCGAGGCCCCGCCCCTGTCGCCGCGTACCGGCGGTGCCGTCTCCGAGGTGCTGCGTCGAGCGGCGGCCCGCTGAACCGCGGCCCCCGCGCGGGAGCGCCGACCCGTCACGTCTCGCCGGGCACGGCGTCCTGACGTCGCCCTGCGGAGTACCCCGCGGTCACGCCGCGCCGCGCGCGAGAGGGACGTTCCGCCGTCCGGTCATCCGGGGGATCCTGCCCGGTGCCCGCGCGCCGGATCCTCCGGCCGCCCGGCGGCCACCGCCGCGGCGGGCAGCGGGATCGGCGCCCCTCGTCCCGGGCACGCCGAAGGCACCACTGTGCGCATCAACGCCGTGGCCCCCTCGGTACCTCCGGAGCCCCAGAGGCGCCGGAGGCAGCTCAGACGCCTGCCCCCAGCACCGAGTTGATGCGCTGCGGGTCGCCGCAGACGATCAGCAGGGCGCCGGCCCGGGAGAGGGCCAGTGGCAGCGCGGTGGCGGCGGCGGTGTCGGGGCCGCCGTTGACGGCGACGACGACCACGGAGCGGGTCGCGGCACGGGAGGCGACGGCGGCGTCCGCGTAGAAGACGTCGTCGCCCGCGTCGTGCTGGGCCCAGTAGGAGGCTTCGCCGAAGGTCAGCTCGTGGTCGGCCCACGGATGCTGCGCGCCGGTGGTGATCACCAGCACGTCGCCGGGGGCGCGACCCGATTCGAGGAGCAGGTCCACTGCTTCCTCGGCCGCGTCGAGAGCGCTCTCGACCGTGGCCGGGATCAGCTGGATCTGCGGGGCCGCCGCTGCCGCGGCGGGGACGGCCGGGCCGGACTGGCCTGGCTTGGCCACGTCACGCGACGTGCGCTGCACCGGCGGCGTGGGCCGCACAGGGCCGGGACGACCGGGACGCGACGGGGCCGCGGGGCGGGGGCCGGGTACGGGACGAGGGGTCGGCGCGGTACGGCCACTGGCCGGAGTGGCGCGGGGACCCTGGGCACTCTCGTGAATCTGAGGCTCCTCGGGAATGAGAGGCATGAGCTGATATTTATCAAACGTTGGTGCAGGTCACGTGAACCGGGTGGCACAACTGTGCGACCGGAACGTCAGAAATCGAAGCCGAGCTGACCCTCGATCTCCGGAACGCTTCCCTCCGCCCAGCTGCGGACCTTCTTGAGGTGCCGCCACTGGGGCAGCGCATCAAGATACGCCCACGACAACCGGTGGTACGGGGTGGGGCCCCGCACCTCCAGTGCGGCCTTGTGCACGGGCGACGGGTACCCGGCATTGTCCGCAAATCCGAAGTCTGCATGGTCGATACCCAGTTCGGCCATCATTTTGTCGCGCTGAACTTTGGCGATCACCGAGGCGGCGGCCACGGCCACACACGATCGGTCACCCTTGATGACCGTGCGCACCCGCCACGGAGTACCGAGGTAGTCGTGCTTCCCGTCGAGGATGACCGCGTCGGGACGGACGGGCAAGGTCTCCAGGGCGCGGACCGCCGCGAGTCGCAGTGCGGCTGTCATGCCGAGGTCGTCGATCTCCTCCGGCGAGGCGTGCCCCAGGGCGTAGGCCGTGACCCACCCCCGCAGCGCCTCCGCAAGTTCCGTACGCCGCCTGACGGTCAGCAGCTTGGAGTCGGTGAGGCCGTCGGGCGGTCGACGAAGGCCGGTGACCGCGGCACAGACGGTGACGGGTCCGGCCCAGGCGCCGCGCCCCACCTCGTCGACACCGGCAATGACCTTGGCTCCGGTCGTGGCGCGAAGGGAGCGCTCGACGGTGTGAGTAGGCGGTTCGTACGGCATGGCGCCCTTAGCGTACGCCGCACTGATCCCCGAGCGACACCCCGGCCTCCCGGACCGTGCCGGGGACCGCCCAAGGCGCCGCTCACTCCCCGTGCGACAGCAGCAGCGGAAGCATGAACCGGTCGATCATCTCCTCGACCTCCTGGTCGTTCCATTCGCTTCCGGAAATCTTGTTTCGGTACATCATCATCGCCGGAATGGCGTCCAGAACATAGCCGTTGGCCGCGTCGGCGCGCACCTCGCCCCGCTCGATCCCGCGGGTGACGATGTCGCCGATCAGCTGAATCGTCGGCCCCACCACCCCGTCGAAAATCACACCATGGAACCGCTCGACCTGCAGCGGATCGCATTCGTGAATCACGGACCGCAGCGCGAAGCCGGGACGCGAGAACATCGCGTCCCGGGCCTGACGGCACAGGGCCAACAGGTCCTCTCGGACACTGCCGAGGTCGGGGGCCTCCTCCAGACGTGGCAGGCCGGCCTGCAGCGCGTCGGCGACCAGTTCCTCCTTGGAGGGCCAGCGACGGTAGACCGCCGCCTTCCCGGTCTGAGCACCGGCGGCGACGCCCTCCATGGTGAGGCCGTTCCAGCCGACCGTGCTGAGCTGCTCCAGGGCGGCGTCCAGGATCGCGCGTTCGAGGACCGCGCCGCGCCGACGAGGTGAGGCCGCCTGGGGGGCAGCGGCAGTCCAGCGCGAGGTAACCATCTGATGTTTCTCCAGCGAGCGAGGGGAAGCGGGAATCCGGAGCGGGGGACGCGGCGCGCGACGACAAGGGGGGACGCGGCACGCGACGCGCAGTTAACTGAACGCTTGCGTTCTCTACTGGGGACTCACTACCGTTGACGCGACAGTGAACGCTGGCGTTCACTAACACCTTCGCGGGGGATCCATAGTGACAACCTCTCAACTGATACCGGACCAGAAACCGGGTGCGGCCCGCCGGCAGGGGCGCCCCGGCATCGCGCTCACCGTGATTGCGGCCTGCCAGCTCATGGTGGTACTCGACGCGACGGTTCCATCGCGCATTTCACCGTCCTCATCATCGCCATCGCCGGTCTGGAACAAACGGGGGGCGACCACACCCTCGACCAGCATCTCAGGCAACGGCGCCTCTTTCGACGGCACGGGCACCGGAACCGTCTGAATCCCTCTGAACCTCCGCCGGCGCCCCCACCACGCGCTCCCATGTGCCGTCCGCGTCCCAACGGGTCCAGCGGCGGTGAGCGACTTGCCCACGCCATGAGCCATCCGTGCAGCAGCCTCGTTCCACGTCTTCGCCCTCCGCGCTTTCCACAGGATCGCCTCGACGGCTCACGGGCCGGCAGGTCGATGGACTTTCCCGATCCCGGCCGGACCTGGTGACAAGCGGCTGGATGAGCACCCACGCCGTATCGGGAACCCCGACCGGAATGAGCAGACCACACCCCTTGAACCACACCCCGACAGCGCAGCCCGAGCGCCCCTTGCGTACGGGGACAGGGCTCTGGAAGGTGACTCTGAGAGTTCGATCGGCAAGGTCACGAAGGCGCCTGACGGCGCTGGGCGGCCTCTCGTCGCGCTGCCATAGGGTCACGAGCTGGGTCGCGGCACCTTGATCCAGACCTTGCTGCGTGGCCTGGGCGACCGTCACGGACATCACCGTGGCGAGCGCCTTCTCCTGCACCGCGATCTGCGCATCGAGCTCCCCGATACGGTCGGTCCGTCCGCTTCGGGCACCCAGCGTGGCATCGGCCCGCCCCTGGGCCGGCCCCATTGACGTGTCCGGGCTCTTGAGGAGTCTGCTGACGCACCGCCAACCTGGCCGCGGTGTCCGAAACCCGGGTGCATCATGGGAGAGCGCCGTTGACGTGCTGGAGCGGGTCGTGGCGCAGAGTCTCCGGAGCGGCCTCGGCACCGTGCTACTCGATCAGAGGGCCGGATCCGCCGTCGGGCTCGCCCGCGCCGAGCTGGGTCCGAGCGGCGCAGGCGAGGTGGCTCCTGCCGGTTCAGCAGCCGGAGTCGGCGATGACGAAGTATCCCGCGGAAGTCTCCTTCAGCGTGTGGATGACGGCGACGTTGTACAGGCCCATGTTCTGGCCGGAGCCGTTGGCGTAGGTGTAGCCGCCGCTCTGGTGGGCGCGTCCGGCCTGTACCTGGTTGTAGTTGTTGTCGGTGTAGCACTTGGGTGCGGAGCCTGTCGTTGTCGCCGTGACCGATGCGGACGATGTGCCGACGGCGCCGGAGGAGTCGACCGCGGCGACGGTGTAGCTGTAGGAGGTGCCGACGGACAGGCCGGTGTCGGTGTACGTGGTGCCCGTCGCGGAGCCGACCTTCGTTCCGTTGCGGTAGACGTTGTACGAGGAGGCGCCGCTGACGGAGTTCCACGACAACGAGGCGCCGGTGTCCGTCGTGCCGGTCACCGTGAGGCCGGACGGGGCGGGCAGGGAACCGGTGCCGCCCTGGCTGCCGCTGCCGTCCAGACCCCAGAACTTCGCGGTGTAGTAGCTGGAGCAGATGTAGTTGAGGTAGTAGGTGCCCGTGCTACCGCACTGGTCGGCGCCCGAACCGGGGTTCACGGCCAGGCCGTGCGCCATGCCGGAGACCGAGAACAGGGCGACGGCGGGCTGTCCGGCGGAGTCGTTGTAGATGCTCTCGGTGGTGCCGCCGGTCAGGCTCTGGGTGCTGGAGGCCGTCTGACCGATGCCCCAGACGTCGGTCCACTGATCGCGCAGCTCGGTGCCGTTGACCGGCGCGACGGTGGTGTCGGAGCTGCCCTGCCAGACAGCGACGCGCGGCCATGGGCCCGAGTACCCCGGATGGGAGTTGCGAGCCTTGTCGCCCCACTGCTGCGGGGTGAAGTTCTGGTTGCTGTACTGGCAGCCGGAGGCGGCGGTCTGCGTGGTGGCGCACTGTGCGGGGAGGCCCGAGTCGACGGAGCCGCCGGCGAACACGTCCGGGTAGTCGGCGAGCAGGTCCGCGGTCATGCCGCCCCCGGCGGACAGGCCGGTGACGAAGATACGGCTGCGGTCGGAGCCGTACTGCGCCGCGGCGGTGTCGACCATCTGCATGACCGAGGCCGCCTCGCCCTTGCCCCGGGTGTCCTTGGTCGAGTCGAACCAACTGAAGCAGGACAGGCTGTTGTTGGCCGAGCTGGTCTGCGGGTAGACCACGGCGAAGCCCCACTGGTCGGCGAACTTCTGCCAACCGGAGTGCGTGTGGTAGTCGCTCGCCGACTGCGTGCACCCGTGCAGGGCGACGACCAGCGGTGCGTCGGCGGGCAGGTCGGAGGGCGCGTACTCGTACATCGCCAGGTTGCCGGGGTTCGAGCCGAAGCCGGTGATCTGCTGGAGGGTGCCGGCGGCCGCCGCGCTCGACGCGAGGGGGGTGAGGGCGGTCAGGCCCGCGATGAAGGCGCCCAGTGCGGCAGCCAGTGCGGTGCGCCGGAGGAACCCGCGCCAGGTGGAGTGAAGCATGGTGCGACTCCGTTGGAAGGTGGGGAGGGAGGGAGGGGGAGCGCGGGCACGGCGCCCGGCAGTCCCACCCCGCCCGGCTGTGACCGCGCCCGTCGCGTCGGCCGGTACGGCACCTGACCGCACCCGGCCCGCTGTCGTACCGGCTTGCTGGAAGCGGACTGTACGACCGGCCGGCCGGCCCATGACATGTGAGGGACAACCAGGTCTGCGGTGCCCGGCGTGGCTCGCGCACCCATGGTGTCGGTGGTGCCGCTGTGACATGTGACGGGGCCACGCCCACCGACGCACACCGGGTGTTCCGGCATGCATGGCCTGTCGGAACACCCGCCGGCCGTCGGGACGCCGGCACATGGCGGCGACGCCTATCTCATGGCGCAAAAATATGTCGACGACCCACATGTCTCCTCTCCTGGGTCCTCCCTACCGTGTTCGGCCATGGACAGCACAAAGAGCTCCGACGAGGGCCTGCCCCAGCGTTCCGGCCCCGGTGACAGCACCGCCTCCGGCCTGGCCTCGACCCGGTTTCTCACCGGCCGCAAGGTTCTGGTCACCGGTGCGGCCAGCGGGATCGGCCGGGCCTGCGCCGAGGGCTTCGCCGCGGCCGGTGCCGAGGTCTACGTGGTGGACCGGGCCGCCGACTCCGCCAAGGAGGTGGCCGAGTCGACCGGCGGCATCGCCGTCGTGGCCGACCTCTCCGAGGCCGACGCGGTGGACGCGCTGCCGGACGACGCCGACATCGTGGTCAACAACGCGGGTCTGCAGCACATCGCCCCGGTGCACGAGTTTCCCCCGGAGCGCTTCGCACTGATCCAGCGGGTCATGGTGGAGGCGCCCTTCCGCATCCTCCGCCGCACCCTGCCCCACATGTACGCGCAGGCATGGGGCAGGGTCGTGAACATCTCCTCGGTGCACGGTCTTCGGGCCAGCGCCTACAAGTCGGCGTACGTCACGGCGAAGCACGCGCTGGAGGGCCTGAGCAAGGTGGTCGCCCTGGAGGGCGCCGCGCACGGCGTGACCAGCAACTGCATCAACCCCGGCTACGTCCGCACGCCGCTGGTCGAGGAGCAGATCGCCAACCAGGCGCTCGCCCACGGCATCCCCACGGCCGACGTGATGGACCAGGTGTTCCTGGAACGCACCGCGATCAAGCGCCTGATCGAGCCGGCCGAGGTCGCCGAGGCGGCGCTGTGGCTGTGCACCGAACGCAGCGGTTACATCACCGGCGGCTCGATCCCCCTGGACGGAGGCTGGACGGCCCGCTGAGGGGCCGTCCACCCACCCGTCGTGCGGGTGCCGGCTCCGGCCGGGGCCGACGTAGACGGCGCCGGCCGACTGCCTCCCACGGCGCACCGCACCGACCGACTCCCCCGGTCCCATTCCCTTCGTCCAACAGCGGCGACCGGGTCCGGCGGTTCCGCTCACTCCTCACTCCGGAAAACGGTGACAACCATGCCCAGCGCTCACAACGCCGTGAACGACCCAGGCACCTCGGGAAGACCGGGCGGTCTGCGCAAGATCGTCGCTGCCAGCCTGATCGGCACGACCATCGAGTGGTACGACTACTTCCTCTACGGCTCGGCCGCCGCCCTGGTCTTCGGCCGCGTGTTCTTCCCCGAGTCGGACCCGCTGACCGGCACCTTGCTGTCCTTCCTCACCTACGCCATCGGCTTCGCCGCGCGCCCGATCGGCGCCGTGGTCTTCGGCCACTTCGGCGACCGTCTCGGCCGCAAGAAGCTCCTGGTGATCAGTCTGCTGATGATGGGGCTCTCCACCGCCTTGATCGGCTGTGTGCCCGGCTACGGCACGATCGGTGTCGCGGCTCCCGTGCTGCTGACCATCCTGCGCCTCGTCCAGGGCTTCGCCCTCGGCGGCGAGTGGGGCGGAGCGGTGCTGTTGGTGTCCGAACACGGCGATGCCGAGCGACGCGGCTTCTGGGCGTCCTGGCCGCAGGGCGGCGCACCGGCCGGAAACCTGGTCGCCGTCGGAGTGCTCTCCTTGATGACCACCGTGCTCAGCGACGACGCGTTCAACTCCTGGGGCTGGCGGGTGCCGTTCCTGCTCTCCGCCGTGCTGGTCATGATCGGTCTGTGGATCCGGCTGTCCGTCGACGAGACCCCGTTGTTCAAGGAGGCCCTGGCCAAGGCGGAGCGCCGCAAGGCGGAGCAGCGGGCCGAGCAGCCGCCGTTCGTCGCGGTCGTGCGCAACCACTGGCGGGACATCCTGATCGCGATGGGCGCGCGCATGGCCGAGAACATCTCGTACTACGTGGTCACCGCTTTCGTCCTCACCTACTGCGTCGAGCATCTCGAGCTCGACAAGCAGACGGCTCTGAACGCGGTGCTGATCGGCTCGGCCGTGCAGTTCTGCCTGATCCCGCTGTTCGGCGCGCTCTCCGACCGGGTCGGGCGCAAGCCCGTGTACCTGGTGGGCGCGGTCGGCGTGGGCCTGTGGTCGTGGGCCTTCTTCGCTCTGCTCGACACCAAGTCCTTCCCCGCGCTGGTCCTGGCCGTCACCGTCGGCCTGGTCTTCCACAGCGCCATGTACGCGCCTCAGGCGGCGTTCTTCTCCGAGCTGTTCGCCACCCGGATGCGCTACACCGGCGCCTCCATCGGAGCCCAGCTCTCGTCGGTGGCTGCCGGCGCCCCGGCCCCGCTGATCGCGACGGCGCTGCTCAGCTCCTACGGCAACGCCACCCCGATCTCGGTGTACGTGGGACTGGCCGCCCTGATCACCGTGATCGCCGTCGTCGCCGCCCGTGAGACGCGCGGCAGGAACCTGGCCGCGATCGAGCCGGACGGCTCCGCGACCCAGCCCCTCGCGGACCAGAAGACCGCCGCGTCCACCTGACGGCCGGCACCGCTTCCCGGCCGGAGGGCCAGGGTCCTTTCCGTTCGGGGAGGACACTGGCCCTCGTCGGCCGTTCGTCCCCCGGCCGTGCGCCGACTCCTCCCGTGCCCATCGCCTACGCAACGGTTGCCCGCCCATGTCGCACACACCCACCCCCGTCGCCCGTCACCTGCGCAGGCTGCTCGAACTCCTCGCCGCGGGTGCCCCCGCCGAAGACCTCGGAGCCGTCGCCGTCGAGGCCCGGCACAGCGGTGCCACCGCCCAGGACCTCTCGGAGGTCGAACAGGCCACCGAAGCGGCGCTGCGCGTCCAGACCACGCTCAGGCAGCATCGGCGCCGGGAAGCGGAGCTGACCGCGCTCTTCGACACCGCCGGCGACCTGGCGGCCCTGCGCGACCTCGACGCCGTGCTGCGCTCCATCGTCCGGCGCGCCAGGATGCTCCTGGGCACCGACACGGCCTACCTCACCCTGCCCGACGAGGAGGCCGGCGACACCTACATGCGGGTCACCGACGGCTCGGTGTCGGAACTGTTCCAGAACCTGCGCCTCGAGCTCGGGGAGGGACTCGGCGGCCTGGTCGCGCAGACCGCACGCCCCTACGCCTCCCCCGACTACCGCACCGACGACCGCTTCCTGCACACCGGCAGCATCGACGCCGGGGTCCTGGACGAGGGCCTGGTCGCGATCCTCGGCGTGCCGCTGCTGCTGGGATCGGGAAGCGGCGGCCAGGTCATCGGGGCGCTCTTCGCCGCAGATCGCACACCACGCATGTTCGCCCCGGAGGAGGTCGCCCTGCTGTGCTCGCTGGCCGACCACGCCGCCATCGCCATCGACACCGCCAAGGCCATGGCCGACGCGCGTGTCGCGGTGGCCGAACTGGCCGAGGCCAACGCCGTGATCCGCGAGCACTCCGCCGCCATGCAGCGTGCCGAGGAATCGCATGACCGGCTCACCGATCTGGTGCTGCGGGGCGGCGACGTCTCGGACGTGGCCGCCGCCGTGGCCGGTCTGCTGAAGGGGGACGTCGCGGTCCACGACGGCTCCGGGTGGCCGCTCGCCTCGGTCGGCGAGCACGGTGGCGCGGTCGCCAGGGGTACGGAGGACGACGGTGCCACGGAGGAGGAGGCGGCGGCGCTGGTCGAGGCGGCGAAGAGCTCACGCGCCGCCGCGCACGCGGTGTTCCATGACGGGCGCTGGGTCTGCGCGGTGCTGGCCGGGCAGGAACTGCTGGGCTGTCTGGTCCTGTCCGGGCGGCCGGATCTCGACGGTCCCGACCGGCGCCTGTTCGAGCGCAGCAGCGTAGTGACCTCGCTGCTGCTCCTGCTGAGGCGTTCGGTCGCGGAGACCGAGAACCGCGTACGCGGCGATCTGATCACCGATCTGCTCACCGCGCCCGGCCGCGACCCGGCCGGCCTGGTGGCCCGCGGCCGCCGCCTCGGCTTCGACCTCGACCGGCCCCACGTGCTGCTCGTCGCCCGGACCGGCGACGCGGTCCGGGAACGGCTCGCCGACGCCGCCGTGCAGTACCTGTTCGGGTGCGGCGGGGGCAGCGCGGAGCACGAGGGCGACGTGGTGCTGCTGCTCCCGTGCGACGGTACCGGTCCGGGTGAGGCGGCCCGCATCGCGGCCGGGCAGCTCGGCCAGCTGGTCGGCGCACCGGTCACGGTGGCCGGCGCCGGGCCGGCTGCCGGGCCGCGGGCCATCGCCGACGGGCACGCCGAGGCCCTGCGCTGCCTGCGGGCGCTGCACGTCCTCGGCCGCGACGGGCACGGGGCGAGTGTCACCGAACTGGGCTTTCTGGGCGTGTTGCTGGGTGACATGCACGACGTGGACGGCTTCGTCACGGCCACTTTGGGACCGCTGCTGGAGTACGACGCCCAGCGCGGCACCCACCTGGTGCGCACGCTGCGCGCCTACTTCGACTGCGGCGGGAGCCTGAGCCGGGCGAAGGAGGAGCTGCACGTGCACGTGAACACGGTCGTGCAGCGCCTGGACCGCATCCAGGCGCTGCTCGGCCCCGACTGGCACACCCCCGAACAGACGCTGGAACTCCAGCTCGCCCTGCGCTTGCAACTGATGTCGGGTGCCTGACGCCCCAACGGGTGTGCGCGAGAACGTCACCGGGGCCGACGCGCGGTTCTTCCGGTCCCGCGAGGTCCCGGGACGGGAGCCGGCCCGGGTCACCGTGACGGCGTGCCGCCAGGCCCCTCGGTTCCCCCCACACCGGCCGCGGCCAGCAGGTGCTGTGCCACGACCCGGGCGCCCTCGTCGCCGATGATGATCGTGTAGTGGTTGGTGCCGGGGACGAGCTGCGTGCGGACCATGCGTGGATCGAGGCCGGCGGCGCCGAGCCGTTGCTCGTCGTACAGGCCCAGCGGCTCGTCCATCAGGCCGCGTTCCGCCCACAGCAGCACGGCCGGGCGGGGCAGCCGGTGCACCGCGCCCGACACCTCCGCACCGAGTTGGTCCACGCCGTCGACGCGGACCGCCTCCAGGCTGCAGGACGAGCGCAGTTCGGGCTCCTGCCCGACGAGATCGCGCTGGATGTAAGCATCCACCCACGGTGACCAGAAGCCGGCGAATGCCGGATGCGACTGCCAGAACGCGCGGTAGGCCTCCCGGTCCGGGAACGTCATCGACAGCCGTCGCATGGCCGGGCCGATCACCGACGTGATCAGCTCGTCGGGATCCAGCCCGGCGGGAACGGGGAAACCCACGCCGCCGTCCACCAGCAGCAGGCCCGTCAGCAGGTGCGGGTGGCGTACCGCGGTCAGGGCCGCCGCGAAGGCGCCCATGGAGTGGCCGGTCAGCACCACCCGCCCAGCGCCCAGCGTGTCCACCACGGCTGCCATGTCGTCGGCGTGGGCCACGATGCCGTACGGGCCGGGCAGTCGCCCGCTGCGGCCCCGGCCGCGTAGGTCGGGCGCCACCAGGGTGATCCGGCGAGCCAGGTGGTGGGCGACGCGCGCCCAGCTCAGGCCGTTGGCCGTGATGCCGTGCAGGGCCAGGACCACCGGCGCGCCCGGGTCGTCGGCCGGCCAGCGCGACACGGCCAGCTTCCCGCCCGGCACTGGCACCTGAAACTCCTCGCGCACCGGTGCGGCCCCCTGCTGTCCGGCCGTCGCGCCGTTCTGCGTACTGGGAACCATCACGCAATGACCTCCTCGCGGTCGGCGGTGGCGCGGGACGTGTGGGCGGCGCGCCGCCTGCCCGGGAGCCGCGCCACGCCGCCAGGCAGCAGGTATATCACCGCGACGAACAGCGCACCGAGCAGGAACAGAGGCTGCGACAGCGGCACACGGACCACGGCGGGCAGACCGGCGACCGCGTTCGATCCGGCCAGGTCGGCGAGCCGGTGGTCGGCCCAGGTGTAGAGGATGCCTCCGATCATGGGGCCCCACCGGCTGCCCGAACCGCCCAGCACCACCATCACCAGCAGGGACAGGGTGAAGTCGGAGGTGGTCGTCTGCGGGGTGGCGCCGCCCGTCAGCAACAGGTAGACGATGCCGCCGAGCGCGGCCATGGTGCCGGCCAGGACGAAGGCGACCAGCTTGAAGCCGTACGGGCGAAGCCCCAGCACCTCCACCCGGCGCTCGTTCTCCTTGATGCCCTCCCAGACCCGGCCGACGGGTGAGCGGACCACCCACTGCACGGCGGCCAGCACCACCACGAGGTAGGCCAGAGCGATCCAGTACAGGTTGGCGGTGTGCTCGATGCCGACCAGCGAGGCAGGCAGCCTGTCCGCGGGCGCGGCCTTGCCCTCCTCGCCGCCGGTGACGCCTCCGGGATCGCGCTGGACGAGGATCGACGCGGCCTGCGCGAAGGCCAGGGTGACCATGGAGAACCCGATGCCGCTGACGCGGAGGCTGACTGCGCCGAGCAGGGCGGACAGCACGGTGCCCGCGAGCAGGCCGAGCAGCGCCGACGCGGGGAACGGCAGGCCCGCTTCCAGCATCAGGGTGTTGGTGACGTAGGTGCCCGCGGCGAAGTAGAGCGCATGCCCGAAGGACAGCAGCCCTGTACGGCCGAGCAGCAGATCATAGCCGGTGGCCAGGCCGCCGAAGAGCAGGCACAGGGCCAGCAGTTGCAGGTTGCCGGGGCCGCCGATCGGCCCGTCGAGCAGGCCCGGGAGCGGCAGCGCGCTGTAGGGCACGGTGAAGAGCGCAACCAGCAGCAGGGCGGGCCACCAGCGGGTGGCTCGCCGTAGCCGCTCGGAGCGGGAGGCGACGGGGTGGTCTGCCGCGCGGGCCCGGCCGCGCGGCTGGGTGGCGGTGGTCATGCGAGCCTCCCGGTGAGCCCTCGCGGCCTGACGAGCAGGAGGGCGGCGAGCAGGACGACGACAGCGAGATCGCCGAGTCCGGCGGTGGTGTAGTAGTTGGCGAACTGCTGGACGAGGCCCACGGCCACCGAGGCCAGTGCGGCGCCGGTGAGCGAGCCCATGCCGCCCGTCACGACGACCACGAAGGCGAAGATGAGCAGTGAACTGCCCTGTTCGGGGTCGACGGAGCCGAAGTAGAGGCCGCCGAGGGCACCGCCGAGGGCCGCAGCCGCACCGCCGATGGCGAAGACCAGGGTGAAGGCCTTGCGCACGTCGATGCCGAGCGCGGTGACCATCGCCCGGTCCTCCACCCCCGCGCGGACGACCAGTCCGTGCCGGGTTCGGCCGAGGAACAGCTTGAGCGCGGTCAGCACGACCAGGGCCGCGCCGATCAGCACCGGGCGATTGAGCGGCACTTCGGCGCCCAGCAGGGCGAAGGTGCCGGACAGTGCCTTCGGCCCGGGGAGGGGGCGGGCGTCGGATCCCCAGATCGCGGACAGCAGGGCCGGTACGGCCAGGCCGACGCCCACCGTCGCGAGGACCTGCTCGCGGGGGCGGGTGTAGAGCGGGCGGATCACGGCGAGTTCGAGCAGCACGGCGGCGACGGTACCCACGGCGGTGCCGAAGACGACGGCGAGGGCGAACCCGGCCCTTCCGGACCCGGCACCGGGCAGGTGGCCGGAGGCGGCCCACCAGGTGCCGTAGGCGCCGATGGACAGGAGGGCGCCGTGGGCGAAGTTGAGCACGTCCATCAGCCCGAAGATCAGCGACAAGCCGGAGGCGACCAGGAAGTACAGGGCGCCCAGGCCGAGTCCGGTGAAGGTGAGCAGCACGACGGTGGACATCAGGCGTCTGCCTCCGTGGTCCGGGCGGCGGAGCGCGCCGCGGTGCGATCAGGCGCACCGGCAGTCTGCCTTCCGGTGCTGCCGACACCGAGCAGCCGATGGGCCGCCTCGGCGTCGGCGAGGAGGCCGGCGGCCGGCCCCTGGTGCGCGGTGCGGCCGTCGGCGAGGACGACGCAGTGGCGGGCGAGGCGGCGCACCACGGCGAGGTTCTGCTCCACGAGCAGAACCGGCACCGCCTCGGCGGCGCGCTCCAGCACCTGGGCGACCTCGGTGACCACCTTGGGCGCCAGGCCCTTGGTGGGTTCGTCGGCGATGATCAGCCGGTTGCCGTTGAGCAGAGTCCGAGCGATGGCGACCATCTGCTGCTGACCGCCGGACAGGGTGCCGGCGGCCTGCCGGGCGCGTCGCCTCAGCTCCGGGAAGAGCTCGTGGACCAGGTCGTAGGCCGGTTCTCCCGCGCCGGGCCGCTCGGCCAGGCGCAGGTTCTCGGCCACGCTGAGGGCGGCGAAGACGCCACGGTCCTCAGGGGCGTAGCCGATGCCCCGGCGCACCAGGGCATGGGTGGCAAGGCGCACCGTCTCCTCGCCGGCCAGCAGCACGCTGCCGGTCCGGGGCACCAGTCCGAGAATGCCGCGCACGGTGGTCGTCTTGCCGGCGCCGTTGCGGCCCAGGAGAGCAGTGGTACCCGAGGCGGCCACCTCCAGATCGACGCCGTGCAGGATGTGCCTGCCCCCGATCACGACCCGCAGATCGCGCACGGCCAGCAGCGGTGCCGGAGCAGGGGTCACAGCTCCTCCCCGAGGTAGGCCTGCTGCACGGTGGAGTCGGCCATCACGGACTGCGGTGTGTCCAGCGCCAGCAGCGTGCCGTGGTGCATCACGGCCAGCCGGTCGGCCAGGTCCAGCAGCACGTCCATGTGGTGCTCGACCATGAGCACGGTCCGTCCCTCCTCCATGTGCAGCGACCTGATGAGTTCGGTCAGCGCGGGCACCTCCTCGGCGCTCACGCCCGCCATCGGCTCGTCCAGCAGCATCAGCCGGGGCTCGCCGACGAGCAGGACCGCGAGTTCGAGCTTGCGTTTCTCGCCGTGCGAGAGGGCATCTGCGCAGGTGTCCGCGCGGTGCGTGAGCTGAGTGCGGGCCAGCACCCGCTCGACCCGTTCCGGGTCGGTGTCAGCTCGGCGCCAAACCTGGTACGAACCGCCGTCGGCGGCCTGGGCCGCGAGCCTCACATGGTCGGCGACCGTCATGCCCGGCCACAGGCTGGAGGTCTGGAAGGTGCGCCCGAGGCCGCGGCGGGCCCGAGCGTAGGCGGCCTCCGCGGTGATGTCGCGGCCGTCCAGTTCGATCGTGCCCCGGGAGACCGGGCTGAGCCCGCTGACCAGGTTGAACAGCGAAGTCTTGCCCGCGCCGTTGGGGCCGATGAAGGCGAGGAACTCGCCTTCGCGGACGTCGAAGGAGACGGAGTCGACGATGGTCGCGCCACCGACCGTCCAGCCGATGTCCCGCAGCCGCAGCACCGGCGCCGGGACGGCACGGGTCTCCCCGGATTCCGCAGACCCCGCGCCGCTCGGTGACGTCGTGTTCGAGGAGGACATCGTCTCAGCCCGCCGTCCTCGCGGCCGGTGGGGCGACTGCTGTCATCGGGATGCTGTCGATCAGCTCGGGCCGGGCTGCGCTGCCGCTGCCCTTGAGCCGGGCCGTGAACATCGGTTGCAGCAGGGCGTGGTCCTTCGCGCGGATCTGCTCCCTGCCCTTGGGCCCGTCGAAGGTCCAGCCCTCCAGCGCCCTGGCCATGGCCGTGGTGTCGGTGGCGCTGCCGGACTCGATCGCGTGCACGATCATCTGGGCGGCGGTGAAGCCGTCCGGACTGAACAGGTCGGGAGTGCCGCCGCCCTTGGTGATGCCGTCGAGCATGGCCTTCTCCACCGGGTTGCCGCCGCCGGCGCCCGGGAAGTAGTGCGCAAGGAAGGCGACCTTGGAGCCGGCCGGGCCGAAGATCGGATACGAGGCGGTTCCCGCGAGTCCGGTGACGACCTTGCTCGCGTCCAGCACACCCTGCTGGTTCAGCGCGGTCCACAAGGCGGGGGCGGTGGCGCCCGCCCAGGCGACGAACACCAGGTCCGGTTCACCGGCCCTGGTCTGGCGGGCAAAGGGCGTGAGGTCGGTGGCGCTGGGCGGGGCCAGCACGGAGCCGACGTGCGCGCCCTTCGCACCCAGGACGGCCTTCACCGCTGCCACGTTGGCCTGTCCGAACGCGGAGTTCTGGGCGAGCACGGTGACCTTCTTGCCTTTGGCGTCACCGAGCAGTGCCCCGGCGGCGAGGATGTCCTGGTACGACTGCCGGCCCGAGCGGAAGGTGTAGGCGTTGATGCCGGTGACCGCGTCGGTGGCGGCGGGGCCGCTGACGTAGAGCATCTTGTTCTGCGCGGCCAGCGGCGCCATCTGGAGTGCCACACCCGAGTCGGTGGTACCGGCGAGGATCTTGCAGCCCTTGCCCACGAGGGCCTTGGCCTCCGCTACCGCCTTCGCCGGGTCACCGGCGTCGTCCTGTTCGGTGACCCGGATCGGGTGGCCGCCGGCCTTGTTCGTGCCGTGCGTGGCGTAGGCCAGGCCTGCCTTGAAGCCTTCCTCGTACTGCTTGCCGTAGGCGGCCAGCAGTCCGCTGCGGGAGTAGACCAGCCCCACCTTCACGGGGGCGGACTTGCCGACCGAGTCGGCGGACTCGGTGCCGGCGGTGCCGGCCGAGGAGCAGCCCGCGACCAGGGCGCCGAGGGCGATCAGGGAGAGGGCGCGAACAGATCTGCTTCTGAAGGTGTCCTTGAGGCGGGAACGCATGCGATCGGCTCCTGACAGTGTGTCGCCCGCCCGTCGCCGGGTTCCGCAGGACTTGTCCGGAACAGCGGCCTCGTACGCGACGACGGGAGTGCGGTGCGTGATTGCCGGAACCCTAGGAGTGCCGTTCGACCGGCGGCATGTTGCCAATCACCGTTCTTTGAGGCCCAGTCATGGCGCTGACGCACATGGTCTGTGACGGTCGGCCCAGGCAAAGGTGAGCAACACCCGGTCCTGGCCGCGACGTGGTGAGAAGGCCGGGTCGACGAACGCAACACCCCGGTGGGGAAGGAAACGGCATGGACAAAGTGATGGCCGCGGCCGCGCAGGCAGTGGCGGACATCCCTGACGGTGCGACACTCGCGGTCGGCGGGTTCGGCCTGTGCGGCATACCGTCGACGCTGATCGCCGCGCTGACCGAGACGAGCGCGTCAGGCCTGCGGGTGGTGTCCAACAACTGCGGGGTGGACGACTGGGGGCTGGGACTGCTGCTGCGGTCCGGCCGGATCGCCCGGATGACCTCTTCCTACGTGGGTGAGAACAAGGAGTTCGCCCGCCAGTACCTGGCCGGCGAACTGGAGGTGGAGCTGACACCGCAGGGCACCCTCGCCGAGCGGCTGCGGGCCGGCGGCACCGGCATCCCCGCGTTCTACACCCCGGCGGGAGTGGGCACCCAGGTGGAGGAGGGCGGTCTGCCCTGGCGCCACAACGCCGACGGAAAGGTCGCGCTGGCCTCCCCGCCCAAGGAGACAAGGGAGTTCGGCGGTCGCCGCTACCTGCTGGAGGAAGCCATCACGGCCGACTTCGCCCTGGTGCGGGCCGCGGTCGCCGACCGGCACGGCAACTGCGTCTTCCACGCGGCGGCACGCAACTTCAACCCGCTGTGCGCGATGGCGGGACGGGTCACCGTCGTGGAGGCCGAACGCGTCGTGGAGGCCGGCGAACTGCCGCCGGACACCGTCCATCTGCCGGGCGTGTACGTGGACCGCGTGATCCGGGCCGACGACTCGCTGGACAAGCGCATCGAGCGCCGCACCGTGCGCCCTGCGCACACCGGCGCTGAACAAGCCGTCTCGCGCACCCACTCCGAGGAGAAGTGACCATGCCGCTCGACCGTGACCAGCTCGCCGCCCGCGCCGCCCGGGAGCTACGCGACGGCCAGTACGTCAACCTCGGCATCGGTCTGCCCACTCTGATCCCCAACCACCTGCCGGACGGGATGCACGTGGTGCTGCACTCCGAGAACGGCATCCTGGGCGTGGGCCCCTACCCCTACGACGGCGAGGAACACCCGGATCTGATCAACGCCGGGAAGGAGACGGTGACCACCGTCTCCGGCACCGCCTACTTCGATTCAGCCCTCTCCTTCGGCATGATCCGGGCCGGCCGAATCGACGTCTCCATACTCGGCGCCATGCAGGTATCAGCCCACGGCGACCTGGCCAACTGGATGATCCCCGGCAAGATGGTCAAGGGTATGGGCGGTGCCATGGACCTGGTCCACGGTGCCCGCCGGCTTCTGGTCGTGATGGAGCACGTCGCCAAGAACGGCAGTCCGAAGATCGTCGAGGAGTTGAGCCTTCCCGCCACGGGCCGCCGTGTGGTGGACCGGGTCATCACCGACCTGGCCGTCATCGATGTCGCCCCCGAAGGGCTGCGACTGGTGGAAACCGCTCCGGGCGTCACCGTGCGAGAGGTGATGGCCGCGACCGCCGCCCGCCTCCTCGTCGACCAGAGCTCGTCGGCGCTCGCATCCGGCTGACCCATCGCGACTCGGCGTTGGTCCGGCCGGCCTGCGCGATCGTGCTCGGCGCGACGAACGTCCTGCAGGCCGAGGAACTCGTGCGGCAGACCCACCCAGCCCCACCCCCCTCTCAACCCGCAGTCACCCTCCAGGGTCAACCCTGCTAGAGAACGCTTGTGTTCACAAAGGTCGACTCGGTATCGTCGCATTTAGTGAACGCACACGTTCACTACTTCACCTCTGGGGGACCCCCTGTGACGCACGATCAGATACAGACGCAGTCACCCGTCCCAGCCCCGCCAGGTCCAGCCTCACGCTCATCGCACCCCGGCATCGCGCTCACGGTCATCGCTGCGTGCCAACTGATGGTGGTGCTTGACGCGACGATTGTGAACATCGCGCTCCCGCACATTCAAGAGGCGCTCAAGTTCAGCACCACGGACCTCACGTGGGTGGTCAGCGCCTACACGCTCACCTTCGGCGGCCTGCTGCTCCTCGGCGCACGGGCCGGCGACATCCTCGGCCGGCGCCGGGTGTTCATGACCGGCATCCTGCTGTTCACCTTCGCCTCGCTCCTCGGCGGTCTCGCCCAGGAACCCTGGCAGCTGCTGGCGGCCCGCGCCCTTCAGGGTGTCGGTGGCGCGATCGCGTCGCCGACCTCGCTGGCGCTGATCACCACGACGTTTCCCGAAGGTCCGGAGCGGAACCGGGCGTTCGGCGTGTTCGCCGCCGTCTCCGCGGGCGGTGGGGCCATCGGTCTGCTGGCCGGCGGCATGCTCACCGACTGGCTCGACTGGCGCTGGGTGCTCTTCGTCAACGTACCGATCGGGCTGCTGATCGCCGTCCTCACCCCGCAGTACATCAACGAGTCCCAGCGGCACCCCGGGCGCTTCGACATCTCGGGTGCGCTGACCTCCACCCTCGGCATGGCCGCCCTGGTCTACGGCTTCATCCGGGCCGCGGAGGACGGCTGGCGCGACGGTCTGACACTCGGCTCGTTCGCCGCAGCGGTGATCCTGCTGCTGACCTTCGTCTTCATCGAGACGCGGGCGAAGGAACCCATCACCCCGCTGCGGATGTTCGCCGACCGCAACCGCTCCGGCACCTACGTGATCATGCTCAGCCTCGCCGCAGCGATGTTCGGCATGTTCTTCTACATCGTGCTGTTCGTGCAGAACGTGCTCGGCTACAGCCCGATCAGGGCCGGTCTGGCCTTCCTGCCCGTGACGGCGGCCATCGCCGTCGGCGCGGGGCTCTCGCAGCGGTTCCTGCCCGTCCTGGGCCCGAAGCCGTTCATGATGGCCGGTTCGGCGCTCGTGGTCGTCGGACTCACCTGGCAGACCTTCATCAAGCCCGACAGCTCCTACCTCGGCGGCATCCTCGGACCCATGCTGGTCTTCGGCTTCGGCATGGGGCTGAACTTCGTGACGGCGACCGTCACCGCGGTCTCCGGTGTCGCCCAGCACGAGGCCGGAGCGGCTTCCGGGCTGCTCAACGCCATGCAACAGGTGGGCGGTTCGCTGGGGCTGTCCATTCTGACCACGGTGTTCGGCTCGGCCAGCAAGGACGAGGCGAAGAAGCAGCTGCCGAAGTTCCTCGCCGGCGGTTCGCCGGAACAGAAGGGCGAGTTCGCCAAGACCCACCAGCTGCCGGCGCCCTGGGGGAACGAAGTGCTCGCGCACGGCATCTCGACCGCGTTCATCCCCGCCGCCGTCATGGCCGGACTCGGGCTCCTCACCGCATGGCTGGTGATCAAGGTCCGCAAGAGCGACCTCGACGCGCTCGCCGGCACGGCCGGGCCGGGGACGGGCTGACCGCACCGGATCCGCACGGAGCCGCGGACGGCCGGACCTCCGCCGGGAAACAGACGGCAGGGAGCGACGTCCGGCCTCCCGCATCACGACCTCCCGCATCACGACCTCCCGCCTCATCGCCCCGGGCAGCACGGCCACTCGCATCACGGCCGTCCCCATGACGAACACCGGCGCCGCGATCATCAGCACGGCGCGCACCATCGGCAGTGCCGACCCGACCCACACCCCGACACCTCCCCGCGACTACGCCTCCCGCCCGCCTCCCGCCCGCCTCCCGGCGCATGCGCCGGGAGGCGGCTGTGGGGAAAACGCCTGATGGTCACGTAGAGTTCCCGCCAGGTACGGAGAGTTTCCTATACGGACGGCGGCTTTCGACTCGGGCCGCAGATGTCGGAGCCAGGCCCCGCAGACGCCGGGGCCGGATCCCGCTTCCCACCGACGAGGCTCTGCGCTGACGCGCTTCGACAGGCTCGAACAGCCAGTCCGCCACGGCACCAGCGCCCCGGCCCCGTCACACGTCTCCGATGCGTCCAATCGCCTCTGGGGGCGGCGCGGCCCTCGCGGCTCTTGGCACGAGCCGGCTCCGAAGAGTCACCGAACCGCGTCGTCACCACACACGGTCCGCACAACGGTCCGCGCAACGTTGTGCACAAAGGTCCGCACAGGCTCCGCACCCCGGCCTCAGCCGGTCACCGGCCGACGCCGGTCTCCGCCCCCGTAGGCACCCATTCCGGCAGCGCCTCTGTCCGCTCCGTCCATGCGGTCGGCGGCGTTCCCGCCCTGGCGCCCGCGAGCACGCCGCCCACGATGGCGCAGGTGGTGTCCACGTCGCCGCCGACCTGGGCGGTCGCCCAGAACGCCTTCTCGTAGTCACCGAGGGCACGAGCCGCCGACCAGAGGGCGAAGGGGACGGTGTCATGGGCGGTCGTACGGCGTCCGCAGCCCAGGACGGCCGCGACGGTGCCCGCGTCGGCGTAGTCGAGCATGTCGCGGGCGCGCCGCAGGCCCTGGCCGACGGCGCTCTTGGGGACCAGGGCGACGACCCCGTCGAGGAGTGCCTCGGGGTCCGGCGGGCCGCCGGGCGCGGCTGCCATGGCCGCTGCGGCCGCCACGGCCATGGCCCCGGCCACGGCCTCCCGGTGCTGGTGGGTGGGGTAGGCGGAGATCTCGGCCTGGTGCGTGGCCTGCTCAGGATCGTCCGCGTACCAGGCACCCAGGGGTGCGATCCGCATCGCCGCGCCGTTGCCCCACGATCCGCGCCCGTCGAAGAGCCCGGCGGCCAGCTCGCGCCAGTCGCCGCCCTCCCGGACGAGGCGCAGCAAGCGGTTGACGGCGGGGCCGTACCCCCGGTCGAAGTCGTGGTGCGCGGCGAAGGAGTGGGCCAGTGCGTCCTGGTCGACGCGGTGGTGGGCGGCCAGGACGGCGACGACGGAGCAGGCCATCTCGGTGTCGTCGGTCCACTGCCAGGGGGCCGGAGGCAGCTCCCGGCGCTTCAGCAGCGGGTAGTTCACCGGCACGAAGAACTGCGAGCCCAGCGCGTCGCCGACCGCGAGTCCGCGCAGGCTGGCCAGGGCGCGCTCCAGGCGCCCCGGGATCGGGGAATCAGAGGAGGAGGTCATCGCCGCCAGCCTAGCCGCTCATCCAGTAGGGCTCCGGGTCCCGCCAGCGGTCGAAGGGCTGGTTGAGCGTGTACTTGCCGTCGTCCCCGAGAACGAGCATCCGCATCTCGGCGTTCCCGGGGTTGGAGAGCGACTCGAACTCCGCGACCGTCCAGTGGAACCAGCGCATGCAGAACAGCCGCATCGCCAGGCCATGGGTCACCAGGAGCACGTTGGGCGGGTGGTCCGGCGCCTCGAAGCTACGGAACAGGCTCTCCAGGAAGCCGCCGACGCGGTCATAGACGTCGGCCCCCGACTCACCCTGGGGGAAGCGGAAGAAGAAGTGCCCGTACGCGTCCCGGTACGTCTTCTGCAGCCGTACGTCGTCGCGGTCCTGCCAGTTTCCCCAGTCCTGCTCTCGCAGCCTGGGCTCCTCGCGCACGCGTATGAGATCCGGGTCGAGGTGGAAGGCGCGGAGGGTCTCGTGCGTACGGCGGTAAGGGGAGACGTACACGCTGACGCGCTCCTGGCCGAAGATCTCCCGGACGCGCTTTCCGGTCTCCTCGGCCTGCCGCCAGCCCCGCTCGGTGAGGGCCAGCGCGTGGTCGGGTTCCCGCTCGTACACGGAGTCGTCGACATTGCCGGTTGACTCGCCGTGCCGGACAAGGACGATGCGCCGTGGTCGTGCCATGCCAAAACCCTAGATCGAGTGACGAAAAATCGAGCACTCGGAGGGGCCCCATACGGCGCAGGTCACACAAATCGAGGGTTGGGTATTCAAACGATCCAGCTCGGTTCGAGCTCCACGATGTCACCCGTGAGGGCGGCGATGTCAGCCTCCGTCTGGGCCCGCAGCGCCAGCCGCTCCACCCGTTCGGTGCGGTACTTGCCGTGCTCGGCGGCCGACCGCCACATCGAGAGGATCATGAACTCGTGCTCCGGCGCCTCCGCGAACATGCCGCGGATCATGCCGGGCGAACCGGCCATCGCCGGGTTCCAGACCTTCTCCTGCATCAGCGTGAAGTGCTCGACACGCTCCTCGTGCACCCGGCAGAAAGCCACCCGGACGAGGTCGCTGTCGGTGAAGCGGGGCTCGAAACCGGTCTTCACGTCGAACCGGTACTCGAACAGTTTGACCTGTTGATCCTTGTACGTGCCGGACTGGGACGCGGCCAGGCGGTCGTGCGAACGCGCCATGAAGGAGTCGTAGAAGGCACGGCTCTCCCAGAAGGCGAAGATGTGCGCCACTCCAGGCCGCTGCCGACTCCAGCCCCCGCCCTGTCCCCGAAATCCCGGCTCCCCCGGAAGCCCCGCCCATTTCCGCTGCCCCCGCTCGAAGCCCCGGCGGTCAACCACGGTGCAGCGAATCCACTTGACCAGCACCGCGCCATCGTAAGGCCACAGGGCGTGGCGTCGGTCACGCTCCGGCTGAGATCACCCGCGCATGCGCCCCCGCGCGCGTGGCACGATGGACAAAGAGCCTTGGCAAGCCATCAGTTGGGGTAGTGACCTCTAGGGGGAAGGGGACGCGTGGTGAGCGGTTTCAGCAAGACGCTCCGCAAGGTCGAGGTCGCGGTGAAGTGGGATCCCAGCCCTTCCGGGCAGCCGCCCACCGACCTCGACGTCATCGCCGGGACGTTCACGACGGCCGACCCGTACGGAGCTCCGGCCTATCTGGTGCACTTCGACAGCCGTTCGCCCGACGGCACCATCTTTCTCAACCGGGACAGCCAGGACGGCAAGGGCTTCGGCTGGGACGAGGTGATGACGCTCGAACTGGACCGGCTCAGCGACCGGTACACGCGCGTGGTCGTCGGCGTGGTCATCCAGCAGCGGGCCGCGCACCGGACGTTCGTGAACGTCCTGAACCCGGCCGTCCGTGTCCGAGAGGGCTACAACGTGCTGGCCGAGGACGACTTCGGCTCGGTCCTCGGGGCGACGGCGGCCACTGTGGCGGAGTTCGTGCGGGACGGGTCCGGCGACTGGGGTTTCCGGCCCGGGCTGCACGGGTTCGAGGACGATCCGGTGGTCTTCAGCCGGGAGATGGGCGGACTCGGCCGCCCCTGACGGCGGTCGGCCGACCGGCCGGGACAGGTGAACGGTAAGGGGCGCCGGCCGTGGCCGGCGCCCCTTACTTCACGTCACATCGACTCGTCAGCTGCAGCCGCTGGTCGAGCCGCAGCCCTCGCAGATGTAGCAGGAACCGGCCCGCTGCATCTTCGTACCGCAGGAGAAGCAGAGCGGGGCGTCCGCCTGGATGCCCAGCTGCATCTCCACCAGTTCGGCGCTGGTGTGCGCCTGCTTCGGGGCGGGCTTGGCCACCTCGATCTTGGGCGCGGCGACGGCCTTCAGCTCCTGGGCGCGCGGCGCCGACTGGGCCAGCCCCTCGACGTCCACGTCGTCATCGTCGATGGACGGCTCGTACGAACCGGTCTCCAGGTGCCGCTGGCGCTCCTCGGCGGAGTGGATGCCGAGCGCGGAGCGCGTCTCGAACGGCAGGAAGTCGAGCGCCAGGCGGCGGAAGATGTAGTCGACGATCGACTGCGCCATCCGCACGTCCGGGTCGTCCGTCATGCCGGCCGGCTCGAAGCGCATGTTGGTGAACTTCGAGACGTACGTCTCCAGTGGCACGCCGTACTGGAGGCCGACGGAGACCGCGATGGAGAAGGCGTCCATCATGCCCGCGAGGGTCGAGCCCTGCTTGGACATCTTCAGGAAGACCTCGCCCAGGCCGTCGTCCGGGTAGGAGTTGGCCGTCATGTAGCCCTCGGCACCGCCGACGGTGAAGGACGTGGTGATGCCGGGACGACCCTTCGGGAGGCGCTTGCGGACCGGGCGGTACTCGATGACCTTCTCGACCGTCTCGCGGATGGTCGCCTCGGCCTTCTCCGTGACCTCGGCCTTCTCCTTCTCCTTGGTCTTGGCGGAGAGGGGCTGGCCGACCTTGCAGTTGTCACGGTAGATCGCGAGCGCCTTGACGCCGAGCTTCCAGGCCTCGAAGTAGATCTCCTCGACCTCCTCGACGGTCGCCGACTCCGGCATGTTGACCGTCTTGGAGATGGCACCGGAGATCCACGGCTGGATCGCGGCCATCATGCGGACGTGGCCCATCGGGGAGATGGCGCGCTCGCCCATGGCGCAGTCGAAGACCTCGTAGTGCTCGTGCTTGAGGCCGGGAGCGTCGATCACGTTGCCGTTCTCGGCGATGTGGGCGACGATCGCCTCGATCTGTTCCTCCTGGTAGCCCAGGCGGCGCAGGGCCTGCGGGACCGTGCCGTTGACGATCTGCATCGAGCCGCCGCCGACCAGCTTCTTGAACTTCACCAGGGCGAGGTCGGGCTCGACGCCGGTGGTGTCGCAGGACATGGCCAGACCGATGGTGCCGGTCGGGGCGAGGACGGACGCCTGGGAGTTACGGAAACCGTTCTTCTCGCCGAGACGCACGACGTCCTGCCAGGCCTCCGTGGCCGCAGCCCAGACCGGGGTGTCCAGGTCGTCCATGCGGACGGCGACGGTGTTGGCGTCGGCGTGCTGCTGCATGACGCGGTTGTGGGCGTCGGCGTTGCGTGCGTAGCCGTCGTAGGGGCCGACGACCGCGGCGAGTTCGGCGGAGCGCTTGTAGGCGGTGCCGGTCATCAGGGAGGTGATGGCACCGGCGAGGGCGCGGCCGCCGTCGGAGTCGTAGGCGTGGCCGGTCGCCATCAGCAGGGCGCCGAGGTTGGCGTAGCCGATGCCGAGCTGGCGGAAGGCGCGGGTGTTCTCGCCGATCTTCTGGGTCGGGAAGTCCGCGAAGCAGATGGAGATGTCCATCGCGGTGATGACGAGCTCGACGACCTTCGCGAAGCGCTCGACCTCGAAGGACTGGTGGCCCTTGCCGTCGTCCTTCAGGAACTTCATCAGGTTCAGCGAGGCGAGGTTGCAGGACGTGTTGTCCAGGTGCATGTACTCGCTGCAGGGATTCGAGCCGTTGATCCGGCCGGACTCCGGGCAGGTGTGCCAGTGGTTGATGGTGTCGTCGTACTGGATGCCCGGGTCGGCACAGGCCCAGGCGGCCTCGGCCATCTTGCGGAACAGGCTCTTGGCCTGGACCTCCTCGATGACCTCGCCGGTCATCCGGGCGCGCAGACCGAACTGGCCGCCCTGCTCGACCGCCTTCATGAACTCGTCGTTGACGCGGACCGAGTTGTTGGCGTTCTGGTACTGGACGGAGGTGATGTCGTCGCCGCCCAGGTCCATGTCGAAGCCCGCGTCGCGGAGGGCGCGGATCTTCTCCTCCTCCTTGACCTTGGTCTCGATGAAGTCCTCGATGTCGGGGTGGTCGACGTCGAGGATGACCATCTTGGCGGCGCGGCGGGTGGCACCGCCGGACTTGATGGTGCCCGCGGAGGCGTCGGCGCCGCGCATGAAGGAGACCGGGCCGGAGGCGTTGCCGCCGGAGGAGAGCAGCTCCTTGGAGGAGCGGATGCGGGAGAGGTTCAGGCCGGCGCCGGAGCCGCCCTTGAAGATCATGCCCTCTTCCTTGTACCAGTCGAGGATCGACTCCATGGAGTCGTCGACGGACAGGATGAAGCAGGCCGAGACCTGCTGGGGCTGCGGGGTGCCCACGTTGAACCACACGGGGCTGTTGAAGCTGAAGATCTGGTGCAGGAGGGCGTACGCCAGCTCGTGCTCGAAGATCTCGGCGTCGGCGGGCGAGGCGAAGTACTTGTGGTCCTCGCCGGCCTTCCGGTACGTCTTCACGATGCGGTCGATCAGCTGCCTGAGGCCGGTCTCGCGCTGCGGGGTGCCGACGGCACCGCGGAAGTACTTGCTGGTGACGATGTTGACCGCGTTCACCGACCAGAAGTCGGGGAACTCGACGCCACGCTGCTCGAAGTTGACCGAGCCGTCGCGCCAGTTGGTCATGACGACGTCACGGCGCTCCCAGCTCACCTCGTCGTACGGGTGTACGCCGGGGGTGGTGTGGATGCGCTCGATACGCAGTCCCTTGGTGGCCTTGGTGCCCTTCGCGCGGGAACTCCGTGCCGGACCGCTCGCCGTCTCTGTCATGCCGCCTCCCTGTACGGGCTAAAACGCCCTGAAATGCCACGATGTTCCCGTGACACACTGTTCTGTTTTCGCGTCGCGGGTGCCCTCAGCCGCCACCCGCGACAAGTCCTGGATCGCCGTCCGGCAACCGGATCCGGGCCCTCCGCCCGGTTCCGTTCCGTCCGTCAGCCGGCGATGTGAACGGGTGCGGGCACCTGCACGCCCCCGCCCGGCCCGTCATCGTCCTCCTGGCCCCCCGCTCCCGCGTCTTCGTCGTCCGCGACGGGATCCTGGGCCGCCCGCCTGAGCTCCGCGATCGCGGCCTCGAAGTCCTCGAGCGAGTCGAACGCCCGGTAGACGGAGGCGAATCGCAGGTAGGCGACCAGATCGAGCTCCTGCAACGGGCCGAGTATGGCCAGCCCCACGTCGTGGGTGGTCAGCTCGGCGCTTCCGGTGGCCCGCACCGCCTCCTCGACCCGCTGGCCGAGCTGGGCGAGTGCGTCCTCGGTGACAGGCCGTCCCTGGCATGCCTTGCGCACGCCGTTGATGACCTTGGTACGGCTGAACGGCTCGGTGACTCCGGACCGCTTGACCACCATGAGCGAGCACGTCTCCACGGTCGTGAAGCGACGGGAGCAGTCCGGACACTGGCGGCGCCTGCGGATCGACGTGCCGTCGTCGGTCGTACGACTGTCGACCACGCGGCTGTCGGGGTGCCTGCAGAAGGGGCAGTGCATGATCTCCAACCCTCCTCACAGCAGACTCAATAGCCCCACTGGGCCACATGGGCCCCGCGAAGCAGCCCCAAGCATAGGCGATCTCAGAGAGAGCGGAGACCCGGGGGACCACAACTTGTGGGCAGCTGTAGCAATCCAACCACTAGATGTGGTGATTGGCAGATACATCGCCAGGTTGCGCGTGTCGCACACGTACCGCTACGGCCGATACGGAGATACCGTGGGCGCCGCACGGAGGTCACGTGCGACTCCGGCGCAGATGGGGACGGACATCCCGGTCGGCGGCGGCCCGGATGGCAGACTGGGCACACCCACAAGGCCGTCCCCCGGCGGTGAAGAGTACAACAATGGGCCCTTTTGCCTGCCGGGTATCGCGTGAGCCATACACCCAGACCTGCGATCACGTACGGTGAACCGCGTTTTTTCACTCGAACGTGTGTTTGGCGCAACCTTTCGAAAGCAACTACCGTTGTCCAGCAGGGAGACCATCGAGAGGGGCCGACGTGACCACGACCGCAGACAGTGCCACCATCACCGCCCAGGACCGCTCCCAGGGCCGACTCGACCCGGTGCATGCCATGAACGAAGCCGTGAATCCCGAGGGACACAAGCGTTCCCTGCCGGGCCGACCTCCAGGCATCCGGGCGGACAGCTCGGGCCTCACCGACCGGCAGCGCCGGGTGATCGAGGTGATCCGGGACTCCGTACAGCGGCGGGGCTACCCGCCGTCGATGCGGGAGATCGGCCAGGCCGTCGGCCTGTCCAGCACGTCCTCGGTGGCGCACCAGCTGATGGCACTGGAGCGCAAGGGCTTCCTGCGCCGCGACCCGCACCGCCCGCGTGCGTACGAGGTGCGCGGCTCCGACCAGGCCGTGACCGTGCAGCCCACGGACACCGCCGGCAAGCCCGCGGCGTCGTACGTTCCGCTGGTCGGCCGGATCGCCGCCGGCGGACCGATCCTCGCCGAGGAGTCGGTCGAGGACGTCTTCCCACTGCCCCGGCAGCTGGTCGGTGACGGCGAGCTGTTCGTGCTCAAGGTCGTCGGTGACTCCATGATCGAGGCCGCGATCTGCGACGGCGACTGGGTCACCGTCCGCCGCCAGCCGGTGGCCGAGAACGGCGACATCGTCGCCGCCATGCTCGACGGCGAGGCGACCGTCAAGCGCTTCAAGCGCGAGGACGGCCACGTCTGGCTCCTCCCCCACAACGCGGCCTACGAGCCGATCCCCGGCGACGACGCGACCATCCTGGGCAAGGTCGTCGCGGTCCTGCGACGCGTGTGACGCCTGCGGCGGGCGGTCATCCCGCCCGCCCTCCGACCGGGCCCCGGGACCCCTGCGCCGGTTCCGGGGTCCTGCACTGCCCGGACCCCGGCGACCGCCTGCCTGCGATCGCGGGTTAGCCTGACCGGCGCCGGTCAGGCTAACCCGCGATCACTCCGCCTCCGCCTGCCGTGCTGCCTCGTCGATCGCCGCCAGCGACCTGCGGACCTGGTTACGGTCCGTGGTGTACCAGAAGTCGGGCAGTGAGGACTTGAGATATCCGCCGTACCGCGCGGTGGCCAGCCTCTGGTCGAGCACGGCGACCACACCGCGGTCCCCGGACGCGCGAACGAGCCGCCCGGCACCCTGAGCCATCAGGAGCGCGGCGTGCGTGGCGGCGACCGCCATGAAGCCGTTGCCGCCGGCGTCCTCGACGGCCTTCTGCCGGGCGCTCATCAGCGGGTCGTCCGGACGCGGGAACGGGATCTTGTCCATGACGACCAGCTGGCAGCTGGGGCCGGGGACATCGACGCCCTGCCAGAGGGACAGCGTGCCGAAGAGGCAGGTCCTGGGGTCCGCGGCGAAGTTCTTGATCAGTTCACCGAGGGTCTCCTCGCCCTGGAGGAGTACCGGGAACTCGGGAATCCGGACGCGCAGTTCCTCGGCGGCCTGCTGTGCGGCGCGCATCGAGGAGAAGAGGCCGAGGGTGCGGCCGCCCGCGGCCTGGATCAGCTCGGTCAGTTCGTCGAGCATGTCGGCGCGGTCGCCGTCCCGCGCGGGGCGGGACAGATGCTTGGCGACGTAGAGGATGCCCTGTTTCGGATAGTCGAAGGGCGAACCCACGTCAACGCCCTTCCACGGCGGGAGGTCCTCGCCCTCGGTACCCTCCGGGGCGAGGCCCAGGGACGCGCCGACCCCGTTGAAGTCGCCGCCGAGCTTGAGGGTCGCCGAGGTGAGGACGACCGAGCGGTCCGCGAAGAGCTTCTCCCTGAGCAGGCCGGACACCGACATCGGGGCGACCCGCAGGGAGGCGCCGAAGCGGTCGTGGCGTTCGTACCAGACGACATCCCACTCGGAGCCGTTCACGATCCGCTCCGCCACGTCATGCACGGTCTCCACGGAGGCCAGCGCCTGCTTGCGGACCGCGTCCTCGTCCTGGACCGACTTGTCGCGGGTGGTACCGAGCGCGGAGATCACGGTGCGGGCGGCGTCCCGGAGCGCCGCCAGGGCGTAACCGAGATCCTCCGGAACCTCCTCCAGGCGCCCCGGCAGCGCCAGCTCCATCAGCCGCTCGAAGCCCTCGGCGGCGGTCTGGAGCTGGTCGGCGGCCTTCTCGTCGACCAGCTTGGCGGCGCGCCGGACCGCGCGGTTGACCTGGCCCGGGGTGAGTTCGCCGGTGGCGACGCCGGTGACACGGGAGACCAGTTCGTGCGCCTCGTCCACGATCAGCACCTCGTGCTGCGGGAGCACCGGGGCGCCCTCGATGGCGTCGATCGCGAGCAGGGCGTGATTGGTCACGACCACCTCGGCGAGCTTCGCGCGCTCGCGGGCCATCTCGGCGAAGCACTCGGCGCCGTAGGCGCACTTGGACGCGCCGAGGCACTCCCGGGAGGAGACCGAGACCTGCGCCCAGGCCTTGTCCGAGACACCCGGTGTGAGGTCGTCGCGGTCGCCGTTCTCGGTCTCGTCGGCCCAGTCGCGCAGGCGCAGCAGGTCCTGACCGAGCTTGCTGGTGGGCGCGGCCGCCTCGAACTGGTCGAAGAGGCCCTCCTCCTCGTCCTGCGGCATGCCCTCGTGCAGCCGGTGCAGGCACAGATAGTTCGACCTGCCCTTGAGCATGGCGAACTCCGGGCGCCGGCGCAGCAGCGGGTGCAGGGCGTCGACGGTGCGCGGCAGATCCCGCTCCACGAGCTGTCTCTGCAGGGCGAGGGTCGCCGTCGCGACGACCACCCGCTCTCCGTGGGCGAGCGCGGGCACCAGGTAGCCGAGCGACTTTCCGGTGCCGGTGCCGGCCTGGACCAGCAGATGGGATCCGTCGTCGATCGCCTCGGCGACCGATTCGGCCATGGTCACCTGGCCGGGGCGCTCCGTACCGCCGACAGCTGTGACAGCGGCATGCAGGAGTTCGGGGAGTGAGGGCTTCGTCATAGCGCGACCACCCTACGGCCCAGCACTGACAACCGGGCGATCAAGGCAGGGACAGGGGGGTGGGATCAGGGCCGGGGTTCCGGGACCGCCAGGCCAAGGGACAAGGGCAGGCCGAAGTCCGACGTGCTCGGAATTCTTTCGGACGGCCGGGAACTCGACCGGTCGCCGCTTCGTACTACATGTGTACGCGCAATCACTCAGCGCTACATCAGATGTCGTAGGGACCGGTCCCGGATCATGAGGGCGGCCCGTTTGGCAGGCAGGTCGACCTCGCAGGCGTAGCGGAAGCCCGCGTTGAGGAAGGCGGCCACGGAGGGAGTGTTGTGAAGGTCGGGTTCGGCGACGACGCGCGCACAGGCGGGGCGATGGTCGAGCACGAGGTCGGCCACGGCTCTGAGCAGGGCGGACCCCAGTCCCCGTCCCCGGTCGGCGACCTCGCCGACGAGGAGGTGGACGCCGGTGTCGTGCGGCCGGGCCGGATAGTGGCGGGCGAGGGGGTCCAGGTCGGCCCGGTAGATCTCCCAATAGCTCATCGGGGCGCCGTCGAGCATGCCCAGGCACGGCACGCTGCGTCCGTCCCCCGCGAGCTGGGCCCGCAGATGGTCCTCCGTCTGCGCCCGTGAGCCGGCCAGCTGCCAGAACGCGGCGACGCCGGGGTCGTTCATCCAGCCGCTGATGATCGGCAGGTCGCGTTCGAGCTGGACCGGCAGCAGATGGAAGAGGCCGACCGGGGTCTTGGTGGGGCCCCAGGTGCCGACCTGGTCGAGCAGGTCGCGCACGTCGAGCCGGCTCGGGGAGCTGTACGAGCCGGGCGAGTCGGGCGTCGTCCCGGCGACGAGGGCGAGGAATGCGTCGGGCAGGCGGAGGTCCAGGGTGTCCTCGCAGTCCCCGCTGTCCTCGGCGGGTCCGGGACGGCCGGGGTGGACCGGGACGGCACCTGTGTCGGCGCTCGCGTCGGTGGGAGGCATGGTGCGCTCCTCTCAGGAGACGAGGTGGGTCATGTTCCTCGGTTGCTGGATGAAAGGCGGTGAGTAAAAGGCGGCGAGTGAAGGGCGGTGGGGTGGGAGCGGGAGAGGCCGGTGACGGTGTCGGTGGCGGCTGGGTCAGGAATCGGCTGGGTCAGGAAGGCGAGGGTGCGGAGTGGAGGGGGTTGGTGATGGTGACGTAGACGGACTGGCCGTCGACCGGGCCGACGAGTTCGTCGAGGCCGTGCAGCCGGGTCAGCAGGTTGGCCTTGCAGCGCAGGACGGGTGAGTCGAGCAGACGGCCGGGCAGGGGGCTGCGCAGCCGGGCGGGTCCGGTGGCCGCGTCGGTGAGGAACCGGCGGAACGCCGCGAGCAGCAGCCGCTCGTCGGCGAGCCGCTGGGAGCCGAACGCGCCGATCAGGCCGAACACATTGTTGATGCCGAGGTAGTAGGCGAAGCGTTCGTCGGTGACCTCGTCGGAGACGAAGGTGTCGCTGTGCTCGCCGATACCGGGCAGCCTGCTGTCGAGGTCGCCGCGTCGGGACTCGCGGAAGTAGTAGCCCTGGTTGTCGCGGTAGCGCCCGCCGGCCGGCCAGCCGTCGGCGTCCAGCACGAGGAGGGTGTTCTGCTGGTGCGCCTCCAGGGCGATGCCTGCCTCCCCGTCGAGCCAGAGCACCGGGCGGACGACCTGCTCCAGGTAGCGCAGGAACCACTCGGCGCTGACGGCACCCACGGGCCGGCCGGTGCGTTCGGCGAGCCGGGAGACCACCCGGGCCAGCCGGGAGCGGTACGGGCGGGGCCTGCCGTTCACCGCCGGGGCGTCGAGGGGCCGGGGCGTGACCAGCCCGGCGACGCAGGACACGTCGTCGCCGGGGGCGAACGGGTTGTGCCGGATCACCACGTCGAGTCCGGGTACGGGCCGGCCGTCCAGGCTGTCGACGGCCAGCCAGGCCGGGTCGCGCACGATGTCGAAGCCGGGGTGGGCTGCCTGCCACTGCTTGGCGAGGCCGGTGCGCAGCAGGCGGTGCACCTCGACGCCCCGGTGGAGTTCCTTGCGGAGGTTCTCCCGGCGTGAGTTGGTGATGCGCAGGCCGAGCGACAGCTTGAGCATGGCGGGGGCACCGGTGCGGTGGACGGTTCGTACGGAGGAGGTGGGATGCCAGGGGGCGCCGAGCGGGCCCAGGTCGCGCAGGAGCCCTGCGTCGAGGAGGGCCGCGGTCTCCTCGCGGTGCTTGATCTCGCGGGCCTGCCAGGGGTGCAGGGGCACGGCGGCGGCGCAGCCGTGGGGCAGGGGCAGGGCTGTTCCGGCCAGGCGTTCCATGAGGTGCGGTGCGGGGACGGGACGGCCGCGCTCGGTCCAGGCTGAGTCGGTGACGAGCAGGGAGGAGGCGACCGCGATCCAGTGCAGGGGGAAGGAGCCGCGCAACTCCGGTGAGTAGAGCGGGGCCTCGGACTCCGTCAGGCCCTCGCGGCTCTTCGGGGTCGGGTGCAGCGGGTGCCCGAGGAGGAGTGCCTGCTCGGCCGCGAGGAACCGGTCGGGGCTGTCGGCGGGGTGGGCGCGCCGGTCCGCGATGAAGGTGACGGTGCGACGCAGGGAGTCGGCGACCCGGGCCACGAGGTCGCCGTCGTCGGAGGTGGCCTGGGCGAGGGTTTGGCCGGTGCTGCCTTCGGCATGACCGGTGCTGCTCCCAGCGCGCTCGGTCGTACCGGCTGGTCCCGTGGTCGTCTCGCGGGTGAGCAGGGCGGCGAGGGTGACCGCGTCGACGGCGGGGGCGGTGTCGGGAGCGCCGGCCAAACGGGGTGCCCCGAAGCGGTGCCAGCCGGTCGGGGACCAGTGCCGGACCGGGGTGATCAGTGCGGTACCGCTGGCGGGGAGCGGGATATGGAGGGTGTCGGTGCCGGGCGCGGACAGGTTGGTCTCGCGTACCCAGCAGCGGAGCAGGTTCTCCACGGCGGCGGCCTGGGCGGCGATGTGCGGGTCGGGGTGTTCGAGGAGGTCTCCCGTGTCGTCGCGTGGCCGCTCGGGCTGGGAGGTACGGCCTCGTTGCGGGGGGACCGACTCGGCGAGCGGAACGGGGCGTCCCTGTGGGACCTGATCTCCGTTGTCGTCGGGCGCGGGGGTGGCGTTCAAGGAGGGTTCCTCGGGGCTCGGGCGGTGCGGTGTTCGGCGTCGTGCCGGTGAACCGGGCTGGTGGGGTGGCGAGTCGAGTGCGGAGTGTCCAGATGAGAGGGGTTACGGATGATGTGCGGTGGCTCGTTTCGTGGGGCAGTCGGTTCGCTGCGGGGCCATCGGCCGGACGGTTCGTGCGGGGTGCGCCGGTCGGTCGGGCCGCTGTCGACGGGTCGGCGTCCGGCAGGTCCCGTACGGATGATCCGGGCGTTCCGGATCATCTGGACGACCTGGACGCTCGGCGCGGCCCGGCTGGTCCGGGCCGTCCTAGCCGTCCCAGCCGTCCTAGCCGTCCTAGCCGTCCTAGCCGTCCCAGCCGTCCCAGCCGTCCCAGCCGTCCTAGCCGTCTGGATGCTCCGAGCGGTCGGGGCGGTCTCGGCGGTCCTGGCTGCCCCGGCGGTGCGGGCGATCCCGGCGGCGGGCTCCCTGCGGACGGTGCGGTCGGCGGGCCCGTGCCGGGTGCGTCGAGCGGCCTGGGCCTTCCCGGTGCGCCGGCCGGCCTTCGCCTTCCCGGTGCGCCGGCCGGTCTTCGCCTTCCCGGTGCGCCGGTCAGTCGTCCGGTTCCCTGCGGCCCTCGGGACGTCGGCGCCTGGCGACATGACCGTGAGCGGCCGGGTCGCGGGCCACGGCCGTCACCGCGTCGGCGAGGCGGTCCAGCACGGCGTCCGCCTGCTCGTCGGTGATGGTCAGAGGCGGCAGCAGTCGCACGACACCGGCGTGGCGGCCGCCGAGTTCGACGATCAGGCCGCGTTCCAGGCAGGCGCGCTGCACGGCCGAGGCCAGTTCGGGAGCGGCGGGTCTCGGACCGTACCGGGGCGCGCCGTCCCACCCGGTCTGCGCAGCGCTCTCCGCACCGCTCCGCGCCGCGGCAACCGCGTCACGGCGTCCCCCTTGCGCCCCCGTCTCCCTCGCGTGGTCGTCCGTATCCCCCGGCGGCCCCTCGCCCTCCGGGTCCACCAGCTCCACCCCGATCATCAGCCCCCGCCCCCGCACGTCTCCCACGCACGCGAAGTCGTCCTGGAGCCGCCGCAGTTGGGAGAGCATCCGGGCGCCGAGCAGGCCTGCGCGTTCGGCGAGGGCGTTCTCCCGGACGTGGGCGAGGGTGGCGGTCCCGGCGGCCATGGCGAGCTGGTTGCCGCGGAAGGTGCCGGCGTGGGCGCCGGGCTCCCAGACGTCGAGGTCCTCGCGGTAGACGACGACGGCGAGGGGGAGGCTGCCGCCGATGGCCTTGGACAGGACCATCACATCGGGGGTGACGCCGCTGTGCTCGACGGCCCAGAAGGCGCCGGTCCTGCCCACCCCGGTCTGGATCTCGTCGGCGATCAGGGGAACGGACCGGTCGGCGGTGAGCCGGCGCATCCGGCGGAGCCAGTCGTCCGGCGCCGGGATCACCCCGCCCTCGCCCTGCACGGGTTCGAGGATCATCCCGGCGGGGAGGGGAACGCCGGACTTGGGGTCGTCGAGGACGGTCTCGGTCCACCGGGCGGCGAGTTCGGCGCCGCGGGTGCCGCCGACGCCGAACGGGCAACGGTAGTCCTGGGGATAGGGCAGCCGGGCCACGCGGACGTCGCCGGCTCCGCCGGAGGCGGCCAGGGCGCCGGTGGTCATCCCGTGGTAGGCGCCGGTGAAAGCGAGGATGCCGGTGCGGCCGGTCGCGGCCCGGACGAGTTTGAAGGCGGCCTCGACGGCGTCCGTGCCGGCGGGCCCGCAGAACTGGACGCGGGCGTGGTCGGCGAGGCCGGGCGGCAGGGTCCGGAACAGTTCGGTGATGAAGGCGTCCTTGACGGGGGTCGCCAGGTCGAGGACGGAGAGCGGGGCACCGGAGTCGAGGACCTTGCGGATCGCTTCCAGTACGACGGGGTGGTTGTGACCGAGGGCGAGGGTACCGGCGCCGGAGAGGCAGTCCAGGTAGCGCCGCCCGTCGGCACCCTCGATGGTGAGGCCGCGGGCCCGCACCGGCACGATGGGCAGGGCGCGCGCGTAGGTACGTGCCCGCGACTCACGCGCCGACTGGCGCCTCAGGATCCCCTCCTGTGCCGCGCGCGCTCCCCCGAACGTCTCCCCGGTCACCGGCTCCGTCACGGCCACGGCTCGCTGTCCTCCCCGCTGTCCAGAGGCGACTTGCTCGGCGGGCACCGGACACAGGCAGCCGGACCCCCACCGCTACAACCCCGGACCGGCCGACGGGTTACGGGTCGTCTCAAGATCCTTGCCATGACCTTGCCGGGACCTCGCGACCCCAACTCCAACCCCGACCCCGGACCCCGGCCACTCCTGCCGCCCGCACAACACCCGCTGCTCGCGACGCGTCGATCCCACCCGAGAACTGCGGTTGCCTCGCCGGTGAGGGCCGTAGCAGAACCGTTGCCCGGCCATCGGGAGCGCCGCACAGCGAGCGCATAGTGTGTGGCGCTGAAGTTCCTTGCCAACAGGGGGAGTCACCACCATGCGATCCATCCGGCCGCCGTTCGCCCGTCGAGGTGGAGGGGGCGCGCCCCGTGCGGTGGCGGCCGTCGCCCTCGCCTCGGCCCTGGCGCTGACCGCCACCGCCTGCGGCGGCTCCGGCGACGACAACGCCGGTGGCCCGGCGTCCGCGTCCGCCACGGCCGACACCGGGGACGGCAAGATCAAGATCCCGGACGACATCAGGAACAAGCTCAAACAGCACGGGATCGACATCGACAAGTGGAAGCACGGGGCCTGGAAGAACTGGAACAAGGACGACTGGCTGCGCGAGGCCAACGACTTCATCAACCCCATCATCAAGGGCCTGTGGGACCCGGACCGGATGCGCGACGCCAACGACCCCGACAAGGGAAAGGGAGTCGACGACAACGACCTCTCGGGTGACCAGGGGGTCACCGACCCCACGCCGGAGCCGGTCCAGGCGCAGGCGGTGCGGCCCACCTACCACGCGAGCGCGGCCTCGGCCGGGAAGGTCTTCTTCGACTCCCCCGAGGGCACGATGGTCTGTTCGGCGACGGTCGTCGAGGACCCGGCGCACCCGGGCAAGTCCAACCTGGTGTGGACGGCGGGACACTGTGTGCACGCCGGCAGGAACGGCGGCTGGTACCGCAACATCGCGTTCGTGCCGTCGTACAACGACAAGGGGCTGACCGGTTCGGCGCTCACGGCGGCGACCCGTTCGGAGGTCGCACCGTACGGGGTCTGGTGGGGCGACGGGGCGCAGACCTCGCAGCAGTGGATCGACCAGGGTGGCGAGACGGGCGGCGACGGTGCGTCGTACGACTACGCCGTGATCCATGTGACGCCCGAGCAGGGCAGTGGCGGCAAGTCGCTCGAGGAGACGGTCGGTTCGGCGTTGCCGGTGAACTTCGACGCACCCGCGGTGCCGAAGGTGTCGAGCATCACCGCCACGGGGTATCCGGCGGCGAAGCCGTACGACGGGTCGCTGCTGTACCGGTGCGCCGACAAGCCGGGACGGCTGTCGGTGGACGCGTCGGCGCCGACGATGTACCGGATCGGGTGCACGATGACCGGCGGGGCGTCGGGTGGTGGCTGGGTGGAGACGGGCGCCGACGGCAAGCCGGCGCTGGTGTCCAACACGTCGATCGGCCCGGTCAGTTCGGGGTGGCTGGCGGGGCCGCGGTTCGGCGCCGTGGCCAAGGGGGTTTATGAGGGGGTCAGCAGGGAGTTCGCCGACCGCTGAGTGATGCTCGCCCTCCAGGGTGCGTATTGAGTCGTGATCAAGGGGTGGCCCTGGTGAGGTCTTTGATCCAGATCGTCGAGGCGTGCAGTCGGAGGCCGGCGAGACAGCTGTCCGGAGTCCTGTCGTACCGGGTGGCGATGCCTCGCCACTCCTTGAGTTTGTTGATCAGGCGCTCGACGGTGTTCCTCTCCTTGTAGAGGCCGGTGTCGTGACTGATGGGTCGGCCGCCCTTGCTTCCCTTCTTCTTCCGGTTGGCGGTCTGGTCCTTCTTCTCCGGGATGACTGTTTTGACGTGGCGTTTGCCTGGGTGGGCGCGGTTGCCGCGGGATGAGTAGACCTTGTCCCCGGCGACTGCGTCCGGGCGGGTGCGGGGGCGGCCGGCAGGGCCCCGTCCCCGGATCTTCTCCAGCACCGGGACGAACTGCGGGCTGTCGGCTTCCTGGCCAGCGGTCAGGGCGAACGCCAGCGGGCGACACTCGCGATCGGGGGCGAGGTAGACCTTGCTGGTCTGCCCGCCCCGCGAGCGTCCCAGGGCGGCCTTCAGCCGGAGCTTGTGCCGGCGCCGGCAAGTCCACCTCGCCCCGCTTCGCGGCTTCCGCGATCAGGCCCTCCAGCGGGCCTCGAAGACACCCGCGTCACGCCACTGCCGGAAGCGGTTCGAAACGGTCGACCAGGCACCGAACTCCCGCGGCATCTCACGCCGCTGCCCTCCGACCGTGAACCTCCGGATCACACCCTCGAACTGCTGCCGCAGCCGCTCGGGGTGCGGCCCGTACTCACCGATCGGCAAGTACGGCTCAACGAACTCCCGTTCGCTGTCACTCAGTTGCGCCCTCGTCATACAAGTCGATCTAGCAGTCTGTCCTGTGAAAGCGAATCTCGTTCGATTGCCACTGAACTTTGACCACCGCTACTCATCAGCCCCTTGGAATCGATCACCTAGGCTGGCGTGGTGACTGATGAGCAGCAGCACGTGCAGCCGTCGGGAGTGTGGGCCACGGCGGTGGGGGTGGCCAGGGTGCGGGCGCTGGAGACCGAGCGGGAGAACGCGCTGTTCCGCGACCCCCTGGCACAGGCCTTCGCCACCGCCGGCGGCATGTGGCCCTCCTCGCCGCCGCTGCCCGCTGACGAGGCCGCGCGCCGCCGCTGGCTGGGCGTGGCGTTCTCCATCGTCATCAGGACGAAGTTCCTCGACGACTTGTTGCAGCAGGCCTCCGCGTCCGGGGTCCGGCAGGTGGTGCTGCTCGGAGCCGGCATGGACAGCCGGGCCTTCCGGATGGACTGGCCCGAGGGCACCCGGCTGTTCGAGGTCGACACCGCCGCGCCACTGGACTTCAAGGCTTCGGTGTTGTGCCAGGAGCGGGCCGTCGCACGCTGCGAGCGGATCACCGTCGCGGTGGATCTGCGTGAGGACTGGCCAGGCGCGCTGGCCGCTGCAGGGCACGACCCGGCGGTGCCGACCGTGTGGATCGCCGAAGGACTGCTGATCTATCTGCCCGAGGACGCGGTGGAGCTGCTGCTGGCCCGGATCAGCGCGCAGTCGGCGGCAGGCAGTCGGATGGGGCTGACATTGGGCTCGCGCGGCGTGATCGAGCGCTTTGGCGCGGATGCCGTGCCAGGATCGGCAGCGTCCATGTGGGTCTCGGAGATGCCCGACGACCCGGTGGGCTGGCTGGCCGGGCACGGCTGGGAGGCCGACAGCCACACCCTGCGCGAGTGCGCTGCCGCCTACGGCCGCCCGATCAGCACCCCGCCGCAGCGCGAGGAGCGCCCCGGCGGACTGATCTCGGCGGTCCGCTAAACGCCTCCAGGCAGCCCAACTTCAGTGGCAATCGGTCAAGGTCACTGTCACAGGACCCGGTCCAGCCCCACGGAGACGGGCGAATGCCACGGATTGATCACGACTCGATACGCGCCCTAGAGCTGTGACCAGGAAGGTTCACCGGGTTGGCGGTCAGTGGTGTGGCGAGGCGCGGTGCCTGGGTGGTGCTTGAGCGGAAGGGGATCTTGAGGGGTTTGGTCCTGTTTCATGGTGGCGGTTGTCACTGATCGTCAGGCAGGAGGGGGGTGGACCGTGGCCTCCACCCCCCGCCCCCGCATCTCCGCCCGGGGACCCGCCCGGAGGCCGATGGCAGGGCCGGGCGTCGCGGCGAGGGTGGGTGCATGACAGCGAATATCGTGATCATGCAGCTGGCGCTTCTGGCCGTGGTGCTCGAGTCCGATCTCGGCCGCCGCAAGATCGGCTGGTTCCGCGTGGGACGGCCGATCGTCGGCGTCGCCGCCATCGTGCCGTTCTTCTTCACCTCGCTGCCCACCGGTGAAAACGACCTGCTGCTGCAGGGCGCCGGCGCGCTGGCCGGGGCGGCACTCGGGCTGTTCTCGGTCTGCCCGCTGCTGGTGTCCGTCGACTACCACCCGGGTTGGCGAGGCCGTTGGCCGCGCACCTCGCCCACCCCAGGCAGCCCCGCCGCGGTCAGCCGCTCGGGGGCTGGTTACGCGGCGGTCTGGATCGCCGTGACCGCCGCGCGGCTCGGCTTCGCCTACGGCGCCCAGCACGTCTTTCCGGTGGGGCTCGGCGTGTTCCTGACCCACCACCACCTGAGCGGCACCGGTCTGACGAACGGCTTCATCTTCCTGTCCGTGAGCATGAGTCTGTTCCGCAGCCTGGGGCTGTGGGTGCGAGGCCGCGCGTGCCTGGCCCAGGCCGGCCCGGTCATGGGCGCCGCGCATGCGACGGGAGGCGCGCGGTGATCCTCCTACCGCTGCTCACACTGATCGCCTGCGCTGTCCGTGCGCTGCGGGCCGCTCTTCAGGCACACCGTCCTGGGATAATCCGGACCGATGACTATCACCAGTAGATTCAGCCCGGCCGCGGACCATCCCGGGATCGGGCTGAGCGGCATGATCCCCGACCCGCGGGCGCGAGCCGCGGCCATGCTGGTGGGGCTGGGCGTGTCGGTCTGGATCAACGTCGCCACGCTCCCCGCCGACCCGGGGGGCGTGGTGCCCGTCGCCCTGGCCGTCGCCGCGCTGGCCTGGCTCGTCCTGATCGCCGGCACCCTGCTGACCGCCGGCACCCGGGGTGCGCACGTGGCCGCGGTCGCCGCGGCGATGTGCGCGGCCGGGGCGGTGCTCGCGGTCACCGACGCCAATGGACTGATCTTCACCGGCGTGGCGGCGAGCCAGGCCGCCGTCGCGTTCGATCCGGTCGCCGCCCTCGTGCTGTCTACCGCCGCTCCCGTCGCCTACTGCCTCGCGGCGATCCCCCACGGGCCGTTTCCCGGGCGCCTGTTGAGCACCGCCGCCGTGGCCCTCGCCGGACTGGTGGCCGGTGCGAGCCGACGCGAGACCGACCAGCGTGCCCGGCACAGCACGCTGGTCGCCACGGAACGCCGGCGTACCGAGCTCGCCCGGGCCGAGGCGGAACTCGCCGACGAACGCAACCGTCTCGGCCGCGAGCTCCACGACGTCCTCGCCCACACCCTCGGCGCCCTGTCGATCCAGCTCACCGCGATCGACACCCTCGCCCGCGCCGACGCATCGCGCGAGAAGCTCATCACGCAGATCGAGCTCGGCCACGAGCTGGTCAGCACGGGCCTGGACGAGGCACGCCAAGCCGTCCGCGCGCTGCGCGGCGAGGCCACGCCGCTGGCCGCGCAGCTCGAACGGCTCTGCGAACTGCACCAGGCAGAACTCGAACTGGACGGTAGCCGGCAGGAGCTGGACGCCGACACCACGCTCGTGCTCTACCGGCTCGCCCAGGAAGCACTGACCAACGCCGCCAAACACGCCCCCGGCACGCAGGTGAACGTCCGGGTCGGCTTCGGTTTGCAGGACGTGACCGTACAGGTCGGCAATACCAGACCCGCCCCGGACCCGGAGACACCCGCGGCACTGCGCGCGAGCGGCGGCGGGTTCGGGCTCCAGGGCATGAGGCAACGCGTCGAGCAGGCGGGCGGCGATCTCCAGGCCGGCCCCACGTCCGACGGCGGATGGCGGGTCGCCGCACGCATCCCCTACCGACGGGGCAACCTGGACAACCGCAGCGACGGGAGCGACCGATGAGCCCCACACCGATCTCTGTGATCATCGCCGACGACCACCGGGTCGTCCGCGAGGGCCTGGCCACCATCCTCGGCGCCGTCGACGGGGTGCACGTCGCCGGATTGGCCGCGGACGGCGCGCAGGCCGTCGATCTCGCCGCCCGGCACGAGGCCGACGTGGTCCTGATGGACCTTCACATGCCCGGCACCGACGGCGTCGAGGCCACGCGCCGGCTCAGGACCGAGCGTCCGGCCACGGCCGTCGTGGTCCTCACCACCTATACCGACGACGACTCCATCCTCGCCGCGCTCGAAGCCGGCGCCACCGGCTACCTGACCAAGAACGCCTCCGCCGCGGACATCCACCGCGCCATCGAGGCCGCCGCCTGCGGCCACGCCATGCTCGACCCGCTCGCCGCCGCCCGCCTGATCCGCGCAAGCCGCCGCACCGACCCGGGACACGCCGCGAAGAACGCAGCCCTCCCCGACGGCCTCACCGAACGCGAGGCCCAGGTGCTCGGCCTGATCGCGCAGGGCCTGTCCAACGCGGAGATCGCCGCCAGGCTATACCTGAGCCGCTCCACGGTGAAGACCCATATCCATCAGATCTTCGCCAAGACCGGCAGCCGCGACCGCCCGCAGGCCATTGTGTACGCACACCGGCATGGGATCCGCACCGAGGAGGATCCAGCCCAGCGGAACGGGTGACAGGCCGGGCCCCTCAGAGCTTAAAGATCAACTCATGGCCCCCTGCGGCAGCTTCGTCCGTCCGGGGCACAGTTCGCCGGGTTCTTCGGGCCGCGGTGGCGAGCGGGCGCCCGCCCCAGCGGATGCCCTTCTCGCTGCGGATGCGGGCACGTTCGCGACGCTGGGCAGCGAGGACCTCGGGGTGGCGGGCGTTGGCGTTACGCCAGCGCAGATACGCGTGCAGGACTTGGGTCCGCGCGGTGTGATTGCGGTGGTCGGAGTTGGCGACGGTGAACTGCCGCAACGGCCCGAAGTGCGCCTCGATCGAATCGGCCCAGGACGCGTAGATCGGCGTGAAGCACAGCTCGGCCCGGTTCTTCTTCGCCCAGCGCCGGATCGTCTCGCCCTTGTGCGCAGGCAGGTTGTCCAGGATCACGTAGATCGGAGCGCCGTCCGGGCGGGCCCCCGGATCGGCCTCAGCGCGGTCAGGGTGTTCGCGGCGCCCTTCTTGCTGCGGTTGACGCCCCACACCTTGTCGTCGCCGACCGAACAGCAGCCGTGGAAGTAGCGCGCCCGTGCGTGCGGTGATAGGTCGCGGGCTGCCGCTCAGGATGTCCCTGCTCGGCCCAGCACGACCCGGCGGCGGGCCGGATACCGAGCGGCCCGAACTCGTCGAACGCGAACACCCGGTCCGGGCACTGCTGCAAGACCTGTTCGATCCGGTCGAACTTGGCCGCGCGCGCAGGGTCGGGCGACTCCTTCCACGTCTTGGTGCGCTGGAAGGTGATGCCGCAGCGAGCGAGCAGGCACCGTAACGCCTCGCGGCCGATCCGGATCACGCGGCCGTGCACTATCCGCGGGTAGGCCGCGAGTTTGCGGATGGACCAGCGGGTGGAGGGCTGGCCGAGCTTGGTCGGGCGGGTGGTGGCCGTCCGGACGACGAAATCCTCGTCGTCCGGACTGAGAAGGCGGGGACGGCCTCCCGCCCCGAGGGTCCAGGCAGGCCAGGCCGATCTCGTTGAACCGGTGGATCACGTCGCGGACGGTGTCCTCGTCGGCCTGCACCAGCTTCGCGATCACCGGCACCCGGTTCCCGCCGGTCGCGGCCAGCAACATCATCGCCCGCCGGTAGCGGACCGAACTGGTGCTGCCACGGCACACGATCTGCTGCAGCTTCTGCCCCTCCTGGTCGGGCAACCTGCGCACACGAACGGGCTCAGCCACCGCACTCCCGACAGCCGGATCGAACGACACGCCATGTCCAACCGCTCCGACCACCAACCCGGTGAACCTTCCTGGTCCACAGCACTAGCCAGGGGGCTGTCCGTCAGTGGGCGGCTGACGGCCGTCGTGGGTTGCTCGCGCGGTTCCCCGCGCCCCTGAAAGGGTGCCGAAAGGCCCGCTCCCTTTCCAGGGAGCGGGCCTTTCGCTTACGAACCGTCAGGCAGCCGGAGCCGGGACGTACGGTGCCAGGTCCGCCGCCAGTTCCTCGTGGACGCGGACCTTGAGGAGGGTGCCCTCGGCGGTGTGCTCCTCCGAGAGGACCTCGCCCTCGTTGTGGGCGCGGGCCACGAGCTTGCCGTGGGTGTACGGGACCAGGGCCTCGATCTCGACCGACGGGCGGGGCAGGTCGTTGTCGATGAGGGCCAGGAGTTCCTGGATGCCCTGGCCGGTGCGGGCCGAGACCGCGAGGGCGCGCTTCTCGTTGCGCAGCAGGCGCTGGAGGACCAGCGGGTCGGCCGCGTCGGCCTTGTTGATCACGACGATCTCGGGTACGTCGGTGGCGCCGACGTCCCTGATCACCTCGCGCACGGCGGCCAGCTGCTCCTCCGGTGCCGGGTGCGCGCCGTCGACCACGTGGAGGATCAGGTCGGAGTCGCCGACCTCCTCCATGGTGGAGCGGAACGCCTCGACGAGGTGGTGGGGCAGGTGACGGACGAAGCCGACGGTGTCCGCCAGGGTGTAGAGGCGGCCACTCGGCGTCTCCGCACGGCGGACGGTCGGGTCCAGGGTCGCGAACAGGGCGTTCTCGACCAGGACACCGGCACCGGTGAGGCGGTTGAGCAGGGAGGACTTGCCGGCGTTGGTGTAGCCCGCGATGGCCACGGACGGCACCTTGTTGCGGCGGCGCTCCTGGCGCTTGATCTCGCGGCCGGTCTTCATCTCCGCGATCTCCCGGCGCATCTTCGCCATCTTCTCGCGGATCCGCCGCCGGTCCGTCTCGATCTTGGTCTCACCGGGACCACGGGTGGCGAGGCCGCCGCCCTTGCCGCCACCCATCTGGCGCGACAGCGACTGACCCCAGCCTCGCAGCCTCGGCAGCATGTACTGCATCTGCGCGAGCGAGACCTGCGCCTTGCCCTCCCGGGACTTGGCGTGCTGGGCGAAGATGTCCAGGATCAGGGCCGTCCGGTCGATGACCTTGACCTTGACGACGTCCTCCAGCTGGATCAGCTGGCCAGGGCTGAGCTCACCGTCGCAGATGACGGTGTCGGCGCCGGTCTCGACGACGATGTCGCGCAGCTCCAGGGCCTTGCCGGAGCCGATGTAGGTAGCTGCGTCGGGCTTGTCGCGGCGCTGGATGACGCCGTCGAGGACGAGCGCGCCCGCGGTCTCGGCGAGGGCGGCCAGCTCCGCGAGGGAGTTGTCCGCGTCCTGCACGGTGCCCGAGGTCCACACGCCGACCAGCACGACCCGCTCCAGGCGGAGCTGTCGGTACTCGACCTCGGTGACGTCCTCGAGCTCGGTGGAGAGGCCCACGACGCGGCGCAGGGCCGCGCGCTCGGAGCGGTCGAACTGGTCGCCGTCCCGCTCTCCGTCGATCTCGTGGCTCCAGGCGACGTCCTCTTCCATCAGGGCATCGGCCCGAAGACCGTCGGGGTAGTCCTGCGCGAGGCGCCTGGTGTCCTGGGAAGGGGAAGAAGAGGAGGTCATTGGGTCCTTACGTCGATGGGAGTGCCGAAGCCGGCCGTCGACTTCTCAACGTACGAGTACCCCGGGAGATTCCCCGCGACCCGTACCGTGCCGACCTGAGCCGGTCTGAGCCGACCTGAGCCGGTCCGAGCCCGCCTGCGAATCGGCGCCGCCGGCGCTGCCGGGCTGTGCCGACCCCACGATGGTCGCACGGTACGCCCCGTCCTGGCACCGTGTTATTCGGGGGGCCGCCCCGCCGTCACTTCTTGGTGTGCTTCTTCGGCGCCGGGACCTGCTTCCAGTCCGGGTGGCCGGGCATCGGCGGGGTCTTCGCGCCGTAGAGCCAGGCGTCGAAGAAGCCGGTGAGGTCGCGGCCCGCGACCGCGGAGGCGAGGCGGACGAAGTCGGCGGTGGTGGCGGTGGCGTCCCGGTACCGCTGGACCCAGATCCGCTCCAGGCGCTCGAAGGCGGGCTTGCCGATCTCCTGGCGCAGGGCGTAGAGCGCGAGGGCGGCGCCGTCGTAGATGTTGGGGCGGAAAATGCTGATCTTCTGGCCGGGGTCGGGGGCCTTGGGCAGGGCGGGCGGTCCGCCTGCGGCGCGCCAGCGGTCGGAGGCGCCGTACGCGGCCTTCATGCGGTTGATCATGGGCTGGTGGCCCTTCTCCTCCGCGTACAGCTCCTCGTACCAGGTGGCGTGGCCCTCGTTCAGCCAGACGTCGGACCAGACGCGCGGGCTCACGCTGTCGCCGAACCACTGGTGGGACAGCTCGTGCACCATGACCGACTCGATGTACCACTTGGGGTACGCGGGCTCGGTGAACAGGTTCTTCTCGAAGAGGGAGAGGGTCTGGGTCTCCAGCTCGAAGCCGGTGGACGCCTGCGCCATGAGCACGCCGTACGTCTCGAACGGGTACGTGCCGACCTTGCTCTCCAGCCAGGCGATCTGGTCCGGGGTCTTGGCCAGCCAGGGTTCGAGCTTCTTGGCGTCGGCGCTCGGGACGACGTCCCGGACGGGCAGTCCGTGCGGTCCGGCCCGGTGCAGCACGGCGGAGCGGCCGATGGAGACCTGGGCCAGCTCGGTGGCCATGGGATGCAGGGTGCGGTAGGTCCAGGTGGTCCGGCCGCCGACCCGGACGGAGCCGGTGGGCAGTCCGTTGGCGACGACGGCATAGCCGTTCGGGGCGGTCACGTGGAAGGTGAACATCGCCTTGTCGGACGGGTGGTCGTTGCACGGGAAGACCAGGTGAGCGGCGTCGGCCTGGTTGGCCATGGCGAGCCCGTCGGTGGTGCGCACCCAGCCGCCGTCCTGGCCCTTGGCGGAGACCGGGTCGCTGGTGTGCTTCACCGTGATCCGCGTCCAGTCGCCCCGGCGCAGCGGATTGTCCGGCGTGACGACAAGGTCCTCGCCGGCGCTCTGGAAGGCGGCGGGCCGGCCGTCGACCTCGACGGACTCGACCTTGCCGTGCGCGAAGTCGAGGTTGAGGCGGTCGAGGTCGCTGGTGGTCCGGGCGTCGATGGTGGTGACGGCCTGCAGCGGCTTGTCGTTGCTGCCCGGATAGGTGAAGGACAGGTCGTAGGACGCCACGTCGTACCCCGGGTTGCCGAGGTACGGGAAGAGGCGGTCGCCGACGCCGAGCGGGGCCGGCGGGGCGCTCGCGCCGAGGAGGGCGACGGAGACGGCGGAGGCGAGGAGGGCGGCGGCCCGCCGGTGCCGGAGCGGTCGGGTGGCACGCCGTGACGGGCGGGTGCGGAGGGTGAGCGGCATGGACCACCGCTACCAGCACACCCCGAGCTCACGGAGCCGACGCGCGCCCGATCCACTCGAACGAGTAGGTCACTGGTGTTGCGCTCGGCCGACGTCGTACACGCCGGGCACGTTGCGCATCGCGCGCATCAGGGCGGGCAGATGGGCCGCGTCGGGCAGCTCCACGGTGTACGTGTGCCGGACGCGCTGCTGGCTGGGAGGTTCCACGGTCGCCGAGACGATCTCGGCGCCCTCCTGGGCCATCGCCTCGGTGAGGTCGGCGAGCAGATGGGGCCGGCCGAACGATTCGGCGACCAGGGTGACCCGGCAGCCGTTGCTGTCGCCCCAGCTCACGGCCGTCTCGGGGCGCCCGGTGCTCTTCATGTGCGCCACCGAGGCGCACTCCACGCGGTGCACGGTGACCACTCCCCCGCGCACGGCGAAGCCGGTGACCTCGTCGGGCGGTACCGGGGTGCAGCAGCCGGCGAGCCGTACGGTCGCGTCCGGGCGGTCGGTGACCACGGCGCTGGCGGTCCGGGGGGCGGTGCCCGAGGCGGGGAAGTCGGGTACGGGGCGGCTGGGGGCGGGGGCCGGCGGTTCCTCGGTGCTGTCCGGGTGGGCCGCGAGCCAGCGCTGGATGGCGATCCGGGCCGCCGGGGTGTGGGCGTGCTCCAGCCACTCCCGGGAGGGCTCGGAGGCCGGGTCCTGGCCCATCAGGAGCTGGACGGTGTCGCCGTCCGTGAGGACGGTGCTGAGGGTCGCGAGGCGGCCGTTGACGCGGGCGCCGATGCAGGCGTGCGCGTCCTCGCCGTACTGGGCGTAGGCGGCGTCGACGCAGGTGGCGCCCTCGGGGAGGCCGAGGGTGCCGCCGTCGGGGCGGAAGACGGTGATCTCGCGGTCCTGGGCGAGGTCCTCGCGCAGGGTGGACCAGAAGGTGTCGGTGTCCGGGGCGGCCTTCTGCCAGTCGAGGAGGCGGGAGAGCCAGCCGGGCCGGGTGGGGTCGGCGCGCTCGCCGTCGGCCGGGGCGGCCGCGCCCGTGGCCTCGGCCGTGGGGGCGTCGGCGGCCGGGGCGTAGGGGTTGCCGAGGGCGACGACGCCTGCCTCGGCGACCTTGTGCATCTGGTGGGTGCGGATGAGGACTTCGGCGACCTGTCCGTCGGCGCGGGCGACCGCCGTGTGGAGCGACTGGTACAGGTTGAACTTCGGTACCGCGATGAAGTCCTTGAACTCCGAGACCACCGGGGTCATACAGGTGTGCAGTTCGCCGAGTACGGCGTAACAGTCCGCGTCCTCGTTGACCAGCACCAGGAGCCGGCCGAAGTCGGCGCCGCGCAGTTCGCCGCGTTTGCGGCTGACGCGGTGGACGGAGACGAAGTGCCGCGGCCGGATGAGGACTTCGGCGGGGATGTCGGCCTCGCGCAGGACCCCGCGCACCTCCTCGGCGATGCCCGCGAGGGGGTCGTCGGCGCGGGCCGCGTTCGCGGCGATGAGCTCCCGCGTGTGCTCGTACTCCTCGGGGTGCAGGATGGCGAAGACCAGGTCCTCCAGCTCGGTCTTGAGCGCCTGCACGCCGAGCCGTTCGGCGAGCGGGATGAGGACGTCACGGGTGACCTTGGCGATGCGCTCCTGTTTCTCGCGGCGCATCACACCGAGGGTGCGCATGTTGTGCAGACGGTCGGCGAGCTTGATCGACATCACCCGCACGTCGCTGCCGGTGGCGACGAGCATCTTCCGGAACGTCTCGGGTTCGGCGGCGGCCCCGTAGTCGACCTTCTCGAGTTTCGTCACCCCGTCGACCAGATAACGGACCTCCTCGCCGAACTGCTCCCGCACCTGGTCGAGCGTCACGTCGGTGTCCTCGACGGTGTCGTGGAGCAGAGAGGCCGTCAGGGTCGTGGTCTCGGCGCCGAGTTCGGCGAGGATGAGGGTGACCGCGAGGGGGTGGGTGATGTACGGCTCGCCGCTCTTGCGCATCTGGCCGCGGTGCGAGGACTCGGCCAGGACGTAGGCGCGGCGCAGGGGTTCGAGGTCGGCATCGGGGTAGTGGGCGCGGTGCGCCTCGGCGACGTGGCCGATGGCGTCGGGGAGTCTGCCGCGGGCGGCGTTGCCGAGCAGCGCGGCCCGGCCGAGCCGGCGCAGGTCGATCCGGGGGCGGGCCTTCCTGCGGACCGCCGCCGCGGGCGCTGCGGGACCGGGCGTCGCAGGGTTCGTGGCCTCCGCACTCATGGGCACCTCCGGCTCGTGGACCGGCGGACGGGGCCCCAGGGCATACGAGGCTCAGGGATTGGCGACGTTCCCCCGTCCGTGCCGGTGCTTGATGCTATCGAGCCCATCGCGCCCGATTGACCGGCTCCCGCCGAGCGTGAAACGGATCACCCAATCGAGCGACGATTTCGAGGTTTACGATTTTGCGCCACCTGTTCGGGGGGTGGCCGATGTTTCTCGCCAGGAGCGGCAACGCAGGCCGTGGATCCAGGCGTTGGGGGACGGCCCTGACCTCGGTTCCCGACGGGCGACCGGCTCAGCGGACGGCGTTTTCCAGCCACTCGGTGTCGATCTCGCCCGTGGCGACAATCACTGCGGGGCCGGTCATCTCGATCTCGCCGTCGGGGCGCTCGGTGATGACGAGCCGTCCGCCGGGCACGTCCACGGTGTACGTCACCGGGGTTCCGGTGACCGAGGGGTCGGTGCCGTCGCGGCGGGCGGCGGCCACGGCCACGGCGCAGGCGCCGGTGCCGCAGGAGCGGGTCTCACCGGAGCCGCGCTCGTGCACGCGCATCGCGACGTGACGGGGACCGCGGTCGGCGACGAACTCGACGTTGACCCCTTCGGGGTAGGCCGACGGGGGGCTGAAGGGGGGCGGGGTGTAGAGGTCGCCCGCGTCGGCGAGGTCCTCGACGAAGGCGACGGCGTGCGGGTTGCCCATGTTCACGTTCCGCGCGGGCCAGGTGCGGTCGCCGACGCTCACAATCACGTCGCCCTCGGAGAGGCGGGCGCTGCCCATGCCGACGGTGACGTCTCCGTCCTTCGCGACGTGCACGGTCTTGACGCCGCCGCGGGTGGCGACGGCGAGGTCCCCCTCCGTGACGTGGCCGGCGTGCTGGAGGTAGCGGGCGAAGACGCGGACGCCGTTGCCGCACATCTCGGCGATCGAGCCGTCGCCGTTGCGGTAGTCCATGAACCACTCGGCGTCGGCGGCCATCCCCTTGGCCTCGGGGTGCGCGGCGGACCGTACGACGTGCAGCACGCCGTCGGCGCCGATGCCTGACCGGCGGTCGCACAGGGCGGCCACGGCGGCGGGGGTGAGGTCCAGGGCGTTGTCGGGGTCCGGGACGATCACGAAGTCGTTCTCGGTGCCGTGGCCCTTGAGGAAGGGGATGCTCATTCTTCGAGGGTAAGGGAGGGGGGAGGGATGGCTCGGAGGTGGTTCGGAAGTGGCTCGGGTGCGGGCCCGGTGGGGGCTGGTCGCGCAGTTCCTCCCCCAGCCTTCGGCCGGGGGCACCCCCAGCGCCCCTTTCGGGGCGCTCCAGTGCGGGGCGTTCCGGGCGGAGGCTCACGTCGGCGCAGGCCTACGTCGACGCAGGGTTACGTCAGCGCAGGCGCGCCACGCGCCATACCGCCAGGACGACCACGATCGCGACCAGGACCACGTATCCGAGCACCACGCGCCAGTCGGGCCTGCGGCCCGAGCCCCGTGCCGGGATGCCGGGCCACGTGTAACCGACCTTCCTCGCGGCCATCATTCCCCAGCCGGCCGCGCAGGAGCAGATCAGCAGACCCAGCATGGCGATCACCGCGCCGCTGTCGCCGAAGTCGAAAGCCAGCGGGAAGGCGAACATCAGGGAGCCGACCGCAGCCAGGCCGACGATCGGGGCCAGCTGCCACAGGCGCAGGCGACGCTGCGGGCGGAGCTCGACCTCGACCTCGGGGCCGCTCGCGAACATCTCCTCCGGCTCGGGGCCGTCGGCGGTGACACCGCCGCCCACCGTGTCGTCCGGACCGTCCGGCGAGAGTCGCCCCTCACCCTCCTCGTCGACACCCGGTTCAAGGGCCTCGACGGCGACGTGCTCGGTGTCGTGTGCGGTGTCGCGAGGGCCGGCCTCCATCGCCACGCGCCCTCCCAACCTAGGACTCCACTTGCGATCGAAGCTCGATGATGGCACGGCGCCGGAGGCCCCGATGACCGGTGGCGCATCCCGATGCCATGACGTGATCAGGCTGTGACCGGTCGTTCGACCAACGCCAGGGCCTGCCGGGGAAGTTCTTCGCGGTCCGCTGCCGCCCCACTAAGCCAGTGCACCCGCGGGTCGCGCCTGAACCACGAATCCTGGCGGCGCGCGAAGCGCTTGGTGGCACGGACGGTCTCCGCCCGGGCTTCCGCTTCGGTGCACTCGCCGGCGAGCGCCGCCAGGACCTGCTGGTAGCCGAGGGCGCGCGAGGCCGTGCGTCCCTCGCGCAGCCCGTGCGCCTCCAGTGCGCGCACCTCGGCCACGAGTCCCGCCTCCCACATCCGGTCGACGCGCAGCGCGATGCGCTCGTCGAGTTCGGGGCGGGCCACGTCGACGCCGATCTGGACGGTGTCGTAGACCGAGTCGTGGCCGGGCAGGTTGGCGGTGAAGGGGCGCCCGGTGATCTCGATCACCTCCAGTGCGCGGACGATACGGCGGCCGTTGCTGGGCAGGATCGCGCGGCCCGCCTCCGGGTCGGCGGCGGACAGCCGGGCGTGCAGGGCGCCGGAACCGCGCAGGGCGAGCTCGTCCTCCAGGCGGGCCCTGACCTCGGGGTCGGTGCCGGGGAACTCCAGGTTGTCGACGGCGCCGCGGACGTAAAGCCCGCTGCCGCCGACCAGGATCGGCCAGCGGCCCTCGGCGAGCAGGGCGTCGATGCGGGCGCGGGCGAGCCGCTGGTACTCGGCGACGGAGGCGGTGACGGTCACGTCCCAGATGTCGAGCAGGTGGTGCGGGACGCCGGCGCGCTCCCCGGGCGTCAGCTTGGCGGTGCCGATGTCCATCCCCCGGTACAGCTGCATGGAGTCGGCGTTGACGACCTCGCCGCCGAGCCGCTGGGCCAGGAAGACGCCGAGGTCGGACTTTCCGGCCGCGGTGGGGCCGACGACGGCGATGACACGGGGGGCGAGGGGTGCGCTGCTCACCGCACCAGTCTCGCAAACCTCGGAGGCGGGTCTCGAACGAGTTACGTGACGGAGCGTGTCCGGCTTCGTTGCCCGTTGCGAGGTTCCCGCCACCGCCGCCGAGAGGCCGCGACCGGTCCGGCGCAATCGGACGCACCGGGGTCACGCGGGATTTCGCTCGCACGAGTAACGTATGGAGTGGATATGGGCGTTTTTGCACGGTTCTTTGGGAAGAAGCAGAAGGCGTCGGAAGAGCCGACGACCCCGGAAGAGCCGGAGGTCAGCGCGTCGGCCGGTGCCGAGCCCGAGGGGCCCGGGCCGGAGAACGCCGCGGAGGAGGCGGCCGAGGCCGAGGCTGCGCCGAAGGGTTCCGGCGAGGACGACGGCCGGGACGCGGACGCGGGGACGGACCCGGAGCCCGCCGGGGCCGCCGCCGACAACACCGAGATTCCCCAGCAGCAGTCCGCCAAGGAGGCCGCCGACAACGAGGCCGGCGAGGGCGCCCGGACATAACGGTCCGCGAGGGGAAGCCATAGGGAAGGTAACCATGGGTCTTTTGGACAATTTGAAGGCCAAGCTCGCCCCGGCCAAGGACAAGGCCTCTCACTTCGCGCAACAGCACGAGGACAAGGTCGACAAGCTCCAGCACGGCATCGACAAGGCCGCGCGAGTCGTCGACGAGAAGACCAAGGGCAAGTACAGCGACAAGATCCAGACGGGTACGGGCAGGGCCAAGGGCGCCATGGACCGGTTCGTGCACCCGGACGCCATGGGCGGTACGACGCCCGGTCCCACCGCCCCGACCAGGCCGGAGGGGCCGCCGCCGGCTTCCTGAGCCGGGCGGGTCCCGGAGAAGATCGGCGGACGGCCGAGAGTCACCCGACTCCCGGCCGTCCGCCGTTCCGGCGGGCGTTCAGCGCGTTCAGCGCGTTCAGGACCAGGTCGCCACGAGGTAGCAGACGCCGTACGGCGCGTCGTCGTAGAGGAGCGCTCCGGCGAGGTCCGCGTCCTCGGCCGCGCCGGCGAGGACCTGCCAGGGGGCGCGGCCGGCGGCCTTGAGCCGGTACGCCAGGTCGGCGTCCAGGGCCTTGATCGCCTCGATGTCGGCCGCGCCCAGCGCCCGGGCGGCCTCGGCGTCGAAGGGGGCCGCCCGTTCGTCGAGGTAGCCCGGCGCCTTGAGGGTGCGGCAGGCGCTGGCGTCGCCCATGACCAGCATCGCCACGCGGGCGGCCCGGCCGGCGATCTCCCGGCCCACCTGGACGCACCGCTCGGTCTCCAGCGGCTCGCCGACGCCGAGCCCCTCGATGGGGGCGTCGGCCCAGCCGGTACGCTCCAGCAGCCAGGCGCCGACGGCCAGCGAGGGCGGCAGCTCGCGCCCGCCGACCGCCTCCGGACCGCCTCCCAGCTGCACGTCGACCGCGGCCCCGAAGCCCCGGAACGTGCCCCTGCTGCCCTGCGGGAACGGGCCCCGCCCCGGCTGTTCGGCGGGCCCCACCACGACCAGCAGGTCGGGGCGGGCGGCGGCGAGCACCCCGAGCGCGTCGGCGCAGGCGGCACGCGCGGCGTCCAGCTCGGGCGCGGCTCCCGCGGCGACCTCGGGGACGAGGACGGGCGGGCAGGGACAGACTGCTGCTGCGGCAAGCATGATCGGCAGCCTACTGCTGGTACACCGGCGCGGGACCGCTGCTCCACGCCAGTTCCGCCAGCCGGTAGAACACCCGCCACGTGGACATCCAGCCGTTGATGTGCACGTAGTACGCGTCCTCGTCCCCCATCCGGAACACCTCGCGGCGCTGCTGGCGCAGGCCCGGGCGGGGCAGGTGGGTGCAGGCGACCTCGTAGAGGGTGGCCCGGGCCTGCTCCGGGGTGCTCTCGAAGCGGGTGACCTCGTCGACCCTGTAGTGCTCCCCGGTCCCGAACTGCACGACAACCACCCAGCGCGCCATGCTTCCCCCCGCTCCCGATCGACGAGAGGAGTATGGCGGGTGATCAGTGCGCCGCGCAGCCCCCGGTCGCCGCCGGCAGCGGCTCGGGCACGCCGATCTTGGGCAGCCCCAGCAGCACGCCCGCCGGCTTGGCCGCCTCGGCCGCGTTGCGCTTCTCCCAGGCGTCGCCCGCGCGGGTGCGCCGTACGCCGAGCACCGGGCCCTCGGCGAGGAGGTGGTGCGGGGCGGCGTAGGTGATCTCGACCGTGACGACGTCGCCGGGGCGGACGTCCTGGTCGGGCTTGGTGAAGTGGACCAGGCGGTTGTCGGGGGCACGGCCGGAGAGGCGGTGGGTGGCGCCGTCCTTGCGGCCCTCGCCCTCGGCGACCATCAGGTCGAGCGTGCGGCCGACCTGCTTCTTGTTCTCGTCCCAGGAGATCTCCTCCTGGAGAGCGACGAGACGCTCGTAGCGCGCCTGGACGACCTCCTTGGGGATCTGGTTCTCCATGGTCGCGGCGGGGGTGCCGGGCCGCTTGGAGTACTGGAAGGTGAAGGCCTGCGTGAAGCGGGCCTGGCGCACGGCGTACATCGTCTGCTCGAAGTCCTCCTCGGTCTCGCCGGGGAAGCCCACGATGATGTCGGTGGTGATCGCCGCGTGCGGGATCGCGGCCCGTACCTTCTCGATGATGCCGAGGTAGCGCTCCTGCCGGTACGAGCGGCGCATCGCCTTCAGGACACTGTCCGAGCCGGACTGCATCGGCATGTGCAGCTGCGGCATCACGTTCGGGGTCTCGGCCATGGCCGCGATCACGTCGTCGGTGAAGTCACGGGGGTGCGGGGACGTGAACCGCACCCGCTCCAGGCCCTCGATGGTCCCGCAGGCCCGCAGCAGCTTGCTGAAGGCCTCGCGGTCGCCGATGTCGGAGCCGTAGGCGTTGACGTTCTGGCCGAGCAGGGTGATCTCGGAGACGCCCTCGGCGACCAGGGCCTCGATCTCGGCGAGGATGTCACCGGTGCGGCGGTCCTTCTCCTTGCCGCGCAGGGCCGGGACGATGCAGAAGGTGCAGGTGTTGTTGCAGCCGACGGAGATCGACACCCAGGCCGCGTAGGCGCTCTCGCGGCGGGTCGGCAGGGTGGAGGGGAACGCCTCCAGCGACTCCGCGATCTCCACCTGGGCCTCTTCCTGGACCCGGGCGCGCTCCAGCAGGACCGGCAGCTTGCCGATGTTGTGCGTACCGAAGACGACGTCGACCCAGGGCGCCTTCTTCACGATGGTATCGCGGTCCTTCTGCGCCAGGCACCCGCCGACCGCGATCTGCATGCCGGGACGGGACGCCTTCCTCGGCGCGAGCCGGCCGAGGTTGCCGTAGAGCCGGTTGTCGGCGTTCTCCCGGACCGCGCAGGTGTTGAACACGACCACGTCGGCGTCCCCGTCCGCCCCCTCGGGGGCGCGCACGTACCCGGCGTCCTCCAGCAGCCCGGACAATCGCTCGGAGTCGTGGACGTTCATCTGGCACCCGTAAGTGCGCACTTCGTAGGTCCTGGGTGCCTGAACGTCCACTACCGGGCTCCGGTCGCTGCTGGTGGTCATGGGTCAAGGGTAGGCGGTCCCCGGAGACCGCTGCCCCGGCCCATCCGGTGTGGCAGCGCCGTCAGGCGAAGGCGAGGGTGGGGAAGGTGTCGCGGATGTGGCTGAGGGGGGCGGGGTCCCTCGTGAAGTAGAGCTCGTTGGTCAGCAGGACTGCCCAGCGGCCCTGCTGCGGAGAGAGCCACGCGCCTGCTCCCGGAGAGCCGTGGGGCATCCAGATGTCGTGGGTTTCCGGGACCGGGTGCCAGAACAGGCCGCCGGGGGGTGTGAGGTCGCCGGTGTGGACGCGCAGCGACTCCTGGACCCAGGCGGGGCCGAAGCCGGGCTGTCCGCCGCCGTGTCCCGGCTGGAGCAGGTGGCGGAGGAAGGCCGCGAGGTCGGGGAGGACGGAGAACACCCCGCCCTGGGCGTGTGCCGGTGAGCCGTGGGCGGTGCCTCGCAGGCGGGAGCCCGTGGCGTCGTCCAGTTCGGTCGGCGCGCAGCGGGCGGCCGCTTCGTCGGGCAGGGGGCCGTAGCAGGTGCGTGTCATGTCGAGGGGCTGCCACACGCGGGTGGCCGCGAGGACGTCGAGGGGCCGGCCGGAGAGCTCTTCGGCGAGGCGCCCGAGGACGAGGGCGGCGCGGTCGGTGTACTCCACGGCCTCCCCGGGCGGACGGCGTACCGGGTCGTGGAGCACGCCGTCGCGGATGTCCCGGGGCGGGCCGGTGCGGACCGAAACGCCGGCGGTGTGGGTGAGCAGGTGGCGGGCGGTCACCCGGGCCAGGGGGCGGCCGCGCAGCGCGGACCAGAGCTCGCCCAGTTCCTCGTCGAGCCGCAGCGTGCCGTCCTCGACGAGGGTTCCGATGGCTGACCACACCGCGAGGATCTGCGTGAGGGCGCCGACGTCGAAGACGGTGTCGTGCCGCATCGGTTCGTCGGGCCGGTCGGGATCGAGGACGCCCGGGGTGCCGATGACCATGTTCGAGCGGTCGCCGACGGCCCAGACGGCGCCGGGGTAGACCTTGTCGCGGACGCCTTCGCCGACGAGCTCGCGGATGCGGTCGATGTCTAGGTCGAGGGCCATGGTCTCCCGATCTGTCCTGGGCGGTGTGGTGTCCCGTCGCTCAGCGTAGTCAGACGCGTGCGCAGGTCCTGGTTGCGCCACGGGCGGGCCGCGGACGCCGTGCGCCGAGGTGCCGCGCGGGGCTGGTGGGCTCACCGCCGCGGCGGCGGGCGCCCCGCCGACCGGCTGAGGTCACGCGGCCAACCGGCGGGTTCTCCGTGCCGGCCGCCGGAAGGAACGTGCCCGCGGGGTACGCATCGACCGGGCATGCGACGAGCGGAGCGCACGTGATCCGGGTACTGGTGGTCGATGACGAAGCCCTGATCCGCACGGGTTTCACGCACATTCTGGATGCGGCGGACGACATCGAGGTGGTCGCGGCGGTGGCGGGCGGCCAGGCCCTGCGCACGGTGCGGGAGCTGCGGCCCGACGTCGTCCTGCTCGACATCCGGATGCCGGACGTGGACGGGCTCACGATCCTGGCCGACCTCCGCGGCATGCCCGAGGCCCCGGTGGTCGCCATGCTCACCACGTTCGACACCGACGAATACGTGGCGACCGCGCTGCGCTCGGGCGCCGCCGGTTTCCTGCTCAAGGACACCGACCCCGAGCAGCTGCCCCATCTGGTGCGCACCCTGGCCGAGGGCGGGACCGTACTGTCGTCCAAGGTCACCCGCCTGGTGGTGGGCGGCTATCTCGACAACAACGTGCGCGAGCCCGCCGCGGTCCGGCTCACCGCCCGGCTCACCGAGCGGGAACGTGCCGTGCTCGTCCTCATGGCCGAAGGACTCGCCAACACCGAGATCGGCGAACGACTGCACCTGAGCACCGGAACCATCAAGGGCCATGTCACCAACGTGCTCGGCAAACTGCGGGTGGGCAGCCGTGTCCAGGCGGCCCTCATCGCCGAGCGCGCGGGCCTGCTCACCCCCTCGCAGGACGAGGGCGCCCGGTGAGCTCCCGCCGGCCGTCGGGCGTGCTCCTCGACCTCGGCTTCGTCGCGATCGCGCTGGCGGACGGCTGGGCACACGTCGGGGTCGAGGACCAGCCGCCGGCCTACTGCGCGTTGCTCGGCGCCGTCGCCCTGCTGCTGCGGCACCGGCTGCCCCTGACGACCTTCGTCCTCACGCTCCCCACCGCCCTGGTCACCGACGCGGTGGTCGCCCCCATGGCCGCGCTGTACACGCTCTCCTCCCTCAACCGCCACCGGTCCCTGCTGGGCGGCTGCGCGCTGGCCTACGCGATCATCGACTTCCTGCCCTGGCCGTGGTCGTCCCTGGACGCCACCGAGCTGTCCCAGACGAACAACCTGTTCCATCTCAGCTACACGCTGGCCACCGCTGCCGCTCCCGTCTTCCTCGGCCAGCTGGTCCAGGCCCGGCGCGAACTGTCGCTGCGGCTCGCCGACATCTCCGAGGCCCGTGAGCAGGAGCGGCTGCTGACCGCCCAGAGCGTGCTGGCGAAGGAGCGCGCCCAGCTTGCCCGGGAGATGCACGACGTGGTCTCCCACCAGGTCAGCCTCATCGCCGTACAGGCCGGAGCGCTCCAGGTGAGCGGCCGGGACGCCGAGACGAGACAGGCCGCGGCCACGATCCGCCGGCTGAGCGTGCAGACCCTGGAGGAGCTGCGGCACATGGTCGGGGTGCTGCGGGCCTCCGGCAGCAGGCCGACGGAGCTCACGCCGCAGCCTTCGCTCGCCGACCTGGATCACCTGGTCGAGGCCAGCGGCATCGAGGCGAAGCTGGAGACGGACCTGCCGGAGGAGCTTCCGCCCACGGTGCAGCGCGCCGTCTACCGCACCGTCCAGGAGGCGCTGACCAACGTCCGCAAGCACGCCCCCGGTGCCGCGGCGACCGTCCGCGTCAGGCACCGGGACGGCGTCCTGTGCGCCACCGTGGCCAACACCGCCCCCACCCGGCCCGCCGTCGCCCTGCCGAGCGCCCAGAACGGTCTGGTCGGCCTCGCCCAGCGCGCGGAGCTGCTGGGCGGCACGGTCACGTCCGGTCCCACGGCCCAGGGGGGCTACGAGCTCCGCCTCGAACTGCCCGTCGAACGGAACCGGTGAGGGGTGACGGGTGACCGTGCCGGTTCGGCCGCGCTGTGGGGCAGACCATGGGAGACAAGGGGGACAGGCCGGCCAGTCGGCGGGGTGGTTCCGGCCACCTGGCGGATGGTCCGGCCGGGGGGTCTGCGCCGACTCTGGAGCACGTGAGGCACCGCGTGCCCAAGAAGGAGGCCGGTCCCATGTCGATCCACCTGACGCTTCTCCGCGCGCCCGGCGGTGACGCCACTCTGGACCCGCTGCTCGGCGACGCCCCCCTGGGCGAGCGCGACCTGCGCCTGGCAGGCGCCGCGAGAGCAGCGCTCTCTCTCCATGGGCAGGCCGTCCGGACGCCCTCGACCCGTTGTGCGCAGACCGCCGACGCCATCGGCCTGACGGCGGCACCCGAACCCGTGCTCCGCGATCTCGACGTGGGCGCCTGGCGCGGCCGCACCGTCGCTGAGGTCGCCGCGGCCGACCCCGACGGGTTCAGCGCCTGGCTCACGGATCCGGATGCCGCGCCCCACGGCGGAGAGTCCGTACGCGGGCTCTGCCGCCGGTCGGCGGACTGGCTGAGCAGCGTGGCGCGGGGCTCGGGCCACACGGTGGCGGTCACCGAGACGGCCGTCGTCCGAGCCGTGCTCATCCGCGCTCTGGCCATGCCGGCGAGAACGTTCTGGCACCTGTCCGTGCCGCCCCTGGACGCGATCCTCCTCACCTGGCGAGGCAGCTACTGGGACGTCCGGTTCGGGCACGGCTCCCTCCCGGAGGCACAGCGGCGGCTGCTCTCTCGGCCGACGGCCGTCCGCCTGGACGACAGCCACGACAGGGACGACAGCCACGACAGGGACGACGGCGACGACAGGGACGGCGGGGGCGGCGGGAAGGAATGCCGTCAGTCGGGTGCGTGTGCGGCACCGTCGTGGCCGGTCGCGCAGTTCCCCGCGCTCCCTCGGGGCGCTGTTCGGCCGCAGCGGACTTCGTCGGACCCGCTCAGGGCCTGACCCAGAGGCCCCGGCGGCCCAGCCGACCCCGTCTCCGGGGAGTGGCCGGCGGGATCAGGGGAACCGGCGCGACCTGACCCGCCGCCCCCGTACTCCCGTGGCCCGGACGGTAAGGTCCCCTGCGGGCCACGGAATCTGTCCGAGGCCGTCGAAGGCGGGTGCTGTCAGTACGGCCCGTGGGTCCAGCGTCCGGCCGTCATCGTGGCGTGCACCGGCATCGCGCGCAGCGTGTCCGGGGCCGCCGTCAGCGGATCCACGTCCACGACCACCAGGTCCGCGGGGTCCCCGACCCTGATGAGCCGGCGTCCGCGGGCCGCCGCGGCCAGCGCGTCGGGCACCGGCAGGCGCTGCTCCGGGTGCCAGGCGGGCCGGTCGTCGTCGGTCCGGGTGACGGCCGACGCGACGGCGAGCCAGGGGTCCAGCGGCGAGACGGGGGCGTCGGAGCCGAACTCCAGCCGCGCCCCGGCGGCCAGCAGGCCGGCGTAGGCGAAGGCGCGTGAGGTGCGTCCGGCCCAGTACCGGTCCGCCACGTCGCGGTCGTCCGTCGCGTGCCGCGGCTGCACCCCTGCAGTGACCCCCAACTCGGCGAAGCGCGGCAGGTCCCCGGGGCTCAGCAGCTGCGCGTGCTCGATCCGGCCGCGGCAGCGCACCGCGTCGAAGGCGTCCAGGGCGACGGTGTTGGCCCGGTCCCCGATGGCGTGCACGGCCGGTTCGATGCCGTGGGCGGCGGACCGACGCATGAGCCGTACCAGTTCGTCCGGTGCCGTCTGCTCGATGCCGTGCGAGCCCTCGGTGTTCTCGAGACCCGGGTAGGGGTCCCGGCACAGTGCGGTACGGGTGTTGAGCGAGCCGTCCGTGAAGAGCTTGAGCGGGCCGACCCGCACCAGGCCGCCGGACGCGCCGATCTCGGAGCCGGTGCGCAGACCGCGCGCGACGGCCGCGTCCAGGTGGCCCGGGTAGACGGCGGCGGACACCCGTACGGCCGGCGGGGCCTGCGCCGAGCGCCGCTCCCAGGCGCCCACGGTGTCGCCGTACTGAAAGTCGATGACCCCGGTGACCCCGCGGGCGGCGGCGGCCCGGCAGGCGTCGGCGATCCAGTCGTCGAGTGTCGCGGCCGGCACCTCGGGCAGGGCCGAGAGGACTTCGTGGCCCTCCGCCTCCCGGATCAGGCCGGTCGGGTGGCCGGCGCGGCCGGCCAGCGCCAGGCAGGCTGAGTTCAGCCACACGGCGTGCAGGTCGGCGCTGACCAGGGCGACCGGCCGGTCCGGCAGGGCCGCGTCGAGGAGCCGCTTGTCCGGGGCGTCGGGCCACAGGGCGTCCCGGAAGCCGTACCCGAACAGGACCGTTCCCGCGCCGGGCGCCGTACTGCCGTGCGTGCGCACCCGGTCGGCCACCTGGCGCGCGGAGGCGGTGCCGGAGAGGTCGAGCCGACGGCGCGCGCTCGCCCACTCGGCGAGGTGGACATGGGCGTCCCACAGGCCGGGCAGCAGGACGCGCCCGTCCAGGTCGAGGACCCGCTCGCCCGCGACCGGCCCGGCGGGCGGCACGGCCCCCGGGTCCGGGACCACATGGGTGACCCTGCCGTCCGCCACCCGCACCCCGACCAGTGGTCCGCCCGCCCCCAGTCGCACCCGGCCAAGCGTCAGCGCCGGCCTGCGCGGTGTGCCTGCGACCTCCGTCATCGAGCCTCCGTCCGCCCACAACAGCGACAACAACACCCACCCAGGGTTCCTTACTCGGCTGCGGTCGGTGCCGGACTCCCCCGGCCCGCCGAGTCCTTACGGAGATCTTTCGTGACCGTCCGGCGAGGAAAGGACCTTGCCGCCGGCGACGCAGATCCGGTGTGAGACCGAACCGGGTCCCACGTCACCGCCGGCGGCCGCTGTGCCGCCACGTCAACAGGAGCACAAGGGAAATGACGATGGGCAAGAAGTCGAAGGCCGCCGCCGCGGTCGCCGTGACCGTGGCCGCCGCCGCGTCTCTCGCGCTGAGCACCGGAGCCGCGTCGGCCCACTCCGGCGGTGCCCACGGTGCCGTGTTCGTCCAGACGGACGGGGTGAACGGCAACGCCGTGGTGGCCTACAGCCGTTCCGCGGACGGAGAGTTGCGCCAGAGCGGCGTGTACCGGACCGGTGGGCTCGGCGGTGTCCTCGACGGGTCGGCGGTCGACCACCTCGCCTCGCAGGGGTCGCTGACGTACGACAAGGCGCACGGCCTGCTCTACGCCGTGAACGCCGGCAGCGACACGGTCACCGTGTTCGCGGTCCGCGGCGACCGGCTGGTGCGCCGTCAGGTCGTCCCGTCGGGAGGCGACTTCCCGGTCGGCGTGGCCGTCCACGGCGACCTGGTGTACGTGCTCAACGCGCTGGGCGGCGGTTCCGTACAGGGCTTCCGGAACGTGCACGGCTCCCTGGTGAAGGTGGACGCCTGGCACCGCTCCCTCGGTCTGGACCCGGCCGCCACGCCGCAGTTCACGCACACCCCCGGGCAGGTGGCCTTCACCCCGGACGGCCGCGCGCTGGTGGTGACCACGAAGGCCGGCGCGAACACCATAGACGTGTTCCCGGTGGGCCGGTCCGGCATCGCCGCCCGTCCCGTGGTCACCCCGACCCCCGGCGCGGTGCCCTTTGGCTTCACCTTCGACGCCCGCGGGCGGCTGGTGGTGACCGAGGCGGGCACCAACTCGGTCGCCACCTTCCGGGTCGGCGCGGACCTGCGGCTGACCAAGGTCTCCGAGGTGGCGACCGGCCAGGCGGCGACCTGCTGGATCGTCCGCGACGGCGGGCACGTCTACGCCTCCAACGCGGGCAGCGGCACCCTGTCCGGCCTGCGGGTCGGCGCGGACGGCACGCTCACGGCGGTCGGCACCACCGCGACCGGCGCCGGGACGGTGGACGCCGACGTCTCCTCGGACGGCCGGTTCCTGTACGCGCAGACCGGCAAGGAGGGCGGCGTCGACGAGTTCCGCGTCAACGAGGACGGCTCCCTGACCCGGCTCGGTTCGGTCGTCGTCCCCGACGCCGTCGGCGGCGAGGGCATCGCCGCCTCCTGACGGCAGGCTGCTCGCCGCTGCGCCCGGGAACCGGTCAGGTCTCCAGGACGGCGGCGAGCAGCCCCTCGTAGTCCTCGCCGCAGGGTCCGCAGGCGCGCAGGTGCGCGGCGACGCCCGGCCACCGCCGCTCGGGATCGCCCCCGGCCGCCTTCAGGTCCGCGTACACGTGGAGCAGACCCAGGGCCTCCGCACAGCCCACGTCCTGCGGGTCCGTGGTCAGGAACCGCTCCAGCGCCGCCCGTACGGAGAGCCGGTCCGGGTTCGTCATGACCGCCTCCCGGGGATCACGTCCAGGTAGCCGTGGGCCACGAGGTGGTCGCGCAGTCTGCGCCGGGCGTCGAACATCGTCTTGTAGACGGCGTTCCGGCTGCTCCCCAGTTCCAGGGCCAGCGCGTCCAGCGGCACGGCGTCCAGGACCAGCGCCACGAAGACCCTGCGCTGGTGGTCGGTCAGCACCTCGTCCGCCGCCGTGCGCACTGCGGCGGCCAGGGCACGCGCCTCGGACGACTCCGCGGGACCGGCCCCGAGCCGGTCGGGCAGCCGGTCCCAGTCCTCGCCGTCGAGTTCCACCCGCCGTGTGCTCCAGAAGTGACGGCCGGCCTTCGCCGACACCTCGAGGACGACGAACCGGTAGGCCCAGGTGGTGAAGCGGCTCTCCCCCCGGAAGTCCCCGATCTTCCGGGTGATGGCCAGGAGGGCGTCCGCCGCGGCCTGGTGGGCGAGGTCGTCGGCCTCGGGGCCGTCGAAGCCGAACCGGGGCCGCCGCCTGGCCAGTTCGCGCTTCGCGATCCGCAGCAGATCGCCGTGCAGCCGGGCGCACGCCGTCTCGTAGACCGTGCCGGTCGAGGACAGTTCCCGCACCCAGGACGCCGAGACGGGATCGAGGTCACGCGCACCGCCGGCCGGCGTCACGGCCGCGGTCCGCGCGTGCTCGCCCTGTTCGTGTCCGACCGCAGACGCCATGCGCCCCATCGTAGACGCGCCGACGCCGGCCCCGGGGCGGGGCTCAGGGCCCTGCACCCCGAGCGCGCGGGCCCGCCGGACGGCCTTTCTGGCGGCGTCCTCCTCGGCGAAGGCACCCCGGTCCCCGCCGAGTTGCCAGGTGCCGATCTGATCCATCTGTTCCGTCTGATCCGTGCGTGGTGAGACGTGTGCTGTCGGCCGGTCCGGGCGGCCGGGCTCAGGTGACCCTGGCGCCGATCACGTGCCCGATCCCGTGGACGGCCGCCGCGGCGAGGGCGCCCACGAAGAGCTGGCGGGCCCCGGAGACCAGCGGCGAGATGTACTCGCCGGCCGCCATGGAGAACGCGCCGGCGAGCAGCCCCGCGACCCCGGCGAACAGGACGGCGTTGCCCGGGACGCCGGAACCTCTCGAACACGGCCGACCAGGCCGTCGTTGACGCCGAACACCGCGGCGCGCAGTGCGCCGGGGCGCGACCGGTCGGTACCGTCGGCGTCGCGCCCGCCCGCGTACTCGACCCCCTTCTTGCCCTGCACTGCCACCGCACCCGCGGGCGCGGTGCAGGACAGTTCACCCGATGTCAGCGACATGGCCGGCTCCGATCCTCGATGGGCGGTTATCACGCCTGGTGAATACCTCTTTCTTCCGTTATTCAGCGTCGTACACAGCAACGTCCGAAATGATCTCAAATGTTCCGCTCAATGGAGAAAGCCATAGATAGGGGTTATCTCCGGAAGAGATGGCCGCCGCGGCGCCGACCGTCCCGGCGTGACTCCCGTCCGTGGCCGTGATGGCATGTCGGCATGGAGTTGCGGGAGTTGCGGGCGTTCGTCGCGGTGGTGGAGGAGGGCGGGCTGTCGGCCGCCGCCCGGCGGCTGCATGTGAGCCAGCCCGCGCTGTCCCAGACGATCAGCGGGCTGGAGCGGCAGCTGGGGGTGCGGTTGCTGGTGCGCGGGAGCAGCGGGGTGAAGGCCACCGAGGCCGGGACCACGCTGCTGGGCGAGGCACGGGCGGTGCTCGCCCGGCACGACCAGGCGATGCGGGTGATGGCCGGGTACGCCGGTCCGGGCGGCGGGGCGCTGCGCATCGGCATCCCCCTGGAGCTGCCGTCCGGGCTGCTCGACCCGGCGCTGGCCGAGCTCGCCGCGGCGCATCCGGAGACCCGGGTGCAGGCCCGGCACCTGTCCACGGCGGAGCAGCTTGCCGCGTTGCGGGCCGGTGAGCTCGACGTCGGCTTTCTGCGGGAGCGGCCGTCCGGGCCGGAGTTCGACGCGCTGCTCGTCGTCCGGGAGAAGCTCGGTGTGCTGGTCGCCGCCGCGCAGGCCGCCGAGCTCGCCGGACCCGACGGCATCCCGCTCGACGCGCTCGGGACCCTGCGGTGGGTCGGGTTCCCGCGCGCCGGCAGTCCCGCCTGGTACGACGAGCTGACCGCGGTGCTGCGCGGCCACGGCCTGGATCTCGGCCCCGAGGCCCCCGAGGGACAGGCGCTGATCGCCGACGTGAAACTGGCCGCCGTCGCCTCCGGACAGGCCTTCGCCTTGGCCCCGCCGGGCTGGCAGCAGCCGCTCCCCGACCACGTGACCTGGTCACCGCTGGCCGGAGCGCCGCTGGTGCGGCGCACCTGGGCGGTGTGGCCGGCCGACTCCCGCCGCCGGGACCTGGGCCGCTTCGTCGCCGCGCTGGACCGGTCGGCGGGGTCGGCGGAGTCGATGCGGTCCATGCGGTCCATGCGGTCGATGCGGGAGTAGGGAGCAGCACGGGCGCGGGGGGGGGGGGGGGGGGGGGGGGGGGGGGGGGGGGGGGGGGGGGGGGGGGGGGGGGGGGGGGGGGGGGGGGGGGGGGGGGGGGGGGGGGGG
>NZ_JBVJNZ010000021.1:120504-126010 GCF_055583445.1 Streptomyces sp. NPDC104761 | reverse complement strand
CCTCGGCGGGAGCGAGGTCGAAGAGGTAGGGCGGGTTGGCGGTGGCCTCGACGAAGGCCTGGGCGGCGGGTTCGAGAACCGGAGTGACGGGCGTGAAGGCTTCGGACATGCGAGTCTCCTGGGATTGCATGAGGCACACCGGACGTTCCGGCGCCGCCGCGGTTCACCGTAGGAGCGGAGTCCGCCGGGCAGTTGCCCCCGAGCGCACGCCCATCCACCCCGCAGCGCACGCGCCGACGCCCCGCGGCGCACGCGCGGACCGGTGCGCTGCGGGGCGGGTGCGAGTGCGCGCACGGGACACACCACGGCCGGGAGCGGACCTAGCGTGACGGCTCGGTGGTCGTGGCTCACCTCTGATTCGACGGCGAACACGGACCCCGGCACCGCGATTCCCATCCCGGAAGGGGCCCCGCAACCGTGTCCTCCATGCCGGTCGGCGGTCTGGTTCCCCAGGCCGCCGACGATCCCGCAGAGCTCGTCGTCCGTAACGCGAAAATCCACACCGGTGACCCGGGCCGCCCGCACGCGGGCGCGCTCGCCGTCCGGGACGGCGTGGTCACGGTCGTCGGCGACGACAGGGACGTGGCCCCGCACGTCGGCCCGGCCACCAAGGTCGTGGACGCGCTCGGGCGCCGGGTGATCCCGGGCCTCAACGACGCTCATCTGCACGTGGTCCGCGGCGGCCTCAACTACGTGCTTGAGCTGCGCTGGGACGGGGTGCCCACGCTGCGCCAGGGCCTGGCGATGCTCCGCGAGCAGGCCGCCAGGACCCCGAAGGGCCAGTGGGTGCGGGTGGTGGGCGGCTGGTCGGCGGAGCAGTTCGCCGAACGGCGGCTGCCGACCGTCGCCGAACTGAACGCGGCCGCCCCGGACACCCCGGTGTTCGTCCTGCACCTGTACCAGTCGGCCGTCCTCAACCGGGCGGCGCTGAAGGCCGCCGGATTCGGCAAGGACACCCCCCACCCGCGGGGCGGCCAGATCGTCCGCGGCCGGGACGGGGAGCCGACGGGCATGCTGCTGGCCGCTCCCAGCGCCCTCATCCTCTACTCGACGCTGGCCAGGCGGGACGGTCAAGTGGCCCAAGGGCCTGTGGGTGCAGAACGACGGTTACGAGTATCCGCTGGTCCTCGTCGTCATCTCGGTGGCCCTGTCCCTCACCGGGCCCGGCCGGTGGTCGGTCGACCACGCGCTGCGCCTCACCCCGTGGCCGCTGTGGCTCGTCCTCGCGGCGATCGTGACCGGCCCCACGAGCGGCCTGCTCACCCGCGCGGTGCTGCACCGCACCCCCACCGTCGCAGTGGAAGGAGCATCCCGTGCGCAGACTGCTGACTGACGCGCTCCACACCCTGGTACCGCCCCGGGACGACCGGCACGGCCCGCTGCCGCCCCTGCTGCTGACGCTGACGGTGGTCACCGGGCTGGTGGACGCGGTGAGTTACCTGTCCCTCGGGCATGTCTTCGTCGCCAACATGACCGGCAACGTGGTGTTCCTGGGCTTCGCGCTGGCGGGCGCCCCGAACCTGTCCGCGCTCGCCTCCGTCGTCGCCCTGGCCGCGTTCCTCGCCGGGGCGCTGGCCGGGGGGCGGCTGGGCACCCGGTTCGCCGCCCACCGCGGGAGTCTGCTGAAGACGGCGACGGCCGTGCAGACGGTGCTGGTCGCCGTCACCGTGGTCGCCGCGGTCACCGACGGCCGGGTCGGCACCGGGGTCCAGTACACGCTGATCGTGTTCCTCGGGCTCGCCATGGGCCTGCAGAACGCGGTCGCCCGGCGCCTCGGCGTCCCCGACATGACCACGACCGTGCTGACGCTGACCCTGACGGGCCTGGCCGCGGACTCCGGTCCGGCGGGCGGTGCCGCGCCCCGGCCCGGCCGCCGGATCCTGTCCGTCCTGGCCATGCTGCTCGGCGCGCTCGTGGGGACCGCGCTGCTGCTCCACGGCCATCTGGTGCTCACCCTGGGCCTCGCCCTGCTGCTCCTGGCCGTCACCTCCCTGGCCACGCACCGCCTGGCAGGCGGCGACCCCGCCTGGACCCGGCCTGGAGCGGCATGAGCAGCGCCGCCGCCGACTCCCCGTGGGCGCCCCTCGCGACCCGCGTGTTCCGGGCGCTGTGGATCGCGCAGCTGGTCTCCAACATCGGCAGCTGGATGCAGACGGTCGGCGCCCAGTGGCTGCTGGTCGGGGACAGCGCGGCGCTGGTGACCCTCGTACAGACCGCGTCCAGCCTGCCCGTCGTCCTGCTCGCGCTGCCCTCCGGGGTGGTCGCCGACCGGTTCGACCGGCGGGCGGTGCTGGTGACCGCGCAGTTCGCGATGCTCGCGGTGTCCGGGGCGCTGGCGGTGCTCGCGTTCCTGGACGCGCTGTCGCCGACTGCCCTGCTGCTCCTGACCTTCCTGCTGGGCTGCGGCACCGCGCTGATGGGCCCGGCCTGGCAGGCGATCCAGCCGGAGCTGGTGGAGCGGGAGCGGCTCGGCCAGGCGGCGGCGCTGGGCGCGGTGAACATGAACCTGGCCCGTGCCGTCGGACCGGCGCTGGGCGGCGCGGTGGTCGCGGCCGCGGGCGCGGGCTGGGTCTTCGCCTTCAACGCGGCGTCCTACCTGGGCATCGCGGCCGTCCTGCTGCTGTGGCGGCGCCCCGCCGCGGCCGCCGTCCCGCCCGCCGGGAACGAGGGGCTGCTGGCCGCCCTGTACGCCGGCCGCCGCTACGTCTGGAACGCGCCCGGTATCCGCCGGATCCTGTTGCGCACGCTCCTGTTCATACCCGGCGGTGCCGCCCTGTGGGCCCTGCTGCCGCTGACCGCGAGCCGCTCCCTGGGCCTCGGTTCGGGCGGCTACGGTCTGCTCCTCGGGGCCGTGGGCATCGGCGCGGTCGGCGGCGCCTTCCTGCTCCCCCGGGCCCGTCGCCTGCTCGGCGCCAACGGCACCCTCTCGGTCGGCGCCCTGGTGTTCGCAGCGGTACTCGCGGTGCTGGCCACGGTCCATGTGCCGTGGCTGGTCGCGCTCGCCCTGCTGCCCGCGGGCCTCGCCTGGATCGCCGTGCTCTCCACGCTCAACGCGGCCGTGCAGACCCGGCTCCCCGGCTGGGTCAGGGCCCGCGGACTCGCCGTCTACCTCCTGGTCTTCCAGGGCGGCCAGGCACTGGCGGCGCCCTTGTGGGGCGCGGTGGCCGACCGGCTCGGGCTGAGCGCCTGCCTGCTGCTCGCCGGCGGCGCGATGTTGCTGAGCGCGGCCAGCGTCCGGCGCTGGCCGCTGCGGGACGCCGAGGGCATCGACCCCGCGCCCTCCGACCACTGGCCGACGCCTCCCCTGGTGTTCGAACCCGGGGAGGCCGACGGCCCGGTCCTGGTCTCCGTCGTCTACCGCGTCCCGGCGGACCGGCAGACCGAGTTCACGGACCGCATGCACCGGGTGGCGCGCTCCCGGCGCCGTACCGGGGCCCTGTCCTGGGGCCTCTACCAGGACGGCCACGACCCGGAGCGCTTCGTCGAGAACTACCTGGTCTCCTCCTGGGCGGAGCACCAGGCCCAGCACCACGTGCGGCTGACGGCCACCGACCGCCGGTTCGAGGAGGAGGCCCGCGCGCTGCTCACCCCGGGCACCGCGCCCGAGGTGACCCATGCGTTCGACACCTCGGGCGGACCGGCGGTGCTGCCGGGCTGATCCCTCAGGGGCGGGGAATGTTGCGGAGGTTGGCCCGCGCGAGGTGGATCATGCGGCCGACTCCGCCGCTCAGCACCGTCCGGCTCGCGGAGAGAGCGAAGCCGCTGATCTGCTCAGCGGTGATCTTCGGCGGGACGGCCAGGGCGGCGGGGTCGGTGACGACGTCGACCAGCGCGGGTCCGTCATGGGCGAAGGCCTCGCGGAGCGCGCCGCGAACGTCGGCGGGCTTCTCGACCCGGATGCCCCGTGCTCCGGCGGCGGTGGCGATGGCCGCGTAGTCGGTGTGCGGGTAGCTCGTGGCGTGCGGGGGCAGGCCGTCGACCATCATCTCCAGGTCGACCATGCCGAGGGAGGAGTTGTTGAAGACGACGACCTTCACCGGCAGTCCGTACTGCACGAGGGTGAGGAAGTCGCCCATCAGCATGGAGAATCCGCCGTCGCCGGAGAGCGAGACGACCTGCCGGCCGCGGTCCAGGAACTGCGCGCCGATCGCCTGCGGCAGCGCGTTGGCCATCGAGCCGTGCACGAACGAGCCGAGGATGCGGCGGCGCCCGTTCGGCGTCAGGTAACGCGCCGCCCACACGCAGCACATGCCGGTGTCCACGGTGAACACGGCGTCGTCGGCGGCCTCTTCGTCGAGGACCGCGGCGACGTACTCGGGGTGGATCGGGGTATGCTTCCCGACGTCGCGGGTGTAGGCGTTCACGGCGCCTTCGAGGGCGTGCGCGTGCCGCTCCAGCATGTGGTCGAGGAAGCGGCGCGAGGTCTTCTCCCGCACCGCGGGCGTCAGGCACCGCAGGGTCTCGCCCACGTCGCCCCAGACGGCGAGGTCGAGCTGGGTGCGGCGGCCGAGCCGCTCGGGCTGGACGTCGACCTGGACCGTACGGACGTGGCGGGGCAGGAACTCGGTGTACGGGAAGTCCGTGCCGAGGAGGATCAGCAGGTCGGCCTCGTGCATGGCCTCGTAGGCGGCGCCGTAGCCGAGCAGTCCGCTCATGCCGACGTCGTAGGGGTTGTCGTACTGGATGTGCTCCTTGCCGCGCAGCGCGTGCCCGACCGGGGCCTTGACCTTCTCGGCGAAGGCCATCACCTCGGCGTGGGAGCCGGCGACGCCCCGTCCGCAGAAGACCGTCACGCGTTCCGCGGCGTCCACCAGCTCGGTGAGGCGGGCCAGCTCCCGGTCACCCGGGCGGATGGCGGGCAGGTCCAGGGGCAGGGTGAGGTCGGGGGCCGCGTCCGGGGTGGCCTCGGCGGCGGTGTCACCGGAGAGGGCCACGACCGAGACGCCGCGGCGGCCGACGGCGTGCTGGATCGCCGTCTGCACGACACGGGGCATCTGGTGCGGCGAGGAGATCAGCTCGGAGTAGTGGCTGCACTCGGCGAACAGCCGGTCGGGGTGGGTCTCCTGGAAGTAGCCGGTTCCGATCTGCCCGCTGGGTATCTGCGCGGCCAGCGCGAGCACCGGCGCCATCGAGCGGTGGGCGTCGTACAGGCCGTTGATCAGGTGCAGGTTGCCGGGGCCGCAGGAGCCGGCGCAGGCGGCGAGGCGCCCGGTGAGCTGGGCCTCGGCACCGGCCGCGAACGCCGCGACCTCCTCGTGGCGGACCTGGACCCACTCCACCGCGTCATGCCGTCTGACCGCGTCGACGACCGGGTTCAGGCTGTCCCCGACCACCCCGTAGATACGGCGCACGCCCGCGCGCGCCATGAGGTCGACGTACTGTTCCGCGATGGTCTGCCTGGCCATGCCACTCCTTCGCCGCCGGGGGGGGGGGGGGGGGGGGGGGGGGGGCGGGGGGGGGGGGGGGGGGGGGGGGGAGGGGGGGGGGGGGGGGGGGGGGGGGGGGG
>NZ_JBVJNZ010000021.1:54024-120494 GCF_055583445.1 Streptomyces sp. NPDC104761 | reverse complement strand
GGAGATATCCCCCACCCCCGCGCGCCCCAGACTTCCCCCTCCCTCCCCCGAAGCTTTTCTCTTTCCCCTCCCCCTCCTCCCCCCCCTGCACCACCCCGGGGGCCGCCGTGCCGCCGGTAACCGTAACGGCCCGGAGCGAACCGGAGTTGACCGTCAGCGCACCGGACCGCCTCCGGCAGCGCATGTCACGCCCGGTCGAGCTCGCCGCGCAGCCAGTGCAGTACGTCGGGGGTCACCGGGTCGGCGAGGTCGGCGAACTCCTCGTGCCTCTGGAGGAACGTGGCCACGTACTTGCACACCGGGACGACGCGTTTCCCGCCGGCCCGGACGTCGGCGAGCGCCTCCTCGACCAGCCGGCCGGCCAGGCCCTGTCCGGCGAAGGCGTCGTCGACCTCGGTGTGGTAGAAGACCCGCTGGTCACCGTGGTCGCGGTAGGCGGTGAGGCCGGCGCGCACGCCGCCGACCAGGATCTCGTAGCGATGGTGGGCGTCGTCGTGCACGACGACCGGGGCGGCCTGGGGCTGGCTCACCGGGTTCCTTTCGGTGGGGTGTGACGATACCGGTGGGACGGGGACGGCGACGGTGATCTCCCGTCGAGATGACTGAAATCCCGAACCATCGCCGGGAAGGAGGAAGCAAGTGGGGTGCCGGAGCGCTTGTGCATGATGAGAGCAACACCTCCTGTGAGGAAGGTCCCGTGTCCCAGATGCCGTCGTCCGACATACGCTCCCCGCGCCGGGAGGCCGCCGCCGAGGCTGCCCACGGGGTGCCCGGCTGGCTGATCGCGCTGTTCGCCGTCGCCTCCGGCATGACGGTCGCGAACCTGTACTACGCCCAGCCCCTGCTGTCCGAGCTGCGCGGTGTCTTCCACATCAGCGAAGCCACCGCCGGTCTGCTGATCACGCTCACCCAGGTCGGCTACGTGATCGGCATGATCTTCCTGGTGCCGCTCGGCGACCGGCTGGAGAAGCGGAGCCTGGTCACCGCGCTCCTGACGGTCACCACGCTCGCCCTGGTGGCGGCCGGTCTCGCGACCGGGTTCCCGATGCTGCTGATCGCCTCGCTGGTGAGCGGGGCCACCTCCGTGGTGGCGCAGATCCTCGTCCCGTTCGCCGCGAGCCTGGCGCCCGACCACGCCCGGGGCCGGGTGGTGGGCCGGGTGATGAGCGGCCTGCTCACCGGCATCCTGCTGTCGCGGACGCTCAGCAGCCTGGTGTCCAGCGTGGCCGGCTGGCGGGTCGTCTACCTCGGCTCGGCCGTCCTGATGGCCCTGCTGGGCGTGGCCCTGCGGCTGGCACTCCCCCGGCACGCGCCCACCACCTCTGTGCCGTACCACCACGTGCTGCGCTCCACGGCGGCGCTGGTGCGCACGCACCCGGCGCTGGTGCGCCGGGGCCTCTACCAGGCCGCGATGTTCGGTGCCTTCAGCGCCTTCTGGACCACCGTCTCCTACGTCCTGACCGGGCCCGGCTTCCGCTACTCGGCCGTCGGGGTCGGGGTGTTCGCGCTGGTCGGCGCTGCCGGTGCGGCCGTCGCCCCGTTCGCCGGGCACTGGGCCGACCGCGGGCTGACCCGCCGGATGACCGGTGCCGCGTTCGGTCTCGCCGCGGTGGCCTTCGCGATCGCCGGGTTCGGCCGGCACAGCATCGTCCTGATCGGGCTCGCGGCCGTCGCCCTCGACATGGCCGTGCAGACCAGCCTGATCCTCGGCCAGCACACCGTCTACCAACTCGACCCCCTCGCCCGGGCGCGCCTGAACAGCGCCTTCATCGCGATCTTTTTCATCGGCGGCGCCCTCGGCTCCCAGCTCGGCTCGATCGCCTACCGGTCCGGCGGCTGGAGCGCGGTCAGCGTGTTCGGGGCCGTCCTGCCGGTGCTGGGCCTGCTGTACTGGCTCACCGAGCGCCGGACCGGCGCGAAGCGCTCAGCGTAGGGCGCCGAGGGCCGCCACCGACGGTAGGACGCCGTGGCGGCCGGCCCGCGTCCGTGCGTGCAGCGTGGCCGGCACCCCTGAGCGCACCGGGTGCGCTCAGGGGTGCCGGTCCGGGCGCTCCGGGGCAACGCCTCCCCCGCCGCCGCGCCTAGCGTCACCCGCGTATCCAGCCGCATCGGACATCCGCCAGGAGGCGCACCGTGACCACCAGCTCCGAGCCCGGGAAGGCCCTGCAGCACAGTCAGCCGTGGCTGCACCAGAAGGGCGAGGTCATCCAGGAGTTCGGGACCGTCAAGCAGTTCCCGCTCGGCCTCTCGTACGAGGCACGCATGTACTCCTGCCAGCGCCTGAACCGGGTCCTGGCGGACACGCAGATCCTGTACGGCCTCTACAAGAAGCACCACTGGCTGCTGCGCGGCGCGACCTTCTACCAGCTGCACCTGCTGCTGGACAAGCACGCGGGCGACCAGCTGGCCCTCGTGGACACGCTCGCCGAGCGGGTCCAGACCCTGGGCGGCGTCGCGGTGGGCGACCCGCGGCACGTCGCCGAGATCACCTCGATCCCGCGTCCTCCGGACGGCGTCGAGGAGGTCCCGGCGATGCTCTCGCGGCTCCTGGCGGCCCACGAGTCGATCCTGGTCGACGCGCACGACGCGGCCGCCCGGGCCGCCGGGACGGGCGACGACGGCACCAACGACCTGCTGGTCTCGCAGGTGATCCGCACCGGGGAGCTGCAGGCCTGGTTCCTGGCGGAGCACCTGGTCGACACTCCCCTGGTCCGCGCCTGAGAGTGCCCGGGAGCGGCGGACGCCTGCCTAGGATGCGGCGGAGATCGCCGCCGTACCGAGGCGGGCGCCGTGCCACCGGGAGCGGATCATGGACCTGCGGCAGATGGAAGTCGTGGTCGCCGTGGCGGACGCGGGCGGGTTCACGGCGGCCGCGCGGCGGCTGCACGTGGTCCAGTCCGCCGTCTCCGGCACGGTCCGCGCCCTGGAGCGCGAGCTGGGCACCCCGCTGTTCACCCGGACCACGCACCGCGTCGGGCTCACCCCGGCCGGCGAGGCGTTCGTCCCGGCGGCCCGGCAGGCCCTGCGCGCCGCCGAGCTGGCCCGCGAGGCGGTCGACGCGGCGAAGGGCGAGCTGCGCGGCCGGGTGACGGTCGGCACCATGCAGGGGGTCTGGGCGAACCTGCACCACGCGCTGACCGCGCTGCGGTCCGAACATCCGCGGGTGGTGGTCCAGTTGCGGCAGGCGGCGGTCATCGACATCCGGCAGGCGCTGCGCGAGGGCACGGTGGACCTGGCGGTGGTGGCGCTGGACCGCCAGCAGCAGCGCGGTCTGGTGACCAGGCTGCTGGCCCGCGAGGAGATGGTCCTGGTGGCCTCGCCCCGCCGGCGCCTCACCACGAACGGGGCCGAGGGCACGGTCCACCTGGCCGACATCGCCGAACTGCCGCAGGTGGACTTCACGCCCGGCTGGGCGATCCGGGACGCGGCCGACCGCGCGTTCCGGGCGGCCGGCGTCGAACGCGCCACGACCTTCGAGGTCAACGACATCGTGGCCGCCTCCGAACTGGTCCGGGCCGACCTCGGCGTCTGCGTCATGCCGCCCACCATCGCCCACCGTTTCCCGGACCTGACGGCCTACCGGTTCGCCCGGCACGCGCCGAGCTGGAAGGTGATGGTGGTACGGCCGCCCGGCGAGCCGCCGGCGGCCGTCGCGGCGCTGCTGCGCCACATCACCTGACCGAACGCCTCGGTCGGAGCGCAGGCCGGACAGCTGCCGTGCCTGGGCGCCGGCCTCTTTTCCGGCCTCGGCGCTCGGCGGCGTGCGCCATGGGGCAGGTCGCCGGGCGGTGGGTGCCCGGTCGTCACCACCGCCGCCACATTGCACAACCAGCGCGGCGAGCGTCCTGTCCGGGCAGCACACGTACCCGCCGCGCCGTTGGCGGACGTGCGGGAACGGCGTGGGCGCGGGGACGGAAACCGTCCCCGCGCCCACGTGCAGGTCGTCTCAGAAGTCCTCGGAGTCGGGGATCACGTGCATCGCCGCCTCCTCCGCCGACGCCCCGGCGCCGTCCAGGCCCCGGTCGGAGGCGAACAGGTCGGAGTCGGTGACCTCGTGCGCGCCCTCGTCGGGGGCGAGGAGCCGTCCGGCACGGGCGTCACCGACCTCGTCGTCGAGGAGTTCGCCGTCGGTGTCCCAGGCGTCGCCGAGGCCATCGCCGTCCGGGACGCCCAGGTCCGGCACCTCCTCGGCAAGGCGCTCGTCCAGGGTCTCCCCGCGCAGTCCCTCCGCCGCCGTCACTCCCGTGTGCTCCACGGCCCAGGGCCGCTCCGGCGGCGAGTAGCCCTCGTCCAGGGCCTCCTCGCCGGCCCGGTAGTCCAGGGTGTCCGAGGCGTCCAGCAGACCGGCGTCGTCCTGCACCTCCGAACCGTCCGGCTGGTAGACCTCGTCACCCATCGCCTCGTCGGTCATACGCGCTCCATCGTCACTCGGGCCGTCAGTTCTATCCGGCCGTCAACCGGAAAGGGTAGGAGGTCGTGGTCACGGTCGGGCAGCGCGATCACGAAAGCGGTGGCGGGAAGAGCCGCGCGGACGGCGCCCAGGACGCGGCGGGCGGTGGCCCGGACGAGTCCGGCGGCCGGCTCGTCCAGCAGCAGGATCGGCGGATCCCGCGGCACGGCCCGCGCGAGGGCGAGCCGGTGGCGCCGGCCCTGGGAGAGCCGGCCGCCGTTCGGTCGGTGGTGTCGTACTGGGGGCCGACCGCGGTGGTCGAGGCCCGGACGGCGGTGCCGCCCTGGGCCGAGGACGGGGCACCGGGGCCCACCACGCTCAGCGCCACCAGCAGCGCGGAGAGTCCGTGCCCTCGCCTTGTGCGTCATGCGTGTCCCTGTCTGCCGTATCCCGGTGATCCGGACGGTAGGCGGGCAGGACGGGGGCGATCGTTCCGAGAGCGTCCGGGGTCCGGTCCCTCAGGGAACAGCCGCGGTGTCAGTCCGCCTGGACCGCACCCGCCGCCCGCCGCCACTGCGCCGGCGACATCCCGTAGGTCTCGCGGAACGCCCGGCTGAAGTGGGAGGGGCTGGTGAAGCCCCAGCGGGCGGCCACCGCGGCGATCGACCGGTGCACGGCGCCGGGCAGGGCCAGCTCCGCGTGGGCCGCCTCAAGCCGGCGGCCCCGGATCCAGGCGCCCACGGTGGTGCCCTGGCGCTGGAAGAGCCGGTGCAGGTAGCGCAGGGAGATGGCGTGCTGGTCGGCGAGGTCCTGGGGGGCGAGTCCGGGTTCGCCGAGCCGGTCCCGGACGGACGCGGTGATCCGCTCCCACAGGGCCGATTCGGGCGGCCCGCCGATCCGCTCCAGGGCCACGGTCGCGAGGATCTCCACGACGGTGCGGGCGAGTTGTTCGCGCCGGGCCGAGGTCACCCGGGTGACCTCGTCGACGAGTCCGTCGAGCAGCGGCAGCAGCAGGGCCGCAGCGCCCCCTTCGGCCTCGTCCACCGCCGTGGCCGTGAGGGCGTGCAACTGCCGTTCCTCCAGGCGCAGCAGGGCGCGGGGCACCATGAGGATCCGGGCCCGCTGCGGCTCGGGGAGCACGATCCGGAACGGCCGCCGCGCGTCGTGGAAGGCCAGGCCGCCGGGGTGGAGTTCGGCGGTGCGGCCGTCCTGGAGCAGCAGGGCGGTACCGGTCAGCTGGCGGCGGACCAGGATGTGGGTGCGGGGATCGGCGGCGGCCGTGCGGGCGCCGCGCAGGATCGCGCCGGGGCCGAAGTCCTCGGTGGCGATCTGAAGGGCGCCGAGCCGCTCGGCAGCCAGTTCGCCGGTCCATGGGCGGTCCCGGTCGACGGTGACCTCGACGTCCACGAAGGTCCGGGACAGGACGCGCTGCCAGGCGTCGAGGCGGTCGCCGGGGGCCAGGTCCCGGGTGGTGCAGGACACGGCCGTCAGCACGGCGGGCCGTCCGTCCGCACCAGGTCGAGCCAGTCCGTCGGGGACAGCCCGAAGGAGCTGCGGAAGGCCTTGCCGAACCCGGCGGCGCTGGTGAATCCCCAGCGCCGGGCGACCTGGCCCAGGCTGACCGAGCCCGCCGGGCGCGCGGCGAGTTCCCGGCGGCACTCGCGCAGCCGCTGGTCGCGGATCCACTGGCAGACGGTGGTGCCCTCGGCCTGGAACAGCCGGTGCAGATAGCGCACCGAGATGCCGTGCACCCGGGCGATGACGGCCGGGGCCAGCGTGGGGTCCGACAGGTGCCAGCGGATGTACGTCCTGATGCGCAGCAGCAGCACGCCGTCGGCACCGGGCAGGTCGGCGGGGTCCGCCGCGAGCCGGTCGGCCGCCGTGGCCGCCACCAGGTCGATGACGCTCTCGGCCAGCCGCTCGGCCGTCGGCGTCGAGTACGCCGCGGAGGTGTCGGCCAGCCGTTCCAACAGCGGCCCGAGCAGCGCGGGGAGCCCGTCGCGCGGGCGGATCGCGCGGCCGGTGAGCTGTCGTACGTCGGCCTCCGACAGCTCCAGCAGCGGGCGCGGTACGGCGAAGATCTTCAGCCGGAAGCGTTCCGGGAAGGTGGTGCGGAACGGGCGCAGCGTCTCGAAGAAGGCGAGGTCGCCGGAGCGCAACTCGGTGGTGCGGCCGTCCTGTTCGACCCGGGCGCGGCCGGTGCTCTGGACGGCCACGAAGATCTCCCGGCCGTCGCCGCGGGCGATGAACCGCGGAGCCCGGTGGACCCGCCCGGGGTCGGCCTCCACCGTGGTGATCCGGAGGTCCCCGAGGCGGTCGGTGCGCAGGGTGGCGTCGTAGGTACCCCCCTCGGCGGCGATGTCCATCCCCACCAGGGTGTCGAACACGGCGTCGTGCCAGTACTCCAGGCTCTCCTCCGGCGGAACCGAGCGCGTGGTCAGCACCCTGCTCCGGTCACTCGTCGCGCCGGCCGGAGGCCGGCGTCTCTCCTCGTCGGAGCCGATCGCGGTTGCCATGCCGTCAGCCTGGCCGGGCGACCGGTACCGGCGCATCAGTCGGCCGACTGGTCGTCGACCGGTGCCGGGCCCGTCAGCGCAGACGGGCCTGGAGATAGGCACAACCGGTCTGCAGCGCCGCCCGGGTGGGCGCGCTGTCGGCGAGGGCGTGCAGCGCCACGAAGTCGTGGATGGTCCCCAGGAACCGCACGGACAGCGCCTCGACGCCGGCCTCGGACAGCCGCCGCGCGTACTGCTCGCCCTCGTCGCGGGCCACGTCCGCCTCCGCGGTGACGACCAGGGCCGGCGGCAGCCCCGCGAGCTCCTCCGGGCGTGCCCGCAGCGGAGCCGCGGTGGGCTCGCTCCGGTGCGCGGGGTTGGCGACGTACCGCTGCCAGTACGCGCGCAGCGCCCGGCGGGTGAGCAGGTGGCCGGTGGCGAACCGGTGCTGCGAGGGGCTGTCGCAGCGGTCGTCGACGAGGGGGTAGTAGAGCAGTTGCGCACTGATCCGCGGCCCGTGCCGGGTCTTCGCGAGCATGGTGACGGCGGCCGCCAGGGTGGCACCGGCGCAGTCGCCGCCCACCGCCAGCCGGCGGGGGTCGAGCGCGAGTGCGTCGGCCTGGGTGACCGCCCAGGTCAGCAGGGCGTAGCACTCCTCCAGCGCCACCGGGTAGCGCGCCTCGGGGGTGCGGCTGTACTCGGGGACGACGGCGCACACACCGGCTCCGGTGACGAGTTCGCTGATGAGCCGGGCGTGGGTCTGGGCGTCACCGAGCGTCCACCGGCCGCCGTGCAGGTACAGCAGGGCCGGGAGCGGGCCGCGGGCCGCGGCCGGGCGTACGGTCCAGAAGCCCAGCAGCCGCGCGGGGCCGACGGGCGCCACGTGGAAGACGGCGTCCACGGCGAAGTCCTCGAACCGGTCGGCCTGGGTCTCCCGCAGCGCCTGCCGTGCCGCGTCCGGGCCGAGGTCGTCGAGGGCGGGCGGCACCGCGGCGGCGCTGACCAGGCGCTGCACCACGGGGTCGAGGACGACGGCGCTCCCCGGTCCTGCGGATGTCATGGGCGTTCCTCCGGCCGGCCCTCGGGTACCCTCACCGGCCCTGTACCAGGTCACGGAGCTGATGGCGGCTGCTGACGCCGAGCTTGGGATACACGTTGTACAGATGCGAGCCGACGGTACGCGGCGACAGGAAGAGCCGCTCGCCGATCTCACGGTTCGACAGGCCGCGGGCGGCCAGCTGGACGATCTGCCGCTGCTGTGCGGTCAGTTGCTCCAGCAGACCCGCGTCCGCGGGGGCGGGGGCCGCGCCGCTCGCGCGCAGCTCGCTGCCGGCGGCGGCCGCGAGGGCGCCGGCGCCGAGGCGTTCGGCGGTCTCCAGGACTGTGGTCAGCTGCTGGCGCGCCTCCAGAGTACGACGGCAACGGCGCAGCCAGATCGCGTAGTTGAGGCGGACGTGGGCGCACTCCCAGGGCCAGCGGTTCGCCCCGTGGTTGACGAGCGCGAGCTGGAAGTGCTGCTCGGTCTCGCGGTCCTGGCCGACCAGGGCGCTGGCGTGGTGCAGAAGCAGCGTCATCCTGGTGCTCGGGCGGTCCCCCTGCTCGGCCCTGACCCGTTCCAGGACCGGCAGCGCCTGCGCCGACCGTCCGGTGCGCTGGGCGGTGACGGCGAGTTCGGCGACGGCCCGGGTGGACAGGAAGGGGTGCAGGGGAGAGCCGTCGGCGGTGAACAGGCCGCTGAACTGGCGCCAGGCGTCCTCCATGTCGCCGCGCGCGACGGAGGCGAGTCCGCGGGCGCGCAGCAGCCGGGCATGGGTGGCCCGGTTCTCGTCCAGGCAGACGGCCCGCCACACGGAGGGGGTGAACCAGGGCTCCGGCGGGAGGCTGCCGCGCAGCGCCCGTACGGTCAGCGCCTGGGTCTCCAGGTCGGCCCGCAGGCGCGGCAGGCGCAGCACCGCGGCCTCCGTGAGGGCGTCCTCGACCACGCTCCCGGCCTCGGCGAGCCGCCCGGTGGCCAGCAGGGTGTCCACCAGCGCGAGCACCGACCAGCCGCGCAGCCCGAAGGCGCGGGCGCCGCGCAGCCGCTCGTCGGCCGTCCGGGACTGCCCGAGGTCCACGTCCGCCTCGTCGGCCCGGTGGGCGACCGCGGCGAGGACCGTGCGGGCGGCCGGGGCGTCGGGCGACGCACCGTGCACGGCGCCGCGGCTCGCCGGGGCACCGGTGGCGGAGCGCGGCCGGGCGGCCGCGGTGACCAGCGCGGCCATGGCCTGTCTGGTGTGCGGGGTGTCCAGCCGGGCCAGCGCCCCGGTCGTCGCGGGGCGCCACCGCCCGGATGCCCGGGCCCGCCGGGCCCGGTCGAGCAGCGCGGGCAGCGCCGCCGTGTGCTCCGGCAGCCCGGACTGGGCGGCGATGCCCGCCGCCAGCCTGGCGAGGGCGAGCGCGAGGGACCGGTCGACGGCGGGAAAGTGCTCCGAGGCGTCGGCCAGCAGCTCGAAGGCCTCACGCTGGGCCGACTCGTGGGAGAGCGCGGAGGCCAGCGCACCGGCCGCGGCACACCCGAACTCCGGCTCGGCCCCTTCCTGCACGAGCCGTTCGTACAGCTCGCGGACCCAGCCGGGGTCGCCCGCCGCGTGGGCCGCGGTCAGGGCCTCGGCCAGCCGGCGGGCGCGTTCCGGCGGCCGTGGGCTGAGCCGGGCCGCCTGTTCCAGGGCGCGTGCGGCCTCCACCGCATCCCCGCGCCGCCAGGCGGAGACCTCCAGGGAGGCGGCGACGAACGCATTGGCGCCCACGGTGGCCGCGGCCAGGTGCCGGGCCCTGATTTCGGGCTGCACGGCGACCCTGGCGAGCTCCCGGTGGGCCTGCTGGCGCTCGCCGGCCGGGCGCCCGAGGTAGGCGGCCGAGCGGACCAGCGGATGCCCGAAGTCGAACCGGTCCTCGGCCAGCGCGATCAGCCCGGCCGCCTCCGCAGGCGCCCACACCGCCAGGTCTTTGGTGCCGAGGGCGGCCATGACCGCGGCGACGCTCCCGCCGGGCCCCGCGGCCGCCGCGTACAGCAGGGCCCGTCGGGTCTCGGTGGGCATCGCGTCGACCCGTGCGCCGAAGACGTGCGTGTGCCGCACCGAGGTGGCGGGTCCCGGCGCACCGCGGCCCAGCTCCACGAGGGCCAGCGGGTTGCCCTGGGCCTCGGCGAGGATCTCCAGCCGGTGCCGGCCGGTGGGCGCCGCCGGCTGCCGGTCGAGGAGGGCCGCGGCCGAGACGGCGTCGAGCGGGCCCAGCCACAGGGTCTCGGTGCCGGGCGGCGGAGCGGGCAGGGCCGCCTCGTGGCGTGCGGCGAGCAGCACCGTCAGCGCGCGGCCGGCCAGCTGCCGGACCGCGGCGAACAGCGCCTCCGGGAAGGCGCGGCCACACAGGTCGGCGTCGTCAACGCACACCAGCACCGGACCGGCCCCGGCGAGCCGGTCCAGCAGCGCGGTCACCGCCGCGTGCAGCTCGGTCTCGTCCGCCGCCGGATCGTCCGCGTGCGGTACGGCCGTCAGCAGCCGTTGCCGAGCGGCGGGCAGCGCGGCCGGCTCGTCGCGCACGGACGGCGTCAGCAACTGGTGCAGGCAGGCGTGCGCGTGCCGCGGGTCCTCGGCCCAGCCCTGCGCGGCCAGCACCAGCACGCCCTCGGCGGTGGCCCGGTCCCGGACGTGCCGGAGCAGTGCCGTTCGCCCGGTCCCCTCCTCGCCGAGGAGCAACAGGGTCTGCGGCGTGCCGGGCTCGCGCGTCGCGCACCGCAGGATCCGCTCGGTCTCGCCGTCCCGGCCCAGCACGGCACTCTCGTCGCCGGTCGTGGACTGCTGGGGTGGGTGGACCGTCATGCACGTACTCCCCGGATGGTGCGCGTTCTCCCTGGCCGGAGCCATCTTCGCGGCGACCGGACAGGCGCGCTTCTGTCACCTGACCAGTCACCGGTGCCTGTGCCCGACCGGGGTGCGCGAGCCCGCGGTTCCCGCCCTGCCGCCGGCCGCTGGCAGGATTGCCGTATCAGCGCCTCGGCGACCTCGACGACCAGGACGGTTCATGCACGCCGTTACCGACCATCCCTCCGACCAGGACATCCTGGGCCGGGCCGCCGAGCTGGGCCGTATCGACCGGCTGCTGGAGGCGGTGGACGGCAGCGGCCCGCAGGTGCTGGTGCTGACCGGGGAGCCGGGGGCGGGCAAGAGCACCCTCGTGGACCGGGCGGCCGAGCGGGGCCGGGACCGGGGCCTCGGGATCCTGCGGGTGCGCGGCAGCGAGGGCGAGGCGGGTCTCGGTCTGTCGGGCGTGCACCAGCTGCTGCATCCGCTGCTGCCCGGCGAGGGCCTGCCCGCGGCGCACCGGGAGGTGCTGGACCGCGCCTTCGGGCCGGAGGCGGCGGAGTACGAGCTGAAACTCGATCAGCTGTCCCTGTGCGGCGGCGTGCTCGGGCTCGTCACCGAGGCCGCCGCGCGCCGGCCGCTGCTCCTGCTGGTGGACGACGCCCAGTGGCTGGACCTCGGGTCGGTGGACGTCCTGGCCTTCCTCGCCCGGCGGCTGGAGGGCAGGCCGGTGGTGCTGCTGCTCGCCGCCCGCGAGGACGGCGTACCGGCCCGGTTCGACCGGGCCTTCCCGCAGATCACGCTGGGCCCGCTGAGCCGTTCCGCGGCGGGGCAGTTGCTGGACGCGCAGCCGGATCCGCCGCGCGGCAAGGCGCGGGCCGAGATCCTCCGGCAGGCGGCGGGCAACCCGCTGGCCCTGATCGAGCTGCCCCGCGCGCTGGCCCGGGGCCGGACCGGGGACACGGGGGCCGGCGGGGCCGGGGGCGCCACGCTGCCGCTCACCGCGCGCCTGGAGAACCTCTTCGCCGCCGACCTGCCCGGCCTGCCCGCGCCCACCCGGGCGGCCCTGCTCCTGGTGGCCGCGGCCGGCCCGGCCCGGCTGACGGACCTCATGCGGGCCGCCCCGGGGCTGGACGTCGTGGCGGCGCTGGACCCCGCCGAGCGGGCCGGGCTGGTGCGGGTGGCGGACGGCGCGGTGCTGCTGCGGCACCCGCTGGTGCGCTCGGCCGTCTACCACGCGGCCTCCTTCCAGGAGCGCCGCCAAGCCCATCTCGCCCTGGCCGCCGCGCTGGCCGGGGAGCCGGACCGCCGGGCCTGGCAGCTGGCCGCCGCGGCGACGGGCCAGGACGCCGAGGTCGCCGACGCCCTGGCGGAGACCGCGGAGCGGGCCCGGGGCCGGGGCGGCTACGCGGCGGCCGCGACCGCGCTGGAACGCGCCGCGGAGCTGACCCCGGCACCGGACCTGCGGGCCGGGCGCCTGCTGGCGGCCGCGCGGGCGGCGATGTTCGCCGGTCACCCGCAGTGGGTCGGCGAGCTGAGCGGCCGGGTCGGCGGGCTGACCGAGGATCCGCGACTGCGCGCCGAGGCCTCGCTGCTGGGCGGCTGGGCCCTCGGGGTGACTCTCCGTCACGAGGAGGCGTTGGCACTTCTGTTGGGGGTGGCCGAGGCCACCGCCGCCTCGGCTCCGGACCTCGCACTCGGCGCGCTGAGCACCGCCGCCACCTCCGTCTACAACTCCGGCGCGCCGCGTCATCGCGCCGAACTGGACCGGATCAGCGGCCTGATCGACGGGGACGACGACCCGGCCGGCCGCCTCTGGACCCTGGCGGTCGTCGACCCCGTCCACGAACGGCCGCTGCTGGAACGGCACCTGGCGGCGGGGCTGACGGCCCTGGCACGCGAGGAGTCGCTCGGCAACCTCACGGCGCTGGGCGGCGCGACCTGGATCCTGGACGAGACCGAGCAGGCCGTACGCGTCCTCGGACTGACCATGGACCTCCTGCGGCGGGCCGGCAGCGCGGGCACGAACGCGACCGTGACCCAGGCGCTCGCCCTCGCCCTGTTCGAGAGCGGCTCGTGGACGGCGGCCGAGGACGCGGCGCACGAGGCGTTCTGGATGGCGACGGAGGCGGGGGCGGACAACGTGACCGTGGGCTCCGGCCTCCTGCGGGCCACCCTGCGCGCGCTCCGTGGCGATCCCGCGGCCGCCAGGTCCGAGGCGGTGCTGGCCGTACGGGGTGTGGACCTGCGCAGGTCGCTCAGCCTTCAGGTCCGCCACCGGCACGCCATGGGCATGGCGGCGTTCGCCGCCGGCGACCACGCGGACGCCTACGAGCAGTTGCGGGCTGCCTTCACCCGGGACTTCCGGCCGGCCCCCGTCCACTACCACGCCTCGCTCTACTACCTGGGCGACCTGGCGGCAGCGGCGGTGCGCGCGGGGCGGGCGGACGACGCGCGCACGGTGGCCGACGCCGTACGGCAGGACCTGAAGCCCGACCCGTCCCCACGGCTGGCCGCCGTACTGCACCGGGCCACCGCCCTGCTGACCGACACCGACGACGCCGAACAGCACTTCCGCGCCGCCCTCGACGACCCGGCCACCGACTGCTGGCCGTTCGAGAAGGCCCTCGCCCACCTCGACTTCGGTGAGTGGCTGCGCCGGCGCCGCCGCAGCGCCGAGGCCCGCCCGCACCTGAACGCGGCCCTGGAGTGCTTCCAGCGCCTGGACGCCCGCCCGTGGACCGAGCGCGCGACGGCGGAGCTCCGGGCGGCGGGCGCGGCGACCGGCCCTGCCCCCGTCGGTGAACTCACCCCGCAGGAACGCCAGATCGCCGAACTGGCCGCCCAGGGCCTGACCAACCGCGACATCGCGGCCCGCCTCTACCTCTCCCCCCGTACCGTCGGCTACCACCTGCACAAGGTCTTCCCCAAGCTCGGCATCACGGCCAGGGCCCAGCTCCGGGACGCGCTCACGCAGGAGGACCAGGGCTGACCTACCGCGTCCGGGAACCCGCGGAGGGGCGGTCGCACAGGGCGTCGTCGATGAGCGTGCCCGTGGCGCGGTTGGGGACGGCGAGGTCCGGCGGCGCGGTCGTGGTGGTGAGGTAGACGGTCACCGCGCGCCTGCCGTCGGCCCCCACCGCGGGGCGGGTGTTGACGCCCGCCCCGTCGCCCTCGGGCGGAGTGGTGTCGTAGCGGTTCTCGTCGAAGTGGTTGATCAACCGGTCCTGGATCTCGGGGTCGTCCACGTAGTCGTACAGGCCGCTGGTCTGACGGAGCAGGTCGCGGACGGTGATGCGGCTGCCGTCGTTGCCGTTGCCGTCGACGACCCCCGGCAGCCAGTGGTCGACGGTGTCGTCCAGCGACAGCCGCTTCTCCGCGGCGAGTTGGAGGACCACGGTGGCCGTGAACGTCTTCGTCGTGCTCGCCACGCGGAAGTGCGCGTTCCACGGGACCGGTCGCGAGGAGCCGGCGGCCCGGGTGCCGATGCGCGCCATGACCGGCGGTCCGTCCGCCCGGTCGACCCTGGCGAGCACGTTCACGTCGCCGCCCCCGGCCTGCCGTACGGCCGCGAGGTCCTCCCGGACGGCGGCCACGCCGTAGGAGCGCGGCGCGGCCAGGTGGTCTTCCCGACGATCGCGACCGGCGTGCGGCCACGCGGGATCAGTGAGCGCGCGTGATGGGCTGTTCGGACCAGATGGTCTTGTGGTTCTGGCCGTGGCGGCAGCCCCAGCGCTCGGCGAGCTGGGCGACGAGGAACAGGCCGCGTCCGCCCTCGTCGGTGGTGCGAGCGCGGCGCAGGCGGGGTTGGGCGCTGTTGGAGTCGGTGACCTCGCAGACCAGAACGTGGTGGCGGATCAGCCGCAGCTCGGCCGGCGGACGACCGTGGCGGATCGCGTTGGTGACCAGTTCGCTGACGATGAGCTCGGTGGGGAAGAAGAGGTCGTCCAACCCCCATGCGGTGAGTTGGCGGGTCGCCCATTCCCGGGCGTCCGAGACAGCAGCCGGATCAGCCGGTATCTGCCAGTGAGCGGTGTCCTCGGCGGGTACGGCGCGCGTGCGTGCCAGCAGCAGGGTCGCGTCGTCACGTGGTGCTTCGTCCACGAGATGGTCGAGGAGGGCGCTGCCGGTCTCCTCCAGCGCGCGGTCCGGGCGGCAGGAGGTGGCGAGGGCATCGGTCAGCCGCTGGAGCCCGTCGCAGACGTCGTGTGCGGCTTCCTGGACCAGGCCGTCCGTGTACAGCGCGAGCACGCTGCCCGGCTCGACGTCGATCGTGGTCGTCTCGTACGGCATGCCGCAGACGGCGAGGGGCGGCCCCGGGAGTACGTCGACGGCTTCGGCACTCCCGTCGGGCCGCACGAGCACCGGCGGCGGGTGCCCGGCACTGGCCATGGCGCAGCGTCGGGTGACCGGGTCGTAGACCGCGTACAGACAGGTGGCGCCCATGACGTCATGGTCGCCAGGAGGTGCTTCCGCCGCGAGGCGCTGGACCAGGTCAGCGAGACGCGTGAGCACCTCGTCCGGCTCCAGTTCGAGGTCGGCGAGGGTCTGGATGGCAGCGCGCAGACGGCCCATGGTGGCACTGGCGGGTATGCCGCGGCCGATCACGTCTCCGGCGACGAGGGCCAGCCGGAGAGCGGGCAGGGGTATGGCGTCGTACCAGTCGCCGCTGGTGCCGCCCCCACGGTCTGCGGGCAGGTAGACGCCGGCGGTCTCGGCTGCCGGGGTGTCGGTCGTGGCCGGGGGAAGGAGTCTTTGCTGCAGGGCCATGGCCGCTCTGTGCTCGCGCGTGTAGCGGCGGGCGTTGTCGATCGCGAGTGCTCCCCGTGAGGCAATCTGCCGCATGAGATCCACCTCGTCCTCGGTGAACGGTTCGGGCGGACCGGTGCGCCAGACCACGATCGCTCCGAGGGTGAGGCCGCGGGCGTGCAGCGGTGCCACCATCACCGCCTGGATGTCGTGCGGGAGGAACCGCTCGGCCGCATGTGGGCCGCCGATCAGGGCGATGTAGTCGTCCCGGTCGCAGACGACCGTCTCGCCCTGCTGGAAGCGGCGCAGGAGGGGGTGGTCGGACAGGGACGGGACGCGGTTTCCGCGCTGGATGCCGGGCGGCCAGTTGGCGGTGGCCGGCGCCAGGGCCGCATTGCGTCCATGCGGATCTCCCCCGCCCAGCCGTGCGACGGGTTCGTCACCGTCGAAGACGGCTTCCGCGAGGTCGACCACTGCGAGATCACCGAAGGCGGGTACAAGGACGTCCGCGAGATCCTGGGCGGTCCGCACGACATCCAGGGAGCCCCCCACACGCTCGGCGACCGCATGGGCGAGATCCAGCTGCCGGCGGGCACGCAGTTGGTCGGTGTCGTCTATGTACAGGGCTGCGACCCCTGCGGGGCGTCCTCGCGCGTCCTCCAGACGGAAGGCGGACAGCGACAGTGCGTGCCGCCGCGCCGGATGGTGTCGCCAGCCCACTCGCTGGTTCCTGTGGAACACCGGGACGCCCGTCTCGAGCACCTGCCGCAGTACCGCCTCGATGCTCTCGGCGTCCTCGGCGTACAGCACGTCACCCAGTCGGGCACCGGGCTGTATGGGACGGCCCTCGGGAGTGTCCGGCACGGCGTTCGTCTGCACGGTGGAGAGATCCGTGTCGTGCAGGGCGATCGTGATCCGGTTCTGTGCGGACAGTGCGCGCAGGAGGGCTGCGCCGTGCCGGTGGTCGGCGACGTGAGGAGTGGGGGCCGCGAGCACGAGGAAGTCCGCCGAGCCGCTCACCCGTGTGGTCCGGAACGTGACGTCGATCGTGTTGCCGCACTGGTGACGCAGTCGTACCCGGCCGGTCGCCGGCACGTGTGCGGCCCTGCGCGGGTCGTGCGGGACGTCGGCCACGAGCTCCTGCACGGGGCGGCCGTGGACCTCGTCGGCACAGAACCCGGTCAGGTCCTCCGCTGTGCCGGTCCACCCCACCACGGTGCCCCGCGCGTCGAGCACGGCTGCGGCCAGACCGTCGAAGGCGGGCGGCCGGCCGCCGGGCCCGGCGCCGGAGACGCTCGTCGCACCTCGAAAGGCGCCTGCCGGGTCGGCGTTCTCCACATCCGATGTGTCCATGTCTCTGGCTTCCATGACGAGAATCCGCGGCTGCGGGAGATGGGGACCTTGCGGCGGCTGTCCGCGCTCAGCGGACGCCTCTCGGAGAGGGCAGGTCCTGTTCGGCCCAGACGACCTTGCCGTCCGTCACCGAGCGGGAACCGCACCTGTTCGACAGCCGACCGACCAGGTAGAGGCCGCGGCCGTGCTCGTCGAGATGGCCGGGATGGCGCGGGCGTGGCCGGCCGGTGCTGGTGTCGGAGACTTCGCAGGTAAGCACCCGGTGCTGGATGAGCCGTAGGCGGATCGGGCCGTCGCCGTGGCGGATCGCGTTGGTGACCAGTTCACTGACGAGCGACTCCACGACCGTCACCAGTGGCCCCAGACCCCATTCACGGAGTTGACGGGCGGCCAGCCGCCGGGCCGTCGGGACGGTGACGAGTTCGTTCGGCAGATCCCAGGACGCGACCTGGGCGGGTGGCAGGGCGCGCGTCCGCGCAAGGAGCAAGGTGACGTCGTCGGCCGGTGCCTGCGCCGACAAGGTCTCCATCGCCCGCGAGCACAGGTCCTCCAGGGCGGCACCTGGCTGTGCCAGGGCGGTGCCCAGACGCCGCAGGCCGACGTCGATGTCCTCGCCGCGGGACTCCACCAGGCCGTCGGAGTAGAGGGCGAGCACGCTTCCTTCGGGCAGTTCCAGTTCCACCGACTCGAAAGGCACCAGTCCGAGGCCGAGGCCGAGCGGGGCTCCGGCCGGCAGGTCGGGGACGGTGACCCCGCCCTGCGCGTCGACGACCAGGGGCGGCGGATGCCCGGCCCGTGCCAGCGTGCACCGTCGGGAGACCGGGTCGTAGACGGCGTACAGGCAGGTGGCACCGACGACCGCGGGAACCCGGTCGGTGGCGTCGGCGTCCTCGTCGTTCAGTCGCCGGACCGTGTCGTCGAGGTGCGCCAGCAGTTCGTCCGGGGGCAGGTCGAGGTCCGCGAGCGTGCGCACCGCGGTGCGCAACCTGCCCATGGTCGCCGCGGCGTTGATGCCGTGCCCCACCACATCGCCGACGACCAGCGCCACCCGTGCGCCGGACAGCTCGACCACATCGAACCAGTCGCCCCCCACACCGTGGTCCATGTCGGCGGGCACATAGCGCGAGGCGACATCGACGGCGGCACCGCCCTGCACCCGGTGAGGGAGCAGGTCGCGTTGCAGGGTGAGAGCGGCGGTGCGCTCGCGCGCGTACTGGAGCGCGTTGTCCAGACAGAGCGCGGCCCGGGTGACCAGCTCCTCGGCGAGGAGCAGGTCGTCCTCCTGGAACGGCGTCTGTTCCGTGGAACGGGCGAACAGCGCCAGTCCCAGCACGCAGCGCCGCGCACGGATGGGGACGACCATCAAGGAGTGGACGCCGCTGTCGCGTACCTTCTGCGCACGCGTCGGATCGTGGTCGACCCAGGGGCCGCCATGGGTGTCCAGCACCGGTTCCAGGTGAGACCTGCCCGTGCGCAGGACGGCGGCGAACGACGAGGTCGGGGGGACGTGGATCACCTCTTCACGCACCGCCGGCATCTCCAGGACACTCTGGTCGACGGAGGTCACCCCGGCACGGCGCAACACAGGGCGGCGTCCGCTCGTCGTGCCGATCCGGGCGGCGGGCTCGAGTCCGAACGGAACCGACTCCACCAGGTCGACGACGGCGTGGTCGGCCAGCAGGGGCACGGCGAGCTCTGCCAGTTCCTGGGCGGTCTGCATCACGTCGAGTGTGCTGCCGATGTGCGTGCCGGCCTCGCTGAGGATGGCGAGGCGCTCACGCGCCCGCTTGTTCCCGGTGACGTCCACGGTCATGGAGCACACGCCCAGCGGCGTGCCGTCCGCGCCCTGGAGACAGAAGAAGGAGGCGGAGAACGCGTGCTCGCGGGGACGGTCCGCAGGCGGCCACGCACGGTACTCGTGCACCGTCGTCGTGCCGCTCTGCAGCACCTGTCGCATCACCACCTTGAGCGCTTCGGCCTCGACGGCGGGCAGTGAGTCCTTCAGACCGCGCCCGAAGCGTCGGTGACGAGGCACGCCGTCGTGCCGCTCCATGGCGTCGTTCACCCAGACACAGCGCAGCTGCGCGTCGTAAACGACGATGCCGATCGGGGCTCGGGCAAGGAGCGAATCGCGCACCGGTCCCCCGCTCGCCCCCGAGGACAGGGAACCTATGTCCGTCACGGACGCCAGCCACCGGGTGCCGTCGCCCTGTCCCCGTAGCAGCGAGACCCGCAGCGTCATCCTGAGCGTGTGGCCGTCGCGGTGGCGTATCGCGACAGTGCCGGACCAGCCGCCCCGCTCACGGCACTGCTCGGAGAACGCCGAAGCCCTCCGTGCGTCCTCGGGAGGCGGCAGCACGTGCACGGCGGACCGGCCCACGACCTCTTCGGCCGTATAGCCGACCAGCTGCTGGGCGGCGTGCGTCCACCCCACGACGATGCCCTCGGCATCCATCATCGCTATCGCGGCGTCGAACACCTCAGGGAGGCTCACCGGCTCGGCGGGGAGGGAGTGGTCGATGTTGGTCATTCGCGGTCCGTCCCATCGGTGCGGAAGTAGGCGTCGGCCTGTGGCCCGGCGACCCTGTGTGCAGCGGTGGTGAACGGCGATGTCCCGGTGAGCGGCACACGGTGCGGCATGTGTCATATTAGAGCAATTCGTCCATTAATGATGAAATCGTCAGATGTAATGGCGTGGACGTCAAGACCCTCACGGGTGCGGGTGGGAGCGGCTCCCCCGGACTCAGACCACCCGCCGGATGGCGGCCCACCCTGGCGGCCGCTCGGCAGACCGGGCGCCGGGACGATGCCGGGGAACCCATACCCGTAGTGCCCGAGGGCTGATGCGGCACCGCACGGGGGTCGGCAGGCTGACGGCTTCGCCGTCCAGTCCCGCGGGGAGGGCCGGGACGTCGGCGTGGACGACGACCTCGTCGGGCGTGGCGAGACGGGTGAGGCCGTGCGGTCGCCCGCTGCGCAGCCTCGTGGCCGTCTCGGCGGGCGTCTCCGCCCTGACGGCCAGTACGCCCAGGAGACCGGAGTCGAGGTGCGCCCGCCTGCCGGGCCCGGCCGGGTCGTCCACTTGGTAGGGGTTGTTGCTGACCAGCACGGCATCCGGCCCCTCAACGGTGAGCAGCTCGGTGCGGACCACCAGCTCCGGGCCCTCGTGGCGGGCCAGGAATTCCGGAAGGATGCGCACTGCCGTGCCGAGCTTGTCGTCCCGATAGGCCGGGTCCTGCACCAGGGCGGCATAAGCACCGAACGAGACGTTGTTGACGAATGCCCGCTCGCCTGCGTACCCCAGATCCACGCGCAGCTCGACGCCGTCCGTGAGAGCTTCCAGCGCGGCCGAAGGATCCTCACGGTCCAGGCCCAGATCCATGGCGAAGTGGTTACGGGTACCCGCCGGAATGACCACGAAGGGCAGGCCGCTCTCCGCGGCCACCTCGGCGACAAGCGCCTGTGTACCGTCCCCGCCCGCCACGCCCAGCAGATCCGCACCGTCGTCCACCGCGCGTCGGGCGACCGCCGCCAGATCCTGGGGCAGCGAATGATCGATCAGGAACACCTGGGCTCCGAGCGTGCGGGCGCGTTCCGCGATCCGCAACCGGCTCGCCCTGCCTCCCCCAGAACGCGGATTCACGATCAGAAAGGGCCGCCGCGCGCCGGTCGCCGGTCGCGGCGCGTTCTCGTTCACGGCGCGTACCCGAAAGCCGTATCCGTCAGCCGTGCGCAACCGCAAGGGCAGCGTGGGGCCGGCCCGGGTCGACGGCTGCGTCTTTCCTCGTCAGGCGAAAGATCGTCGACAGGCCGCTCGGGGTTGCAGGGCGCAGCTCGACGTGATGTCTCCGCTCGCCGACGCCCAGTCGGTCCGGCTCCGCCGTCAGTGCTGGGGGTGCGCACGTGCGTGGAACAGGGGGCGCCGCTGGGGGGCGGGGCCGGCGGCCAGATGGCCGATCTCGACGCGTGTCCTGATGGCACGGACCACCTCGGTCAGGCCGACGACGATGGCCATGACGCCCACAACCAGCGTGAGTGTCGCGATGGAGGCGAACGGCATGACGATCATCACGATGCCGGCCATGGCGCCGATGATGCCGAAGGCCACGTGCCAGCCGCGGGCCGGCATGGTCTGGTCCGAGGCCGCCGCGACCGTCTCCAAGGTGCCCCGAAGCAGCCAGCTGAAGCCGATCCACAGGGCCAGCAGGAAAAGCGACTCCAGGGGGCCCCGGAAGCAGATCAGTCCCAGCAGGATGGAGGCCGCGCCGGTGATGAAGTGCAGTACCCGAAGATGCCGGGGAACGTGGGTGCCGAAGGCGGCGGCGAGCTGGAAGACACCGGTGGCCAGCAGGTAGACGCCGAAGAGCACGCCGACGACGCGGAGCGTCTCGCCCGGCCAGACCAGGGCGATGACGCCCAGGGCGATGGTGGCGAGGCCCATGGTGAGCAGGATCTGCCAGCCCATGTTCGCCAGAGCGGCGATGCCTTGGACCGCAGGACCTTCTGGTTCGGTGCCACGTGGCGGAACGGCACCGGAGGAATCGGAAGGAGATGTCATGGCACCTACCTCCTTCTGTGAGCAGCGTGGTCACGTCATTACATGTCCATCGTCACCCGATCAGCCTCACGCCGCTCGGTGGGGAGGGCGAGGGTCCGTGGCGCATGAGGTAGTCCGAGCAAGCTCCTCCTGCGGGAGCCGGAGGCGTTTCCGCCGGACCGCCCGATGCCGGCGGCCAGGCGCGGTCGTGGTGTCCGTTCGCGTCGACGACCGCATTCACGCGTGGGGGGTGATGACGGCGCGTCCTTGGATCCTGCCGTCGTGCAGGAGCTGGTACGCCTCGTCGGCGCGTTGCAGGGGGAAGTGCTCGACCAGCACCTTGATCTTCTCCTGCTGGGCGAGCGTGATCACTTCCATCAGTTCGGGGAGGGAGCCCCAGTAGGGCGAGGCGACCGAGCACTCGTGCGGCGGGCTGGTGAAGTTGACGGGCAGGGCTCCTCCGCCGAGGCCGACGATGGTCAGGTGGCCGAGCACCCTGGCCACCTGAGCGGCCATCCGGAGAGTCGGGTCCACGCCGACCATGTCCAGCACGAGCTCGGCGCCCTGCTGCCCCGTCAGGTCCTTGACGCGCGCGATCGCCTCGTCGCCCGAGAGGAGCGCTTCGTCGGCTCCTAGGCGCTTGGCGGTTTCCAGCTTGCCGGCGTCGGTGTCCACGGCGACGACGGTGGTCGCCGCGCTGAGCGCGCGAAGGACCTGGATGGTCATCTGGCCCAGCCCGCCCGCCCCGATCACGACTGCGGTCGACCCCGGCCCCAGCAGGTGCAGCGACCGTTTGACTGCGTGGTAGCTGGTCAGTCCGGCGTCGGTGAGCGGGGCGGCCTGGCGGGGGTCTAGGGTGCCGAGCGGAATCAGGTACCGCGCCGCCGGGACCAGCAGGTACTCGGCCATGCCGCCGTCGTGCCCACCGCCCAGGCCCGGGCCCTGACCCCCGAGGTTCTGGCAGTAGTTCTCCCGGCCCTGACGGCAGTTGGCGCACACCCCGCAGCCCCAGGAGCCGTAGACGATCACAGGGTCTCCCGGTGCGAAGCCGGTGACGCCCGGTCCCAGCCGTTCCACCCACCCCGCGTTCTCGTGGCCGAGCGTGAAGGGCGGATTCGTGAAGCCGGGCAGCGGTCCGGGTGCCTGCATGATGTGCAGATCGGAGTGGCAGGCACCGGCACCAGCGACCTTGACCAGGACCTGGCCCGGGCCGGGCTCGGGTACCGGTACCTCGCGCAGCTCGGGCGGCTGCCGCCAACCGACGAGTTGAAAGGCCCGCATGGCGATCCTTTACGCAAACGCTGGTCAGTCGCGGACGCCGTCGATGTCGACGAGGACGTGTCGCGGGCCGCGGAAGATCTGGTTGTGCCGGTACGGCGGCGGGTCCTCGACCAGCCGGGGATTCTGCACCCGGCGGACGAACTCGCCGACCGCGACCTGCACCTCGAGCCGGGCGAGCGGAGCGCCGAAGCAGAAGTGGATGCCCTGGCTGAAGCCGAGGTGCTGGTTGTCCTGGCGTTCGAGGTCGAGTTCGTCGGGGTCGGTGAACCGTTCCGGGTCGCGGTTGGCCGAGCCGTACGCCAGGAAGATCGGTGCCCCCTTCGGGATGGTGGTGCCGGCGATGTCGATGTCCTCCACGGCGGAGCGGGTGTGCCAGAACTGGACCGACGACTCGAAGCGCAGCAGTTCCTCCACCGCGGGCACGATCAGCTCGGGCCTGCGGCGCAGCTTTTCCAGCGCGTCGGGGTGCCGCAGCAGGGTGAGCACGCTGTGGGCGATGAGATTGACCGTGGTTTCGTGTCCCGCAAAGATCAGGAGCAGGGCGTTGCTCGCCAGGACGCCCTTGGACATCGGTCCTTCCGGGCTGTCGTCGTGCACCATGGCCGAGAGCATGCCGGGGCCGGGCTCCCGGGCGTACCGGTCGAGCAGATCGGCTGCGAACTGCCCGAATTCCTGCACGGCCCGCTGTCCCCCGGCCTGCCGGCTCTGGATCTCCTCGGAGCCGGCCTCGGGGCCGAAGTCCAGGGCGTCCAGGGCCGTCTCGACCCAGTGGTGGAAGCGCGGCTCGTCCTCCAGTGGCACGCCCAGCACCTTGCAGATCACCGTCACCGGCAGGGGGTAGGCGAAGTCGTCGACGGCGTCGATCCGGTTCTTGCCCCTCATGTCGTCCAGCAGTCCGTCGACGATGCGGCGGATGTCGGGCTGCAGGTCGGTGATCAGGTGAGGCGCGTGGGGCGGGCCGACGAAGTGCGGCATCATCAGCCGGCGGTCCCGGTCGTGCTCGGGGGGATCACAGGTGATGATGTTCGGCTCGGTCAGCACCGCCCTGATCGGTTCGGCCGCCGGATCCGCCGAGCCCTCCTCCATGGCCGCGGCCGGGCCGGGACGCTTGCGCGGGTCAGAACTGACCCGGGGGTCGTGCAGCAGCGCGACGATCTCCCGGTAGGTGCTGACGACATAGGTCCCGTCCGGCTGCCGCGCCACGGGTGTCTTGCGCAGTTCCTCGTAGAAGGGGTACGGATTGGCGCGGTTGGCGTAGCGGAGGGCCTGCTGCCAGGGGGTTTCCTCGACCACGAGGCTCCCCTCCTTCTTCCTGTCGATGCTTTCCGCCTACGGGTCGGCCCGGCGAGCGCGTCAGTGGTGGCGCGGCCGGAACTCGGCCGTCCGCTCGCTCGGGGCGTGTCCGGTCAGGACGACGTCGGGGATCGCCGTCGGGACCCTCGGATCGGGGAACTCGGCCGGCACCGGCTTCATGTCGGGCGGCTGGTCCCAGCCCGGCGGCGGAGGCGGGAAAGGAGCTGACTGCTCGATCAACTTCCCGTAGTACTCCAGCCACTTGCCGTGATCGAAGGTGACGGCCGCGACGATGCGGCCCCGGTGACCGTAGGCGGCGGCGAAACGGCGCTCCGCGACGGACCCCTGGGTGAAGACGATCTCGTCGCCGAAGGGTGGCACCCCGACGGACTTGATGTTGACGCCGAACTGACCGGACCAGAAGCCCGGCAGCAGCAGATGCGGACGGTAGTGGGGTTCGAGGTTCACCATGTTGTGGGCCGCGACCTCGGCGCCGAAAACGGCGTTGTCCCAGTGCTCCATCGCCAGGAACTGGTACTCGTACAGCACGTGCGGCGCACGCGCCACGTCCCCCGCCACATAGATGCTGTCGGTGACCACCCCGTTGATGTCGAAGGCCCGGCCACCGGCGTCGCACCCGACGCCCCAGAAACCGGCCGCCAGCCCGGAGCCCTCCAGCCATTCCACGTTGCGGATCGACCCCAGGGAGGCCACCACCACGTCGGCGTCGACAGTGGCGCCGTCGGACAGGTGCGCCCGCCGCACATGCCCTTCGGAGTCGCCCTCCAGTGACGACACGCCCAGCCCGCAGCGCAGGTCCACGCCGTGATCGCGCTGCATCTGCGCGGCGATCTCCCCGATCACCCCGCCGAGCGCGCCGACCAGCGGCGCCGAACCCCGCTCGACCACGGTCACCGGGATGTCGAGCTCCCGGCACACGGAGGCCACTTCCGAGCCGATGAACCCCGCGCCGATGACGACGACCCGCGACGGCGGCTCGGCCAGCGCGTTCTGCAACTGCTCCGCGTCATCACGCGAACGGATCGTGTGGACCCCGTGCAGGGCGGCTTCGGCCGGGTTCGGCCACTGGCGTGCGCGGGTGCCCGTGGCGATCAGCAACCGGTCGTAGGGCACCTGCTCACCATTGGCGAGGCGCACCTGCTTGGCGGCCCGGTCCAGGCCGGTGGCGGCCACCCCGAGCCGCCAGTCCGCATCAACTTCCCGCATGCGGGGCAACTTCGTGTGATCGGCCGGCACCCAGCCCTTGAGTACCTGCTTGGACAGCGGCGGACGGTCGTACGGCTCGTACGGCTCGTCCCCGATGATGGTCAGGGAGCCGGTGAAGCCCTCCTCGCGCAGGGTCTCCGCCGCCCGCAGCCCGGCCAGAGAAGCGCCCACGATGACGATCCGGCCACCGGCCCGGAACTCGCGCACCAGCTCCGCGACCGTCGCCCGCAGTGTCATGACGGCTCGCCCCGCTCCGCAGCGTCCAAGCGGTCGACCGCGATCGCCTGCACCGGGCACGCCGCAGCCGCTCGCTCGACCTGGAGGCGCCGCTCGTCGTCGGGGTTCGGCTCGTAGGTGAGCGCCTCCTGGCCGGTCAACCTGAAGACCTCGTGCGCCAGATACACGCACTGCGCGTATCCCTGGCACCGATTCAGGTCCACGACGATCCGCATGGGCAGACTCCTTCCGCTCTGCCTCCGCCCCACGGCGACCATCGACCCGGTCATGAAGCCCCGGTCATGAAGCCATGGGCCGGTTACTCAAGCCTGCTTCCTGGTCATCACGCCCTAAAAAAAATAGTCGTCCCGCCTTCCGGCTCTCGCAAACCTGCCACTGCGGCGAACTGGGTATCTGGTGGCGCTCACGCCACCCGGTGAACGGTTACCTTCGTCACTTCGACATTTCCATACGTCGTATGGTAACAATGAAAAAGAGCTTCCATGCGTTGTATGGAACTGCAATATCGCCTGGCAGAACCGCCGCCGGCGCAGATCGCCCCCTCGGGAAGGAAAGATCATGAACAAGCTCGCGAAGCGCATCGCCCTCACTGTCTCCTCCGTCGCGGTCGCCGGTGCCGCCGTCCTCGGTTCCGGTGGCGCCGCTTCGGCCGCGCCCCTTGCGTCCACGCACGCCCAGCACCCGAGCGGCGGGGCCGTGGCCGCTGATTACAGCTGGGACCACGGTGTCGGCTACCTGCTTGAGCGGGGCTACTCCTGCGACGAGACCCGTGGCTGGCACCAGGACCACCACGGCACCGATTCGACCCGGCACGACTGCGACGGTCTCTCCTACCGCGATGGTCACTTCTACCGCTGGGAGGGCGAGGGACACGGCCGGACGTCCTGGGATGCCGAACTGGCACACCTCCACCCCCAAGGCTGACCGCCGACCATCCATGCTCAGAAGCAAAGGAACCAGTGTCATGTCCCAATACCAGCTTCGCGTCTACACCCTGGGCAGCTCCGACGTGCTCTCCGCCTACGAGAAGATCTGGGCCCAGCACATTCCCGGTATGGCCAAGCACCGGATCACCACACACGGCGTCTGGACGGTGCCCGCGGCGCCCGGAAACGAGACCCCCCGGCTCTACGCCCTCGTTTCCTACAGGGACGCCGACGACGTGCGGGAACGACTGGAGGCATACCTGTCGAGTCCTGAATTCCGCGCGGACATGGAGGGCTTCGACATCAGCCAGATCGTCGGCCTCGACGAGACCCTCCTGACGCCCACCGTGAACTCCCCCCTGCGCTGACGGTCGGCCTGCGACGAGTCAGGCGGCCAGAAGGGCCGGCGAAGAACGCCGCGGCCCACTCCGCCGGAGCCACCGGGAGTTCGCAGTAACCGTTTTTCTGTGCAGCCCCTTTGAATCAGACGACAGCGTTTCCGATCGCCCTCCCCGGATGAATCGAAGCACCAGGAGTAAGACCCGATGAAGTCATCGAGAACTGTGATCCAGGGGCTACCTGTGAAGCTCGTCGGCGTGCATGGAACGTCCTTGCCCGTGCTCATGAATCTGCGGTACGAGCCGAGTGATCCCTATGTGGTCCATGCCGCATTCAGCACCGGCGTCGACAGCGACGAGCCGGTGGAATGGATCATCGGACGCGATTTGCTGATCGACGGCCTGGAGGGCCCCGCCGGCGAGGGAGACATTCGCATATGGCCCACCGGCGAGGAGGGCTGCCGCGACGTGTACATCCTTCTCAACCCGCCGTCCGGTACGGCCCTCCTCAAGGCCCCAGCACGGGAGTTCAAGGCGTTCCTGCAGGAAACGGAGGCAGTGGTTCCGCGGGGGGCCGAGCTCGGCCACAGCGACTTCGACCGCTTGCTGGCGCACCTCCTCGCCGAAGGGTGAGTCCTGTCTCCGCGGCCGACCCGCCCCGGTGAGACCAGCTGAGCGACGGCGGATGCCGTCCGCCGGCCATCCTGGTCCCGCCCGGACAGGCGGGTGACGCGCCCCAGTTGGTTCCGGTCCTGGACCATTCGCGTCCCCCGCCTGGGCGTCAACCGCCGGACCGTCCTTGACCAGCGGTCACCCAACGGGCTGCATCCGGCGGGGACCGGTGGCCTGTGCGTATGGATTCAGCACTCCATGACCCACTTGTGGGAACCGCCCCTGTCGTTGCCCCCGGAGTCGGAGGCGACCTCTTGGCCGGGGCCGAGGCAGACCGTCGCGCGACCTGCCTGGCCGGGGTTCTCGTAGACCTGGACGTGGTCCTTGATGCCCGGGCCGGAAACCGCGTGGTTGGCCCAGGAGGAGTCCGCATCAGCGATCGCGGCCTCCCAGTTGTCGTCGTCCCCGGACCAGTCGGTGCGCTGGCCTTGGAAGTCGGGGTCCGTCCAGGCGCAGAATTCACCGCTCGGGCAGTTGGCTGCACCTGCCGGGCCGGCTGCGGCGAGGCCGCCTGCGAGGAGGAGCAATGCTGCGGCGGTGACAGCGAGCAGCCTGTCTTTCGTCATGAGGGGTCGGGGCCTTTCCGGTGGGGGGGGTCGGCTGGGCCGCCAGCAGGCCGGCCGCGCGGTGCAGTGCGCGGTCGCGCAGCTGGTGGTAGGTGGTGATCTCTTCGCGGTGCGCGGCACGGACCTCAGCGAGCCGGGCAGGCTCCAGCCGGGCCCGCAGTTCGTCCAGGCCGCTGGCACGTACACAGCGGGTGTCCTTGTCGGGGCAGGCGGCCCGGCGAGCGAGTGCCGCCCGGTATCCGGGATCTTTGCCGAGCCGGGCCTCTGCCACGGGGCGCAGATTGTTGACGGTGACCTCAGCGCGGAACCAGCGGGCCTGGTCGCCGTAGAGGAAACGCTGTGCCTGGGCCAGGCAGCCGTCCGTGTGCGTGCGGACGGTATAGCCGGTGGCGAGGGTGAGCGACAGCTGAGCCGGGCCGGTACCGAAGAGCGCCTTCTCGTCCGGGGGAGGTCCGGCGGCGCCACGGGTCGTCATGCACCGGTCCACGAGCACCTGCTGGGCGGCCTTGATCAGGTCGCTGCGGCCCTGCTCCGAGGCCGGCAGCGTCGGCCTTGACTCCGCTGCGCAGCCTCCGGCAAGGACCGTCGCCAGCACGGCACCGGCCGTCATCCAGCCCACCGCCTGCGCCCGAGCAGCAGTGATCGTCACACCAGTTCAAACGATCAACCACAGCCGAGGGCACGCCGTTGGGCTGAGCCTGGTGGGTTCCCTGGGATGGGCCGATACCTGCATGCCCGTGAGCGTCCGTCGGACAGGCCGTTCAGGGCATCGAGCCGGACCAGATCGAAACGCCGTCCGCAGGCTGGGACCGCGGTGCTGCTGTGACGCCCGCGGTCGTCAGACCGACGTGCTCACGACCGTTCCTTCAGGGCGGGCGGTCACCCTGCGCCGGTGTCGAACAAGCTGCGGGCATTGCGGGTGGTGAGGTCCCGCCAGGTGACGGTGGCGGACGGCTGCCGTGCAGAGGCTGTGGAGCCACCCCGCCGCGCGGGTCCTCGACGTGACGGGGGGGTGGCTCCCGCATGTCGCAGCCTGGGATCGCCCGGCTGCGGACGCGGCTCACGGACCGGTGCCCGGAACGAAGCGCCTCAGCAGGTGTTGCTCAAAGGCCGCCGGTGTCCCGGCCGTCACGATCGCCGGTGAGCCGGCCTTCCAGACCCGTGATCAGCGTGTCCATCACGAGGCGGAACATGTGGTCCTGATCAGGGCCTTCAGGGGCGCTGCCCGCAGAGTCAGCTGCCTCACCGTCTTCGGTGTCGTCAAAGCCGGGGGGCTTGAGGGTCGACCACTGGTGGAGCGCGCCGTTGAGCTCGGCGGCGAGGACACCGATGACGACGGCGACCATCAGCGCCGCGATCTCCGAGACCTCTGAGCGCGGAACCCCGGCAGCCTCCACGATCGCGGTGAGCGCGATCCAGAACGGGTCGTCGGGCTGGATGAAGTCCGGCTGGTGGCTGAACGAGTAGGCCATCAGTTCGGGGTGACGGTGCGCCAGGGTCCGGAAATCTGTTGCGAGCAGGCGGATGCGCTCCTGCCAGGGAGCGTCCTCGAGCGTCACGGTGCGGAACTGGGCGCCGACCATGCGTGTCACGCCGCGCAGCACCGCTTCCTTGTTCGGCACGTGGTGGTACAGCGACATCGGGTTCGCATCGAGCTCGGTGGCGAGTTTGCGCATGGTGAGCGCCTCGACGCCGTCCGCGTCGATCAGCCGCAGGGCGGCGGCGTAGATCCCGGCCTCGGTCAGAGGCACGTCCCTCTTCCTCGTTCCCCGCGGGGGACGCCTCACCTTATTTTCCATACCTCGTACGGTATCAGTTTCGTACGCCGTACGGAAGCGACCTGAATCACAGCGCCCACCGGGGCGATCAGACTTGCTTCCCATTTCCATACGTCGTACGGTACCAATTCCATACGGCGTATGTTTCTGTGACACCGCGGCATCGATCCGAGCAGCGCGCCCTTGCCCATCCCCCTCCACGCAGAGGAGCAAGCCATGACCACGCACCCCGCGAACGACCTTCGCCCCATCCGGTCCCCGCGCGGGATCCCCCTGCTCGGCAACACGCCGCAGATCCCCGACACCAACCCGGTCGAGTACTTCGCCGAGCTGTCCAAGCAGTTCCCCGAGGGCATCTACGGCTTGGACATCGCCGGTATCGAGCAGCTTTTCGTCTACGACCCGGACCTGGTGGCCGAGGTCTCCGACGAGACGCGGTTCTTCAAGCAGATCGAGAAGACGCCGCTGCAGCACGTCCGGGACTTCGCGGGCGCGGGCCTGTTCACGGCCCACCAGCACGAGGAGGAGTGGGGCATGGCCCACCGGATCCTCCTGCCGGCGTTCAGCCAGCGGGCCATGAAGGCCTACTTCGGGCAGATGCTGGAGATCGCCCAGAACCTGGCGGGCAAGTGGGAGCGCAAGGAGGGGCAGTCGGTCAACATCACCGACGACTACACCCGGCTGACGCTGGACACCATCGCCCTGTCGGGGTTCGGCTACCGGTTCGACTCCTTCGCGAAGGAGGAACTGCACCCCTTCCTCAACGCGCTGCTGGGCGCGCTGGTGGAGTCGCTGCGGCGCTCGCAGGAGCTGCCGGTGATGACCAAGCTCCGCAAGGCCGATGCCAGGAGGTACGCCGAGAACGTCCAGCTGATGCAGGAGCTGGTCGAGAGCGTGATCAAGGAGCGCCGCGAGGGGAAGGGCGGCGGTGAGGAGGACCTGCTCGGCCTGATGCTGGAAGCCACCGACCCGGAGACCGGCAAGCGGCTGTACGACGACAACGTCCGCGACCAGGTGCTGACGTTCCTGATCGCCGGGCACGAGACCACCAGTGGTCTGCTGTCGTTCGCCACGTACTCGCTGATGCGCAACCCGCACGTGCTGGCCCAGGCCTACGCCGAGGTGGACCGCCTGCTGCCCGGCGACACCGTCCCGGACTACGACACGATCATGCAGCTGGACGTCATCCCGCGGATCCTGGACGAGACCCTGCGCCTGTGGGCTCCCATCCCGTCGTTCGGCAAGACGGCGCGGGAGGACACCGTCATCGGCGGCCACTACGAGCTGAAGAAGGGTGCGAAGGTCCTCATCCTCGAGGGCCCGCTGCACACCCACCCCAAGGCGTGGGAGCGGCCGGACGAGTTCGACATCGACCGCTGGCTGCCGGAGAACCGGGTCAAGCAGCACCCGCACGCCTACAAGCCGTTCGGCAACGGCATACGCGCCTGCATCGGCCGCCAGTTCGCGCTCACCGAGGCCCGCCTGGCCCTCGCGCTGGTGCTGCAGAAGTTCAAGTTCTCCGACACCACCGACTACAAGATGGACCCCCGGGAGGCGCTGACGCGCAAGCCCGGCAACTTCGAGCTCATCGTCCGTCGCCGCCGGGAACACGAGCGGACCGTCTTCGGCGCCGCGGACGTGCAGACCGGCGACACGCAGGCGCAGGCTGCGGTCAGCGGTGTCGGGGTGAACCTGACCGTCGCCTACGGCTCCAGCCTCGGCTCGTGCGAGGACCTGGCCCGCACCATCGCCGACCGCGGCGAGCGCTCCGGCTTCGGCACCACCCTCGTCAGCCTGGACGAACTGGGTGACAACCTGCCCTCCGAGGGCCTGCTCGCCGTCGTCGCCGCCAGCTACAACGGCAAGGCCCCCGACAACGCCCAGCGCTTCGACGACCTGCTCGCCGCCGGGCTGCCCGAGGGCTCGCTGGCGAACGTGCGGTACGCGCTGCTGGGCGCGGGCAACACCCAGTGGGTGGCCACCTACCAGGCGTTCCCCAAGCGGATCGAGGAAGGTCTGCTGGCCGCCGGCGCCACCCCCGTCGTCGAACGCGGCATCGCGGACGCCGCCGGTGACTTCGACGGCATGGCCACGCGGTGGACGGACAACCTGTGGGCCACCCTGGCCGAGGAGTACGCCGCCGACACCTCCCAGGCCAGCGGCCCCCGCTACCAGGTCCAGCTGCTCACCGAGTCCGACGTGCGTCCCGCGATCGTCTCCGAGCAGGCGTACCCGCTCACGGTGGTGGCCAACGAGGAGCTGGTGGCCGACGCGACCGGACTGTGGGACTTCGCCATCGAGCCGCCGCGCCCGTCCGCGAAGTCCATCACCTTCGAGCTGCCCGAGAGCGTCACCTACGACACCGGCAACCACCTGGCCGTCTTCGCCAAGAACGAACTCGCCCTGGTGGAGCGCGCGCTGAGGCGGCTCGGCGTCGACTACGACCAGGTGCTCCGGCTCGACCAGCCGGCCGGTGGCCGCACCCACCTGCCGGTCGGCACCCCGGTCACCGCCGGCATCCTGCTCACCGAGTTCCTGGAGCTGCAGGACGTGGCCACCCGCTCCCAGATCCAGACGCTGGCCGAGCACACCGACTGCCCGTGGACCCGGCCGCAGCTCCAGGCGTACACCGCCGACACCCCGGAGGCCGAGGAGCGCTACAGCAAGGAGATCCTCGGCAAGCGCGTCTCGGTGCTGGGCCTGCTGGAGCGCTTCCCGGCCGTCGAGCTGCCGCTGGCGGTGTTCCTGGAGATGACGGGCCCCATCCGCCCGCGTTTCTACTCCATCTCCTCCGCCCCGTCCGCCAACCCGCGCCATGTGCGCCTGACCGTCGGCCTCCTGGAGGGACCGGCCCTGTCCGGCGACGGCCAGTACCGCGGCACCTGCTCCGCCTACATCGCGGGCCTGAAGCCCGGGGACGTCGTCTACGGCTACGTCCGCGTGCCCTCCCCGACGTTCGCCCCGCCCGCCGACCCCGCCACGCCGCTGATCCTGATCGGCCCCGGCACCGGCATCGCGCCGCTGCGCGGGTTCCTGGAGGAGCGGGCGACCCAGCACGCGAACGGCACCCAGGTGGGCCTGTCGCAGGTGTTCGTCGGCTGCCGCCACCCGGAGCACGACTACTTCTACCGCCAGGAGATGCAGGACTGGGAGCGGGCCGGGATCGCCCAGGTGCACACCGCCTTCTCCGCGGTGACCGGCCACCCGGCGCGCTTCGTGCAGAACGCGATCGCCCATGCGGCCGACACGGTGTGGCAGGCCATCCAGGACGGCGCGTACGTCTACGTCTGCGGTGACGGCCGCCGCATGGCACCCGCCGTCCGCGAGGCACTCGCCGCGATCCACCGCCAGAAGACCGGCGGCGACGACGAGGCCGCCCAGCAGTGGCTCGCCCAGCTGGAGGCGGACGAGCGCTACCAGCAGGACGTCTTCGCCTGACCGTCGCACGCCGCCAGGCGTGCGAGCTCCAGCCGCCGGGAGGCGTGCGGCACCCCCGCTGCCGGCCGTACGCCTCCCGGCCACCACCGGCCATCCGAACACCACATGGCACCCGCCCGCAGCAGGCGGCCGGTGCCGCTCACCGAAAGCAGATCCTCATGGACACCATGCTCGCCGGACGCTTCCACCTGGACAGCAAGAAGTTCGCCGTGGAAGAGGTCCCCGTCCCGGTACCCGGCCCGGGCGAGGTCCTCATCGAGGTGAAGGCCGCGGGCGTCTGCCTGTCGGACGTCCACCTGATCGACGGCTCCCTCGTCCCCCTGTTCGCCACATCCGACACCGTCACCGTCGGCCACGAGGTCTCCGGTGTGGTCCACACCCTCGGTCCCGGCCTCAGGCGCGGCCTGCCCGTCGGCACCCGCGTCACCCTGGAGGCCGGCAAGACCTGCGGCGCGTGCGCCGGATGCGTGCGCCACCGTCCCTGCACCCGGATGCTGACCGCCGGAATCGACTACGACGGCGGCTGGGCCGAGTACGTCGTCGCCCGCGAGGACACCCTCATCCCCATCCCGGACAGCCTGCCCTTCGACCAGGCCGCGATCATCCCCGACGCGGTCTCCACCCCGTACGCGGCCGTCGTCGCCACCGCCGGTGTTCGTCCGGCCCAGTCCGTCGGTGTGTGGGGCGTGGGCGGAGTCGGCGCGCACAACGTGCGCCTCGCCCGGCTGGTCGGTGCCGCACCGATCATCGCCGTCGATCCGCTGCCCAGCGCCCGCGAGCGCGCCCTCGCCTTCGGCGCGGACTTCGCCCTGGACCCGGCCGCGCCCGACTTCGCCGACCAGGTCCGCGCGGCCACCGACGGCCGGGGGCTGGACTACGCCTTCGACTGCGCGGGCGTGCCGGCCGTCCGTGAGCAGGCCGCCGCCGTGCTCGGTCAGGGCGGCTCCCTCATCCTGGTGGGAATCACGCCCAGGCCGCTCACCATCAGCGAGGGCCTGACCTTCAACTACCTGCAGAAGCAGGTGCGCGGCCACTACGGCGGCTCCCCCGAGTCCGTCTCGGAGCTGGTGCGGCTGAGCGCGGCCGGCCGCCTCGACCTGGCCCCGTCCATCACGGACCACATCCCGCTCGTCGACGCGGCCGACGCGGTCAGCCGTCTCGAGAACAAGATCGGCGACCCGATCCGCCTCATCCTCGTCCCGTGACGCCCGTCAGCAGGACCACAGACCACCCTGGGCAGGGGTGACCGGGCGCCGGTGCGTGAGGGCGCACCGGCGCCCACGGCTGTCCCGCAGTCATCACTCGTGGAGACGGAACCATGCAGACGACCGATCCCCCGGGCCGCACTCCGCGGCGCAGCGACGCCCGGTCGAACCGGCGACGCATTCTCGCGGCCGCTCGGCGGAAACTGCGGGACGACCCCGACGCGAGTCTCGACAGCATCGCCCTGGCAGCCGGCATCGCACGACGCACCTTCTACGGACACTTCTCCAACCGGCGAGCACTGATCGCCGAGTTGACGCAGGAAGCAGCCCAGGCGCTGCACGAGGCGTTCACCGCGGCCCGTGTTCCAGGGACCGATCCGCTGGAGACGATGACGCGGATGGCCCTGGCGGCATGGGCGGTCGGCGACCAGTACCGCATGCTCATCTCACTGGGCCGACGCCACCTGGGAGAGGAGACGATCCGCGCCACCTTGGCACCGGCCCGCGCGGAGGCCGTCGCGGCCATACGGCGGGGCCAGCACGAAGGCGTGTTCGCGGACCATGTCCCCGCGCCTGTCCTCACCCAGGCGCTGGAGGCGCTGATGCTGGCCCTCGCCGCGGAGAACGCCGCCGCCACGTGGGCGGATCCCACGGGTGAGGCCGCGGCGACCGCGTTCCTCGTCGCCGCCGGCGTGGCACCTCAGGTCGCGTCGCGCCGGGTTCGAACCGTGTTGCGTGAGCACCTGGTTGCCGTGCCGCGGTGACGCCATGACCGGAGCGCTGCCTGACCGCGGTGGGCGAGCGGCCCCGGCGATGCGGTGCACGGTCCATGTGGTCGCCCCGGGGCACGGGCGCGACAGGGGCCGTGGACCTGGGTCCGCGCTCAGCCGATGTCGGGCAGCGGGCGCCGGGTGACCTCGTGCGCATCGTCCGGGGGGAGGCCCAGCATGCGCAGGACCATCGCGGCCAGGTCGGAGGCGGCCTCGTCACCGTCGAGGTCGGGGCGGGCCAGCCGCAGCGCCACCAGGGACAGCAGGGTCCCGCCCAGAGCGGACAGCGCCGTGGTCGGGTCGGTGCCGGTGAAGCGGCCCGAGGCGATGCCGCGTTCCAGATCACGGAGGGCTCGCGGGGACAGGCCTCGCTCGGAGTGGATGTGGGCCAGGCCGCGATCGCGCAGGATCCGCATGAGCTCGGGGTGGGAGTCCGCCATCCGGGCGGCGAGCCGGAAACCCGCGGCGACGAGTTCGGCCGGGTCGTCGATGCCTTCCACAAGCTCGTCGATCACCTGGCCGAACTCCTCCAGGGCGTCTGCCACCGCGGCGTCGAACAGCTCCGCCTTGGACTCGAAGTGGTTGTAGAACGAGCCGAAGCCGACGTCCGCGCGCTCGGCGATGGCCTGGATGCTGGCGCTGGTGTCCCCGGTCTCCGCGAGGATCTGCCGGGCCGCACGGATCAGCGCCTGACGGGTCTCGGCGCGGCGCCGTTCGAAGCGGTTCCTGGGCGGGGCTGACGTCGGCATACGACGAGTCTAACGACCGTGCAGATGACCGGCACACAACTGATGATTCCATCATTTCTGTGGGCGCGAGCCCACGCCGGGGCTGGCACACTGAATCTGTGGTTCCGTTGATGACTGCGACCGATCAGGCCGCGTCCTCATCACTCACGGGCGCCGGCGTGGTGTCGGTCTGCGCACTGCTCTTCACCGTCGGGTCGTTCTGGTGGCTCAACGCCAGGCAAGGGCGTCTGAAGACGTGGGAGCCCCACGCCTTCGCAGCGATCATCCACTCTTCCACGGCCCGCCTGCGGCTCCCGCTCGTCCTGCACAACACCGGCCCCAAGCCGATAGTCGTACAGGACCTTCTCCTGACCTTCCCCCACGAACCCGCTTCCCACCTGCCGTTGCTGTGGGTGTGCTCACCGTCCCGCCTCCAGCCGGGACCGGACGAGGACGCGAAGCTGCCGGCCGGATTCGTCGTGCCCGGCAGGGAGGCGCACCAACTCGTCATCGAGTTCGAGGCACCGTTTTCCGGGTTCATGCCGGAAGCCCGTGACTACCAGGTCCAGTTGCAAGCGAGGGTGGGCCACCGCACGGGGTGGCGCCGCCTGCTGACGTTCACGCTGCGGGCCGCCAACATCACCGATCCGGATCACTACACCGTCTACAACAACGCACCGACCGAGCTGACGAAGGAAGACCGGAAGAGGGCGGATGCCGCGCTCCTCGAACTGCTGGAAAAACAAGGGGACGACTCCACTCCGGGCCACGGGACGCCGCGCTCTTCGAACGACGATGACGACGCCGGCACGAACCGCTGACGCAGCACGGCATCGACGCGACGGCGTCGGAGCGTTGGGGCCCACACCCGAGCGGCCGTCCCACCTCGCCGGTCAACACACCACGCCCTCCGCGGCCTTCGCCACGCTCTCCGCTGCGGCGGCAGGGCAACCGCCCCGGGACTCGCGCACCCCGCCCGCCGGCCGCCCGTCACGGTGTGACAAGACTTACTGCCGGCCCGCCACCGACGCGGCTGGTGGGCTCACGCCCGACGGTGTGAGGATGTCGTCATGCATGCAGCTCCCGCGCAGAAGGTGCACCTCACCCGCCATGAGCAGGTCTTCGTGATCACGGTGCGCGGTGAGACGGACCACGAGGACACCGAGGAGTTCGAGGCGGCCTGGGATGCGGCCGATCACGCCGCACTGCCCACCACGGCCATCGACCTGTCCCAGGTCACCTTCGCCGACAGCATGCTCCTCAACGCTCTTCTGGACGCCAGGCGCCGACACGTGTCCGGCGGCCGGCAACTCGTTCTCCTCGGCCCCCTTCCCGCGACGGTCAGCCGGCTGCTGACCCTCAGCGGGGCGATCAGCCACTTCACGATCGCCGACACGGGCGGGCACGGCACAACCACGGGATCACGGTGATGGTCACCCCGCTCGGCAAGGAGTCGCCGGACCGCCCGGTGCCCCCGGCACCGTGGCAGTACAGCTCGGTCTGGGACCGCACCGAAGGCCTGATCGCAGATGCCCGGCACGCCGTGCGCACCCTGCTGGCCCAGGCAGGGCACCGCCCCGACCAGCGGGCGAGTCAGGACGCCCAGCTCGTCGTCAGCGAGCTCGTCACCAACGCCGTCCGTCACGCACCCGGCCCGGGCGCTCTCCTGCTGGAGGTCACGCCCGACGGAGCCGAACTGCGGATCACGGTGCGCGACAGCTCCCCTGACCCACCGCGTCCGCAGCCACCCGATCCCCGGCGCGTCGGCGGACACGGCCTCCGCCTGATCACCCGGCTCTGCGACCGGCTGTACACCGTCGATCCGGGTACCGGCAAGCAGGTCGTCGCCCACCTCCGCCTGCACCGATCAGCGGACTGACCGCTCCGGGACCGCCTCACGTGGCGCCCGCACCGGTGTAACCGTCGTCCTCCCGATGCTCGTGCGGGTCCACGCGGCTTGTGGGCGCGGTGAGGTGGTCCAGCACGTTGGTGAGGTGGAGCATGCGGTCCAGGAAGTCCGGCCGGCTGTCCAGGTGCAGAGTCGCGCCGACGGCGGCGGCCCGCCGGTGGATCATCAGCAGGGCTGACAGGCCCGTGGAGTCGATCCAGGTCAGGTCGCGGAAGTCCAGACGTACGTCGCTGAGCCCCACGGACTCGGCTGTGAGGTGCTGGGCAACCATGTCGACCAGGCCGTCGCTCGTGTCGTAGTCAAGCTCGCCGCCCACCCACACGCTCAGGGTGGTGGACTCGCGGAAGACGGTGACGGTGAATTCGGGGGAAGGCATATCGGTCATGCGTGGATGTCGGGGTCGGGGACAGGACGGGTGGGGTCCCCGCACAGGGCGGCTCTGCCCGAGCGGAGCAGGCCGACGGTGCGGGGGAACTCGCGCAGCTGGTCGGCAAGGGCATCGAGGCCGGTCACCACGGAGTGGGCGGGCACGTGCCTGGCTTCGAGGACGTCGGCTGTCCAGCTGAGAAACTCGGTGAAGACATCGGGGTCGTCGACGTAGAGGGCGGTGGCCAGGAAGTCGACGATGTGGGCGATGTCCTCCGCGGTGCGCTCGCGCTGCGCGTCGGTGTAGGCGCGCATGGCCGGAAAGCGGCTTTCGAGGTCGGCCAGGGTCTGCTTGACGAGCCGCGGGCGGGACATGACGACCATCGTGTATTCCTGGTCGGCCAAGTGCGGCAGGTCGTCCGCCACCTGACGGATCGTGGCCGGCCCGGGCCGCTCGAGGCGCCCTTGCAGCACGGCGGCCGCCCCGCGGGCGTCGGCCGCCCACTGGTCGGCGCCCAGCGCCCGGGCGTGACGGCCGTCCCTGCCGAAGGCGCGGCCGCCGGCGAGGACGGGGACGCCTATGGCCTGACAGGCGGTGATGGCGGCGTGGGCGGCCGGCAGGTGGGTGGGGATGGAGCCGGACAGCAGGACGGCATCGGGGTCGGTGTGGTGCAGGTGCGCCACCAGATGCGGCGTGGGGGTCTGGGCGCCGAGGTAGTCGACCTGCCAGCCGCGCAGGACGAGGACCTCGGTGACGAGCCGGGCCGGGAAGGCGTGCCATTCACCGTCGATGCAGCTGACCGTCACCCGGCCCCTGCGGGGAGTGCGGGGTTCGGGCGCCGGCCGACGGTGTGCGAGCGAGGCGACGATCCGCTCGTTGATGGCGGTGGCGGCGTGCTCCTGAGCCACGGTGATGCGGTCGGCGGCCCATTCGAGGCCGACCTTCTCCTGGACGGGCGCGATCACGTCAAGCAGCAGCCTCTCCTCGTCCACGCCGTCGGCCGCTGCCTGGTGGACGAGGCCGGCGGCTCTGTGTTCGTCGCCGTCGGCGACCGCCTGCCACAGCCGGTCCGACAGCTGTGCCGTCGCGTCCGAGGGGCTCACGTGTTCCTCCTGCCGCTTCGCGCGCCCGTTCCGTTGAGGACGGTCAGGGGACCTGCCCTGGGAACGCTGACGGCGACGGTGGCCATGTCGTCGTGCCGGCCTCCGCCGATCCACTGGGAGGCCAGCATCTGCACCCGTTCCACCACCGCTTCCGCCGGCAGACCCGCGCATTCGGACAGCGCGCGCTGCAAGCGGTGCTCACCGAAGAACTCGTCGCCAAGCGGGCCGCCGCGAGCTTCGGTGATGCCGTCGGTGTAGAGGAAGCATGTCTCTCCCGGCGCCAGCGTCGTCTCCACCGTGTGGGCCGTGACCGTCGGCAGGGCACCGACCAGGCTGCCGTGCGTGGCTGCCTCTTCCACCGTGCCGTCGGCGCGAACGATCAGCGGGGGCAGATGTCCGGCGCTGGTCAGCCGGGCCAGGGCGCGGGTGCCGCGGCGGCGGACGGACGCGAGCACCAGGGTGGCGAAGCGGGTGTGGTGGGAGGTGAGCAGGGCGCCGTTGAGCAGGTTGAGCACCCGCTGATGGTCGTCGGTGAGCGGCAGCAGCGCGTGCAGCGTGTTCCGGATCTTGCCGGTGAGCACCGCCGCGTCCAGCCCCTTGCCCGCGACGTCTCCCAGGACGACGAAGGTGTCCTGGGACGGGTCGGAACCCGGGTGGACGTCGTAGAAGTCCCCGCCGACGCGCTCGTGGTCCTTCGCGGCACGGTAGCCGCCGGCGTAGTCCACCCCGTGCACGCTGCTCAGCCGAGGGGGCAGCAGTTCACGCATCAGGGTGGCGGTCACGGTGGCCTGTTCGCCGTAGAGGCGGGCAGCGGACAGGGCCGCGCCGGCGCGGGCGGCGAAGAGGCGTGCGAAGACCTCCTCCCCGTCGGTGAAGCGCTGCTCGACGCTGGAGCGCAGCAGCACCAGGGCTCCGGCGGGCACGCCGTGGCCGGGGAGCGGAGCGACGATCACGGATCCCACAGGTCCGGCGAACCCGTCCGGGACGACCCAGTCGGGCAGGTCGGAGGGGTCCATCCAGCGGGCCGGTACGGGCGGGAAGCCCTGGAGCGCCTCGGCCAGCCCCGGCACGCCGGCGACATCGACCTGCCGCGCGACCTGGCCGGTGGCGCCGCCCCGGTGGGCGTAGGTCAGCGGATACCGCCGCCCCTGCGGCGGAGCGACGAGGACGGCGGCGTCGGCGAGGTGTTCCGCGGCCAGGGACGCGGTCACCTCCATGCAACGGGACACGTTCAGGGTGGACAGCAGTGTGCTGGAGACGTCCGAGAGGATCTCCGTCCGCGTCCGCGCGTCGCTCAGCGCGGTCTCGGCGAGGCGGCGGTCGGTGTCGTCGACCAGCCACCACACCACCTGTCCGGCGCCGGCAGCGGTGGGATGCGCTTCGTAGTGGCGCCCCTTGATCGGTCCGCTGAGCGGACCGGCGGAACCGTCGCGCGCTCCGTCGCTGATGCGCTGGTGAGCACCGGCGAGCCAGGCCGGGACGTGCTCGCGCAACCGGTCGCCGCTCGCCGCTCCGGGGAGAAGTGCCCGGGCCGACGCATTGATCTCGACGATGCCGCCGTGCCTGTCGACGACAAGAACGGGGTAGGGGGCCTCAGTCCACGTCGCACCGACCAGGTGGCCGGCATCGGGCGGACGGGCGGAGATACCGGGGGAAGCAGTCACAAACGGAGGCACGCACGGCGCGTACCTCACCACCTTCCTGTCCTGGGAAACAGATGTCTTACGGCAACAGTCCCGTATGGGGCCCGAGGTTGCAAGCAGGCCAGGCGGCAGTGGCGGTCGCCCGGCATGGGGACCACTAACCTGGTAGAGGGGGCCACGAGACGTCGCCGACAGGTTCGGCGGCCGACATTCCGCCGAGGGAACCGGAGGTGACGGCGGTGCTGCGTGTTACCGAGCGGGCCGGAGACCGAGTCGTCGCAGAGCTGCCGGAAGACGTGGATCTCCACAGCACGCCCGGCCTGCGGGCGTTGGGCGACCGCATGATCGACGAAGGCTGCCGGCACCTGACACTGGACTGCTCCCGCACCCTCTACCTGGACTCCACCGGCGTCAGCGCGATCGTCGTCTGGTACCAGCGCCTGGACGCCGCCGGCGGCTCACTGACGCTGTCGGAGGTCAACGAGCACCTGTTCTCCCTGCTGACCCGTCTGGGACTGCACACCGCCATCACCATCACTCCTGGCACGGCCGCCGGCGACAAGCAGGGGTCCTGAAGGCTTCCGGCTCACCGCATGCCGGGCCTCGCTGGGCAGGCCGTCGCTGCACACATGCCGCACGACAGAGCGGGTAGTCGGTCTGTGGGCTCGGCACCGGGGGCGAGCAGCAGAAGGTGAGGGCATCCGCCCATGGACGACACGGACGGTCGCACGGCGCGCTGGTGGGCAGCACTGCGCCGGACACCCCTGGCCGTCTGGAACGACGACGTCACGGACTGGGCCGCCGCTCTGACGTACTACGCGGTCCTGGCGCTGTTTCCGGTTCTGCTGGTGATCCTCTCGATCGTGGGTCTGACCATTCCCACGGCCAAGCCGGAGGTCATCGACCGGATGTCGCAGGCCGCGCCGGTGGCCTCCCGTGCTCTGCTGCGCAGCGCCCTGCGGCAGATGGCCGGACAGTCGTCGGCGGCGTGGACGCTGATCTTCCTCGGCGGGACCGGAGCGCTGTGGTCGGGATGCAGCTATCTGGCCGTCTTCCGCCGGGCGCTGCACGCCATGCACCGGGTCAGTGCGAACCGGCCGGTCTGGCGGACCGCTCCGCGCATCCTCGCCACGGCACTCGTTCTGATCGGCCTGCTCCTCACGTCCGTCCTCGCGTTGTTCCTCACCGGCGCCCTGACCCGGCGCCTGAGCCGGGCGCTGCACCTGGGTACCGGACCGCAGGCCGCCTGGGACGCTCTGAGATGGCCCGTCATGGCCGCGGTCGCCGTCGTCCTGGTGCTGATCCTGTACCGCTCGGGCCCCGAGCCGTCCCGCCCGGTCGGGAAGATGGCGCCGGGCGGGACGTTGGCGGTGGTCCTCCTGCTGGCCGTCTCGCTCGCGTTCGCCGTCTACACCTCTCACGTCGGTACGTATCACCGTCTGTACGGGTCGCTCGCCGGCGTCGTCGTCTTCCTGATCTGGCTCTGGCTGTCCAACCTGGCCCTGCTGATCGGCGCTCAGTTCAACGCGGAACTGGCGAAATGACGTGCCGCCCCGTTGCACGGCTACGACCGGGTACGCCCGACGCCGGCGGTACGGCCGGACGCCCCCGTCTTCCAGTCCAGGCGGAGCACGGCGAGGTCGTCGGTGTGGCGGTCCGCGTTGAGCGCCCGGGTGCGGGCGACGAGTTCGTCGAGGTGGGTACCGGGATCGGACGCGCGCAGGGTGTCGATGATGCGCACCAGGCCGTCCACGCCGAGCCTGGCGCCGGTGGCGTCGGCGAAGCCCTCGATGAGACCGTCGGTGTAGGCGAGGAGCGCGCCTTCGGCGGGCAGGGCCAGTGTGGTGGCGGGCCAGTGGCCCAGTCCGGGTGCGATACCGAGTGCGATGCCGTGGGCGGCGCTGACCTGCCGGGTGCCGTCGGGGGTGGTGACGAGGGGTTCGTGATGCCCGGCCAGGTGCAGGGTGAGCGTGGCGGCCGCCGGGTCCAGGGTGATCAGGGCGCAGGTGGTGAACAGGTCGCTGCCCGCGCGCTCGGCGATGTGTATCTGTTCCAGCAGGTGGAGCAGCTCCTGGTCGCGGTGGCCGCCGAGGGTGAGTGCGCGCCAGGCGATGCGGAGGCAGACGCCGAGGGCGGCGGCATCGGGGCCGTGGCCGCTGACGTCGCCGACGACGGCGTGCACCTGGCCGTCGTCGGTCTGGACGACGTCGAGGAAGTCGCCCCCCAGCAACGCCTGGGCCCGCCCGGGGTAGTAGCGGCTGGAGACGGTGACAGCGGTGGTGGACAGCAGTGGTTCGGGCAGCAGCCCGCGTTCCAGGCGTGCGTTCTCCTCCGCGCGCAGGCGGCCGATCTGCAGGGCGGCGTTGGCGCGTTCGGCCTGCTTGCGCTGGACGGCGTAGCGGACGGCCCGCTGCATCAGTTCCGCGTCGACCTTGCCCTTGACCAGGTAGTCCTGGGCGCCGGCGGCCAGGGCGTCGACGCCCGTGCGGGCCTCGTCCAGTCCGGTCAGCACGATGATGGCGGCGTGTGTGTCCGACTGGATCGCGTGCACCGTCTCCACCCCCGCGGCGTCCGGCAGGTGGAGATCGAGCAGGACGCAGTCCACGGGCCCCGATTCCAGCGCCCGGCGCGCGTCGGCGGCCGTGCGGCACCGTTTCACGGAGTGCGGCAGGTCGGTGTCGTGGAGGAGTTCCTCGACCAGGAGGGCGTCCCCGTCGTCGTCCTCCACCAGAAGCAGGGCGTACTGCTCGTCGTGGCCTGCGGCTGGAGCGGTCACGGCTGCGTCTCTCTGTCCGGGGCCGCCGTCGCGGCCGGGAGGGCGGGGAGGGTGAGGACGACGCGGGTGCCGAGCCGGTAGTCCGGGTCGATCCTGATCGTGCCGCCGTGGAACTCCACGATCTTCTTGCACATCGCGAGGCCGATTCCGGTACCCGGGTAGGCGTCCTTGGTGTGCAGCCGCTGGAAGAGGACGAAGACCTTCTCCCGGAACTCCGGCGCGATGCCGATGCCGTTGTCGGTGACCGTGAACTCCCACGCCCCCTCGTCGCACACGGCGCCGACGTGGATCCGCGGCGGCCGGTCGGGGCTGCGGAACTTGACCGCGTTGGACAGCAGGTTCTGCCACAGCATGCCCAGCTGGGTCCGGTCGCCGACGACGGTGGGCAGGGGGTCGTGGGTGACGGCCGCACCGGTCTCCTCGACGCTCACGCTGAGGTCGTCCAGCGCCCTGGCGAACACGTCCTCCAGGTCCACGGTCTGCTGCTCGTTGTGGACACGGCCGACCCGGGAGAAGGCCAGCAGGTCGTTGATGAGGATCTGCATGCGGTTGGCACCGTCGACGGCGAAGGCGATGTACTGATCGGCCTTCGCGTCCAGCTGTCCGCCGTAGCGCCGTTGCAGCAGCTGGGTGAAGCTGGACACCTTACGCAGGGGCTCCTGCAGGTCGTGGGAGGCGACGTAGGCGAACTGCTCCAGCTCGGTGTTCGACCGCTTCAGGTCCTCGGCCTGCTCGTCCAGCAGCCTGCGGGCCCCTTCGCTGAAGCGCAGCTCCTCCACCAGCCGCAGGCGCATGGAGTCCACGTCGGCAGCCAGTCGGCGCAGGTCGGCGGGGCCGGTACCGACGAGGGAACGGTCGAAACGGCCCTGCGCGACATCGCGCGCGGCCGAACCCAGCCGGCCGAGCGGGCCGGTGACGCCCCGGCGCAGGGCCTCGAAGACGAGCACCGCGACCAGGACGATGACCACGCCGATGACGGAGAACACCCAGTTCCGCAGGTTCACCGCCGCGCGCAGCTCACGCGTCGCCGCAACCCGCCCGTCCTGCAGGCGAGCCTGCTGGCGTGCCATCGCCCGCCGCAGTGCGTCGAAGTCCGCCTTGCCCTCGTCGGCCCGCGCTTCGGCGATCTGCGCGGCCTGCGCGGGAGGAGCCGCCGCGACGGGCCTGCCTATGCGTTTCTGCCAGGCGTCGGCGTCCCTCTCGACCTCGGCCAGGTCGGCGAGCGCTCGGGTGTCGCCGCTGAGCACGGGCCGCAGGAGCTCGAGTGCCGTCTGTTCGTCGGCCACGCCCTGGGTGTAGGGCTGAAGGAAGTCCCGCCGGCCTGACACGCCGTAGCCGCGGATGCCGGTCTCCTGGTTGACCAGAGCCGATTCGAGACGGATGGAGGCGACCAGTGCCGGGGTGCGCCGGTCGACCAGCGAAGCCGTGATCTGCGACGTGCGCCACATGGCCCAGCCGCCCAGGGATCCCAGCACCGTCAGGACGACGAGCGCGCCGGTCACCCCCACGCGCAGCCAGCGACGGGTCGTCCAACCGGCGAACACGCCCGGGGAATCCGACGGCTTGCTTGTCATCGTGGTGGCTTCTCTCCTTCGACCGGCGGTCCTGGCCGCGGTGCGGTGGCGGGCGGCAAGCACACTGTACCCGCGTGTCGACAACATATGTTGTCCGGTGCTGTGCTTGGGCAGTACAGTGGCGCCATGCCTGATCCGTCTCCCGCTCCCCGCCGCCCGGGCGAGGATACGGCCGCGCTCGTGGCCCGGCTGGTGGACGACGTCACCCGGCGCCTTGCACCGGAGAGCGCCCACCCGCCGGCGGAACTCACCGACGGGGCCCGCGAGTCCCGCAGATACGCTCTGCTGCGCCTGCGGGTCCTCACCGACGTCAAGCAGGCGGTCCGGCACCTGGAGGACCAGGCCGCGCACGCCGCCGCCGAGAGCGGAGCCGGGTACCCCGAGATCGGCCAGGCAGTCAGCATGAGCCGGCAGGGAGCAAGGCGCCGCTGGCCCGGCCTGCTCACCAACAGCACAACCCACCCGACCCCTCACCCCCCGCACCGGAGCACCTGAATCATGGCTGCCGCCGCAACCCGCCCGTACGACGTCCTGCTGGTCGAGGACGACATCGCCGACGCGATGCTCATCCAGGACGCCCTCACCGAACGCGGTACCCGCAACCTCACCCAGGTCTCCGACGGCGTCGAGGCGCTCGACTACCTGCGCGACCCGGACAACGCACGCCCCGACCTCATCGTGCTCGACCTGAACATGCCACGCATGAACGGGCGCGAGTTCCTCGCCGTGGTCAAGGAGGACGCCGAACTCCGCACCATCCCGGTCGTCGTCCTGACCACGTCCGCCGCCCCCGACGACGTCACCGGCGCCTACCACCACCACGCCAACGCCTACGTCACCAAGCCCGTCAACCTCGAGGAGTTCGAGGCGGCCGTCCGCAGCATCGACGCCTTCTACCTCGACATCGCCGTCAAGCCCCCCAGGAAGTAGCACAGCGCGGCGGACGTCCGACGCCTGCGCACCTGCGCGAGGTTCATGATGTCCAGGGCAGGCGGCGTGCGCCCGTCACGCACACGTCGGTCCCGGTCGCGTCGGCCCGTGCTCCTCAGTCGTCGGGGCCGGGACGGTGCACCGTGACCAGATCGGCGAGGCCCGAGACGGTGAGCACTGGCTCCAGCAGTGCAGTGACGACGAGTTGCAGCCGTTCGGCGTGGGCGAAGAGCACGCTCAGGCCGGCGCTGTCGAGGTATTCCACCGCGGTCAGGTCCAGGACGAGCGGCCCCGGCCTGCCGACGAGGGCATCGTCCAGGGAGCCGGCGTTGCTCATGTCGATCTCGCCGCTGACGGTGAGACAGGCAGTGCCGTCCGGGTGCCGCCCGGAGGTCAAAGTGAGCGGGGTGGTCATCGGGCGATCCTCATCTGCATGTCGACGGTGGTGCCGGACGGGCCGGGGGTGATGGTGACGTGCTGCATCATGGCCCGCATGAGGGCCACGCCACGGCCGCGGTGGGCGTTCTCCTCCGGTTGGGGAACCTTCCACCGGCCGCTGTCGGCGACCGTCAGCCGCACATCGTCCACGAGCGCTTCGGCGCGCAGCCGCACGGCCTCACCGGGGTTGTGCCGATGGCCGTGCTCGATGGCGTTGGCGCACGCCTCCCCCACGGCGACCAGGACGTTCTGCACGGTGTTCGGAGGAAGATCGCACCCCGCGAGCCAGCTGCGCAACGCCTTGCGGACCGGCGCCAGTTGAGCCGACTCGGCGGGGAAGGACATCTCCAGCGGCGCCGGATGCCGGTAGAGCAGCAGCGCCACGTCGTCGTCGTAACCGCCGGGGGGCGCGAGCCGTGACATCACCTCGGTGGCGAGGTCGTCGACGGGCAGGGCGCGACCGTTCTGCACGGCTTCGCCGGCCTGGTCGATCCCGGCGCTGAGCGGGCGTCTGCGGCGTTCCACGAGTCCGTCGGTGTACAGCAGCAGAGTGGCCCGCGCGGGCAGGGTGTACGCCGCCTCCGGGCGTTTTCTGCCCGGCCGCACGGCCAGGGGCAGGGAACGCCCTTCCTCCAGCAGCCGGGTGGCGCCGTCGGGGTGTGCGACGATGCCCGGCGGGTGTCCGGCGCTGGAGTACGTCAGCTCGCCCGTGCCCGGATCGAGGACCCCGCAGAAGACGGTGGTGCACAGGGCCCCTGGAACACTCGCGGCGAACTGGTCGAGGGCCGTCAGCGTCCGGGACGGGCTGGGGTCCTGCAGCATCAGCGCGCGGCAGGCGCTGCGCAACTGCCCCATGACGCTGGCCGCCTCCAGCCCCCGCCCGACGCAGTCGCCGACGACGATGCCGATCCGCCCGTCAGCCAGCGCCACGGTGTCGTACCAGTCGCCTCCCACCTCCAGCGGGCGGGTCGCGGGTTCGTAGCGCACGGCGAATCCGGCGGGGAGCCGGGCCGGTCCCAGGATGGCGCGTTGCAGTGCGATCGCGGTCTGGCGCTGCTGGTCGATCTGGTGCGCCCGTACCAGGCCCTGGGTCAGGTGCCCGGCCAGCAGCGAGAGCAGGAACTGGTCCTCGGGGGTGAAGGGCCGGTGTTCGCCCAGATCGATCCACAGGGCCAGGGGGCCGTCGGGGTGCTCCAACAGGATCCCGGCACCGCTGTCCGCGGCGACCGGCGTCAGCGGTGCCCGGCGGCACAGTGCCACGAGTGCGTCCCGGCGCTCGGCGGGCAGGTCCTCCCACCCCAGTTCCGCCTCCGTGGCCGTGAGCACCGGTACGTCCCCGCGCTCGAACACGGCGGCCACCGCGGTCCGCGCGCGCCACAGGGCCCTCAGTTCGGCGAGGGCACCCGACAGCGCCTCGGGCATACTGGCGGCTCGGGAGAGCGTCGTGCTCAGCGCGGCCAGTGCCGTCTCGCGCCGGACCGCGTAGTGCTCCGCGGTGACGTCACGGAAGGTGCCGACGGTGACCCGGCGCCCGGTGTCGGGGTCCTGGGCCTTGTTGTAGGTGACGGTCACCCACAGGCGGTGACCGTCGCGATGGGTCACAGGAACGGTATGGGAGCCCTGGTCCCGTGCCAGCAGACCGGCGAAGGCGTCCCTGACCCGACGGTGCGCCTCGGGGTCGGTGGCGGCGTCCGGCCACCACGGCTGCGACGGCGTGTACGGCAGCTCCTCGGGGCCGTAGCCGAGGATGTCGGTGAAGGCGGTGTTGATCTCCACGACGGCGCCGGACTCGTCGCAGACGAAGAACGCCTCCTGGAGGGAGTCGATGAGCGCCGTCCGCCACCGGACGTGATGGCCGCGCAGCCGGGCCAGTTCGACGTTCGCGCGCACCCGGGCCAGCAGCTCCGCGGCGGCGAACGGTTTGACCAGGTAGTCGTCGGCGCCTGCCCGCAACCCCTCGATCGACGCCTCCTGCCCTGCCCGGGCCGACAGCAGCAGCACCGGCACCGAGGCGGTACGCGTGTCACCGCGCAGCCTCGCCACCAGCTCGAGCCCGCCCAGCCGGGGCATCATCACGTCACTGACCACAAGGTCGTGCATGTCCCGGCGGACGGAGCGGAGGGCTTCCACCCCGTCGGTGACGGTGGTGACCTCGTAACCCGCCTGGACGAGGACGCGGGCGAGGTAATCGCGCATGTCGGCGTTGTCGTCCGCCACCAGCACCCGGGCACCGGCTGCGGGTCCGGAGCCGGTCGCGACGGCGTCCACCTCGGATCTCACTCCCGAGCTGCCGCCCGCGGTGCCGGTGCCGCTTTCCGGCAGCCAGCGCAGCGCCTCCTGGACGTACGGGTCGGCGGTGGCCGAGGCCGACGTGCCGCCCGCTTCGGACACCACCGCCTCCGGGGGCAGATGGGCGTTCCCGAGCGGCAGCCGGACGGTGAAGGTGGTGCCTTCTCCTTCCCGGCTGGCGGCCGTGATGGTCCCGCCGTGCAGACCGACGAGCTCCTGCACCAGGGCCAGCCCGATGCCGCTGCCCTCGTTCGAGCGGGAGCGGGCGTTCTCGATGCGGTGGAAACGCTCGAACAGCCGGGGCGTCTCCGTGTCCGGGACACCGATACCGGTGTCGGTGACGGTGACCACGGCATCCGTGCCGTCCCGGCGCACGCGGACACGGACCGAACCGGCGAAGGTGAACTTCAGCGCGTTGCTCAGCAGATTGAGCACCACCTTCTCCCACATGCCGCGATCGACGTACACCGGCTCCGCCAGGGGCGGGCAGTCCACGTCGAAGGTGAGCCCGGCCTTCTCCATCGCCGAGCGGAAGACGCTGGCCAACTCCGCGGTGACCACGGCCAGGTCCACCGGTTCGTAGCGGGCCTGCATGCGGCCGGCCTCGATCCGGGAGAAGTCCAGCAGCGTGTTGACCAGCTTGCCCAGGCGCAGACCGTTGCGGTGGACGACGTCGAGTTCCTGCCGTACGTGCTCCTCGGCGCCGGCGAGCCGGGTCCGCAGCTCCTCGACGGGTCCCATGATCAGGGTCAGCGGGGTCCGGAACTCGTGGCTGATGTTGGAGAAGAAGACGGTCTTGGCCCGGTCCAGTTCGGCCAGTTCCTCGGCCCGCCGCTGCTGCGCCTCGTAGCTCCGGGCGCTGCCGATGCCGGAGGCGATGTGCCCGGCGGTCAGCTCGACGAACCCACGGTAGCCCTCGTCCAGTACGCGGTAGCGGTTGAGGGCGGCCACCAGGAAGCCGTAGGGCACGCTGCCCTGCTGCAGCAGCGGGACCACGAGTGCCTCGACGGGCGGTTCGGGCCAGTCACCGGCAGGCAGGTCGGCGAGGGCGTCGCCCGCGAGCGGTACCAGGGCCGTCTCCCCCGCGGCCGGCGCCGCGACGGGCCACGCGCTGTCGGGGTCTTCGATCCGGAGGGCGCCCGGCGCGGCCGGATGGCCGGCGGGAATGCCGGTCGAGCCGGCCAGCCGTGCGGTGGATCCGTCGAAGAGATACGTGAGGGTGAAGGGCAGATCCTTTTGGTTGCGGCCCAGTTGGCGGTCGGTGAAGGCCAGCACCTCCTGCTCGGTGCGGATCACGCTCGGGTCCGAGCCCAGCTCGCGCAACGTGGCCATGCGCCGCTCGCCGATCACCCGGTCGGTGTCCTCACTGACCACGCACAGCATGCCCACGACGGCGCCGGCGTCGTCACGCAGCGGGCTGTAGGAGAAGGTGTGGTACGTCTCCTCGCTGTACCCGGAGCGCTCCAGGAACAGCAGGAGGCCCTCGTCCCAGGTGGCCTCGCCGGTGGTGAGCACAGCTTCGATGCGCGGGCCGATGTCGTCCCAGATCTCGGCCCACACCTCGTTCGCGGGCCGTCCCAGGGCCCATGGGTACTTGCGGCCGAGCGTGTCACGCCGGTACGCGGCGTTGCAGAAGAAGGTCAGCTGCTCGCCCCAGGCCATCCACATGGGGAACCGGGAGGACAGCAGAATGCTGACGGCCGTCTGCAGGCTCTGCGGCCAGTCCCGAGGCGGGCCGAGGGGGGTGGCCGCCCAGTCCACCACCGCCAGGTCCCGGCCCACCTCGTGGTCGGCGGCGAACACCTCGCCGTCCCTCGCCGCCGGCTGCGGCCTGTGTCCGGCCGCCTGATCCGAATGCTCCACGCGGTACCCATTCCCCTCATGCCGGCCCTCCACCGGGCCCCACCGTCGCCGAACGCGTACTCGAACAGCTTCCGACCACGCGCCACTACCCCTCTGCCCCTCTGCCCGCGAAACCGCCGCCGACGCCGCCGCGGACGCCGACACCGACACATGTCTGAACTGGGCGGACCAGGGAAGCCGTGCTGGGGCAAGCCCCCCATACTCCACCGAGAACCGAGGTGAACCATGGCGCAGGATCTGACCCCGAAGTACACGGTGCCCGGCATCGAGCGCGAGGCGGCAGGCCGGCTGATCGGACTGCTCCGGCTCCGCCTGCACGCTCTCAACGATCTGCACCTGACGCTCAAGCACGTGCACTGGAACGTGGTCGGGCCGCACTTCATCGCCGTGCACGAGATGATCGACCCGCAGGTGGACCGGGTCCGGGACATGGCCGACGACGTGGCGGAACGCATTGCCGCGCTCGGTGGCGTCGCGCAGGGGACACCAGGAGCCCTGGTCGACGAGCGCACCTGGGACGACTACTCCATCGGCCGCGCCGACGCGATCGCCCATCTCGGCGCGCTCGACCTCGTCTACACCGGAGTGATCGAGGCCGTCCGCGCCGCGATCAAGGAAGCGGGCGACATCGACACCGCCACCGAGGATTTGCTGATCGAGCAGCTGCGCGACCTGGAACAGTTCCAGTGGTTCGTGCGGGCCCACCTGGAGAGCGCGGGCGGCACCCTCGCCACCGGACGGGCCCGGACCGAGGAGGAGGCCGCGGCCAAGGCTGCCGAGCTCGACTGAGCGGACGCACATCGGCAGGCGGGGAAGTGCCGGCGCGGCGCAGTTCCCGGACCTGATCGGCCGCCGACGTCACGCGGACGCGCCGACCACGCGTGAACCGCCCTTGGGGCTGGGTTCAGGAGGTTCGGCCGCCGCCGGCACCGGGGAGGCGGATGGCCAGCAGGGCGACGTCGTCGTCGTTGTCGTGGGGCCGGGCGCGGTGGAGCAGCTGGTCGGCGAAGGAGTCCAGGTCGCGGTGGGCCAGGGAGGCGGCGTGCCGGCGCAGGTTCTCCATCCCCTCGTCCAGTGGCTGTCTGCGGGATTCGATCAGGCCGTCCGTGTAGAAGACGAGTGTCGAAGCCGCGGGGAGAGTGACGCGGGCCTCGGAACGTGGCCGGGGCGACGGCATGCCGAGGAGGAGACCGTTGGCCTCGGTGAGGTAGCGCGTCAGGCCGCCACGACCGACGAGCAGCGGCGGCGGGTGACCGGCGCTGCTCCACCGCAGCTGCCAGGCGCCGGCCGCGTCGACCGCCAGCCGGGCCAGGATGACGGTCGCCATGCGGACGTCCGTGATCTGCATCATGGCTTCGTTGAGGTGCTCGACGATGCCGTGCGTCGGCCGGTCCTGCGACCAGGTGAACGCGCGGATCATGTTGCGCAGCTGCGCCATGCCCGCCGCCGCTTCGAGGTCGTGACCGACCACGTCACCGATGACGAGTGCGGTGTCACCGCCGGGAAGGTGGAACGCGTCGTACCAGTCGCCACCGACGTAGGAGGCATCCGGGGCGGAGAGATAGCGGGCGGTCATGCCGACGCCCGGCAGATGCGGCAGCTGGGGCAGCAGATAACGCTGCATGGTCTCGGCGACCTGGCGCTGGCGCTGGTAGTGGCGCGCGTTCTCCAGCGCCAGGCCGATGCGCCGGGCGATGTCCTCCAGCAGGGCCAGGTCGTGCGTGGTGAAGGCCACACCGTCGTCGGAGCGGCCGAGCGTGATCGCGCCCAGCACCTCCCACGGCCCCCGGATCGGGGCGATCACCGCGGTCTTGATCCCCGTCGCCTGGAACAGCTTGCGCTGCTCGACGGCGATACCGCTGTCCGGTTCGCCTTCGTAGGTCTGCGGGCCGGCGAGGTTGGAGGCCACTCCTCGCAGGGCTCGGGACAGAGGCATGGGGGAAGCGTCGGAGACCGGAGGCATCGGTCCCTGCAGGTCCGGACGCACGGTGAGACCTTCGGTATCGGCATGGACTACCAGATACCGCGACACGTCATCACTGTCCGTGATCAGGTCGATGACGGCCCAGTCCGCCAGACGAGGCAGCACCAGGGCGACCACCCGGTGCAGCGCCTCGTCCACGTCGTTGTTGGAGATGAGCTGGGCTGTGGTGTCGGCGAGCAGGGCCAGCCGTTCCAGCTCCGACAGGACCCGGCCGGCCCCCTGCGACGGGATCGGCCGCACCGGGTCGGCTATGGCATCGGTCATGACCGCTCCTTGTCGGGCCGTGCAACGCGGCGCAGAACGGGGCAGTCAGGGCCCGCCGGCACGCTCACCCGCTGTGAGCGGACAACGTTCCCGGGCGGGTGACGGCGAACGCCCGGCTCCCTGCGATGCCGGGCGATGTGCTGCGGTCGGTGCGTGACGATATGAGAACTACCTGGTGAGCTGCTGTCTGCCCAACAACCGACCGATTAGCGGCCGCAAAAGGCCGCAGCGACATTTGTAGCACAGGCGTTCACGTGCATACCGCGTCACGCAGCCGTGGCCCGCCACGCGGGAGGCATGATCGTAGAGCGCGGAGAGTGCGGCCGGCTTTCGCTTCTGAAGGACCGGCTCGACCAGTGGCGTTCGAAGTGCGCCGGCTGTGCCTCAGTCCCTGCGGGCCTGAGCGGCGTCAGTCTCCGTCGGCGATGAAGCCGAGGAGAGCGGCAGCGACGGCTTCGGGTTGCTCGTCGGGGATGTAGTGACCGGCGTCGGGCACAACCACTGCGGTGACGTTGTCGGCCCATGGGCGCATGGACGCTGCCATGTCCGGGATGGAGCCGTGGCTGCTGGAGATCCCGAGGACGGGCACGGTGAGGCGCTGCCGGTTCAGCGCCTGGTGGTTCCTGCGCGCCGACTCGGCGGCGTCCCGGTAGTAGGCGAGGCAGGCGCGGAGGCCGCCGTCGGCGGCGAGGGCCGCTGCGTAGTGGTCGAGGTCGGTGTCGTCGAACACGTCAGGAGCCAGGGCCTTCGTTTTCAGGAACCAGCCGACATAGTCTCGCGTTCGCGGCCGGCCAGCAGGGTCTCGGGCAGGTCGGGCACGAGGTGGAACGCGAAATGCCAGGTCTTCCACGCCCGGGCCGGGTCGGTGGGGATCGTTTCCGGGAGGGTGATACCGGGGATTCCGGCGTCGAGCAGGGCGACCCCACGCAGCCGGCTCTCGTGGTTGAGGGCGAGTGAGAAGGCGACCCAGGCGCCGATGTCGTGGGCGGCCAGCCAGTAGGCCGACACCCCGAGCGCCTCGACGGCGGCATGGACGAGGGCCGCGACCGTGTGGGTGTCGTAGCTGCGCTCCGGGCGCTCGGAGTGGCCCTGACCCGGCAGGTCGATCGCGATGACGCGGAACCGGTCGGCGAGACCGGGCATGACCTTTCGCCAGGCCTGCCAGGTCTGCGGGAACCCGGCGAGCAGGACGACAGCCGGGCCTGCCGGCCGGCCGCCTTCGACGGCGTGGAGGCGGATGCCGTCCGCGTCGACCCAGCGGTGAGTGAACGCGTCCAGGCCGTGCAGGGGCAGGCCGCGAACGGGGTTGGCTTCGGAGACCTGCCGAATGGTGGTCGCAGGATCAGTCACGAGAATCCTCCATGGGTGACGTGTTTACCGGTTCGGTGTCGCGCACCAGGGCCAGGCCCACGATGGCGATGGCGATGAGGACGCGGGTTGTGGCGCGGGCGCAGGACCGCGGCGGCCGAGGCAGTCGTGATCAGGCCTGCGAACCTAGCACATCTTGAACTATTCAGTTCAAGATAGAATGGTGTGCAGCACAGCCCCTGGACATCGACACACCGGCAAGGAAGTGCCCCGTGGCAGGCAAGAAGCAGTTCGACATGGACGCGGCACTCGACGCCGCGATGATCCAGTTCTGGCGCGCCGGCTACGCCGACACCTCGGTGGACGACCTGTCCCGGGCAACCGGCCTGAACCGCAGCTCCATCTACTCCTCGCTCGGCGACAAGGACACGCTCTTCCTGCGCTGTCTGGATCGCTACGCCACGCGTTACGGCGCCAAGTACGACGCCGCCCTGTCGTGTGCGGCCTCGGAACCCCTGGCGGCTGTTCGTGCGTTCTTCGACGTCACCCTCGAGCGCATCGCCGATCCCGAACTACCCGACGGATGCCTGATCGCCCAGTCGGCCATGGCGATTCCGGTGCTGAGCCCGGCCGTCGCGGCGCACGCCAAGGAAGCGCTCGGCCTCCAGCGGCTGCGCCTGCGCACCGCGCTGAAGGCCGGGCGATTGACCGACCGGGACGCCGATGCCTTCGCCGACCACACGGCCGCCGTGAACCAGTCTCTCGCCGTCATGAGCAGGGCCGGGGCGAGTCCGGCGCAGTTGCGGGCCATCGTGGGCGTGACCGTCGGCGCGCTCTCGCAAGCGCTGCGCGCAACCGTTTAGGGGAGCAAGGGCCGGAGCCGATCGATCCCGCACTCCATGGCGTGCGGCTGCATCCGTTCGTCCGCCCAGGACCCGGTCCGGCCGGGTACGGGGCCGGCCGCCGTGCAGTCCGGCGACGCCACCGGCGGCGGCCGGACCCCGTGTTTTCCGTCATACCGAGCGGACACTCGCAGCAGAGGAAGAAGGGAGGGGCACAGACCGGCGGACGTGCCGGGCCGAGACAAGACGAGCCGCCGTGATCGTGCAGGCCGGGAACCCGGCTGCGAGCCACCCGAAGCGGGCCAGGTCAGGAGGCTCGCCGTGCGCAGGATTCGCAGGATTCGCAGGAACGGAACATCGCATGGGCGTGCGAGCAGCGCCCTGTGAGGACAGGGAGGCACTTCCATGCCGACACCACTGACATCCCGGACGTCCGAATCCCTTCACGGCCTGTCCGCCGTGGTCACCGGCGGCTCCCGAGGTCTGGGCCTGCTCATCGCCGACGCGTTGATGGACCGCGGCTGCCAGGTCACGCTTGTCGCGCGGGACGCCGCCGAACTGGAGCGGGCCGACGGGCTGCTCCGGCAGCGGCATCCGCAGGGCTCCGTCCGCACCGACGTGGCCGACGTGCGGGAGAGAGAGGCCCTCGCCGGTCTTTTCCACCGGACGGCGGCGGACTGCGGGAGCGTGGACGTGGTCGTCGCCAACGCCGGCATCATCCAGGTCGCGCCCGCCGAGACCGTCGGCGCGGCCGGATTCGACGACGCGATGGGCACGATCTTCCACGGCGCGCTCAACACCAGTCTCGAAGCACTGCCCTACCTGCGCGAGAGCCGGGCCGGCGGAAGGCTTGCCCTGATCGGCTCGGTGGGCGGTCTGCTCGCCGTGCCGCACCTGCTGCCGTACTCATGCGCCAAAGCCGCCGTGGGAGCCCTGGCCGAAGGACTGTACGCGGAGGCGGCGCGCGACGGCGTGTCCGTCACCGCCGTACATCCGGGACTGATGCGCACCGGCTCGCATCTGCACGCCGTGTTCGGCGGTGACCGACGACGCGAGTTCGCCTGGTTCTCCGCTCTCGCCGGCACCCCGCTGCTGTCGATGGACGCACAGCGGGCGGCCGGCCGCATCGTCACGGCCATCCAGCGGCGCCGTCTGCGCCTCGTGCTCACCCCCGCCGCCCGCGTCGCCGACAAGGCCCACGGCCTCGCCCCGGCGCTCACCGCACGGCTCAGCCACGCGACGGCCGCGCTGCTGCCGACCGCGGAAGACGAACCGGAACTGCGTCCCGGCATCGACGTCGAACCGGCAGCCCCCCGCACACTCGGGGAACGCCTGCGCTCCGTGGGCAGCGCGCTGAACGACCGCGCCGCCCGCGCCTACAACGAACGCCGCCACACCGCCGTTGAAGGACACCGGCACTGATCCACCGAGAACTCCGGCGCCACCCTTCCCCCTCAGGAACCGGCGGCGCCGTGACCCGGACGAGACGTTTGTTCGAGTCCGATCGGAGCACACGATGAGCTGACCCAGCCCTTGTCCGAGGAAGCGGAGACGCACCATGGGAATCATCGCGTGGATCATCATCGGCCTGCTCGCCGGCGCCATCGCCAAGGCCTTGATGCCGGGCAAGGACCCCGGCGGCATCATCGTCACCATGCTCATCGGCATCGTCGGCGGTCTGCTCGGCGGCTGGCTCGGCAAGGTGATCTTCGGCGTCGACTCCATCGACGGGTTCTTCGACCTCTCCACCTGGATCGCCGCGATCGTCGGTTCCCTGATACTGCTCGTCCTGTACCGCCTCTTCACCGGCAACCGGCACTCGCACCGCCACGCCTGAACCGCCGAAGGTACATGCCCACGCCGCTGACGGCTCCCTCCCCGGTTCGCCGGACGGGAGCCGTCAGCATGTACGGCGCACCAGGGACGGCGAGGTGATCGCGAAGGCTGCCCGCCGAGTGCGGGTTCACGTACCCGTCAAGCAGTCGTCAGGCCGACGGGCGGAGATCGATCCGGGCGGTGACCCGTTTGCCGGCCGCCTCAGGCAGAACAGTGAGTTCGGCCGCAACTGCCTTCACGATCTCGAGGCCGTGCCGGCCCACCCGGTACGGGTCCGCCTGTTCGGCCACCGGAGTTTCTGGATGGCTGTCCCACACCTCCACCTCCACCGCCGCTTCCGCCCGGCGCAGCCGCAACAGAATGGGGCCGGGCGCGTACTTGCAGGCGTTGGTGACCAACTCGCTGACCACGAGCTGAGCCAGATCCATGATGCGCTCCGACACCGTCGAACCACAGCCGGCGGCTGCGACCTGGGTGAGAAAGACGGCAGTTCGGTGACGGGCCTCGGCGATGCAGGAAAGCTCTCCCGACAGTGCGATGGTCTCCTCGACCCCCGCTGACATCGGTCCCTGGCAACACTCGCACTCCGGGTCCCCGCCCATCCGTCCTGCCACTCCCGCCTCAGTCGCGTACGCCGTCCTCCCGGGAGCCTGTCCCGCGGGCACAACGTGTACCTGTGGCAGGGCCGTCCGGGGGTACTACCAGTACCATGCGTGAGCAGATCCTCGTCGAGGAAGTGCTGCAGGGCGGCACCGACACATGCTGAGGGGCTGTGACGGACAACGACAACTGGCGCCTTTCGATCACCTGCAGCCATACCGGTCGCGTCAGGGTCCTCACCGCCTGCGGCGAGATCGACCTCGACAGCGCTCCCCGGCTCCTGGATGCCCTGACCGCCGATGGCGCTGCCGCTCCGGTCACGGTGGTGGATCTCAGCGGCGTCAGCTTCATGGACTCCAGCGGCGTCAACGCCCTCATCGCCGCTCATCACGCCGCACAGCGCCGTGGCGGCCAACTGCGACTCGCGGCCCCGAGCCCCACCGTCGCCGAGATTTTCGGCATCGTCGGCCTCACCGAGGTCATCCCCTGCCACCCGACTCTTCACGACGCCCTGGACGCCCACCCCCGACAGCCGGACGAACCTGACGAACCGGACGTGGCTGATGCCCGCCACGACCGCGGCGGGCATCAGAACGGCACCTCGTAGAGAGTCAGCTGGTCGTGAGCATGCCCTCACGCAGCCGGGCCAGGCATCGGGACAGCAGCCGGGAGACGTGCATCTGCGACACACCCAGGCGCTCGCCGATCTGGGCCTGGGTGAGCTCCTCCACGAACCGCATGTGAAGGAGCTTGCGGTCACGCTCGTCGAGTTCGGCAATCATGGGGGCGAGGGCGTGGAAGTCCTCCACCAGTTCCAGCGCCGCGTCCTCGGTACCTATGAAGTCCTGCAGGGCGCTCTCGCCGTCCTCGCTGCCGTTGATCGCGGCGTCCAGGGAGGAGGAGTTGTAACCGTTGGCGGCCAGGCGGGCCTCGACGACCTCCTCTTCGGACAGGCTCATCAGCTCCGCCAGTTCCCTGACTGTCGGGTCACGGTCGAGCCGGGTACGCAACTCCTCCGTGGCCTGGGCGAGCTGGACGCGGGCTTCCTGGAGCCGACGCGGCACGTGCACGGCCCAGGTCGTGTCGCGGAAGAAGCGCTTGATCTCGCCGACGATGTAGGGGATGGCGAAGGAGGTGAACTCCGCCTCCCTGGACAGCTCGAACCGGTCGATCGCCTTGATCAGGCCGATCATGCCCACCTGGACGATGTCCTCCATCTCCTCCGGCCCCCGGCTACGGAACCGGCCGGCCGCGTAGCGGACCAGGGACATGTTCATCTCGATGAGCGTGTTGCGGGCGTAGCTGTACTCCGGCGTGCCCTCCTCCAGGACGGCCAACTGTCGGAAGAACAGCTTCGACAGCTCGCGAGCGTCCTTGGGTGCCATCCGGGAAGGATCGGCCACCTCCGGCAACTCGGCCGTCCGCGTCTGTGTTGCCAGCGTGCTGAGTGCCATGCCGACTCTCCTCCCACGATCGATAAAACCACTGCCGGCCTGCCGGAACGGCCCGCCGACCGAGCGCGTACCCCGCCAACTCGCGTTCACTCCTGCTGCCTGAGCGAACCAGCGGACCGAGCCGCTTCGCGGCCACGGCCCTTCGCCATGAGCTGAGTTCAGCCAGGGCGGCACGGTGCCGGTGCCGGTGCCGGTCCCGGGCGCGGCGACAGAAGCTGTAGCGCACTGTGCCCGCTCCTGCAGGGCCGAGACGGCGCCGTGGACATCGCCAGGTTCACCTTCCCAACAGACCTGCCGGGGCCGGTAGTTGAGCGAAGCCAGGTCGTGCGCGCCGCACGCCCTGCGGCGGGACTCGGCGCGGCCCGTGGCGGCCTCCGCGAGTTGCTGCACCTCGCCACCCCCACGCTCTCCGACCGTCCGGAGGCCGGAATCAGCGTGTGCCTGGACAGCGGGCCCGGGAACTCGCCCGGGTGTGGAGCCCATGACGGACACGACGAACACCGCGCGCCGGGCGGGCGCAGGGCCGGTCCTCCCCGTGTACCTGACGGCGGCCGTCCTCGCCCGCACCGCGGACGAGGGCGCACGGGTCGCGCTCGTCCTGCTGGCCACCCAGCGTGCCGGCAGCCCCGCGCTCGGCGGCGCGCTGGTGGCGGCCCTGATGATTCCGCACGTGGCCGCCGCGCCCGTGGCCGGCGCTCTGGCGGACTCGGTACGGCGGCGCCGGCTCTTCCACGGCGGTGCCGTGACGCTCTACGGCGCCGCGCTCGCCGCCCTCGCCGTGCTGGTGGGCAGGGCCGACGACCTTGTAGCCCTGCTGCCGGCCGTGGCCGCCGGCTGCGTCGCCCCCCTGCTCACCGGCGGACTCACCAGCCTGCTGGGCGAATTGCTCAGCAAAGAGCAGCTGACCAGGGCGTTCAGCGCGGACGCCGTCTCCTACAACCTGGCGGGCATCTGCGGTCCCGCCGTGGCGGCGGCCCTGGGCACTGCGGTCGGCTCGGGCACCGCCCTCGCCGCCCTGGGCGCCGGAGCGATGACGGGCGGAATGCTGCTGTTCTCGCTCCCGCTGCGCCCGCGGGCCGGCGGCCGGAAACCGGAGGGGCCGCTGAAGCCGACCGAACTGCTGCAAGGGGCTGTCGAGTTGGCACGCAATCACCGACTGAGGTCGGTCACCTGGGCCAGCGGTGTCGGTCAGATGGGCGTCGGAGCACTGCCCGTCGTGACCGTGCTGCTGGCCGCCGAGTACCACGCGTCCTGGGCGACCGGCGGACTGATGACCGCGTTCGCCGCCGGCGCCCTGGCCGGTTCCCTGAGCTACGCGTACCGGCCGGTGGGCCAGAGGCACCCGGAGCAGGTCGTGCTCTGGGGGCTGCTGATCACCGGTGTTCCGCTGGCCATGGTGCCCCTGACCCGGCACGCCGTCCCGGCGGCCGTCCTGTTCGCCCTGGCCGGCTTCTGTACCGGCCCGCTGTTCAGCGCGTTGCTGGCCAGCCGCGAACGGTACGCTCCGGCGGCCGTGCGCACCCAGATCTTCACCCTGGGCGCCGGGCTCAAGAGCACGTTCGCGGCCGCCGGTGCGGCCGCGGCAGGTGCCCTCAACGGGCTGGGGGCTGCCGCTCTGCTGCTGGGAACCGCCGCCTGCCAGGTCGTCGCCGCGGTTCTGGGCCTCGCCCTCCTGGCCGGCCAGCGTCCGGCGTCGGCAGATCCGGAAACCGACCCGGCCCGGGCCCTCCCGCACGCTTCGGACCGCAGGGCTCCCTGACCGGTCGCCCGCGCCGTCGGCCCATGCGCCCTCGCCCGCTGCCTCGCGGAAAGCTGCTCGCGGGCATGCCGTCGGTCGCCGACGTCGCCGCCCAGGTCATGACCGACGGCTCGGCGAAGCGCACCCCGACAGACGGAGTCCTCTGCTACGGAAACAGGCCGGCGCGGCCCGCCCCGGCCCTCCGTACCTGGCCGGGCCTGTCCCCGTAACACCGGCGAACGGACTTGCCCGTGTACGTGCTCAGGCGGACCCCGCCTCGGACAGAGCGGTCTCCAGCGCCTGCCGGACGTCCCCGGACAGCTCCTGGCCGGCGGGCCAGGCGACGATCTGCTCCGCGACCTCCCGGAGTTTGATGTTCGTCTTCTGCGAGACCGTCCGCAACACGCCGAAACCCTGGTCGGGGTGAAGGCCGCCAAGGGAGATGACCACGCCGATGGCCTGGTCGATCACCGCATGCGAGACCACGGCTTCCTGAAGCTGGCCGATCTCCCGCTGCAACTGACCGATCTTCCGAGCGAGCTCTTCCGGCCCGGGGACGTCGGCGTCGAACGGTGCGAGGTCCTCCTGGTCGCGCTCCGTCATGTTCCTCTCCTGGCAGGCCGACCCGGGGTCTGATGCAGCTGGTCAGCGCGTTCTCTCTGGCTTGATACGTCACGTCGTTCCTGCGGTCGGCCGGGAGCGCGAGCCGGGGCGTGGGGCGGACGGCAACGGTGGTCGTCGCTGTCCGCCCCGAGCACGCTCGCCGCTGATTACGCGGCGGGGGTGAGTTCGGCGCGTCCGAACAACAGCGCGTAGCCGGAGGGGAGTTGGCGCAGGATGCGGGTGAGCAGGTCGGGGCCTGCACAGGCAGCGACGGCGGCGAAGACGGATCCGGTGTCCCAGCGGGTCGTGGCCTGCGAGGCGCCGGCACGAGTGGCGAGGTCCTTGACGAACGCCCAGCCGGTGAGCGGCTGGGGGTCAGGGATCTGGGCGGTGAGGATGCGTGCGGCCTCGAAGGGCAGTCGGGCGGCCAGTTCGACGCGTTCGTCGCCGGTCAACTGGCGTCCCAGTCCCGCGAGAACCAGGCGGACGGCTTCCTCGGCCTTCTCGCGGGTGGGGTAGGCGCCGTCGTAGCGGACCTTCTCCAGCATCTGCTCGTACGCCCTGTCGTGGGGCTGCGGGAACGGTGCGGGTCGGTCGGACATCACTGCGGTGGTTGCCTTTCTGTCACCGGGGTCGTGGTGGCCGGCGTGCGGTCACCGGTGGGTGGGTGGTCTGTGGGGCCTGGGGCGGCCGAAGAGCAGGTCGCAGCTGGAGGGGGCCGGAGCGGGATCTGGTTCGGCAGGTCGTCGCCGGCGGCGTCGGCGACCGCGGCGAGGACGGCGCTGACGTCGTGGGCGGCGGTCTGCTCGGTGGCCGTTCGGCAGAGGCGCCGCCGACTGGGTGCGTACGGCGCACACCTCGCCGGCCAGGTGCGCGCCCGGCAGGGTGAGGACCACACGGGCCGTGCGTTCGGCCTCGTGCACGGTGCCGTACTCGCCGCGTTCCGTCACGCCGCCGAGAGACGCATCCCGTCGCACCGTTACGCAGGATGCCGGTCTCCCTCGGTCCCAGGAGGACGCGGAGGACGGGCACGTCAGGCGAACAGCTACCCGTCCTCCGCCGCTTCCGAGCCCTCGCCGGTCCGGTTCAGCCGGAGATCTCCTTGCGGTCGGACCCGGAGCCGACGCCGATGGCGATCTTGCGAGGCTTGGCACGCTCGGCGATCGGGATGCGCAGGGTGAGCACGCCGGCCTCGTAGTCGGCCTGGATGTGCTCGGTGTCCAGTGTGTCGGCCAGCACCAGCTGGCGGGAGAAGACACCCAGCGGCCGCTCCGACAGTTCCATCTGCACGTCGTCGGCCTTCGCCACCGGCCGGCGCTCGGCCTTGACGGTCAGCATGTTTCGTTCGACGTCGATGTCGATCGCGTCCGCGCTGACGCCGGGGACGTCGAAGGCCACCACGTACTGGTCACCCTCGCGGTAGGCGTCCATCGGCATCGGGGACGGCCGCGACCAGGTGCCGGGGCCCATCAGCTGCTGCGCCAGCCGGTCGAGCTCACGGAAGGGGTCAGTGCGCATCAACATCGGAAAACACCTCCAGAAGGTTCGGGCAGTGACTGCCAATGCGCCTCACGGAAACCGTTGTATCATGTCATCCAATGGATGACAAACATGGCGTCGTCCGAAGGACGACAACCCGAGGGAGGTGCCCATGACCCCGGCCGACCAGCCGGCTTCGCCCAGCGCCGACGCGCACAGCCCGGCGTCGTTCCTCGCCGCCGCGGCGGCTCTGGAAGCCATAGACCAAGCCCTGAGTACCGCCCAGCACGAGGACGTCCACCCTCCCGGCACTCCCGAGGTCGGCACGGACCAGGCCCTCGCCTCCCTCCTTCTGCTGCGGCAGGTACGCGAGCGGCTCGCCGGATGGGAGACCGGCCTGATCGAGACCGCCCGCGACGCCGGGGCCAGCTGGGCCGACCTCGCCCATCCCCTCGGCGTCGCCAGCCGCCAGGCCGCCGAACGCCGCTACCTGCGCGGCCGTCCCGGCCCGGCCGGAACCACCGGCGAACAGCGTGTCCAGGCCACCCGCGAACGCCGCGCCGCCGAACGCACCACCGCCACCTGGGCCCGCCGCAACGCAGCCGACCTGCGCCGCATCGCCGGCCAGATCACCGCCCTCACCGACCTGCCGGACGCGGCTCGCCTCCCGCTCGACAGGCTCCACGCGGCCCTCGCCCAGGACGACCCCGCCGAGCTCATCCGCCCCCTCGGCGACACGCGCCCCCACCTGGCCGGCGCCCACCCCGACCTCGCAGCCCAACTCGACACCCTCACACCTCCCTGAGCCGGTGACCGCTGCCCTCCGCGGACCGCTTTCCGCCGGCCAGGCGGGCCTGACGGGCGAGGCGGGCCAGGCGGGCCAGGCGGGCCAGGCGGCGAAGCCGGTCACGGATGACGCCGGTGTCCCCCGGTTGCGGCCCAGCGCGGGACGAATCCGTAGTTCGTCCGCCAGGGCGCGAAGGCGGCAGACACGGGGCGCCACCGTGTGCTCCCGGGGACCGGGGACGGGACGCGTCGGGAGGTTGCGCGGGTTCCCACGCGCTGGCGCCTCCTGTCCCCGGCACGGCGCCCCTACCCCGATATCCCGGCGTGACTCGTGAAGCATTTTCTTGCCTGTTGGAAGCGCCGCCACTCCGTCCGCGACACGCGCGAGGAACGCGAAGGACCCGTCCGGGCGTCCGGACGGGTCCTTCGGCGACGTGCTGGGGCGCTCAGGTCACCATCGGTACCAGCGACCCCGGCCGCCCCCTGTGGTGGTGGACCGCATGACGAACCCGAGGAGCCACACCACCAGGACGACCACCGCGACCCACCAGAGGACCTTCAGGGCGAAGCCCGCACCGAACAGAATGAGCGCCAGAAGCAGGACCAGAAGCAGGGGAACCATAATTATCAACCTCCTGCGCCCCGATTGCCCTGCGGTCATCCGTTCATTCGTGGATGTTGCCTTGTTTATGGAGGGGAACTCGGGGCATCACATGGCCTTTACCGGTTGCGTCTGCGGCCTGGGCCAGGCCCTGTACATCGTCGAGGGCATCGCCCTGAGGAGCACTGACACGCGACCTCGCCTGAACCACTGCACCGATCACTGCGCCGCACGTCGGCGACCCTGCCGGCGGTGTACTCCCCGTCTTGGGGCTCTGCTCGGGTCGCTCGTCAGGCAGACACCGAGAGCCCGCGGGCCTGACAGGACATCAGGTGGAGTGGTAGGTCGCCGGGGTCCACGAACCCACCCACGGGTGCGGTTCGTGGACCCGAGCGGCATAAATCCCTGTCGGCGCCGCACGGATGCCGTACGGTGGAGACACCGACGCGGGGTGGAGCAGCTCGGTAGCTCGCTGGGCTCATAACCCAGAGGTCGCGTGGTTCAAATCCCGCCCCCGCTACCAACATCCGGCCCCCGGCGACATTTCGTCGCCGGGGGCCGGAGTCGTCCGGCAGCAGGCTCCAGGTCGTACGTCGTCGCCAGACGTATCCGGGTGCCTTCGCACCCCGACGCCGCCGGGGCTGACCAGCGCCAAGGTGAAGCGAGAGATCACGGCTTCAACGCCACGGCTCCCAACTGGGGTACGACCGTGGGCTCTTCGCCGGGCTCCGGCCGCCAGCGCGAGCAGGACACAAGCCCGGGCTCCAGGAGCGTGAGCCCGTCGAAGTACTGGCCGACCTCCTCGCTGCTGCGGGCGGTGACCGGCGGTTTGGCGTTGGTGTTCCAGAACTCCATCGCCTCGAGCTGCAGGTCGCCGCCGAGTTCGGGCTCCGTGGTGGGATGGGTCAGTACGAGGAAGCTGCCGGGGGACAGCGCCTCCACGAGCCGACGTGCGATGGCCCGCGCCTCGTCACCGTCAAGGACGAAGTTGAGGATGCCGAGCAGCATGAGTGCGGTGGGTTTGGTGAAGTCGAGTGTCCGTCCGGCGATGCGCAGAATGGTGTCCGGGTCGTGCACGTCGGCGTCGATGTAGTCGGTGGCGCCTTCCGGAGCACTGGCCAGCAGGGCGCGGGCGTGCGCGAGCACGATGGGGTCGTTGTCGACGTACACGATCCGCGACTCGGGGGCGATCCGCTGGGCGATCTCGTGGGTGTTCTCCAACGCCGGCAGGCCGGTGCCGACGTCGAGGAACTGACGGATGCCGTGCTCCTGTGCCAGACAGCGCACGGCGCGGCCGAGGAACGCCCGGTCGGCGCGCGCGATGTCGCGGATGACGGGGATCATTCCGGCAACGTGATCGCCTACCTGCTGGTCGACCTCGTAGTTGTCCTTGCCGCCCTGCCAGTAGTTCCACACGCGAGCGTTGTGCGCCGTCCCGGTGTCGAGTCGCTGCACTGCGGCGGTGGCGCTCTGGTTCTCGCTCACGTCTTCCTCTCCTCACACGCCCAAGGACCGCGTGAAACACGGCACTTGCGGTCACGGCTGCGCTACGGCGCATCGGTGGGCGTCATTCTGCCGCACAGCGCCGCCATCTCGTCCCGGAACAGGTGGGACGGAGAAAACCCGGGTCGACGGGCCTCCGCTTGCGGCTGTCGCCACTCGCGTCGACCAGCCCCGGCACCACCGAAGCGGATGCGACGGGGCAGCTCACGTGAACGGCCAAGGACCCCGGCCGGCGTGTCGGGGTCCTTGGTGCGGTGCTGGTCGGTCGGCGTCGGGGCCGCTCCCGGCGTCCTTGTCAGGCCGGGGTTTCCGACTGCGCCTGGCCGCCTTGGGCGCGCAGTTGCTCGTTGATGCGCTGAGCTTCTTCGAGCTGGTCTTCGAGGATGACGATGCGGCACGCGGCCTCTATGGCGGTGCCCTGGTCGACGAGTTCGCGGGCGCGGGCGGCGATGCGCAGCTGGTAGCGGGAGTAGCGGCGGTGGCCGCCTTCGGAACGCAAGGGGGTGATCAGGCGGTGTTCGCCGAGGGCGCGGAGGAAGGCTGGGGTGGTGCCGAGCATCTCGGCGGCCCGGCCCATGGTGTAGGCGGGATAGTCGTCGTCGTCGAGGGAGTCGGCGGGCCGGGTACTGCGAGAGGGCATAGACCTCTTCTTTCGGGGATGCGTCGGGGGGGGGGGGGGGGGGGGGGGGGGGGGGGGGGGGGGGGGGGCGGGCCAGCGCGGGACCGCATACGGGGCGTGGCGTACGCTGTGCGTGATC
>NZ_JBVJNZ010000021.1:0-54014 GCF_055583445.1 Streptomyces sp. NPDC104761 | reverse complement strand
GGAGGGAGAGAGGGCCGCCCTTTTTTTTTGGGGTGGTGTGCGGGGTCCCCCCGCCCCCCCCCCCCCCCCCCCGCCCCGAGCTTTCAACACCATCTACCGGCCGACTGCGTCGGCCTTCTTTTTCCGCAGATTCCGCCTGGGAGGGCTGGGCTGCGGGGATCGCGTATGCGTGACCGGGGACCACCTTCCAATCCGGGGCCTTGCGGTACCCGGGCGGACTGCTCCTCGCCCGGGCGATCCTGATGGCGTATCGCTCCTTACCTTCGGCTACTCGGTTGTACTGCTGGATAACGCGGGTGCTGCTCGCGGCCCCTTCGGGTCGCGTCCTGCTTGACGTGCATGCACGGCAGTTCCTGTCTGCCGTGCCCACTTCGACTTCCTGGCTACGAAAGAAACGGTAACCCTGCGAAGGGCGAATGTCTACCTCAGACACGACAGATTTCCTCCGTGGGTCAGGCGAGAACCCCTGCCTTGAGTACACAGTCCCCGGCGCCTCGGCAGCCCGCGGTTCCATGAGCACCAACGTGCTGCGCAGCCCCGACGGCTGGCGGGGTTCCGAAACGAGCGCACCGTCCACATCGAGACCAAGGCGGTCACCACCGCCGAACTGCTCGCAGACCGGGCCGCCGCCCTTCGGGAGGCCGCCGCCTCCGGTGAGAGCGGCGCGCCTGTCACCGGCCTGGTGGCGCTGCCGCCCGTCACCACCCGGGCCTTCCGCGCCGAGTCCGTGAACGCCCTTCGCGCCGCTGGCGCCACCGCTCGGAGAGCTGGACGGGCGGTAAATATAATCTGGCGCATGTCGAAGCCTGACGAGTTGCTCGTTGATGTCGCCGCACTGGTGGAGTCCGGGCAGAGCAACCAGATGTCCCTGACCGTGGTCACCGGTGGTGCTGTCATCACCGGTCGGCTGGCTCCCGAAGCAGTGTGGAGGCAGAGGGTGTCGGAGGTTTTGGCGGATTCCGCCCGCTTGGGAGAGTTCTCGGCCGTCTTCAACACCCCCGCGAAGAAGGACGGGCCGCCCGCCCATCTGCACTTCCACGTCGCCCGGATCCTGCAGGGCACGGTCGGCATCCCGGAGACAGGCGGGATGTACCGCGTGGCGATCGCCGACGTCAGCGCCTGGACCATGGGTGACTTCAGCTATTCCGACCACTGAGCGCCCACTGCGGCGGACCCCCGTCGCAGGCAGTGTGGGCCCGCCCAGCGAGCGCCCGTCGGGCCCACACCGCTGTTCGGCCTCGGGGGGAGAGGAAGGCCGGTGCGCGATGACAGCCCGCGCGGAGCCGGGGAGGGGCGGCCGTCACCCCTCACAGGGAGCTGCCCGTGCCCGGCCGTACAGGACGCGTCAGCCGGCGGCCATCGCCGTTGCCACGTACGTCAAGGAGATCAGGGCCATTACGGCGGCCGGGACGGCCCGGGATGGCGGGTCGCCGTGGCGCAGGTGGACCACTGCCGCCGCGGCCATCAGCAGGGTGAGGCCTGTCGCGGCGGCCACGCCCAGCGGCATCCAGGTCAGCCCCGTCAGCAGACCGGCAACCCCGGCCACCTCCAGCGCGCCGACAACGCGATAGAGCCGTACCGGCATGTCGAGATGGGCCGCCGCCTGGCGCATGAACGGCACCGCGGCCAGCTTCGCCGGCCCCAGCGGAAGGAAGACCAGGGACAGGGCGACGGCCAGCACGGTGGTCATGAGGCGGACCTGCCCCTGCGGCGCTCCTCGCCCAGCCGGGCGTAGTAGTCGATGAGGTCGGGGCTGTCCACGGCGGCGGGGTTGACGACCTGCTCGACCGGGGCGCCCTGGAGCAGTCGCTTGATCGGGACCTCCAGCTTTTTGCCGGTGCGGGTGTGGGGGATGCCCGGCACTTGGAGGATCTCGTCGGGGACGTGCCGCGGTGAGGCGCCCGTACGGACGGCGTCGCGGATCTTCTCGCGCAGGGTGTCGTCCAGGGTCACCCCGGCCGCCGGGACCACGAACAGCGGCATCCAGTAGCCGCCGTCCGGCTCCTCCGCACCGATGACCAGGGCTTCGGCGATCTCGGGGAGGCGTTCGACGACGTCGTGGATGTCGGCGCTGCCCAGGCGGACGCCGTTGCGGTTCAGCGTCGAGTCGGAGCGGCCGTGGACGATCACCGAGCCGTGTCCCGTGACCGTGATCCAGTCTCCGTGTCGCCACACGCCGGGGTAGGAGGAGAAGTAGGCGTCTCGGTAGCGGCTGCCGTCGGGGTCGTTCCAGAAGTACAGCGGCATCGACGGCATCGGGCGAGTCACCACCAGTTCGCCGACCTGGTCGGTGACCGGGAACCCTTCGCTGTCGTACGCGGCCAGTGCCACGCCCAGGTGGGGGGCCGACAACTCCCCCGCCCAGACCGGGATGTTGGGGGCGCTGCCCGCGAACCCGGAGACGATGTCGGTGCCGCCGCTGATGGAGGCCAGCAGGACGTGGTCGCCGACGTGGTCGCGGACCCAGGGGTAGGCGGAGGCGGGCAGGGCCGAGCCCGTGCAGCCGACGACGCGGACGGCCGACAGGTCGTGGACGGACGGGTCGACGCCGAACTTGGCCATGCCCAGCAGGTATTGGGGGCTGGTGCCGAAGACGGTGATCCCGTGACGGGCGGCCAGCTCCCACAGCACGTCGAGCTTGGCGAAGGGGGCCGGGCTGCCGTCGTAGGTGCAGGTCGTGGCGCCGGTCAGGAGGGTGGAGACGACGAGGTTCCACATCATCCAGTGGGTGGTGGTGTACCAGAGGAGGCGGTCGCCGGGGCCGAGGTCGGAGTGCAGGCCCAGGGTCTTGAGGTGCTCCACCAGCACGCCGCCGTGGCCGTGGACGATGCCCTTGGGCAGGCCGGTGGTGCCGGAGGAGAACACGACCCACAGCGGATGGTCGAACGGGACCGGTACGCAGGTGAGTTCCTCGGTGCGGGTGGAGGCGTCCTCCCACGGGATCACCAAGGACGGGTAGGTGCCCTCGGGCCACGGCAGGCCGACATGGTCGACCAGCAGCGTCGCCTTCAACGTCGGAAGGGACCCGGCGAGTTCGAGGACGGCGTCGCGGCGGTCGTGGGTGGTGCCGTTGAACAGATAGCCGTCAGCCGCGATCAGCACGGTGGGTTCGAGCTGGGCGAAGCGGTCGGCGGCGGCCTTGGGGGCGTAGTCCTGGCCGCACACCGACCACACGGCGCCCAGGCTCGCGGCGGCGAGGAACGCGACGATGGCGTGCGGGGTGTTGGGCAGGTAGCCGACGACCCGGTCACCCTTGCCGACGCCCAGGTCGCGCAGGGTCGCGGCGACGGACGCCACCAGGAGGCGCAGCCTTCCGGCCGTGAGCTGGTAGCCGGAGCCGTTCTCGTCCAGTGCGATGATCGCGGGCCGGTCGTCGGCGAGGTTGCGCAGGGCGTGGTGGGCGTAGTTGAGGGTGGCGCCGGGGAACCAGCGGGCGCCGGGCATCCGTTCCTCGGCCAGCACCTGCTCGTACGGGGTGTCCGCGTCGATGTCGAAGTACTCCCACACCGCGCCCCAGAAGCCTTCCAGGTCGGTGACCGACCAGCGGTGCAGGGTGGCGTAGTCGTCGGGGGCGATGCCCTGGAGCCGGGCGAACTCCGCGATGCGACTGGCGGCCGCCGTCTGCGGGTCGGGTGTGAAGAAGGGCGTACTCAAGGCGTCGTACTCCTCAGCAGGCTGTTCGCCGCGGTCCGTTCGGAAGGGACAGGGCTTCGTGTGGTGTGCAGGAGGGTTGCCCAGGCGACGGTCGAGGTGAAGTCGCGGCCGTCTGCCGGGACGATGTCCATGACGACCCGGTCGGGTCGTAGCAGGACCGCATCCGCGTGTCCTGCGCGCAGCCAGGCGGCGAGGGTGCCGTCGTCGCCGAGGTCGGTCACCGGGACGGTGTGAACGCCGAGACTGTGGGCGAGCGCGGTCAGGGAAGGGCCGGGCTCGATGGCGGTCAGTACGGCGAAGGAGTCGCCGAGCACCTCGTCGAGCCGGGTGTGCCGTCCACCGACACTCACCCATGGTTGGGGGCAGTGGGTGCCCGCCAATCTTCGGCGGACACTGCGCCGCACGAGCGGTCCGGCGGTCAGGGGCGGGCTGAGGTCGCGGCCGGCCAGCTCGGTCAGGCCGGGTATGCGGCAGGCGGCGGCCAGTGCCCTGCGGCGGATCGCGGCGGCGCCGTCCTGGCCGCCGGTCATGGCCCAGCCCATGGCGACCGCGAGGCGGACCGCATGCCGGGCGTGCGGCCTGCGTTCGCTCTCGTAGGTGTCCAACAGCCGTTCGTCGCCGCCCTGCCGGAGGACGCGGGCGAGTTTCCAGGTGAGGTTGTAGGCGTCCCGCAGCCCCGAGCACAGGCCCTGTCCGATGAACGGCGGGGTGAGGTGGGCGGCGTCGCCGAGCAGGAAGACTCGTCCGCTGCGCCAGCGGTCGGCGACGCGGGCCCGGAAGGTGTACTGGGTCTCGCGGACCACCTCGAAGTCCCCGTCGTACGAGGGCGGCAGCCACGGGGCGACCAGCTCACGGACCGTCTCCTGTCCTTCCCCGAGTCCTTCCCCGAGCCGGAACTCCCAGCGGTAGCGGTTCTCGCTCACACGCATGAAGGTGGCCGGCCGGACCGGGTCGCAGATCTGGTCGACGCCTTCCCAGCAGCGGACGGGGCCCGTCGTGTCGACGTCGATGACGGTCCAGCGTTCCTCGAAGCGCAGGTCTTCCCAGACGCCGCCGATCGCCTCGCGGGTGAGGCTGCTCGCGCCGTCGCAGCCGAGGACCGCGTCGGCCCACAGCTCGTTATCGCCGTCGCCGTCCCGGTAGGTGACCCGCACGGGACCTGCGGTCTCGGGGCCGACGCCGGTGACCTCCACGCCACTGCGCAGTTCGCACTCGGGGCGCCGGGCCAGGGAGTCGCGCAGTACGCGTTCCAGCTCGGGCTGGTCGAACATGCTGGTCTGCGGATAGCCGTGGTGGCCGTGCTCGGTGCGCCGGAACTCGGCCATCACCCGGTGCCGGGCGTCCAGCAGCCGCAGCCCCTTCGCCGGGCGGGCGATCGCGGCGAACTCCTCACCGACGCCCGCGGCCTGAAGGATCCGGTGGATCTCGTCGTCGCCTGCGACGGCGCGCGGCAGCGGGTAGATGTCCCGGTGGCGTTCGAGGACGACACTGCGGACTCCGCGCCGGGCCAGGAGAAGGGCGGCGGTCACACCCACCGGCCCGGCCCCGACGATCACGACGGGCACACGTACGGCTTCATCGACGGTCATGTGCGGCTCACCTCGGGTCCTAGTGCGCGGCCGCGACGGGCGTACGCTGCTCGCCGAGGTCGATGCGGCCGTCGGGGGTCGCGATCGTCGCCGTGATCACGTCACCCGGACTCAGGTAGTGCGGGTTCTTGGCCTGGCTCTTGAAGAAGGCCTTCCATTTCACGGCGGGCGGCAGCAGCGCGCCGATCTTCTCGACGGCCTTCGGCGGGGCCTTCAGGGCGGTGCCGCCGGGCGTGCCGGTGAGCAGCAGGTCGCCGGCGTCCAGGGTCTGGAAGCGGGCGAGCAGGGTGAGTGCCTGTGCCGGGCGGACGATCATGTCGGCCAGGGTGCGGTCCTGGCGCAGCTCGCCGTTGACGCTGAGCTTCAGCCTCAGGTCGAGGAGATGGGTGAAGTCCTCCGGCTCCAGCAACGACAGGTACGGACCGGTCGGCGTGAAGGTGGGGTACGACTTGCTCTCGTAGAACTGCGTCTTGGTCAGCTGCACCTCGCGGGCGCTGACGTCGTTGGTGATCACCAGTCCGGCGACGTACGAGGGCAGGTCCCGCTCCTCGACGACGGTGCCGACGGGCAGGGGCGCGCCCATGACGAGGCCCAACTCGATCTCGTAGTCGAGGAATGTCACGTGCGACGGCCGGACGACGGCGTCGCCGGGGCCGCTGACCGAGCCGGACGCCTTGCGGAAGAACGCGGGCGGGATGTCGCCCTTGAAGCCCGAATCGCGGGCGTGGCTGCGGTAGTTGACCATCTGGGCGACCACCCGGCAGGGCGTGGTGACCGGCGAGAGCGCCACCAGGTCGGCGACGGGCGTGCCCGGTTCGCCGGAGGCGGCGGCCTCGCGGACAGCCGGCCGGTCGGCCAGCAGCTCAGCGGTGGTCGCGGCCTTGGTGTCGACGGGGACGGCCCGGTCGCCTCGGACGACCCACCAGCCGTCGGCGGTGCGCAGGACATTGGTGCTCATGTGAGTGCCTTTGTGAGGGATTCGCTTGCGGGGGTTCAGGAGTTGGCGGCCTTGAGCAGGCCGAACAGTCGTGCCGGGTCCATCTCGTTGTCGCCGCGCAGGGCCTCGACGACATCGCGGAGCCGCTGCGGGGAGGGGCTCGCGCCGAGGAAGTCGCGGGTGGCCGGCGGGCCCCACTGGGCGAGGCCGCTGGTCGACATCGGCGCCCAGCCGGGTTCGACGTCGCAGGAGAACAGGTCGCCGTCGGCGAAGTGCTCCAGCATGAAGTGGTCGGGGTCGCGCCAGTAGTCGAAGAGCTGGCTGCCCTGGATGTGCCGTCCGATGCCCCAACTGCGCTTGTATCCGCGCTCCTTGAGGTATTCGCCGCCGACGGCGATGGAGTCGAGGTCGGTGACCTGGTAGGCGGAGTGGACGTATCCGGTGCCCGGCCCGAGGTGCATGGCCAGGGTGTGGTGGTCGGCCGGTACGCCGCCCAGGTCGCAGCGGATGAACGCCATCGTCGGGCCGCGATCGCGCTGCCCGTCCAGGAACAGGAAGTCGGACACGATCATGCCGAGTGTGTCCAGGTACCAGTCCAGGGCCCGGCCGAACACCCGCGTCTCCAGCACCACGTGGCCGAGCCGCTGGATGCGGGACGGTTCGCGCGCCGGCCGCTGGGTGGCATTGGTACGACGGTGGTCCGTGCCGAAATTGAGGAGCAGCGGCTGCTGTTCCGGCAGTGCGGCGAGCTGTTCGCCGCAGTGCACGACCCGGACCGGAAAGCCCGACGGGTCGAGCAGGTCGATCACCTTTCCGCCGCCGGGAACGTCGGAGTCCCGTACGGACGATCCGGTGGCGCGGGCCAGCCGGTCCAGGTCGCCCCGCTCGGCGGCGCGGAACGCCGGACCGATGAAGCGGGACGTACGACCGCGCCGGATCACCATGCAGGGCGAGCCCGCGAAGGTACCCCGCAGCCACAGCTCGCTCTCGGTGCGGGCGGCGACGCCGAAGCCGAAGTCGCGGGCGAAGACCTCCGCCCGGTCCAGGTCGGGCTTCTCGAACTCCAGCCAGGCCAGGTCCGCCACCTTGATCACGGGGTTCCGGGATCGGCCGGGGTGTTCGCCGCGCAGGGCACCCTGCTCACTGTGGAGGTCCTGGTGGGCCGTGACGACGTCCCCGTTGACGCGTGTTTCAGACATGGTGCCCTCCGAGCAACATTGCCGTAATGAGGGAATCATCAGCTGTGACAGTTCCATCGTCAAGATGTTCGCCGCCGCGGATGATGAATTCATCAGAACTGCGATCGCCATGGTGCAACCGTTAGACTCTGCGCATGTCTATGTCAGCCCCGCCCGGCAACCGGTTCGAGCGACGTCGCGCGGAGACCCGTGGAGCTCTCGTGCGAGCGGCCCGGCAGATACTCGCCGAGAGCGGCGACACCAGCGCGAGCATCCAGACGATCGCCGAGCGCGCGGATGTGGGCTTCGGCTCCTTCTACAACCACTTCGACTCCAAGGCGGAGTTGTTCGAGACGGCGGCGATCGACGCCTTCGAGGAGTTCGGGCAGGCCTTCGACGAGCGTCTGACGGGGATCGACGACCCGGCGGAGCTGCTCGCGGCCGGCTTCCGGCTCAGTGCCCGCATGGCCGACTCGCACCCGGAGCTGATGCAGGTCCTGCGCCGCCGTGGCCTCGGGCACATCCACTCGGGCAACGGACTGGCCCGACGCGCCCTGCGTGATCTCCAGGTCGGTATCGCCTCCGGCCGCTTCACGACCCTCGACCCCGTGGTCGCCCTGTCCGCGCTGGGCGGCACCCTGCTGTCCCTGGTGGAACTGCGGTTCGCCCGCCCCGAGGTGGACGGCGACGAGGCCGCGGTGAACCTCGCCGAGATGGTCCTGCGGATGCTGGGCCTGCCCGCCGACGATGCGCACGAGGTCGCCCGACGCCCCCTGCCTGACGCCGTCTGACCTCACGCGGACGACGAGTCCGGGCGGAAGGTGACCGAGCGGCCCGTGAAGCGGGCGTCGATTCCGTCCTCGGTGGCGGTGACCGACCGCAGCCGGAGCCCCTCGGGCACGTTCTGCAGCGGTATGGGCTCGTCCAGGGCCTTGTCGAGCAGTGATGTCAGCGGAGGAACCAGTTCACCCCGCTCCGCGCCTACGTCCGTGAAGGCGATGCTGTTGCCGTCGGCCGCCGAGACGGCCGCGCTCACGGTCACGTCGCCCACGAGCGGCAGACTCGCGGTCGCGTCGACCCGGCCGGACTCGTCTCCCCGTGACACCTGCACACCGAGCGCGCTCGACACGTCCGCGTACGACAGGAACGCGGTCGCCGTGACGCTGTCCGCGTGAGCCTCGTCGGCACTCCCCCAGGTCTTCAGCCCGTCCATCCCGACCGTCAGCCTCGTCACCGGGAGCGGCCGGGCGCTGCCGTCGGCCGGAATGCCGTGGGCAGTCAGGTCGACATGGTTGAGGCTGCCCGCAGCCAGTTGGTTCAGTACGGGAAAGCCCCTGACGTGCACCGACGGCCGATCGGCGGTTCCCATGCCGTCCTGGAATGCCTTGGCCATACGACTCTCCGCGCGAACAGCGGCGATGCGGTCGACCGCGACTGCGCCGACCAGCAGGGCCCCCAGGGACGCCACGGCGATGATCATGCGCCGCCTGGTCCGGGTCGGGGGGCTCGCATACACGGAGCCGTCGCCGTAGGAGGGCTCCTCGTCGCGGCAGGACTGATACATCGTTCTCCTCTTCGAGTGGTGCTGCGGCAAGTCCAGAAGCCCTGGCAGACGCCCCTCCAGCGCCCGGGCCGGCACGGCCGGCGGAACGCCGGCCCGGAAGGCGCCCTGCCGTTGCCCCCCGGCCGCTGATCGCCTCCGCCATGTCCCGCTCGGAGGCCAGGACTTCAGCGAGCCGGGAGGAGGACGACCCAATAGTTGCACATGGACGAGCAACAAACTAGCCTGCACATCAACGGGCAATTAGCTGCCCGTGGTGCCCGGCCCCTCTTGGCCCCGCGTGCACCGATCCCGTCGATTCCGCACCCCCGAAGCCTCCGCTTCACCTCCTGCCGAGGAGTCCGGCCATGCCGCTCTTTCCGAACACACCCGTCGAGAAGATGACGGAGCCCTACCACCGCCGCTGGTGGGCCCTGCTGGTGCTCTGCCTGAGCCTGCTGATCGTGGTCATGGCGAACACGTCACTGATCGTGGCCGCCCCCGACATGACCAATGACTTGGGGCTGAGCAGCAGTGACCTGCAGTGGGTCATCGACGGCTACACCGTCCCCTACGCCGCCCTGATGCTCGTGCTCGGCGCGATCGGTGACAAGTACAGCCGCCGCGGCGCCCTCGTCCTCGGCCTGCTGATCTTCGCCGGAGGTGCGGTGACGGGCGGACTGGTCGATGAGACGAACCTCGTCATCGTGGCCCGCGCGATCATGGGCGTCGGTGCCGCCGTCGTCATGCCGGCCACGCTCTCCCTGCTGGTCGCGATCTTCCCGCGCACCGAGCGCGCCAGGGCCATCACCGCCTGGTCCGCCACCTCCGGCCTCGCCATCGCCGCCGGTCCCCTCGCCGCAGGCTGGCTGCTGGAGAACCACGCCTGGGGCTCCACCTTCCTGATGAACGTCCCCGTCGCCGTCCTCGCCGTCGTCGGCGCGCTGCTCCTGGTCCCGCCGTCGAAGGCGGAGGGCATGGGCCGCATCGACTACGTCGGCGGTCTGCTGTCGATCGCCTCGGTCGGTTCTCTGGTGTACGCCACCATCGAGGGCCCGCACTTCGGCTGGGGCGTCGGCCCCGTCACCGCGGCCGTCGTCGCCGGCGTGGGCCTGCCGGCCTTCGTGGCCTGGGAGTTGAAGCACCCCAACCCCATGCTGAACGTGCGCAAGTTCACCGAGCGTCCCTTCGGCGGCTCGATGACGGCTGTGCTGTTCTTCTTCTTCGGCACCTTCGGCTCGATCTACTACTCCACCCAGTTCCTGCAGTTCGTCCTCGGCTACGACGCCCTGGAGACCGGCATCCGCCTGCTGCCGCTGGCCGGCGCGGTGTTCGTCGGCGCCGCCGTCACCGGCAAGCTGGCTCCGAAGCTGGGCGTGAAGATCGTGGTCGGCACCGGCATGGTCATCGGCACCGCGGGCGTCTTCCTGCTCGCGCGGATCGAGTCGGGATCGACGTATACCGACTTCCTGGCGCCCCTGCTGATGCTCGGCTTCGCCATCGGCCTGAGCCTGTCCCCGGCCACCGACACCATCATGGGCTCCTTTCCGGAGGACGAGCTGGGCGTCGGCGGCGGCGCCAACGACACCGCCCTGGAACTCGGCTGTGCCCTGGGCATCGCCGTCCTCGGCTCGCTGCTCGCCACCTCCTACAAGGACAAGCTGACCGACATGGTCGGTGGCCACCTCCCGGCCGAGGCCATGGACACCGCCAAGGACTCTGTCGGCGGCGGCATCGCGGTCGCCGAACAGGTCGCCAAGAACCCCCAGGGCGGCGCCCAGCAGGCCCACACCCTGCTGGGCGCGGTCCACGAGTCCTTCGCCCACGCCATCGCCCACACCAGCCTCATCGGCGGCATCATCATGGCCGCCGGAACGCTGATCGTCATCGCCGTCCTGCCCGGCCGGGTGCACACCCCCAAGCACGGTGAGGACGATCCATCACCGGCGACCGAGGAGCAGACCGAGACCGTGGGCGCCTGAGCCCCGTACACCGGAGGCCGGAACCCCGATTCCGGCTTCCTCCACCCCCAGGACGGGCTGTGCCTGAGCGGCGCACGGCCCCGGGACGGTACCGGGAGGGGACACCCGGCACCGTCCCTTTTTTTCGCTGTCCGTCCCGGGTGACTGGCGTGGCGTCCAGCGGACCTCCGAGGTGACCCCGGGGGTCAGCAGGCAGGGACATCCTGTGCGGCGGCCACCTCGTCGACGACGATCTGCGCCCGCTTCTCCGGCACACCGGCCGCGATGAGCGTGGCGACGGCCACCCGGCTGCCGTCATCCTCCAGCGCCCCGGTGTTGACCTCCTCCAGCAGGGCGACCGTCATCGCCTCCAGGCCGGCGCTCAGCACCGGGGCCGGCAGCCGGGAGTGGAAGATCCCGTCCCGCTGTCCCCGCTCCAGGATGGCCGTGACTCCGACCCGGGCGGGCTCCAGGATCCCGGCGACACGGTCCATGCCGAGGTCCCGTCGGGCCAGCGCAAGGAGCATCCGGTAGCGATCTCCCACAGGCCAGAGCGACAACGTGAAGTGCGCGAGCGCCCGATCGGCCGGCTCCGTCACCCCCGCGCCGACCGCGACGGCGGCCTGGAGCGCCTCGGCAGCCTCCTCGGCCAGCGCGTCCAGGAGCGCAGCCCGTCCGGGGAAGTGTCCGAACAGGGTGCGCCGTACGACACCGGAGGCACGGGCGAGCTCCTCCAGGGTGATGTCGGGATTCCGCCCCAGCTCCTGACGGGCGGTGGCCAGGATGCGCGCCCGATTGGACCGGGCGTTGCGTCGCTGGGGCACACGACCGACGGGCTGGGACACGAAAAGAACCTCGAAGAAGCCAGGGCGGAGAGTGGACTTCTCCATTCTGGCACGCGGGCCCCGACAGACCCGCGGCCGCGCGTCCGGGGTGGGTCGGGCCCCGGTCAGGCGGGCAGCTCCTTGAGGTCGGACGGCTCCCGCCGAGGTGCGACGAAGCCCGGTTCGGGAAGGTGATCGCGCCACCGCTGTCCCACCTGCGGGACTTCGTCGGATCAGGGCTCTTCACGGCCCGGGACGACGAGGAGGTCCGGGGTCAGGCGCACCGCATCCTGATCCCTGCCTTCAGCCAACGGTTCATGAAGGCGTTCGTCGTATCCCCTGGTTCTCACCCGTGGATACGCCGTGCGGGCGCAATGCCTTGTGAACCGCCCCAGCCAGGACCTCGACGCCGCCACCGAGAACCCGGCACCCATGGCCGGGATCGCCGCCACGCTCCGTGCCGGCCTGGAAGCCCGCGGCTGGAAGGTGCACGCGCTGGAGACCGCCCCACTGTCCGCCCGCTTCACCGTGACCGACCCCGGAGATCTTCTGGCGGCCGGTCGCCCAGAGCCCGTACGGGCCTGTCCTCGCAGAGGAGGGCGTAATCGGGACCAAGGTCCGCGCCCTCGCCACCCGCGGAGCGCCCCGCGACTTGATCAACGTCTTCGCAGCCTCGAGACGATGGACCAGTACCTATCTCGAAGGGTTCGGCCGCCGTCACGCGCGTGGCTGCTTCGAGCGCGAAGCTCCAGGCGAATCTCACGGGCGCAGAGTGGACCGACGACGAAGCTTTCGCCGCGTATGGGCTCGACGAAGCCGCCAACACAGCCTTGCGCGCTTGGGCCGTGAAGTGGGCCGACGACCTTGCGGCCCGCCTCCTCGGAGAGACCGATGATTCGGACATCGGTTGATCGGGGCCGGATGAGAGCGCGTCTGAAGGCGATCAGAGCAAGCGCCAGGAGATGTACACGGGATGGTGTCAGGCCAGTCCCTCTCGCGGACGGCGTCCTCGTGCGGCCCAGACCTGACAGCGGGTCAAGCGGCAAGCTCTACGGCCCTTGTCGCTTCCCCTGCGGGCTTCCTGCGTAGCGCTGGCTTCCCCGCGTCTCCGTGACCGCGTCATCGGAGGAGTGGAGGGAGAGTTCCTCTCCGCAGTGAGTGGCCTTATGGCGTGCGGCTCGCGCGGCGATTCCCTCGGCCCCGGGGATGGGGTCGGTCTGTAACGGTGCGGGAGCAGAACGACGGGCGGTTTCCGGGACGGGCAGGACGTTCCGACGCTGTAACTCGGCGACGCAGACCAGCGGTGCCATGAAATTACCGTCGAGCAGCCCACTCTGAACCGACTGCAGCTCGACCGGATGCCACAGGACGGCGAGCATGTACTGGAGTTCCTCACTCCAGGCAGGGAGCCACCGCTCGGGCCGGATTCAGTCCAGCTCGCTGACGGCTCTGCGAGTCGGCGGTCCGGTCCTACGTGTAGGCCAGCCGTCGAGAACGTTCTGTCCGCTGACATGGCAATCCCGCATCTCATTAGTTACCGGCCCGAAAACGCCTTGGCCGAAGCAGAGTTCGAGCGGTCGGGATCGAGATGAAGATCTCTGGCAGTTCGTCCCTGCCGACCTGTCTCCGGTACGTGATCGCTGCCCGTGCAGTCGTCCAGACCTCCTGGAGCCCACCGGGCCTCCCCGCCACCGGGTCCACGAGCCTCTCTCCGAAGGTGGACGCCCAGATCACCTCCCACCCGATGGGCAGCGCCTCCGATCACAGCGTGGCATCACCGGTGAGGGGCACGCGGACGCCGTTTCGGTCTCGGCCCGCTGCGGACGAACACGGCGATCGCCGCTAGCCGCTTCCTCGTCCAGTCTGGCAGGTCCGCGCCGACGAGGCGTACGACTCTCCCACCAACCGCGCCTCCTCTGCAGCGGCGCGTAATCTGGCGCGCCACCTGGGGACGGCCGACCGGCCCCGTTACCGCGAGAAGCGTCAAGCTGGTCTTCCCTCACAGGAGGGTGGGCCGCACCTCCGGTCCGTGACCCATCCCCTGGTGTTGTCGGCGTGCGGCTACTGGCGTACAGCGACCCACTGCACGGAAAGGCGCTGCAAAAGCTGGTCGGCCGAGTCGTCGGGGTGGAACTCCCGGAGGACCTGTGCGAGACGCAGAGCGCGGGCCACCTGGGGACCCGGGGAAAGGCCGAGCGCCTCCATGACGTTCGAAGCGGAGACGATCAGGGCTCCGCTCGTGTCGGCGAGAAGTGCCCACTCGGCGCGCAGGCGGATCTCATGGTCGAAGTCGGCATCATGCGCCAGCTTCTCGAGTGCCTTTGCCCACCGCACCCGGTACCGAGCATGGATGCTGTTCAGTTTCTGATCGTTGAGCCGCTGAAGCCCCAGGTCTCCCGCAGCCTCCTGAAGGCTTTGCCTGTAACGCGGATAGTCCTGACGTTCCAAGGCGGCACGCCACTGCAATACCAGCGTGGACTTCTCCGGACTGCGTTCGACGGACTTGGCTATGGCCAGCATAAAGTGGGCATACGCCTCGTTCTGTTCGAGGAGCTTGGCCAAGCAGTGCTGCCATTCAACGGTGGACTGGGGCACGACGGACCCGCAGGCGCGCTCGAACCACTCGTTGCAAATTCGCTCGGTCTCCTCGCTCTCGGAGACCGAAGGATCCATGTGATGAACCAGGAACGCGCGCAACCTGCGCATCGTGTCCGCAAAGTCCTTCTCGGGCGGCGTGTGTCCCATGGCCGCAGCCTGTTCGTAGAGCCACCTGCTGGACGCCGCCCATGCCTCCGAGTACCACGCCCGCATCCAGATCGTGGCAAAGAAGAAGGCGGTTTGCGGCTGGGTGAAGTCGGGTGGAGGCAGACTGACGTCCGTGCCGGCTGAACGCTTCAACAGGTGGCGGGCAAGCCGGTCGAGATTCCGGTGGAGGCCGGTGATGCGATTCCAGGCGGCCTCAGGCGCGACCTGCGGGGTGGGCTGCGTTATCGTCACCGTACACCTCGCACTTCGCTCTGCTGATGGGCGGCAGGCCCCAGCAGCGTTGGCCCACGACGCTCTCCAGGTACCCGCGGAGGTTCCAGCCGCGGACCGATCATGTTGAACGAGATGTAGGCGTCAAGCGTCCTACCTTCGACGGCCTGGTCAGGTCCAAAGCCGGAGGGGTCGAAGGGAAACTCCCGCTGGTACCCCTCGACCCAACAGCGACCGCCCTGGAAGTCCGCGTCGACCCGGAGGACTCGGGCCCGGAAGACTCGTGGAGCACCGTCCTCCCAGCTCGACACGTAGACGTTGATCACGCGGCGGCGATCCCGCTGCTCCAGTGAGAGCCGGTCCAGGTCCCGGAACGCGTCCATCGCCCGGTCAACGCTGCCCAGATGAAAGAGCGCCAGCGCACGCATGAAGTGGACCCTGAGCGAAGGCATCGCGTCGTAGGCCGACGCAAGTTCCGTGAGCTCGAGGCATTCCTGCCAGGCACCCTGATCCAGGGGCAGGGTCTGGCGCTCACCTGAGAGAAAGCGCTCACCGGTTCGGGCGAACCACAGCAGATCGACGGCAAGGCGCACGCAGCGTTCGTCTTGGAGCCGGAGGGGATTCCGTCTGAGATGCTCCAGAGCCTGCTGTACTCCCTCCTGCTCGGGTTCATTGTTGATGAAGCCACTGACTTTCAGCGCATAGAAGAAGGCGGCCAGCGGCTCGTCGTACGCCTCAAGCTTTTTCAACTGCTGCTCTGCCAGGAAGTGGTCGCTCGCCAGCGAGGCGATTTCCACGAACTTGCTGTGGTAGAGGCCAGCTTGTCCCGGCTCAAGAGTCTCCGGGTCTATCGCTGTCAGGGCGCTCAGGCAGTCACCGACCAGCGTGGCTGCAGCCTCGTCGGACAGCACTCCAGCTTTGAAGGTGTCCCGGGTCGCCCAGCAGAGCACATCCACCGGATAGTAGTTGGTCGCCTCGCACTCCAGAGCCGACTGGACGCTTCGTTTGAGCTCCCCGAGTTCGCCCGAGATGTACTCCTCGCTCGGCAACGGCTGAGGAGTGCCGCCGTCGGGTCCGGAGTGGAGCAGTTCGTAGAGTTGGGAGCCGCGGATGCTCGCCTGCTCGACATAGAGATTCAGGCGGATGTCCCGCCGGTGGCCCAGATCTTCCGCTTCCCGCAGCGCCTCGTCCACGGCCTCCTGCGCTGCCTCCAAGGCACGACGTCGCAGGTCGACGTCCGGCCCCTGTCGGCGCTGGTCCCACACCGCCCACTCACGCCGCATGTTGACTTCTTTGTGGGTGAGCCGTGCATGAATCACGGGGCTAGTGACCAGCATTCTCAGCTTGGCGATGGAGTCAGCGATCAGCAGGTACTGTGCCCCGTACTTGCGCTGCTCCCGGTTCTTCTGCGGGCCGATCGCGGTGAGGAGCGCCATGACAAACTCGATCTCCGGACCGCCATTACGGGCTCGGGAATCAGGCCGAACCAGCTCGATCACTTCGGCAATCTGAGCCGCCTCCCGCTCCTCCCCCCATCTGCGGGCGCCGGTCAGCAGGGTTGCCTCCAACTGGTTACGTCCTCCGAGGGTGTAATTGCCCTGGTCATCCTCGTCCCAGCGGATGATGTCTATGCCCCCCAGCAGGTCCGGAAGATTCCGAACGCCGTCGCGGCCGATGGTGCGCAGGGCAAGTTCAAGTGGCGTGCGCAGGCCGTGACTGTGGATCAGAAGGATCAAGCTGAGGAGGCGCTCGTACGGGTCATCCTGCCAGGCTGCCACCGCCTCTTCGGAGGTCCCCGGGAGTGTTTCTAGGCCGTGCAGCAGGCCGGCTTCCTCCAGGGCCGCCGCCATGATCGTGGGTGGTTCGTAGTTGATCCGTGTACGGGCGGCATGCCCCAGGCGCTCCTCGGAGCGCCTCAGCTCGAGCACCAAGCCGCGGGACAGAGGAGCATGCGCGTCGGGCAGTAGCCGGTACAGAGCCGAGAGGAACGACCGGTCGCGGGCCACGATCGCCTCGTCCGCGCCCTTGAGGACGATGCCAAAGTCCGCCAGGTAGCGGGTGAAGCGGTCAAGCTCTTTCCCGGCGATGGTGGCCGGTGCCTCAACGAAATCTCTACCTCGCCGGTACCGGGGGGCCGTCCTCACCTGCTTGTTGGCCCGCACGCGCTTTCTGCCGCCGCCGTTGCCGAACTGGTCTGCGTCCCAGTAGCAACTGCCAACCATGACCACCTTGCGGCCTCGGCTGCGCAGATAGTCGAAGAGTCGCTGATACTCATCGGGCTCCAACATGCCGTCCCACACGATCAGAGTGTTGGCCCCTGACTGTTCCTCTGCCCACAGGCAGAAGTCATCGAGTGCTTGGAACTCCGGGCGGGTCGACTTGCGGGGGATATGGAGGACGACTCGCCTCCCCGTCCGAGCGGTCTGGAAGGCCAGTCGAGCCAGAGCGACACTCTTCCCCGTCCCCGACTGGCCGACGACTAGCAGCGGCCCCCGTCGCTCCGGGGATGCGGCTGCTTCTTCGACCAAGTCCATCAAGATCTTCTCGAAGTTGCGCTGGAAGGGGAGGCCGCGGGCATGCGCCCACCACGTCGGCGAGCCGTCGCTCGCGCCGAGGAACTCGCGGAACTTCTGAAAGCGCCGATGCTTGGACTCAGCGGGCGGATCGTCGAGGAGGTCGACGTCCACCGGGCGGGCGTGCGGCAGAATCCGCTGCCAGCGACTCCGGTCGATGGGCAGGCGTCGGTCGCCGACGCGTACCGCGTGGGTCGAGGTGGTAGCCGGGCCGCCGTCGCTCAGACGACCAGTGCTGCGTGCCTCCTCCACCAGGGAGGCGAATGTCTCCCGATGTGGGACAAGCACCTTGAGATTGATCGCCTCACGTATGAACTCGTCCGCGAGGATCTCGTCGGTCGTGGAGAACAGGTGCACCTGGTTCGGAACCGCGTCGCAGATCTGGCTGTAAAGCGTCTCGGGGTCGAGCCAGTCGTCGAGGGACCACCCCTCCACCACCAGCAAACCCCGCGGGGTCAATCCGTCCGTGACGATCCGCGACAGAGCCTCGGCTGCCAGCGCTTTACGTCGCGACAACTCCATCTTCGTCGCAGGCGGTCTTTCGTCGACCGGCTGATCAACGCCTCCAAAGAGCATGAGCGCCTGGACGTCGGCCATGTCGCGTGACAGGCGCGTCCGGTCGCGCTGGGGAACAGTCTCCTGGACCGTCCGCCAGTCCTGTTTGAGACCGAGACGCCACGATGGATCGACTGCCGAGGAGAGCACGCCGTTCCAAGGGAACTCCAGAGTGGTCTTCAATGACGGCGGCAGTACCAGTGCACGCCCAGCATCATTGAGCCCCTTGGCAGCCACCTCACGGCTGTCCGGAGCGGCACCAAGGATTGCCTGGTAGACGGTCTCGGGCAAATTATCCATGCCCAGTGACCTGGCTAGAGGTCCTACCAGCGGGTCGTGCCCCGTTTCGATGGATAGATAGCTCTGCCCCAGGAACAAGAAGGACGGACCCCTGTCCAGCCGCTCGAACAGCGCCTGCTTCCCCACCGACATGTAGTCTCCAGGTGACTAACTACCCAGTCGCCCCAACATAAGCGACGGGCCGTCAATTGTGCACTGGAACAGCAGCTTTCGCACCAGTCTTGGTGATCGCCAAGTCCGTTGACCTGACGCCCAGCGAGGAACAGCGGGAGATACGGCGCCCGGCGATCGTCGGCGCGTCACTGACGATGCTGCAGAAGAGGCCGGTGATCGATATGGGTCTCAACGAGCTCAGCCGCCGGGTCGGGCTGGCCAGGTCGAAGGTGCTGCGCTACTTGTATCCCGCGACGCGGTACTGCTCGAACTACTGGAGCGCGCCCTGCGGACATGGCCGGAGCAGGTTTACTGCGAACTGTCCGGCAGGGTCGATCCGCACCTGAACGCGGCGACCAGGTGGCAGCCGTCCTGGCCCGGCCTCTGGCGCACTACAGCTTGCTATGCGATCTTGTAGGCGCACAGGCCGGCGCCCTGGAACACCACGTGTCCGTCGGCGTCATCATCCGCTACATGCGGTCCTCCATCGCGAACCGCGAGACCATGACCGAACTCGCCCGCCATCACATCCCCGAGTTCAGCGACAGCGCCAAACGATGTCCGTGATGACACGATCCTGGCTGGCGCGCTGTGGACCCATCCCGGTCCTCCGCCAGCGCCCTCGCTGCCTACGAGGCAGATCCCCATCCTGGCCCAACTCCGCCTGGACCTGCCCACCGCGCTGGAGAGCACCCTCGTCATGCTGATCAGAGGCACGTTGACGCGATCGACGGGCTAGCCGTCCCCTCGCCCCGGCCTCCAGGTTATCCGCGCAGGGGCGAACGGCGCTCTCAGGGGCGGCGGCTCGCCTCGTCCGGTCTCTCCACGACCCAGCGGTGTCGGCCGAGCCGCGTGGAGGACTCGCTAGCCTTGCGGGCGATGCGGTGGCGGATGCGACGCTCGCGAAGCCATGTCCGCAGATGGTCGAAGTCTTATCCTTGGTCTGCATGGAGCTTGGCCGGACGCAGGCGGCGCGGTCCGCAGCGAGAGCGGATGGGCGGGGTCCCACGCACGAGCGGCTGCAGCGCCTGGCGAAGCGCCGGTAGACCGGGGGCCAGGCCGGTCCGAACACCGGCGGCAGATGCAGCCCGAGGCGGCCACGAAGATGTTCGCCGCCAGGCATTCACGGTGACGAGGCCAGCGCAATCAGCACACGTCTATCTGAGACATGTCGCCGTACAGCCCAATCCCAAAGAACAGACGTAACGCGCTACTTGACGGGTCGAGCCCGACAAGTCGATTGACCGCGTCATTTAGTCCCAGGCCGACAACCTCACACCCCGTCAGAAACATCGTCGAACGAGCGTCAAGGCATTCCCCGAACCAGTCTCTGACGGAGTTGAGCAAAGCGTTCTGGACTAACGCTCCCGCTGCGAAACCGCAGGTGAGCCAGTGGCGGCTACCCACAACAGGCTCCACGCGGTGAACTTCGGGAAACAGGTCGAGGACCGACGACCACATCTAGAGAACACAAGAAAGCCACAGGTCAGAGCCCCTTTGAAATAGGCTCCAGGATCGCCACGCACTCCACATGATGCGTCATCGGAAACAGATCGAACGCCCGCAGCGTCCGTACCCGGTACCCCCCGTCCCGGAAGTACGCCAGGTCGCGGGCGAGGGCCGCCGGGTCGCAGGCTACGTAGGCGATGCGGCGGGCGCCGAGGGACGACAGGTGGGCCACCGTCTGGCGGCCCGCGCCCGCGCGGGGCGGGTCGAGGACGATGAGGTCGACCTCCGTGATGCCGGTGCGCGGGAGGACCGACTCGACCTTGCCCTGCTCGACACGCACCCGCGGGAAGCCGGCGAGGTTGTGGCGGGCGTCCTCCACCGCGCGCTTGCCCGACTCGATGCCGAGGACCGCGCCCTGCTCGCCGAGGCGGTCGGCGAGGGCGCCGGCGAAGAGGCCGACGCCGCAGTAGAGGTCCAGCGCCATCTCGCCCTTGCGCGGGAGGAGGCCTTGCATGACCGCCGTGACCAGGGTGTCCGCCGCCTTCGGGTGGACCTGCCAGAAGCCGCCGCTGCCGACCCGGTGGGTGCGGCCGTCGGCGCGTTCGCGGACGAAGGCGCGGCCGTGGACGCGGTGGATGCCGCCGTCGTGCTCGTCGACCCGCATGACCGAGACCGGGCGGTCGAGTTCGACGAGGGGGAGGCGGGCGCCCGGGCGCGGTTCCAGGATGACCATGCGGTCCTGGGAGCCGGTCGCGGCGATCGCCTCCACCGCGGCCATGCCCGACCAGTCGCGCTCCTCGATGCCCAGCTCACTGACGCCCGGCGCCGCGATCATGCAGTGCTCGATCGGCTCCACCTCGTGCGAGCGGTGCCGGCGCAGTCCCGCGTTGCCGTCGGCGTCGACGGCGTACTGCACGCGGGTCCGCCACTGCGGTACCTCGCCCGCCGGCAGCTTGTCGCCCTCGGCGGGCATCACCGTGCCGTCCCAGCCGGCCTCCTCGGGAGTGAGACCCGCGAGCCGCTGGAGCTGTTCGGCGATCACCTCGCCCTTGAGGCGGCGCTGGGCGCCCGGCTTGGCGTGCTGCCAGTCGCAGCCACCGCAGCGGCCGGGGCCGGCGTAGGGGCAGGGGGCCGGCACCCGGTCCTTGGAGGCGTCCAGGATGTCCACCGCGTCCGCGCGCAGGAAGCGGGCCCCCTCCTCGCCCTCGGTCACCTTGGCCACGACTCGCTCGCCGGGCAGCGCGTGCCGGACGAACAGCACCTGGCCCTCCGCGGTCCTGGCGATGCAGTGGCCACCGTGCGCGACCGGGCCGACCTCGACCTCGTACTCCGTCCCCACCAGCGATTTCTTCGGTTCTGCCTGCATGGCGGGGTGACTCCAGATCAAGGGGGAGGGTAACGGCCCGGGCGGGGGCCGACGACAGCCCACCAGTCTACGGGGTCGCCGGCACTCCCCGTCCCGCCCGGCCTCCGCCGTGCCCCTGCCCCGCTCAGCCTCCGCTGTGCTCCTTGGGCCGGTGCTCCGCGGGACCGCGCCGGACCGCGCCGGGCGCGTTCCACTCCTGCCGCTTGCGGGCCCGGTTCCTGGCCGCCTCCGAGGACGCCAGCTGGTAGGGCACCGACGTCACCATCACGCCGGGGGTGAACAGCAGCCGGCCCTTGAGCCGCAGCGCGCTCTGGTTGTGCAGGATGTGCTCGTACCAGTGGCCGACGACGTACTCCGGGATGATCACGGAGACCGCGTCGCGCGGGGACTGGGCGCGCAGGCCCTTGACGTACTCGATGATCGGCCGGGTGATCTCGCGGTAGGGCGAGTCGAGGACCTTCAGCGGTACGTCTATCCCGCGCCGCTCCCACTCCTCGCGCAGCGCCTTGGTCTCGGCCGGGTCGACGTTGACGGTGAGCGCCTCCAGGGTGTCCGAGCGCATCAGCCTGGCGTAGGCCAGGGCGCGCAGCGTGGGGCGGTGGATCTTGGAGATGAGGACGACCGAGTGCACACGGGAGGGGCGGACCAGGTCGTCGTCGGGCTCCTCGGGGGCCGAGATCTCCTCGGACACGCGGTCGTAGTGCTTACGGATCGCGGTCATCGTGGCGTAGAAGATGCACATGCCGAGCAGCGCCACCCAGGCGCCGTGCGTGAACTTCGTGACCAGGACGACGACCAGCACCAGGCCGGTGAAGAAGGCGCCGAACGCGTTGATCGCACGGGAGCGGATCATGTGGCTGCGCTTGGCCGGGTCCTTCTCCACCGCCAGGTGGCGGTTCCAGTGCCGGACCATGCCGGTCTGGCTGAGCGTGAAGGAGACGAACACACCGACGATGTACAGCTGGATGAGGCGGGTCGAGTCCGCGCCGTAGATGACCGTGAGCAGGGCGGCGGCGCCGGCGAGCAGCACGATGCCGTTGGAGAAGGCGAGGCGGTCGCCGCGGGTGTGCAGCTGGCGCGGCAGGTAGCGGTCCTGGGCGAGGATCGAGCCGAGCAGCGGGAAACCGTTGTACGCGGTGTTCGCGGCCAGGAAGAGGACGAGGGCGGTGGCCGCGGCGAGCACGACGAACAGGAAGCTGCCCTTGCCGAAGACGGCCTCGGCGACCTGGGAGATCACCGGGTTCTGGACGTAGCCGGAGCCGATCGCGACACCGTTGTGGAGCAGGTCGGTGGCCGGGTTCTCGGCCATGCGGACCTTGGTGACCATGGCGAGCGCGATGATCCCGCAGAACATGGTGACGGCCAGCAGGCCCATCATGGCCAGCGTGGTCGCCGCGTTCTTCGACTTCGGCTTGCGGAAGGCCGGGACGCCGTTGGAGATGGCCTCGACACCGGTGAGCGCGGCACAGCCGGAGGAGAAGGCCCGCAGGAGGAGGAAGACGAGGGCGAAGCCGGCCAGGCCCTGGTGCTCCGCCCTGATGTGGTAGTCCGCGGTCGGGGCGCGCATCGTGTCCCCGAGGACCAGGCCCCGGAACGCACCCCACGCGATCATGATGAAGACGCCGCCGACGAACACGTACGTCGGGATCGCGAAGAGCTTGCCGGACTCCTTCACGCCGCGCAGGTTCATCAGCGTCAGCAGCACGATCACGGTGACCGCGCAGAGCACCTTGTGCTCGACCACGAAGGGGATCGCGGAGCCGAGGTTCTCGATGCCGGAGGCGATGGAGACGGCGACGGTCAGGACGTAGTCGACGAGCAGCGCGCTCGCGACGGTCAGGCCCGCCTTGGGGCCGAGGTTGGTGGTGGCGACCTCGTAGTCGCCGCCGCCGCTCGGGTAGGCGTGCACGTTCTGCCGGTAGGAGGCGACCACCGTGAACATCAGCACGACGACCGCGACCGCGATCCAGGGGCTGAAGTGGTACGCCGACACGCCCGCGATGGACAGGACCAGCAGGACCTCCCCCGGCGCGTAGGCGACGGAGGACAGCGGGTCGGATGCGAAGACGGGGAGGGCGATGCGCTTCGGCAGGAGCGTTTCGCCCAGCCGGTCACTGCGCAGAGCGCGCCCGATCAGAATCCGTTTGGGCACGTCGGTCAGTTTGGACACGAGAGAGGATCGTAGGCCTTCCACCTGCCAGGTCTCCAGCCGCAGGACCGGATCTGCCTCCCGAGTGAAAAAGGTGACGGCTGGAACTGCGGATTCCGCAGCTTACGCCCTGTCCGTGCCTAGATGGCAGATCCCGCCTGTCTTCGCACCTCGGAGGTCCCATGCCCGCGACCGCAGAGCTGATCGGCGCCACGGCCACCCTCGTCGGCCTCGGAATCCTCACCGCCTGGAGCGTGCGCAGCATCACTCGGCGATGAGCGTGGCACAGGGGTGCCCGGCCGGGACGGTGCGTGTGTAGCTTGGGCCTCGGTCTGAGAACCTGATGGGGCTGAGCAGTAACTTTTGAACACCGGAAGGACGGTCGTGCACATCGTCATCATGGGCTGCGGCAGAGTGGGTTCCGCTCTCGCCCAGACCCTGGAGCAACAGGGGCACACGGTCGCCGTGATCGACCAGGACCCCACCGCCTTCCGCAGGCTGGGTCCCGGATTCGGGGGCCGCAGGGTCACCGGAGTCGGCTTCGACCAGGACACCCTGCGCGAGGCGGGCATCGAGGAGGCCGGCGCCTTCGCCGCCGTCTCCAGCGGCGACAACTCGAACATCATCTCCGCGCGCGTCGCCCGCGAGATGTTCGGGGTGGAGAACGTCGCCGCCCGGATCTACGACCCCCGGCGCGCCGAGGTCTACCAGCGCCTCGGCATCCCGACGGTCGCCACGGTCCGCTGGACCGCCGACCAGATGCTGCGCCGGCTGCTGCCGTCGGGCGCCGAGCCGCTGTGGCGCGACCCCACCGGCGGGGTCCAGCTCGCCGAGGTGCACGCCTCCCCGAAGTGGGTGGGGCACAAGATCAGCAAGCTCCAGGAGGAGACCGGGGTCCGGGTCGCGTTCCTGACCCGGCTGGGCGAGGCGATGCTGCCGACCTCGCAGACGGTCCTCCAGGAGGGCGACCTGGTGCACGTGATGATGCGGACGGACGACGTCGACAAGGTCGAGGCCGCCTTCGCCGGGGGTCCGGAAGAGGAGGGCGGTCACTGATGAGGGTCGCCATTGCCGGGGCCGGTGCCGTCGGCCGCTCCATCGCGGGCGAGCTGCTGGAGAACGGCCACGAGGTGCTGCTGATCGACAAGGCCCCGACCGCCATCTCGGTGGAGCGGGTCCCGCAGGCGGAGTGGCTGCTGGCCGACGCCTGCGAGATCACCTCCCTCGACGAGGCGGCGCTGCAGCGCTGCAACGTCGTGATCGCCGCGACCGGCGACGACAAGGTGAACCTGGTCGTCTCGCTGCTCGCGAAGACGGAGTACGGTGTGCCGCGCGTCGTCGCACGGGTCAACAACCCGAAGAACGAGTGGCTGTTCAACGAGGCCTGGGGCGTGGACGTCGCCGTCTCGACGCCGCGCCTGATGTCGGCCCTGGTGGAGGAGGCGGTGTCGGTCGGCGACCTGGTCCGGCTGCTGCGCTTCAGTCACGGCGACGCGAACCTGGTCGAGCTGACGCTGCCCGAGGAGTCGGCGCTGGCCGGCACCCAGGTCGGCGATGTGGAGTGGCCCGAGGACACCTCGCTGGTCACGATCATCCGCGGCACCCGGGTCCTCACCCCGTCCAAGGAGGACTCCCTGGAAGCCGGCGACGAGCTGCTGTTCGTGGCGGCCCAGGCCCGCGAGGAGCAGCTGGAGGACCTGCTGTCGGTACGCCGGGAAGACGGCTGACGGCACGTACGTGAGAAGGGCGCCCTCCGCAGCGGAGGGCGCCCTTCTCACGTACGGGGCTACTTGCGGTGGCGTCCGCCCGAGGCGGCCTCACCGCTCTCCGCGGCCAGGGCCGTCTTGCGCTCCTCCTCGGCCTTCTCCGCCTGCTCCGCCGCCTCCATCTCCGCGAACACGTCGATCGGCGCCGGTGCCTTCGCCAGGAAGACCCAGGTGAGCCAGACCGCGAGCAGGAACGGCGGGATCTTGAGGGCGACCAGCACCCAGCCGAGCTGGGCGGTGTTGGCCCACCAGTACAGCGGGAAGAGGATCGCGCACTTGGCGAGCAGGATCAGGCCCCACGCCCAGCTGGCCTTGGCGTACGCCTTCTTGCGGCCGGGGTTGCGGGTGCGCCAGGAGAGGTTCTCCTTGAAGACCGGGCCGAGGATCAGGCCGATCAGCGGGACCCCGCACAGGGTCGTGACGATGTACGCCAGCGCCAGGCCCAGCGTGTAGAGCATGCCGGGGAGGTAGAAGTCCTTGGCGTTGCCGGTCATCATCGCGAAGACGACACCGAAGGCGACGCCGAAGACACCGCTGAAGGCGTGCTTGACGGTGTCCCGCATGGCGAGGCGGACCACGACCAGGACGACGGAGACCGCGAGGGCGGCGATCGCCGACCAGTGCAGGTCCTTGTTGATGGTGAAGATCGTGACGAAGAGCAGGCCGGGCAGGACCGTCTCGACCATGCCCCGGACACCGCCGAACGCCTCGAAGAGCGCGGCCTCGGTCACCGCCCGCGCGTCCTCCGCCCGGGCGTCCTCCGCCTGCGTGTCTTCGGTCGGCTTGTCGAGCGACGTCACCGGCTACTCCCTACCGAGGGGTCTCAGTTCGTACTTGGGATTGAACAGCACCCGGCGGCCCCGGCTCAGCGAGATCCGGCCCGATGCGATCAGCCTGCGTCCCGGCTCTATGCCGACGATGGAACGCCTGCCGAGCCACACCACGTCCAGCGCGGCCGAGCCGTCGAACAGCTCGGCCTCCAGGGCCGGGACCCCGGCGCGCGGCCGCAGGGTGACCGTGCGCAAGGTACCAGTTACGGTGACGATCTGCCGGTCGTGGCAGTCACCGATCCGGGTGCAGCCCGCGGTGTCGGCGTCCTCGCGCAGCTCCTCCGACTCCAGGTCCTCCTGGGACGAGGAGAGCCGGTCGAGCATGCGCCGGAACCGGCCGGCCGGCTTCTCGGAACGAGGAACAGCACTCATGTCTGAAGCGTACCGGGGCACACCGACACCGCCGTAGTCCAGCTCACTTCGCGATCCGCCTCACTTTCCGAACCGCCCCGATCCGTCCTATCTCTCGAACCGGTACCCCATCCCGGGTTCCGTGATGAAGTGCTTCGGGTGCGAGGGATCCGCCTCCAGCTTCCTGCGCAGCTGGGCCATGTACACGCGCAGGTAGTTGGTCTCCGTCCCGTACGACGGCCCCCACACCTCCTGCAGCAGCTGCTTCTGGCTGACCAGGCGGCCGGTGTTGCGGACCAGCACCTCCAGAAGGTGCCACTCGGTCGGGGTGAGCCTGACGTCCCGGCCCGCCCGGTTCACCTTCTTCGCGGCCAGGTCGACGGTGAACCCCTCGGTCTCCACCAGGACGTCGTCCTCGCCACCCCCGGCGACGGGCTCGGCCCGGCGTACGGCGGCCCGCAGCCGGGCCAGCAGCTCGTCCATGCCGAAGGGCTTGGTGACGTAGTCGTCGGCGCCCGCGTCGAGCGCCTCGACCTTCTCGTCGGAGGAGTGACGGGCGGAGAGGACCAGGATCGGCACCCGGGTCCAGCCACGGATCCCCCTGATCACCTCGACGCCGTCCATGTCGGGCAGTCCGAGGTCGAGGACGACCACGTCGGGGTGGCGGGAGGCGGCCAGTTCGAGGGCGGTACGGCCGTCGGGGGCCGCGTCGACCTCGTACTTGCGCGCCTTGAGGTTGATCACGAGGGCGCGCACGATCTGCGGCTCGTCGTCGACCACGAGCACACGGGTCATGAGGCCTGCCTTTCCGGTTCTGCCAGGGGTTCTGCCACGGCCTGCGCCGCGCCGGTGACCGATCCTGCCGCGCGGAGGCTGAGGACCATGGTGAGCCCGCCGCCGGGCGTGTCCTCCGCGTTCAGGGTGCCGCCCATCGCCTCCGCGAAGCCCCGGGCGACCGCGAGCCCGAGCCCGACCCCGGCGCCGCGCGGAGCGTCACCGTAGCGCTGGAAGGGCTCGAATATGCGTTCCTTGGCCTCGTCGGGCACACCGATCCCGCGGTCCACGATCCGCACCTCCACCCGGTCCGCGATGGCGCTGGCGGAGACCACCACGGGCCGGTCGGGCGGGCTGTACTTGACGGCGTTCTCCACCAGGTTGGCCACCGACCGCTCCAGGAGCCCGGCGTCGGCCTCGACCATCGGCAGGGTCTCGGGGACGTCCAGGTCCACGCTGCCGTCCGGCACGCCGACCAGCGCCATCGGGACCACCTCGTCGAGGTCGGTCTCGTGGACGATCGGGGTGACGGTGCCGGTCTGCAGGCGGGACATGTCGAGCAGGTTGCCGACGAGGTGGTCGAGGCGGTCGGCGCCCTCCTCGATGCCTTCGAGGAGCTCGGCCCGGTCCTCCTCGGACCAGTCCACGTCGTCCGAGCGCAGCGAGGTGACCGCCGCCTTGATGCCGGCCAGCGGGGTGCGCAGGTCGTGGCTGACGGCGGCGAGCAGGGCGGTACGGATCCGGTTGCCCTCGGCGAGCGTGCGGGCCTGCTCGGCCTCCTCCTGGAGGCGCCTGCGGTCCAGGACGACGACCGCCTGGGCGGCGAAGGCGGCCAGCACCCGGCGGTCCTCGGCGGGCAGCACCCGGCCGGTCAGCGCGAGGGCCATGTGGTCGCCTATCGGCATGTCGACGTCGCCGTCCTCGGGCCGCTCCAGGGCGGGCCCGAACCCGGCGCGCCCGGCGCAGCTCCACGGCTCGACGTCGCTCGCGCGCTCCAGGAGGGCGGCGGACTCCATGCCGAAGGTCTCGCGAACCCGCTCGAGGAGCTCTTCCAGGCTCGTCTCCCCTCTCAGCACGTTGCCGGCGAGGAAGGAGAGGATCTCCGACTCGGCGCGCAGCCGGGCCGCCTGGTGGGTGCGGCGGGCCGCGAGGTCCACGACCGAGGCGACGGACAGCGCGACCCCGAAGAAGATCACGATGGCCACGATGTTCTTCGGGTCGGCGATGGTCAGCCGGTGCAGGGGCGGGGTGTAGAAGTAGTTCAGCAGCAGCGACCCGAAGGCCGCCGAGGCGAGCGCCGGGAAGAGCCCGCCGAGCAGCGCGGCCGCGACCGTGAGGGTCAGGAACAGCAGCATGTCGTTGGCGAGGCCGAGGCCGGCGGTGTTGAGCAGCACCGCCATGACGGCCGGGCCGGCCAGTCCGACCAGCCAGCCCGCGATGATCCGGCCGCGGCCGAGCCGGGCGCCCCGGGCCACCGGCAGTCCGCGGCCCTTGCCGGCCTCGCCGTGGGTGACGATGTGGACGTCCAGGTCGGGTCCCGACTCGCGGGCGACGGTGGCGCCGACGCCGGGTCCGAGGACGTACTGCCAGGCCTTGCGGCGGGAGGAGCCGAGGACGATCTGGGTGGCGTTGACGCCGCGTGCGAAGTCGAGCAGGGCCGCGGGGATGTCCTCGCCGACGACGTGGTGGAAGGTGCCGCCGAGGTCCTCGACCAGGGTGCGCTGGACGGCGAGTTCCTTCGGGGAGGCGGACGTCAGGCCGTCGCTGCGGGAGATGTAGACGGCGAGCACCTCGCCGCCCGCGCCCTTCTCGGCGAGCCGTGCGGCCCGCCGGATCAGGGTGCGCCCCTCCGGTCCGCCGGTGAGCCCGACGACGATCCGCTCCCGGGAGCCCCAGATCGCCGAGACCTGGTGCTCGTTGCGGTACTGCTTCAGGTACTCGTCGACCCGGTCGGCCACCCACAGCAGGGCCAGTTCGCGCAGGGCGGTGAGGTTGCCCGGCCGGAAGTAGTTGGACAGGGCCGCGTCGACCTTGTCGGACTTGTAGATGTTGCCGTGCGCCATGCGCCGGCGCAGCGCCTGGGGCGACATGTCGACCAGCTCTATCTGGTCCGCGCGCCGTACCACCTCGTCCGGCACCGTCTCGCGCTGGCGCACGCCGGTGATGGACTCGACGACGTCGCCGAGCGATTCGAGGTGCTGGATGTTGACGGTCGAGATCACGTCGATCCCGGCGGCCAGCAGTTCTTCCACGTCCTGCCAGCGCTTGGCGTTGCGGGAGCCGGGGACGTTGGTGTGGGCGAGCTCGTCCACCAGGGCGACGGCGGGGGCCCGGCGCAGTACGGCGTCCACGTCCATCTCCGTGAACACGGCGCCCCGGTAGTCCAGTTCCCTGCGCCGGATCTGCTCCAGGCCGTGCAGCATCACCTCGGTGCGCTGCCGTTCGTGGTGCTCGACGAAGGCGACCACGCAGTCGGTGCCCCGCTCCACCCGCCGGTGCGCCTCGGAGAGCATGGCGTAGGTCTTGCCCACGCCCGGTGCCGCACCGAGATAGATCCGAAGCCTGCCGCGTGCCATGGTCCTATTGTCTTCCTGCAACTGCCGTCAACGCAGCGTCGACCTTACGGCCAACAATCCCGGCGAATGGTGCAGGGGGCCCGGCAGCGGGCATCTTTGACGCAACCCTGATGGGCGCCGGTGCCGCGGCTCCGGCGCCCGTACCGGCGGCTCAGTTGGGGTTGTCGCCGTGGGTGAGGGTCTCCCAGGCCACGAAGAGGTTGTTGGTGCCGGCGGGGCGGTTGTTCTGGGTGAGTGTCTGGGTGTTGGTCATGGCGATGCCGAGGCGGTTGTGGAGGGCGTTGTAGCCGACCTCGGTGACGGGCCCGAGCCCCAGGTTCAGGGAGCCGCCGCAGAGCCAGCTGGGGACGGCGGTGCCCAGCTGGTACTTGGACTGGAAGCCGAGCGCCTGCCGCAGCCGCTCGCCGACGTCCGTGCCGTACAGGTCCTCGCCCTGGATCCGGCTGGTCTCGGCGACGTGCGAGATCGCGGAGATGCCGTACCCGGTGTGCGTGAAGTCCCGGCAGGTCTCCTGGGTGAGTCCGGTGACGAAGGTGGACTGGCCCTGCCAGTAGGAGACGATCTTGGCGGTGGTGTCCAGGTTCTGGCTGGGCACGGTCTTCGGCACCGACCCGTCGGAGGCCAGGTAGACGTAGGCGGCGGTGCGGGTGCGGAACTTCGCCATGGCCGTGTCGTACGACGCCTTGTCCTCCAGGAAGACGGAGATGCCGACGGCGGCCTCCATCATCGACAGCTCCCAGTTGCCGTTGGAGTTGGAGCCCTTGATCACGGTGGGGAGGTAGACGTTGCGCAGCATGGTGGCGAAGCGGGCCTCGTTCGCCCAGGTGCCGGTGTACGTGTACCTGATGATCTCGGCGGCCTTGGGCCAGGAGGAGCCGGCCCAGCCCGTCTGGAGGGGCGCGTTGCTGTTGGTGTGACCGGTGATGGTGGCCGACCAGGCGTCCATGATCTGGATGGCCTTCTGGGCGTAGCGCGCGTCCTTGGTGATGTACCAGGCGAGGGCGTCGGTGTAGGCGGCGATCGCGTCCTCGCGCTCGTCGGTGCAGCCGTAGTTGGGGTTCGAGTACGAGCCGCACTCGACCGTGGCCCAGGGTGTGGGGGTGCGGTTCAGGTCGGCGTACTTGCTCGCCATCATCTGGTCGTAGGCCGCCTTCCAGGGCTGGGCGCCGGCCAGCACCTCAGTGCGGGCGAAGTCCAGCTGGGCCTTGGAGACGGTGACCCCGGGGTGCACGAAGGTGCTCGGGGCGGAGTGGGCGGCGGGGGCCGCGAAGACGCCCAGGAGCAGGGCGCCCGCGGCCGCGAGCAGGGGGATGCGACGCACAGCGACTCCGATCTCGTGAGTTCACGTAGGTGAACCTGGAGCGCCTCTGTGAACAGGCGTTGACCCGAGACCGTAGGTACGGACCAGACTTCCGTCAAGGTGTGAAGTAAGGGGGAGCCGTTCACACCGGGGCATCCGCGCATGTGAAAGGGCCGCACCCTACGGGGTACGGCCCTGTCGCTCTCGGCTCCGCTAGCGGACCTCGGTGATCTCCGGTCCGCGCTGGAGCTGGCCCATGCCGCCGGAGAAGCGCGAGGACTCCTCCTGCTGAACGCCCTCGGGGACCATCTGGGCGTCGTTGGGCAGCTTCAGGACGATCGGGTCGCGGGGCGCCATCGGGCCCTCGCCGCGGACCACGACGGTGTCCCGGAAGATCTGCTCCAGGAGGCCGGCCGCCTGCGGCTGCACCGCGCCCTGCCCGGAGATCACCCCGCGCAGGAACCAGCGCGGACCGTCCACGCCGACGAACCGCACGACCTGGAAGCCGCCCGTGCCGTCCGGCAGCTGCACCGGCACCTGGGCGCGCAGCTCCCAGCCCAGCGGACCCTCGACCTCGTCGACGATGCCGCCCTGCTGGGTGATGCCGGTCGCGATCTCCTCGCGGACCTCACCCCAGATGCCCTCGCGCTTGGGGGCGGCGAAGGCCTGCAGCTGGATGGCGCTGTCGCGCAGCACGACGGTCGCCGCGACGATCGCGTCGCCCGCGACCTCGACCCGGAGCTCCATGCCGTCCACGCCGGGCACGAACAGACCGCCCAGGTCCACCCGGCCCTCGCCGGGGTCGCGCACCTCGGTGTCGTCCCACGGACCGTCGGGCCGGGGCTCCGGCTCCAGACGAACGCGCTCGCGCTCGCCCTCCGCTTCCTCGTCCGCCTCGGTGTCGACGCTGTCGACGACCTGCTCGGCCTCGCCGGCCGCGTCCTCGGCGGCACCCTTCTTGTTGCGACGTCCGAACACGTCACTGTCCTTCCCGGTCGGATACGACCGAAGCGTATCGATTCCCACCCGTCCGACCGCCGTCGGCGGCCTGACCGCTTGTGCCGCTCACGTCGCCCACCGCGGCATGACCGCCGGTGGACCCGAAGCCCCCCTCGGCCCGCGCCGAGCCGGGAAGTTCCGCCACCTCGTGGAAGCGGACCCTCTCGACCTGCTGGACGACCAGTTGGGCGATCCGGTCGAAGCGCTCGAACCGCACCGTCTCGCGCGGGTCGAGGTTCACCACGATCACCTTGATCTCCCCACGGTACCCGGCATCAATCGTCCCCGGGGCATTCACGAGGGCCACACCGCACCGGGCGGCGAGCCCCGAACGAGGGTGCACGAAGGCCGCGTACCCCTCCGGGAGGGCGATCGACACCCCCGTGGGCAGTACGGCCCGTTCCCCCGGCCTCAGCTCGCACGCCTCGGTGGTGCGCAGATCGGCTCCCGCGTCACCCGGGTGCTCGTACGCCGGAAGCGGTACGTCAGGGTCGACGCGGCGGACGAGGACGCCGAGCGGGGCCACCGGGCGGGCCGGGGTCAGGGATTCTGCAGGGTTCACGGGTTCACCTCGAAGGCGCGGGCGCGCCGGGCCTGGTCCGGGTCCTTCATGGCCGCCTGGATCTCTTCCGGGCGGCCGTTGTCGACGAAGTGTTCGACCGGGACCTCGACGAAGAGGGCGTCGGCGCGGACGGCGACGGGGCCCGTGGGGCCGTCCACGCGTCCGGTGGCGGTCGAGTAGATCTTCCGGCCGGCCACGGCGACCACCTCGGCCGCCAGGTGGAGCGTGGTGCCCACGGGGACGGGCCGAACGAAGTCGGTCTCCAGCCGTCCCGTCACGGCGATCTTCCGCAGCAGCCAGTTGAGCGAGCCCAGCGTCTCGTCCAGTGCGGTGGCGAGCACCCCGCCGTGCGCGAGGCCCGGGGCGCCCTGATGGGCGGGGCGCACGGTGAACTCGGCGGTGAGGGAGACGCCCTCGCCGGCCCGTACCTCCAGGTGCAGCCCGTGGGACTGCCCGTGCCCACACCCGAAACAGTGTTCGTAGTGTGCACCGATGAGCTCGCCGGGCGCGGGCGCGTCGGGGTGCCGCTCCGGTTTCCGGGCACTGGCAGGAGGCTGAAGAGCTGCGGAACTACCACTCACAGCCGCAGACCTTACCCGCGCGTCCGGTGAATCCGGACACCGTGCCAAGCTTGGCTGCATGCAGCTCTCCGCCACCCCGTACGAAGAACGCCTCACCGCTCCCCGGTCCTGGTGGTTCATCAGCTTCCTGGTCGGCGTCTCGTTCGCCCTGATCCTGCTGCCGTTCGGCACCCTGCCGATGCTGGGCGGCCTGGCCGGCGGCACCGCCGCGGCAGCGGTGGTGGCCAGTTCGTACGGCTCGCCGCGGATCCGGGTCGTCGGTGACTCGCTGATCGCGGGCGAGGCGAAGATCCCGGTGTCGGCCCTGGGCCCGGCGGAGATCCTGGAGCCGGACGAGGCGCGCGCCTGGCGCACGTACAAGGCCGACGTGCGCGCCTTCCTGCTCCTGCGCTCCTACATCCCGAGGGCCCTCCGGGTGGAGGTCACGGACCCGGACGACCCGACCCCGTACCTGTACCTGTCGACCCGTGAGCCGGAGGCCCTGGCGGCGGCGATCGAGGCGGCGAAGACCAGCACGAAGGCATAGGCGCGCGGCTGGGGTGCCGCGATCCGCCTCCGCGGCCCGCCGAGGCCGGCCGGCCCGGTCAGCCGCCGAAGTCCTCCGGCAGCTCGGCGATCGGCAGCGGCTCCGCCGGCTTCTCCAGCGGCGGCAGTTCCGGCAGTTCCTCCCACGGCACCTGGATCTTCCTCAGGTCCGCCCGGATCCGCGCGGCGAGCTTTCTGGTGTCCCGGCGGTTCATGACCGCCCCCACCGCGGCGCCCACCATGAACGGCATCAGGTTGGGCAGGTCCCGCACCATCCGCTTCATGATCTGCTGGCGCAGCTCGCGCTTCATCTGCCCGCCGAGGGCGTTGTTGAACGTCGACGGCTTCATGACGTCGATCCCGCGCTCCCCCGACCAGGAGGACAGATACGCGGTGCTGCGGGCCTTCAGGTTCCCCGGAGGCCGCACGCCGTACACCTCGTGGAGCTCGGCGATCATCTTCAGCTCGATCGCCGCGACCCCGGTGATCTCCGCGGCCAGCTCGGTCGGCATCGCCGGCGGCACCGGCAGCATCGCCGCCGCCCCGACACCGGCCCCGACCGCCGAGGTCGCGCCCGCCGCGCCCGCCACCAGCTTGTCGGCGAGCTGTTCGGGCCCGAGGCCCGGGAACTGCCGGCGCAGGGTCCCGAGGTCACGTACGGGGACACGAGGGGCGATCTCGATGATCCGGTCCGCGAGGTACGCCAGCCCCGCTTTCGCCCGGCTGCCGCCCTTACGGGCCCCTTCCCGGGCCATGTCCACGGCCCTGTCCCGGATGGCCGCGGCCCTCCCCCGCTCTCGACTCCGCTCGAGCGGGGGGACCCCCACCCGTGCGACGGGGGCGGGGCTCTCGGCCGGCGCCGGGAGGTCACCCCGGCCGGCCGCCGGTTCGAGCGAGGCTCCCGCATCGGGTGAGCCCCGCTCGTCATCACGCGCGCGTGGGCCGTCGGACGGCCCAGAGTCCGCTCCCGGGAGCGGGAAGCGGCGCTTCCGAGGTGGGGTCGAGCCAGTCATGCCCGACCCGCCCTCAGTCGCAGTCGCGGCAGATCGGCTGACCGTTCTTCTCCCGGGCCAGCTGGCTGCGGTGGTGCACCAGGAAGCAGCTCATGCAGGTGAACTCGTCCTGCTGCTTGGGCAGCACCCGGACGGCCAGCTCCTCGTTCGAGAGGTCCGCGCCGGGCAGCTCCAGGCCTTCGGCAGCCTCGAACTCGTCGACGTCCACCGAGGACGTTGACTTGTCGTTCCGCCTGGCCTTCAGCTCTTCAAGGCTGTCCGAGTCGACGTCGTCGTCGGTCTTGCGTGGAGTGTCGTAATCGGTTGCCATGTCGCTCTCCCCCTCTGGGTGTCTGCGGTGTCTCCAGCGCACGTAACGCGTGAGAGGCCGGACTTGTGCCCGACCCGAGGCGGAGATTTTGCCTCACATCAAGGTCTGTTACTCAATCGACACCCAACCGGATCCCCCGAGAGTGATCGGGTTGAATGGCGATGGGGACCGTACACGGTCCTGTCGAGGCACTTCAAAGGCGCCTCACCCTGTACTTCCCGTGATCAAGACCCCTGAAAACAGGGATTTTCCCGGCTTTATTCCCCTGATCATGATCACGGACAGTAGATGGCCGGAAATCCGCCCTTGTGATCGATCACACAGAGGGGAATGTGCCACGCCGCTGGAAATTTCAGCGCAAAGCGAACAGCCTCCGCGTGTGTCGCGATCTTGCAACGACGTCAGACCGGCAGCGTGACCCGCATCACGAGTCCGCCGCCCTCCCGGGGCTGGGCCACGATGTGACCGCCGTGCGCCCGGGCCACGGACCGCACGATGGACAGGCCGAGGCCCACCCCCTTGTCACTGCCCGTCCGCTCGGTACGGAGCCGCCTGAAGGGCTCGAAGAGGTTGTCGATCTCGTACGCCGGAACCACCGGCCCGGTGTTCGCGACGTACAGCACCGCCTGCCCGTGCTGGATCTCGGTGTTGACCTCGACCCAGCCGTCCTCGGGCACGTTGTAGCGCACCGCGTTCTGCAGCAGGTTCAGGGCGATCCGCTCCAGGAGCACGCCGTTGCCCTGGACCACGGCCGGTTTCTGTACGCCCCGGACCGTCACGCCCTTGGCCTCCGCCTCGGCGTGCACCTGGTCGACGGCCTGGGAGGCCACCTCGGCCAGGTCGACCGGTTTGCGCTCGACGATCTGGTTGTCGCTGCGGGCGAGCAGCAGCAGACCTTCCACGAGCTGCTCGCTGCGCTCGTTGGTGGCCAGCAGCGTCTTGCCCAGCTGTTGCAGCTCCACGGGTGCGCCGGGGTCCGAGAGGTGCACCTCCAGGAGCGTGCGGTTGATCGCAAGGGGCGTACGCAGCTCGTGCGAGGCGTTGCCGACGAAGCGCTGCTGGGCGGTGAAGGCCCGCTGCAGCCGCTCCAGCATGTCGTCGAAGGTGTCCGCGAGCTCCTTGAGCTCGTCGTCCGGGCCGTCCAGCTCGATCCGGCGGGACAGGTCCGAGCCGGCCACCGCGCGGGCGGTCCGGGTGATCCGGCCGAGCGGGGAGAGCACCCGGCCGGCCATCGCGTAGCCGAACGCGAAGGCGATCACCGCCAGGCCCAGCAGGGCGAGGAGCGAGCGGCTGAGCAGGTTGTCCAGGGCCGCCTGGCGCTGGCGGTCCACGCACTGGGCGATCGCGGCGTTGAAGTCCGAGATCTGCAGGTTGTTGGTCCCGGTGATCGCCGGGCAGTTGTCGCTGGAGACCCGGATGTTCGTGCCGTCGATGATCTTGAAGAACGGCTGGTTGCCGGTGCTGATGGCCTGGGCGGCCAGCAGGTAGATGATCGAGAGCAGCAGGATGCCGGCGATCAGGAACATGCCGCCGTACAGCAGGGTGAGCCGTATCCGGATGGTCGGGCGCAGCCACGGCAGGACCGGCTGCGGCCTTCTCGGGTCCCAGGTGGGCTTGGGTGGTGCCTGTGGGGGTGCGGGGGTGGTGGCCACGGTCATCAGATCCGGTATCCCGAGCCGGGGACGGTGACGATCACCGGGGGCTCGCCCAGCTTGCGGCGCAGGGTCATCACGGTCACGCGCACGACGTTGGTGAAGGGGTCGGTGTTCTCGTCCCACGCCTTCTCGAGGAGCTGCTCGGCGGAGACCACCGCGCCCTCGCTGCGCATCAGCACCTCCAGCACCGCGAACTCCTTCGGCGCGAGCTGGACCTCCTTGCCGTCGCGGAAGACCTCGCGGCGGTTCGGGTCCAGCTTGATGCCGGCGCGCTCCAGGACGGGGGGCAGCGGCACGCTGGTACGGCGGCCCAGGGCGCGTACGCGCGCGATGAGCTCGCTGAAGGCGAAGGGCTTGGGGAGGTAGTCGTCGGCGCCGATCTCCAGGCCCTCGACGCGGTCGCTGACGTCACCGGAGGCGGTCAGCATCAGCACGCGGGTGGGCATGCCGAGTTCGACGATCTTGCGGCAGACGTCGTCGCCGTGCACGAGGGGGAGGTCGCGGTCGAGGACGACCACGTCGTAGTCGTTGACGCCGATGCGCTCCAGGGCGGCCGCACCGTCGTACACGACGTCGACGGCCATGGCCTCCCGGCGCAGTCCGGTGGCCACCGCATCGGCGAGCAGTTGCTCGTCCTCGACGACGAGTACGCGCACGTCGCTTGTCCTTCCTCTGTCCACCCGCGCAGCGCGCACCGGCGCACCCGGGCGGGGGTCTCCATGGGATGTGTGACCTCCATCCTGCCCTTTTCGGCCATAAGTCGGCAGTAAGACGGGGACCCGGGCAGCCGGATCCGAGGCGGCCGGGCGGGAATGCGGGATTTTCTCCTGCGGTTGAGGTTTCCACGGAGAGGAGCGGGGGGAGGACGGCATGTACACCCCGCGATCACGCTCTGCATGTGCCGCAGCACCATGCGGTACGTACACCGCCGCTACAGCAGAGTGGACGATGGGGGTGTCCGGCGCCGTCGCCGCCCAGCAGGGCAGCGCTGGGCACCCGCGAGAGACGTGATCGCCCCTTCCGAACGGCACACCCCCGTGCCACCGACCCACGACCCAGGACGAGGGGGCGCAGCATGGACGCATTCACCGCAGGACTTCTGCAGCGCATAAAGGCGACCGAGTCCGACATCACCCGGGCTCGTGACGAGGGTGACGACTTCCTCGTCGAAGTGGAGCAGGCCGAGCTCGACGACCTGCGCCGCCTCGCAGCCGAACACGGTGTGGAAGTCGGCGCGACCAGCGTCTGACAGTCCCGCAGCACAGCACCACGAGAACAGGGCCCCGGCGAATCCAGCGCCGGGGCCCTGCCCTTGCCTGATCCCTTCCCCCGCATCGGCGTTCGATTCCTGCCGACCGTCAAGCCCCGAGATCTTTTTCCCGGACCCTTGCGAGACCGATGCCCAGAGCTCTGAGCGCTCCGCTGGAGGTGCCACGAGAGGCGCTTCGGCCGACCGCGGCGCCGTCGTGGCTGATCGCGCAGTTCCCCGCGCCCCTGCGGGGCGCGGACCCCGCAGCGGACTTCCTCTCCCGTCGCGGCGGGCGGCGGGTTTCAGTCGTGCCAGGCTCCGAAGTCCTCCAGGAGGCGCTGGAGGGGCTCGAAGACGCCGGGGGTGCCGGCGACCGTCAGGGAACGTGCGGGGCGTTCTCCGGGGCGGCCGCCGGTCAGGGCGCCGGCCTCACGGGCGATGAGGTCGCCCGCTCCCCAGTCCCAGGCGTTGAGGCCGCGCTCGTAGTAGCCGTCCAGCCGGCCGCAGGCCAGGTCGCACAGGTCGATCGCCGCCGACCCGCCGCGCCGGATGTCCCGGAGCAGCGGGATCAGCCGGGCCGCGACCTCGGCCTGGTGGGTGCGCACGGCGGTGACGTAGTTGAAGCCGGTCGACACCAGCGCCTGGTCCAGCGGCGGCGCCGGGCGGCAGCGCAGCTCACGCTCGCCCTCCCACGCCCCGGTCGCCCACGCCCCGCCACCGCGCACCGCGTGGTACGTCTCGCCGCGCATCGGGGCCGCCACGACGCCGACCACGGTCTCCCCGTCCTGCTCGGCGGCGATGGAGACGGCCCAGGTCGGCAGCCCGTACAGGTAGTTCACCGTGCCGTCGAGCGGGTCGATCACCCAGCGGACGCCGCTCGTGCCCTGCGTCGACGCGCCCTCCTCGCCGAGGAAGCCGTCGTCGGGTCGGTGGCCGGCGATCAGGTCGGTGATCAGTTTCTCCGCCGCGATGTCCATCTCGGTCACCACGTCGATCGGGCTGGACTTGGTCCGGGCCACGGCGAGGTCGGCCGGGCGGCCGTCCCGCAGCAGCTCGCCCGCGCGGGCGGCCGCCTCCCGGGCGAGGTCCAGCAGGTCCGTGTGCAGGGCGTCGGTCACGGGGTTCCTCACGCGTAGGGGCTGTCGGCGCCCGCGGCGGCGGGGCGGGGGGCGCGGGCCGGGCAGCAGCCGACCGGGCAGACGTTGTGGCTCGCGCCGAGCGCGCCCAGGGCGCACGGCGTGACCTCCCGCCCGCTCTCCACGGCCGCGCGCTCCAGGACCAGGTCACGGATCGCGGCGGCGAACCGCGGGTCGTCCCCGACGGTCGCCGACCGCCGTACCGGCAGACCCAGCTCCCCGGCCTTGGCCGTGGCCTCCGTGTCGAGGTCGTAGAGGACCTCCATGTGGTCGGAGACGAACCCGATGGGAGCCATGACGACGGCCGGGACCCCGGCGCCGTGCAGCGCCTCCAGGTGGTCGCAGATGTCCGGCTCCAGCCACGGGATGTGCGGAGCGCCGGAGCGGGACTGGTAGACGAGCCGCCAGGGGTGGTCGATGCCGGTGCGCTCCCGGATCGCGTCGGCGATCAGCTCGGCCACGTCCAGGTGCTCCTCGACGTACGCGCCGCCCTCGCCGTGCGTCTCGACCGGGCCCGAGGTGTCGGCGGACGCGGTCGGGATGGAGTGGGTGGTGAAGGCGATGTGGGCGCCCGCGCGGACGTCCTCGGGGAGGTCGGCGAGGGATGCCAGCACTCCGTCGATCATCGGCTCGAGGAAACCGGGGTGGTTGAAGTAGTGCCGCAGCTTGTCGACCTTGGGGAGTTCGAGGCCCTCGGCCTCCAGCGCGGCCAGCGAGTCCGCGAGGTTCTCGCGGTACTGGCGGCAGCCCGAGTAGGAGGCGTAGGCGCTGGTGGCGAGCACCAGGATGCGGCGGCGGCCGTCGGCGACCATCTCGCGCAGGGTGTCCGTCAGGTACGGCGCCCAGTTGCGGTTGCCCCAGTAGATCGGCAGGTCCAGGCCGTGCTCGGCGAAGTCCTTGCGCAGGGCGTCCAGCAGGGCGCGGTTCTGGTCGTTGATCGGGCTGACCCCGCCGAACAGGAAGTAGTGCTGCCCGACTTCCTTGAGACGTTCCTTCGGGATACCGCGCCCGCGCGTCACGTTCTCCAGGAACGGGACCACGTCGTCCGGGCCTTCCGGGCCGCCGAAGGAGAGCAGGAGCAGGGCGTCGTAGGGGGTGGCATCGAGCGCGTCTGACATGTGCCGATCCTGCCACCCGGCACTGACGGCCCGGAAACAGGAGCGTGAAGAGTCGGATTCGGGAGGTTTATCCCCGGTGCCGGACGGGTGCAGGACGGCAGTCCCGCTCGTAAGCTGTATCAGCCGCCATCACGCCTTACTCGCACATCTGTCGGAGAGCCCTGTGCCCAGCCCCTACCGCGCCCTGTTCGCCGCCCCCGGCAGCAAGGGCTTCTCCGCCGCGGGCTTCGTCGGCCGGATGCCGCTGTCGATGATGGGCATCGGCGTGGTCACGATGATCTCCCAGCTCAGCGGGCGGTACGGGCTCGCGGGCGCACTGTCGGCCACCATGGCGCTGTCCGCCGCCGCGCTCGGGCCGCAGGTGTCCCGGCTGGTCGACCGGCACGGCCAGCGCCGCGTCCTGCGCCCCGCGACCCTGCTCGCGCTCGCCGCGGCGGCCAGGCTGCTGCTCGCCGCGCACTACGGCGGGCCGGACTGGGTGCTGTTCGTGTGCGCCGCGGGGATCGGCGCGGTGCCGAGCCTGGGCGCGATGATCCGGGCCCGCTGGGCCGCCCTCTACCGGGGCACCCCGCAGCTGCACACCGCCTACTCGTTCGAGTCCGTCGTCGACGAGGTGTGCTTCATCTTCGGGCCGATCCTCTCCATCGGCCTGTCCACGACCTGGTTCCCGGAGGCGGGCCCGCTGCTGGCCGCCTGCTTCCTCGCCGCCGGCGTCTTCTGGCTGACCGCCCAGCGGGCCACCGAACCCGAGCCGCACCCGCGCGACCACCACGGCGGCGGTTCGGCGCTGCGCGCGCCCGGTCTCCAGGTGCTGGTGGCGACCTTCGTGGCCACCGGAGCGATCTTCGGGGCGGTCGACGTGGTGACCGTCGCCTTCGCCGACGAACGGGGCCACAAGGCCGCCTCAAGCGTCGTCCTGGCGCTGTACGCGGCGGGCTCCTGCGTGGCCGGCGCGGTCTTCGGTCTCATGCGGTTCGCGGGGAGACCGGAACGCAGGTGGCTGCTGGGCATATGCGCGATGGCCGTGAGTATGATCCCCCTCCTACTGGTCGGAAACTTGCCGCTTCTGGCCGTGGCGCTGTTCGTTGCGGGCCTGTCCATCGCACCGACGATGATCACGACGATGTCCCTCATCGAAAAGCACGTACCTCGCGCGAAACTCACCGAGGGCATGACCTGGGTGAGCACCGGCCTCGCGGTCGGGGTGGCGCTCGGCTCCTCGGTCGCCGGCTGGGTGATCGACGCGGCCGGCGCCCGTGCCGGGTACGGGGTTCCGGCCGTGTCCGGTGCCGTCGCGGTCGCGGTCGGTTTCCTCGGGTACCGCCGGCTCAGCAGGCCGGTCACGGGTCGGGGAGGCACCGTTGAGCAGTACAGCGAGCGGGAAGAGCGGCACGTGGCGTAACTGGGGAGGAAATGTCACCGTCCGCCCCGCGCGGGAGGTGGTGCCCGCCTCCGTGGACGAACTGGCGGCGGCCGTACGGCAGGCGGCGGAGGACGGCCTGAGGGTGAAGGCGGTCGGCAGCGGCCACTCCTTCACCGCGATCGCCGCGACCGACGGTGTCACGGTCCGCCCTCAGCTGTTGACCGGCATACGCACCATCGACCGCAAGGCCATGACCGTCACGGTCGAGGCCGGCACCCCGCTCAAGAGACTCAACATGGCCCTGGCCCGCGAGGGCCTGTCGCTGACCAACATGGGCGACATCATGGAGCAGACGGTCTCCGGGGCCACCAGCACCGGCACCCACGGCACCGGGCGCGAGTCGGCGTCGCTCGCCGCGCAGATCAGGGAACTGGAACTGGTCACCGCGGACGGCTCGGTGCTGACCTGCTCGGAGAAGGAGAACCCGGAGGTGTTCGCGGCCGCGCGGGTCGGGCTCGGCGCGCTGGGCATCGTCACCGCGATCACGTTCGCGGTGGAGCCGGTCTTCCTGCTCACCGCGCGCGAGGAGCCGATGCCCCTGGACCGCGTGCTGGCCGAGTTCGACCAGCTCCGGACCGAGAACGAGCACTTCGAGTTCTACTGGTTCCCGCACACCGGCAACACCAACACCAAGCGCAACAACCGCAGCGCCGGCCCGCCGCAGCCGGTGGGGCGGCTGGCCGGGTGGTTCGAGGACGAGTTCCTCTCCAACGGGGTCTTCCACGCCGCGCAGTTGCTCGGCCGCGCGGTACCCGCCGTCGTCCCGACGGTCGCCCGGATCTCCAGTACGGCGCTGTCCGCGCGGTCGTACACGGACATCCCCTACAAGGTCTTCACATCCCCGCGCCGGGTGCGGTTCGTGGAGATGGAGTACGCGGTGCCCCGCGAGGCGCTGGTGGACACGCTGCGGGAACTCAAGGCGATGGTCGACCGTTCCGGTCTCAGGGTGAACTTCCCGGTCGAGGTCCGCACCGCCCCCGCCGACGACATCACCCTGTCCACCGCCTCCGCCCGGGACAGCGCCTACATCGCCGTGCACATGTTCCGGGGCACGCCGTACCAGGCGTACTTCACCGCCGCCGAGCGCATCTTCACCGCGCACGAGGGCCGGCCGCACTGGGGCAAGGTGCACACCCGGGACGCGGACTACTTCGCCGGGGTCTACCCGCGCTTCGGTGAGTTCACCGCGCTGCGGGACCGGCTCGATCCGGACCGGCTGTTCCAGAACGACTATCTGCGGAGGGTGCTGGGCCAGTAGCCGTGGCGCCGCCGGCGGAGCCGCCGGGCGTGGGGGCCGTGCTCGGCTCCCCGCTCGCGGACCCGCTCGGTGCCGGTGCCGTGGTCTCCGTGCTCCGCGGGGCGGGGGGCGCCGCCGAGGAGGACGCCGGCGACGGGGTGGGCGACGCGGCCGTACCGTCGCCGGAGCCGGAAGAGCCCGCGGGATCCGGGGAGTCCGGGCCGTCGGAGGAGCCCGAGTCGCCGGAGGTGCCGGCCGACCCGGAGGACGTGGTGCTGCGGGTGACCGCGCCGCTGACCGTCGTGCCGTGGCCGCCACTGAAGCTGGTGCCGGCGACCAGTTCACAGGCCGTGATGCCGGCCATGGTCACCCCGAACACCAGGGCGGCCGCGACGAGCGGACGGCGCCAGGTCCGCACCCGGGCACGGTAGACGGTGCCCTCGTTGAACTCGCCGGAGAACGGGGGCGTTTGCTGCCGGGGGCGCTGGGTTCCGGGTCCGGCCACCGTCGCGTCGCGGAACTGTTCGCCGGTGCGCCGGAAGAAGTGCTGGAACACCGAGCCGCCGCAGGTGGCGATCACACTGACGACTCCGGCGCCCAGGATCGTCCCGTACACCCCGAAGCAGGACGCCAGTTTGGCGGCCACCACCGCGGCCACCGCACTGCCCGCGACCTGGGGCACGCTGAGATCGATCCGCTTCGAACTTCCCTTCACCTCCTCCCCCGTACTGGTCTCGTCGCCGGAACCGGGCCTTTCACGCATTCCCGAACCTTGCCTGCCTTTCCCGCACTTGTTCGATCGACTGCATGAGAAAGGGACGTACGGACGAAACCATTAGTTCCGTTTCTGAGGATTGCGTGAAGTACGCCACGTTCAAGATCGCCCGATACGGGTAAACAACGGCCGGGGAGCGGTTGTTGCCAGAAGTTGGGCGGCGCGCCAATCCACGCACGTGGTCCGAATGGAGTACTGTTGCGAGCCCTGGGTCCGGTCTCCCGCCAGGGCGTCCGAGGCCTTGCAGGACCGCCGGGAGGGGGCTAGTTGCACAGGGTGACGGAGTTGGTCACTTAGCGTTGCGAATAGGTAACCGTGCCATAACGGCGGTGCAGGGCCCGTGCCCGACACGCCGGGCAACTCGGCAAGGTTGTGGCAGGCTGCACCCGGGCAGGCCACACTCGACTAGCGGAAGCAGCGACGCACGTGACGTCGGCAGGCACCACCCGGGAGGTCCCCATGCCCGAACTGCGTGTCGTGGCCGTCTCCAATGACGGCACACGGCTGGTGCTCAAGGCTGCCGACTCAACGGAGTACACCCTTCCGATCGACGAACGGCTCCGTGCCGCCGTACGCGGCGACCGGCCCCGGCTCGGACAGATCGAGATCGAGGTCGAGAGCCATCTCCGGCCACGGGACATCCAGGCGCGGATACGAGCGGGCGCGACGGCGGAAGAGGTCGCGCAGCTCGCCGGGATCCCCGTCGACCGGGTGCGGCGCTTCGAGGGTCCGGTACTGGCCGAGCGCGCCTTCATGGCCGAGCGGGCCCGCAAGACACCGGTGCGCCGGCCCGGCGAGAACTCCGGGCCGCTGCTCGGCGAGGCCGTGCAGGAGCGGCTGGTGCTGCGCGGTGCCGAGAAGGACACCGTGCAGTGGGACTCCTGGCGCCGCGACGACGGCACCTGGGAGGTCCTGCTCGTCTACCGGGTCGCGGGCGAACCGCACTCGGCGAGCTGGACCTACGACCCGCCGCGGCGGCTCGTCCAGGCGGTCGACGACGAGGCCCGCTCGCTGATCGGCGAGTCCGAGGACCTCGCCGTACCGGAGCCCAGCTTTCCGTTCGTGCCGCGCATCGCGCGGCTGCCGCGGGACCGGCCGCTGGACCGTTCCGGCGACCGGGACCGCGAGCGGCCGAGCCTGCCCGCGCAGTCGTCCGACCCGGTCGAGGAGACGATCGGCGAACGGGACTCGCTGACAAGCCTGCTGGAGGCGGTACCGAGCTTCCGGGGCGACATGGTGGTCCCGGAGCGCCCGGTGGAGGTCCCGGAGGAACCCGCGCCGGAACCGGCCGCGGAGGAGCCCCCGGCCCCCGCCGCCTCGGCCGGCTCCGCCTATGCGGACGTCCTCATGCCGCGCTCCGTCGGCAGCCACCGGGACCGGCTGATCGGTGCCACCGACCGCCAGGCCGAGGCCGACGGCGTCCGCCCCGGCCGCCGTGCCGCCGTGCCGAGCTGGGACGAGATCGTCTTCGGGACGCGGCGCAAGAAGCAGGAGTAGGGGCTGAAAGGGCTGACAGGAAAGAGGGGGCACGCGCGCGTGCCCCCTCTTTCCTGTTGCGTCCGTCCCGTTGCGCTACTGCGGGTCGGGGCCGACCGCCACCGGACGGGACGGGTCAGCGGACCACTCCGACCAGGAACCGACGTACAGCGCGGCCTCGATGCCCGCGACGGCCAGCGCCAGCACCTCGTGGGCACCGGAGACGCCCGAGCCGCAGTACACGCCCACCTCGGCGCCCGCCGAGGCGCCCAGGCCCTTGAACCGGTCCCGGAGTTCGGCGGCGGGCAGGAAACGGCCGTCCGGGCCGACGTTCTCGGTGGTCGGCGCCGACACGGCGCCCGGGATGTGGCCGCCGACCCGGTCGATCGGCTCCACGTCACCCCGGTACCGCTCCCCCGCACGGGCGTCGAACAGCACACCCGAGCGGGCCAGCGCCGCCGCCCCGTCCGCGTCGAGCAACTGCCCGGCCCCCGGGGCCGGTTCGAAGTCACCCTCGGCCGGCTCGGGCACGTCAGCCGAAAGAGCGCCGGTCCAGGACGGCAACCCGCCGTCGAGGACCCGCACGTCCGGGTGACCCGTCCAGCGCAGCAGCCACCAGGCGCGGGCAGCCGCCCAGCCCTGCCCGCCGTCGTACACCACGACCGGCCGGCCCGCCGACACTCCCGCACGGCGCATCGCCGCGCCGAAAACAGCCAGGTCGGGCAGCGGATGACGGCCGTTCACGCCGGGCGGCGAGGCGAGTTCGCCGTCCAGGTGCACGTAGACGGCGCCCGGCAGATGTCCGGCCGCGTAGGCCGCCCTGCCGTCGAAGGGCGGGGTACCGGGTGGGGTCAACTGCCAGCGGACGTCCAGCAGGACGGGCGGGTTCGGCCCGGTCAGGCCGTCGGCGAGTTCGTTTGCGGTGATGATGGCTTCCATGGCCCCATCCTTACGCCAGGGGTGGCCGCATCGTCCAGGTACGACTACTCTGCTCGGCCGGACAGGCTCGATCACCGGGCGTACGGGATCGGGCACATGCTGTACAGCTGATGGACACCCGACGGCAATCGACCGGAAACGGGCGAGAAACGGCAGACCAGGCATCCTCGCGGCAAAGCCGCCCCACGGCCGTGGACGCAGGACGCCACGGAGGGTGCGAGCATCGGCACGGGGCGTGCCCGCGGTGGCGGCACAGCCGGTCCGGAGAGCGGAAGCGACACGGCCACCGCGAGGGGCCGAGGAGAGAGTGACGATGACCGAGGTACGGGGAGCGGCCGGCCCGAACGGCGACACGCACGCTCGGCGCGCGCCCGGCACCCCCTGCTGGGTGAGTCTGATGGTGCACGGCTTGACCGCGACGGAGGAGTTCTACGGAGCCCTGTTCGGCTGGGAGTTCGAGCCCGGCCCGCAGCAGCTCGGCCCGTATGTCCGGGCGCTGTTCGACGGGCGGGAGGTCGCGGGCATCGGGCAGCTGCCGCCGGACCTGCATCTGCCGATCGCGTGGACGCCGTACTTCGCCTCGGACGACGTGGACCTGACGGCCGAGACGGCCCGGCTGTGCGGCGGCACGGTGGGCGTCGGCCCGCTGGACGCGGCCGAGGCGGGGCGGATGGCCATCGCCTCCGACCCCTCGGGCGCGGTGTTCGGCATCTGGCAGGGATCGGCCCATCCCGGCACGTCCCTGACCGGTGTCCCGGGCACACCGGTCTGGGACGAGCTGCTCACCTTCGAGACGTCGAGCGTCGCCAAGTTCTACGCGGCGGTGTTCGGTTACGAGGAGGAGCCGGTGGTCTCCGCCGCCTTCGACTACGTGACCCTGCACGTCGGGGGCCGCCCGGTGGCAGGCATCCACGGAGTCGGCCTCGCGCTGCCCCGAGGCCGGGGGCCGCACTGGCTGACGTACTTCGAGGTGGCCGACACGGACGCGACCCTGCGGGAGGTCGCCGAGCTCGGCGGGCAGGTGCTGAAGCCGGCCCGGGACAGCGCGCACGGGCGGGTCGCGACGGTGGCCGACCCCGAGGGTGCGGTCTTCTCGGTGGTCCAGAGCCCGCACTGAGCCGCCGCCGGGGCGGGACGGCGCGGGTCCGCCCGTCCCGCCCCGCGGACACGCGGGAACGGACGGGAACGGAACGGATGGGGGGCCGCCCGCAGGATCAGGTGGTGACGCCGCCGTCGACGACCAGGTCATGGCCGACGACGAAGCTCGACTCGTCGGACGCCAGCCAGAGCACCGCGTTGACGATCTCGTCCGTGGTCGCGACACGGGCGATCGGAACCGTCGTGGCAAGCCGGGCCGCGCGATCGGCGTCGGTCTCGCCGGGGCGAAGCGACATTCCGGTGTCCGTGGCACCGGGGCTCACGGCGTTGATGCGCACGTTGTCCTTGATGTGGTCCAGGGCGGCGACCCGGGTGAGGGTGCTCACGGCGGCCTTGGACGCGGCGTAGGCGGCCATGCCGGGGCGGCGCCCGTGGTATCCGATGTTGGACGCGGTGTTGACGATGACACCGCCGCCGTGCGCCCGCATGTACCGGATCTCCTGCTGCATGCTGAGCAGGACACCGTTCAGGTTGACGTCCAGCACGGACTGCCACACCGACAGGTCCAGGTCGGCGACCGGGCTGGGCCTGCCGAAGACGCCCGCGTTGTTGTGCGCGACGTGCAGCCCGCCGTGGCGCTCCACCGTGGTGCGCACCAGGCGTTCCATGTCCTCGGGCCGGGTGACGTCGGCGACGACGGCGGCGGCCGTGCCGCCGTCCTCTGCGACGAGCCGCACGGTCTCCTCGATGGACTGCGCCCGGGCCCCGGCGGCGACCACGGTGGCACCCTCACGGGCGAAGGCCCTGGCGCTGGCCCGGCCGATGCCGGCTCCGGCCCCGGTGACGACGACGACCTTGTCCTTGAAACGGGCGGTCATGGAGGCTGCTCCTTTGCGCGAGGCCGGATCAGGCGGCCGGAATCAGTCGGAGGTCACCGGCAGGACGTCCGGCGAGAGCGCGCCGGCGTGGGCGGACGCGCTGGTCACCCGGCGGCGGTGGTGGCGCCGGCACAGCACCTCGTAGCCGACCTCTGCCGCGGGACTGCTCACGTCACCGACGACGACCTGTTCGCCTTCCACCACCATCTCACCGCCCACCGTCCGGGCGTTGTGCGTGGCCCGCGCCCCGCACCAGCACATCGCCTCCACCTGAAGCGTCTCCAGGCGGTCCGCCAGCTCGATCAGCCGCCGCGAGCCGGGGAAGAGCTTCGTGCGGAAGTCGGTGGTGATGCCGAAGGAGAAGACGTCCAGGCCCAGGTCGTCCACGACCCGCGCCAGCTGGTCGATCTGGTCCGGCTCCAGGAACTGCGCCTCGTCGACGATCAGGTAGTCGACCCTGCCGCCCTGCGAGACCCGGTCGACGACATGGGCGTACAGATCCATGCCCGGCACCGCCTCCACCGCGTCGGTCACCAGACCGAGCCGCGAGGAGAGCTTCCCCTCCCCCGCCCGGTCGTCCCGGGTGAAGATCAGACCCTGCAGCCCCCTCGCCGACCGGTTGTGCGCGATCTGCAGCGCCAGCGTCGACTTCCCGCAGTCCATCGTTCCGGAGAAGAACACCAGCTCGGGCATGGGGAGTTGAACACCTTTCGGTCAGTGGTGGGGACAGCGGCGGGGGCGGTGTCAGGAGCGTACTTCGAGCAGCGGCACGAGCTGCTCGGCGGGGGTCATCGAGCCGTGGTTGCCGACCATCGCCGACTCCTTGGGCTCCCGCTCCGAGGCGATGATCAGGACGTCGTCGTGCGCGGCCGCGACCACGTCGCCGATCCGGTCGCGGACCCGCCCCTCGAACCGGTCCGGGGGGCCGAACCAGCCGGCCGCGATCGCCTCGTCCCGGGAGGCCACCCAGAACTGCTCGCCGAGCACCTCGCGCCAGCAGGTCAGGACGTCGTTCGCGGCGCCGGGCACCGCGTAGACGTGCCGGGCCCGTCCCTCCCCGCCGAGCAGGGCGACGCCCGCCTTGAGCTCCCAGTCCTCGTCGAAGTCGATGCGGTGCTCTTCGTCGAACGGGATGTCGACCATGCCGTGATCGGCGGTGACGTACAGCGCGCTGCGCGCCGGGAGTTGCTCGGCGAGCCGCTGCACGAGCCGGTCGACGTGCATGAGCTGGCCGCGCCAGGTGTCGGATTCCACGCCGTAGCGGTGCCCGGCGCCGTCCAGCTCGGCGTAGTACGTGTACACCAGGGCGCGGTCGGCGACGGCGAGCTGCTCCGCCGCGAGGTCCATCCGCTCCTCGCCGGTCAGCCGCCCGTGAAACGTTCCGCCGCTGAGCGCGACCTTGGTGAGCGGGGTGTGCTCGAAATGCGGGGAGGACACCTGGGCGGCGTGCACGCCGGCGTCCTGGGCGAGCTGGAAGACGGTGGGGTACGGCTGCCAGGCGGCCGGGTCGGTCCAGGGCTGCCAGCGCAGCTGGTTCATCAGCTCCTGGGTCTGCGGGTTGCGGACCGTGTAGCCGGGCAGGCCGTGCGCGCCCGGCGGCAGGCCGGTGCCGACGGAGGCGAGGGAGGTCGCGGTGGTCGCCGGGTAGCCGGCGGTGAGGGGCCGCCCGGTGCCGCCGCGCGAGCTGCCGAGCAGCGAGGTCAGGAAGGGCGCCTCGTCCGGGTGGGCCTTGATCTGCTCCCAGCCGAGCCCGTCGATCAGGAAGACGCAGTTGCGGTCGGCGGGCGTCAGCTCCGTGATCGACGCGGTCATTCCGGGTACGGCCATGCCCGCGGCCAGGGTGGGCAGCAGGTCGGCGAGGGAACCGCTGCCGTACTCGGGCAGCGGCGCGGATCCGAGGGTGAGGGGTTCGGGATGGTCCCAGGCGGCGTACACCATCAGCGGGTGACGTCCGCGGTCGCCTCGGAGATGGCCTGCGCGAAGGCGAGCGCCTGGCGCACCGTCTCCGGGCCGTCCCCGGCCTCGCTGACCCGCAGGCTGAGGTCGTCCGCCGTGGAGTTGCCGGTGTAGCCGTGGTCGGCCTCGCAGTTGGGGTCGCCGCAGGCGGCGGGCTCCAGGTCGATGCGGGAGACGGCGCCCCAGCCGATGGTCAGCACGATCTCGCGGGGCAGGGTGCCCGGCGTGTACTGCTCCGGGTTGGCCACGACCCGGCTCACCACCACCGACGAGATCCGGCCGAGCTTGACCGACTCGGTGGAGGTGGTCGCGTACGGCGTCGGGGAGGTGCTGTCGGCGGCCTGCTCGTCGGTGTGGCTGACGATGAAGCGGTTGCCGGTGAGGACGAGCACGGTCACGTGCCGCCGCACCTCGTTCTGGTCGAACGTGGTCTCCTGGTGGACCAGGTACGACCGGATCGGCTCGCCGCCGATGGCGGCCTCCACCGCCTCGGCCACGAGGGCCGGGTAGTAGCCGCTGCGCTCGATCGCGACACGCAGCCCCTGGGTCGTCGTACTGGTCTTGGCCATGGCGTCCATCCTAATCCGTGGGCAGGGGGACCCGGGCCAGTCGTGCGCGGTCGCGTCCGGCGCCACCGCGGTCGCCCGCGGCGCCGTCGAACGGCGCCGGGACGTGCGGGTGTTCGTTCCTCGGGGCCTGCGGATCAGTAGGCGGGCAGGGTGCGCGGGCCCAGATCGTCGCGGGCCGGCGGTGGGGCGAGACGCACGGTGGCGCCCAGCACGCTCACGCCCTGCGGGGCGACCACGACCGGTTCCAGGGTGACCGCGACGACCTCGGGGTGGTCGTCCACCAGCCGGGAGACCCTGAGCAGCAGCTCCTCCAGGGCGGGCGTGTCGACGGGGGCCGAGCCGCGCCAGCCGAACAGCAGGGGTGCGGTCCGGATCGAGCGCACCAGGGAGGTGGCGTCCCGGTCGGTGACCGGAACCAGCCGGTGCGCCATGTCCCCGAGCAGCTGCGAGGCGGCCCCGGCGAGGCCGAAGGACACCACGGCTCCGGCGGCCGGGTCGATCACGGCCCGTACGACGGTGTCGACGCCCCGGGGCGCCATCCGCTGCACCACCGGCCGCAGCTCCTCGGGCGGCCCGAACAGCTCACTCAACTCGTCGTACGCCCGGCGCAGTTGCTCGTCGTCCGCCAGGTCGAGGCGGACGCCGCCCAGGTCGGCGCGGTGCCGCAGGTGGGGGGCCGTGGCCTTGAGGGCGACGGGGTAGCCGAGGGCGCGGGCGGCGTCGGCGGCGGCACCGGGGGTGGCGGCGGGCAGTGCGCGGTGCACACCGATGCCGTACTTGCCGAGGAGCCGGCAGGTCTCCTCGACGCCGATGGTGAGCCCCTCGCCGCGTTCGAGCAGCACGCCGATCAGGTCGGCGGCGCCCCGCTCGTCGATGTCGTCGTACTCGGGCACCTTCCCGGGCTCGGCGGCCTCCCGCTGCCATTGCGCGTACTTCACCGCCTCGGCAAGCGCCCGAACGGCCCGCTCGGCGGCGGGGTAGGCAGGGATGAGGCGGGAGTGGGGGTGGGGGTGGGGGGTCTGGGAGGTCTGGGGGATCTGGGGGATCTGGGGGATCTCGGGGGTCTCGGGGGCGAAGGGCTTCGGAGACCGCGGCGGCGTGAGCGACGGCGGCACCACATCTGCGGGGTCCGCGGGCTCCGCAGTGGGCATCCGTCCCCCCGCTTCCGCGGCTTGCGCGGCTCCCTCGGTGTGCAGGCGTTCCGCAGAGCGGAACGGGTGGGCACGGCCATCGGTGCCGGGTGCCGTCGCACCAGCCGAAGGTGCGGTACGGCCCGCGGCCGAAAGCGCCTCCGCCAGCCCTCCGAGCTCCACGTGCACCACCAGCACCGGCTTCCCCGGAACCTCTTCGGCCGCCGAGCGCAGCGCTTCCGCCAGTTCCGCGTCCCCCACCGCCCCCTCACCGATCGTCGGGATGGCCGTGACGACCACCGCGTCGCACGAGTCGTCGGCGAGCGCCCGCGCCAGCGCCCGGTGGAAGTCCGCGGCACTCGCCCGCGTCGTCAGGTCCAGCGGCCGGGCCGGCCGCAGCCCCTCCGCGAGGCACCGGTCGTACGTCAGCAGCCCGAGCGACTCCGAGTTGCCGAGGATCGCCACCCGCGGCCCCGCAGGCAGCGGCTGCCGGGCAAGCAGCAGCCCCGCGTCGACCAGTTCGGTGATCGTGTCGACGCGGATCACCCCGGCCTGCCTGAGCAGCGCGGACACCGTGGCGTGCGGCAGCCGCGTCGCCCGTACCGCGTGGCCCGGCGGCGCCTGCCCCGCGCCCTGCACCACGACGAGCGGCTTCGCCGCCCCCGTCCGCCGCGCGAGGCGGGTGAACTTGCGCGGGTTGCCGATGGACTCCAGGTACATGAGGACGACGTCGGTCTCGGGGTCGTCGTACCAGTACTGGAGGACGTCGTTGCCGGAGACGTCCGCGCGGTTGCCGGAGGAGACGAAGGTGGAGACGCCGGTGGTGCCGGTGACGCCGCCGCCGCGCCGGTGCAGCCGGGAGAGCAGGGCGATGCCGATGGCGCCGGACTGGGCGAACAGGCCGATGCGGCCGGAGCGGGGCATCTCGGGTGCGAGGGAGGCGTTCAGCCGGACGCCGTCCGCGGTGTTGATGATCCCGAAGGCGTTGGGGCCGATGATGCGCATGCCGTAGGTGCGGGCCTGCCGGACGAGGGCGCGCTGGCGCTCGCGGCCGTCGGGACCGCTCTCCGCGTAGCCCGCGGCGAGGACGACGAGTCCCTGGACGCCGTGCTCGCCGCACTCGGTGACGACGTCGGGGACGTGCTCGGCGGGTACCGCGACCACCGCGAGGTCGACGGGACCGTCGATGTCCCGCACGGAGCGGTGTGCCGGCACCCCGTCGACCTCCTTCAGGTCGTCGGGGAAGGCGCGGTTCACGGCGTGCAGGCGGCCGGTGAAGCCGGCGTCCCGCAGATTGCCGAGGACGCTGCGGCCGACCCCGCCGGGCGTGCGGCCGACGCCGATCACGGCCACGGACCCCGGTGCCAGCAGCCGTCGTACCGAGCGGGCCTCCGCGCGCTGCTCGCGGGCGCGCTGCACGGCGAGGGAGCGGTCGGTGGGCTCCAGGTCGAACTCCAGGCGGACGACACCGTCCTCGAAGCTGCGCTTCTGGGTGTAGCCGGCGTCCATGAACACCTTGATCATCTTGGTGTTGGCGGGCAGCACCTCGGCGGCGAAGCGGCGGATCCCGCGCTCACGCGCGACGGCCGCGATGTGCTCGAGCAGGGCGGAGGCGACGCCCCGGCCCTGGTGGGCGTCCTGGACGAGGAAGGCGACCTCGGCCTCGTCGGCGGGCGCGGAGGCGGGCGTGCCGTCCGGGCCAATGCGGTCATAGCGTACGGTTGCGATGAACTCGCCGCCGATGGTGGCCGCGAGCCCCACCCTGTCCACAAAGTCGTGGTGCGTGAAGCGGTGGACGTCCTTGGCGGAGAGCCTGGGGTAGGGCGCGAAGAAGCGGTAGTACTTCGACTCGTCCGAGACCTGCTCGTAGAAGCTGACCAGGCGCTCGGCGTCATCGACGGTGATGGGCCGGACGCGCGCGGTACCCCCGTCGCGCAGCACCACGTCAGCCTCCCAGTGGGACGGGTACTCGTGCCGGTCCTGCGGGTCCGCCGGGGTCTGCATGGGCCCCAGAGTACGGCTCGCGTCCGACAACGGCGCGAGGCAGTCTGTGGAGGACGGACGTCGGACCGAGGCCGCGGTCCGGCGACACGGCCCGGAGGGGCACACGCCCCTCCGGGCACGCTTCACGATATGGGAAACTGGTCTAGACAACCCTGAACACCGAAGGGCAGCATCACATGGCTGAGCGCCGCGTCAACGTCGGCTGGGCCGAGGGCCTCCACGCCCGCCCCGCTTCCATCTTCGTCCGGGCCGCCACGGCCGCAGGCATCCCGGTGACGATCGCCAAGGCCGACGGCAACCCCGTCAACGCGGCCTCCATGCTGGCTGTCCTGGGGCTGGGCGCCCAGGGCGGCGAGGAGATCGTCCTCGCCTCCGACGCCGAGGGCGCGGACGCCGCGCTCGACCGCCTGGCCAAGCTGGTCGCCGAGGGTCTCGAAGAACTCCCCGAGACCGTCTGAGCGACCCGCGCCCGCACGTCCGGGGCCGGGGGGGGGGGGGGGGGGGGGGGCGGGGAGGGGGGGGGGGGGGTGGGGGGGGGGGGGGGGGAGGCGCTTCCCCCTCCCCCCAAAAAAAAAACGGC
>NZ_JBVJNZ010000020.1:54605-139237 GCF_055583445.1 Streptomyces sp. NPDC104761 | reverse complement strand
ACATGTTCAGGCGAAGGCCGCTTTGGTGTACGGCGGTTACCGAACCGAGTGATCAAGTTCGAGGCACCATTCGACGTCGGCCGTTAAAGATCAAGGGCGTGTGCCGAAAGTGGATCAAGGTGGTGGTTGAGGAACTGCGGCGGGGAGCAATTGTCAAATGTTGTGTACCCAGGCGAGGCCGGTCACCGGTCTCGCCTGCGGTGCTCTCCGGGGGTACGCAGGTGTCACTCGGCGGGTGTCGGAGCCCGGTTGAAGAGCCGTCCGGCCATGTCGGCCCCGATGATGGCGCCGTCGGCATCGCGGGTGAGGAAACCGCGCTGGCCGATTAGGCCGCCGCTGGTGACGATGTACTCGTCGCCGCTCCCGGGGAGCAGGCCGAGCCCGGCCGGCGGCAGGTCCGGCGGCAGTTCCCTGTCGGCCGCCGCGCGGATCTCCGGCTTGATCCGGCATTCAACCGTCATCGTGTCGCCGTCGGTGTCGATGATCAGCGTCATGAATTCATTCTCGTAGTGCCCGGTGATCTCCTGGGCGCGCTGCGGGTCGTACGGGAGCGGGTGGGGGTCGCGCTCGACCACGCCAAGGTAGTGTTCGAGCGCCCAGCGGAGCACGGCCTGGTTGAACTCCAGGCCGTTGTCGGGCCCGGCGTTGGACGCCGCCACGACGGCGAAGTCCCGCTCCGGGACCAGCAGCAGGTTGGCGAACTGTCCGTTGGTCGATCCGCCGTGCCCGACGGTGCGCACTCCGTCCACGTCGCGCAGGAACCAGCCGAGGCCGATGGCGTCGCCGAGCGTGGAGCCGTGCAGCTCCACCGTCGGCTCCTGCATGCGCCTCGCCAGGTCACCGCCGCCGAGGTGGAACCGGGCCCAGCGCAACTGGTCGGAGACCGAGGACACCAGGCCGCCGCCCGGGTTGTTGCCGCGCGTGTCCTTCCAAGTCCGGGCGACCTTGAGCGCCCCTTCGCTGAGGTTGTGGCCCACGGCGAACCGGCGGGTGATGGCCTGTCCGGCGGTGAAGACGCTGTCGGTCATGCCGGCCTGTTCCAGGACGAGTGAGGCGACAGCGGCCTCGTAGGTCTCGCCGGTGACGTTCTCGACGACCCGGCCGAGCAGGTTGTAGCCGAGTTGGCTGTAGGAGGCGCGGCCGCCGACTGGGCCGATCAGCGCCACCTCGGCCATGTTGGTCACCTCGCGGGCCAGCGCGTCGTCTCCGTCTCCGCTGTCGAAGACTATCCGGGTGTCCAGCCCGGCGGTGTGGTTGAGCAGGTTCAGGATGGTGATCTGCGCGGCCGCGCCCTCGTCGGGGAGCCGGAGTTCGGGAACGTAGCAGCGCACTGGCGCCTCCAGCTCGACCCGCCCCTGCTCGACCAGGCGCATAATCGCGGTCGCCGTGTAGGTCTTGGTGACCGAGCCCAGCACGAAGAGTGTGTCCCGGTCGACGGGCAGCGGGTTGTCGAGGCTCGTCACGCCGTGACAGGCGATCAGCTCCCGTCCGTCCACCCAGACCCCCACCGCTGCGCCTGGGATGTCGAACTCCTTGGCCGTCGCCTCGACGAACTCAGCCAGCGCATCGCGTGACATCTCGATTCCCCCTCGATCGGTGTGGTTCGCGCACGTTCCCAGATGCCCACCGGGCGTCGCAGCGACTTGCACTTTGTTCAAGTGAAGGCTAGCGAACCACTTGAACGCGGTGGTAGAGATTTCTTGAACGCCGTGCAAGTCGACAGCTATCGTGGATCCATGCCCCGCAACACGCTGACCCGCGAACAGATCCTCACTGCTGCTATCGCCCTGCTGGACACCGAAGGGTTGGAGGGCCTGAATATGCGGGCACTGGGTCAGCGGCTGGGCTCGGCGGCCACCGCGGTCTACTGGCACGTGGGCAGCAAGGACAACCTCATCGCCCTCGCCGGCGACCAACTGTGGCACGAAATAACGCTGCCCGACCCTGACCTGGTCGACTGGCGCACGGCAGCCACCACCATGGCCACCGACCTGCATGCGATGCTGACCCGCCACCCGTGGCTGCTGCAGGCCTTCGGCTCCTTCCTCATGTTCGGCCCTGGCAAGGCCCGCCACGACGACCACCTCCTGGCCGTCTACGAAGCCGCGGGATTCGCTGGCCCCGCAGCCGACCAGGCCGCGTCCGCCGTTTTCACCTTCGTCCTCGGCAACGCCCTCGGCCCAGCCGCAGCAGCCTCACTCACCCGCAAACTGCGGCGCGAAGGCAGCAGCAACGCCGAACAGGCCATCGGCGAAGCCCAGGCCGAAGCCCGCGAGACTGCCGCACAGTTCCCTCGGCTGCGCGCCCGCCTGGACACCCACAGCGCCGACTACGGCGCGGCGCCCGACAACACCTTCCAGTTCGGCCTCCAGACCATCCTCGACGGGCTGGAAGCGCTGCAACGCGGGCCTGCTCGGTGACCATCACACGATCATTGGGGAAGGTACGCCCTCCGTGTCCCACCCAGGGCTGATCCACAAGCCCTGAGCATTGCTCCGCGACGGGATGAGGGGATCGCGCCCCGATCCGGCTTACCTGCACCCCATCCGACGGGCCGGGATCCCGATCTGGCACAAAGTGCCTGATCGCGCATGGGGTGCGGGTGTTATCGTCCCTGGCATGGCTGAACTGATCGCTCCCACAGGACGGCTGCATTCCTCGTGGCTCACGGCCCGTGACGAGTGGCAGCCCGGGGCTCACCAGGACGGGGCTGGCCTGCGTCTGGTTGGTGACGATGACCTCGACAGCCCGGAAGGGTTCGCCTCATGGGTCGAGCGGCTGCGACAGCAATCGGACCGGGCGCTGCCTGTCGGGGAAGGGCGCGTCCACGCTACGCACTGGTGGATCGTCGAGGGCGAGACGTACCTTGGGGCCATCGACCTTCGGCACTATCTGAACGCCTTTTTGTTGGAAGGCGGCGGAAACATCGGCTACAGCGTTCGGCCTTCTGCCAGGAGACGCGGACTGGCCTCATGGGCGCTGGGAGCGGTTCTGCTCAAGGCGCCGGCGTTCGGTCTGGACCGGGTTCTTCTCACCTGTGACGATGGCAACGTCGGCTCGGCGCGCACCATCGAAAGCAACGGCGGCGTCCTCGAAGATGTGCGCAGCACCGAAACCGGGGTCAAGCGCCGCTACTGGATCACTCTCGACGACACGGGTCACAGCCATTCATTGATGGCTGAGACGAGGACGGTCGCCTCGTAGCGGACCGCGAGCTTGTCGTACCTCGTGGCCACGGCGCGGTGTCTTTTGAGGCGATTGATGCCGCACTCGACCGCGTGTCTCGCCTTGTAGTCCTCCGGGTCGAACCTCGGCGGACGGCCGCCGAGCGAGCCGCGCTTCTTGCGGTTGCGGGCTTGGTCAACCTTGTCCGGGATGATGCAGCGAATACCGCGTTCTGGCAGCGGCTGGGTCCCGGACACTGGTCCGGGACCCGGTTCCGGGAAGACCTCTGCTCCGAGGCTCCGCGGAACCCGTCAGGTCGCCGTCTGCGCCTGCACTGCCCCCACCGTCGTGGTCGTCCCCCGCCCCGGCTGCCGCAGCAGCAGTGCTATCGCAGCCGCCAGCATCGAGATGCCGCCCGCCAGGGCGTAGGCGCCGTTGTAGCCCCAGGCGCCGACGACCATGGAGCCGAGGCCGCCGCCGAAGAGGCCGCTGATGAGTTTGCCGCTGTAGACGAGGCCGTAGTTGGTGGCGTTGTAGTTCTCGCCGAAGTAGTCCGGGGTGAGGGCGGCGAAGAGCGGGTAGAAGGCGCCGCCGCCGAAACCGGAGAGGAAGGCGAAGAACAGGAACAGCCACTCGCTCTTGATGTCACCGGCCCAGATCACGCCGAACTGGGCGAGGCCGAGGACGACGATCACGAAGACGAGGGTCGGTTTGCGGCCCAGGCGGTCGGAGAGCCAGCCGACCACGCCGCGGCCTATGCCGTTGATGACCGCCATCACGCCCATGGACGAGGCAGCGACCAGGGGGCCGAAGCCGACGTCCTTCGCGAAGTCCACCTGGAAGGAGATACCGAAGATCGAGACCCCGGCCGTCATGACGATGGAGATCCACATCAGCGGGAGCATGCCGGTGCGGATCGCCTCCTTGGGGGTGAACTGGCGTACCGCGGGCGGGTTCTTGGCGAGGGCCGCGCCGGTCCGGGTGTCGGCCGTGTGCGCGAGCGGGTCGACGTCGGCCGGCCACCAGTTCTTCGGCGGGTCCTTGAAGAAGAACGCGGTGACGAGGACGACGACCATCACGTAGGCGCCGATGAGGTCCAGGACGCGGTGGTAGTTGGCCGTGTCGAAGGCGTAGTTGAAGATGAAGATGAAGGGGAGCGAGCCGTACGCGAAGCCGCCGTTCACGAAACCCGTACGGGCGCCCCGGCGTTCGGGGAACCACTTGCCGACCATGTTGATGCAGGTCGCGTAGACCAGGCCGGACCCCAGGCCGCCGATCACGCCGAAGCCGATGATCGCCAGCCAGATCTCGCTGATGTGGGAGAGGGCCAGGAAGCCGACCAGGCACATGCCGGAACCGGTGTACATCGCCCGGCGGGCCGTGAGGATGCCCTTCTCGCGCAGCCAGCCCGCCGGGAAGGCGATGCCGGCCTGGAAGAACACCCAGACGCTCAGGATCCAGAAGGTGTTGGACTGCGTCCAGCCGTGCGCGTGGGACAGGGTGTCCTCCGCGGAGCCGTACGCGTACTCGAAGACACTGATGGCCATCATGGCTATCCACGGGAGGTACACCATGATGTTCCGGGAGTGGCCGAGGATGTCCCGGTCGGTCTCGCCGATCCGGTAGACGCGGCCGCGGGCGTCCGTGACCTCGCGGTACGGGCGGCGTCCGGCGTCCGTGCTGTTCGTGGCTACAGGGTCTGCCGACATGTCACGCCATCTCCTCGCCGAGCGGATGCGGGTTGGGGACGATGCGCCGGGCGCTGGGCCTGCCCGGTGCCTTGAGGAAGAGGGCCAGCACTGCGGAGGCCAGGCCGACGGAGCCCGCGAGCACGAACGCGCCGTGGTAGTCCCACTCACCGACGACGACCGCGCCCAGACCGGAGCCCACCAGGCCGGAGATCAGCTTGGAGCTGTAGACCATCCCGTAGTTGGTGGCGTTGTTGTTCTCACCGAAGTAGTCCGCCGTCATGGCCGCGAAGAGCGGGAAGATCGCCCCGCCGCCGAAGCCGGAGACCATGGAGCAGAACAGGAAGAACGGCATGCTGCCCATCTGGCCGGAGACCAGTACGCCGAACTGCGCGCTGCCGAGCACGATGCACACGATGATGAGGGTGTTGCGGCGGCCGTAGCGGTCGGAGATCCAGCCGATGACGCCGCGCCCGGTGCCGTTGACGATCGCCTTCAACGACATCGCGGTGGCGACGATCCCGCCCGCGAACCCCATGTCCTTGCCGAACGGCACCTGGAAGGCGATGCCGAAGATATTGATCCCGGCCGTGCAGAGCAGACAGAACCACATCATCCACAGGACGGGCGTACGGGCTGCCTCCTTGGGTGTGTACTGCTTGACCGCCGGCGGGTTCTTCTCCAACGCCCGGCGTATCTTCGGGTCCTGGGTCGCTTTCAGCGGGTCGACGTGCGGCGGCCACCAGTTCTTCGGCGGGTCCCTGAAGAACCAGCCGGCCGACGCCACCACCAGACACAGCCCCACCCCGACCGCGGAGAGCACGACCTTGTAGTTGCTCAGGTCGAGGACCGAGGTGAAGAGGAACACGAACGGCACGGACCCGTAGGCGAAACCGCCGTTGACGAACCCCGTCTTGCCGCCCTTGCGCTCCGGATACCACTTGCCCACCATGTTCACGCAGGTCGCGTAGACGAGACCGGCACCGATGCCGCTGCACATGCCGAAGCCGAGATAGGCGACGACCACGTTCGGCGCGAACGCCAGCGACACATAGCCAAGGAGTGTGCCGACCGCGCCGATCAGCATGGCCGTACGGGCGGGGAGCCGTCCGCTCTCCCGCAGTTGCCCGGCCGGGAAGGCCACGGCCGCCTGGAAGAACACCCAGACGCCCATCAGCCAGAAGATGTGCCCGCTGCTCCACAGATGCGCCTCGTGCAGCGTGTCCTCCGCCGACGTGAACGCGTACTCGGCGGAGCTGATGCCCATCATGCCCACCCAGGGCAGGATGACCATCCATGTGCGTGTCCGGCCCATCAGATCGACGTCACTCTCGCCGATCCGGTACCTGCGGCCGTTGCGGTCCGTCACCTCCCTGAAGGGGACGGATGTCGATAGATCGATGGATGACATGTCTGCTCAGCACCCCTTGCGTCGAAAGTTCTGGCCAGCGCCCCCTGTCCAATGCCTTTCGTGCGCGCTCGGGTCCCGGGGCCGGCCGACGCGCACCGCCGGCCGGCCCCTTCCCGCACCTACGTCATGAGCCGCCCCCCAACAGTCCGGCCGCCCGCGCCCAGCGGTACTTGGCGCCGAGCACGGCCACCGGCCGCTCGGTCGTGTACGGGTACGCCACGACCCCCCGTTCGTACAGGTACTGGCAGGCCTCCTCGACCTCGACGTCGCCCGCCAGCGAGGCGACGACCGGCTTCTCGACGCCCCGCTCCCGGAACTCCGCGACCACCCGCGCGGTCAGCTCCGCGAACACCATCGGCGGGGTGACGATGGTGTGCCAGTAGCCGAGGACGAGCGCGTGGATCCGCGGGTCCTCGAGACCCAGCCGGATCGTCGCCTCGTACGTCGACGGCGGCTCGCCGCCCGTGATGTCCACCGGGTTGCCGGCGGCGCCGAACGGCGGGATGAAGCGGCGGAACGCCTCGTCCAGGTCCGGCGGGATCTCCATCAGGGTCAGCCCGTTGTCGGTGATCGCGTCGGACAGCAGGACACCGCTGCCGCCCGCGCCGGTGATGATCACGACGTTGTCGCCCTTCGGGGCCGGCAGCACCGGCAGGCCACGCGCATACTCCAGCATCTCGTTCAGGCCCGGCGCCCGGATGACGCCCGCCTGCCGCAGGATGTCGTCGTACACCGCGTCGTCGCCCGCGAGCGCACCCGTGTGCGAGCCGGCCGCCTTGGCGCCGGCCGCGGTACGGCCCGCCTTGAGGACGACGACGGGCTTCTTCGGTACGGTCGCGCGCGCGGCCTCGACGAAGGCGCGGCCGTCCTTCAGGTCCTCCAGGTGCATCGCGATGCACTCGGTGTGCGGGTCCTCGCCGAACCAGGTCAGCAGGTCGTCCTCGTCCAGGTCCGACTTGTTGCCGAGGCCGACGATCGCCGACACGCCCGTCTTGGTGGTGCGGGCGAAGCCCAGGATCGCCATGCCGATGCCGCCGGACTGGGAGGTCAGCGCCACGCCGCCCTTCACGTCGTACGGCGTGCAGAACGTGGCGCACAGGTCCTGCCAGGTGGAGTAGTAGCCGTAGATGTTCGGGCCGAGGAGGCGGATGCCGTGGCGCTCGCCGATCGCGACGATCTCCTCCTGGAGCTCGTGCTCGCCGGTCTCCGCGAAGCCGGACGGGATCAGGACGGCGTTGGGGATCTTCTTCCGGCCCACCTCCTCCAGCGCCGCTGCCACGAACTTGGCGGGAATGGCGAAGACGGCCACATCCACCTCACCGGGAACGTCCGTGACACTCTTGTACGCCTTGCGGCCCAGGATGTCATCGGCCTTGGGGTTCACCGGATGGATCTCCCCGGCGAAGCCGCCGTCCACGAGGTTGCGCATCACCGAGTTGCCGATCTTGCCCTGCTCGTTGGAGGCGCCGATCACCGCGACCGAGCGGGGCTGCATCAGCCGGCGCATGCTCTCCAGGATCTCCTCGCGCGGGTACTTCCTGCGCTCCGGCGGCTGCTTCTGCGCGAGGATGATCCTGATGTCCGCGGCGACCGCGCCCGCCGCCGTCGCGATCACCGGGTTGAGGTCCACCTCGGCGATCTCCGGGAAGTCCGCGACCAGTTGGGAGACCCGGCGGATCTGCTCGGCCACCGCCCACCGGTCCACACCCGCCTGTCCGCGCACCCCGCGCAGCACCTCGGCCGCCTCGATGGAGTCCAGCATCGACAGCGCCTCGTCGGCGGAGACGGGCGCGAGCCGGAAGGTCACGTCCTTCAGCACCTCGACCAGCACCCCGCCGAGCCCGAAGGCGACGACCTTCCCGAAGGTCGGGTCGGTGACCGCGCCGACGATCACCTCCGTGCCCTTCGGCAGCAGTTCCTGGACCTGGACGCCCTCGATGCGTGCGTCGGCGTCGTAGGCACGCGCGTTCTCGACGATCCGGTGGAAGGCCGCGCGCACGTCCGCCGCGCCCTCCACCCCGACGACGACCCCGCCCGCGTCGGTCTTGTGCAGGATGTCGGGCGACACGATCTTCATGACCACCGGCCCGGCGAAGCGTGCCGCGTACGCCACCGCCTCGTCGACGTCGGTGGCGAGCTCCTCGCCCGGTACGGCGATCCCGTACGCGTCGGCGACCACCTTGCCCTCCGGCGCGGTGAGTGCCGTACGGCCCTGCGCGCGCACGGAGTCGAGGAGTTCGCGGACCCGCAGCTCCCGGTCCTCTGCCATCACGTCAGATCACTCCGTTCGACTTGAGCAGGCGCAACTCCTCGTCGCCGAGGCCGAGTTCGCCGATGTAGACGGCTTCGTTGTGCTCGCCGAGCAGTGGCGAACTGGTGACGTCCACGGGGGAGTCGGAGAGCTTGAGCGGGCTGCCCACGGTGACGAACTCGCCGCGCTCGGGGTGCGGGACGGTGACCACCATCTCGTTGGCGACCAGCGACTCGTCCTCGATGATCTCCTTCGTCGACAGGATCGGCCCGCACGGGATGTCGTGGGCGTTGAGCTGCTCCAGCACCTCCCACTTGGGGAGCGTGGCGGACCACTCCTCGATCAGCTGGAACATCTTGTTGAGCTTGGGCAGCCGGGACTCCGGGGTCGCCCACTCGGGGTCGTCGGCGAGCTCCGGCCGGCCGATGAGCCGGGTGATCGGCTGCCAGCCGACGGGCTGCACGATGACGTACACGTAGTCGTTGGGGCCGCCCGGCGCGCACTTGACCGCCCAGCCGGGCTGGCCGCCGCCGGAGGCGTTGCCGGAGCGCGGCACCTCGTCGCCGAAGTCCTCGTTCGGGTACTCGGCGAGCCGGCCGTGCGCGAGCCGTTGCTGGTCGCGGAGCTTGACCCGGCACAGGTTGAGCACGGCGTGCTGCATGGCGACGTTGACGCGCTGGCCGCGTCCGGTGCGCTCGCGCTGGAAGAGCGCCGCCAGTATGCCGGCCACTGTGTGCACCCCGGTGCCCGAGTCACCGATCTGCGCGCCCGTGGCCAGCGGCGGCCCGTCCTCGAAGCCGGTGGTGGCCATCGAGCCGCCCATCGCCTGGGCGACCACCTCGTACGCCTTGAAGTTGGTGTAGGGGCCGTCCCCGAAGCCCTTGATGGACGCGTAGACGATCCGCGGGTTGATCTCCTTGATGCGGTCCCAGGTGAACCCCATCCGGTCGACCGCGCCGGGACCGAAGTTCTCCACCATCACGTCGGAGCGCCGGATCAGCTCGGTCAGGAGTTCCTTGCCGCGCTCGGTCTTGGTGTTGAGGGTGATGCTCCGCTTGTTGCAGTTGAGCATCGTGAAGTAGAGGGAGTCGACGTCCGGGAGGTCGCGCAGCTGCCTGCGCGTGATGTCACCGGTCGGCGCCTCCAGCTTGACGACGTCCGCGCCGAGCCAGGCGAGCAGCTGGGTGGCGGAGGGGCCCGACTGGACGTGGGTCATGTCGAGGACGCGAATGCCCTCAAGTGCCTTGGCGGTCATGGGCGTTCCACCTCACTTGTACATGGTCTGGTTCATGGTTCCGGGGGCGTACGCGTCCGGGTCGACCCAGACGTTGATCAGCGACGGCTTGCCGGACTCGCGGGCCCGGCGCAGGGCGGGGCCGATGTCGGCGGGGTCGCGGACCTCCTCGCCGTAACCGCCCAGCATCTGGGCGAACTTGTCGTAGTGGACGTCCCCGAGGGTGTTGCCGACCCGCTCGCGCTCGATGCCGTACTTGGCGGCCTGGCCGTAACGGATCTGGTTCATCGAGGAGTTGTTGCCGACGATCCCGACGAACGGGAGGTCGTAGCGGACCAGGGTCTCGAAGTCCCAGCCGGTGAGCGAGAAGGCGCCGTCGCCGAAGAGGGCGACCACCTCCTTGTCGGGGCGGGCCTGCTTGGCGGCGAGCACGAAGGGGATGCCGACGCCGAGGGTGCCGAGCGGGCCGGGGTCCATCCAGTGGCCCGGCGACTTCGGCTGCACGACCTGCCCGGAGAAGGTGACGATGTCGCCGCCGTCGCCGATGTAGATCGAGTCCTCGGTGAGGAAGTCGTTGATCTCGCTGACCAGGCGGTACGGGTGGATGGGCGAGGCGTCCGACCTGAGGCTCGGCAGCCGCTTCTCCAGCGCGGTCTGCTCGGCGGCCCGCAGTTCGTCGAGCCACTCCTTGCGCTTGGAGGCACCCCCGTCGACCCGGCCGGAGGCGGCCTCGGTCACCGACTTCAGGACCAGGCCCGCGTCCCCGACGATCCCGAGGTCGATGTCCCGGTTCTTGCCGACCGTGCGGTAGTCGAGGTCGATCTGCACGACGGTCGCGGTGGGGGAGAGGCGCTTGCCGTAGCCCATGCGGAAGTCGAAGGGCGTGCCGACGATCACGATGACGTCGGCATGGGAGAAGGCGTACCGGCGGGAGAGCTGGAAGTGGTGCGGGTCGCCGGGCGGCAGGGTGCCGCGGCCCGCGCCGTTCATGTACGCCGGGATGTTGAGGGTCCGCACCAGCTCGATGGCGTCCGCGGTGCCGCGGGTCGTCCAGACCTGGCTGCCGAGCAGGATGGCCGGCTTCTCGGCGTGCACGAGCAGGTCGGCGAGCTTCTCGATCGCCTCGGGGTCGCCGGCCGAGCGGGTGGAGGCGCGGTAGGCGCCCGCCTTGGGCACCCGCGCCTTCTCCGCGGGGACCTTGGCGTCGAGGACGTCACGGGGTATCTCCAGGAACGAGGGGCCCGGGGCGCCGTGGTAGCACTCGCGGAACGCCATGGAGACCATGTCGGCGGCGCGGGCGGTGTCCGGGACGGTCGCCGCGAACTTGGTGATCGGCGTCATCATGTCGACGTGCGGCAGGTCCTGCAGGGATCCCATCTTGTGCTGGGTGAGCGCCCCCTGGCCGCCGATCAGCAGCATCGGGGACTCCGCGCGGAAGGCGTTGGCGACCCCGGTGACCGCGTCGGTCGTACCGGGACCGGCGGTGACGACCGCGCAGCCGGGCCTTCCGGTGAGGCGCGCGTAGCCGTCGGCGGCATGTGCGGCCACCTGCTCGTGGCGGACGTCGACGACTTCTATGCCCTCGTCGACGCAGCCGTCGTAGATGTCGATGATGTGGCCGCCGCACAGGGTGTAGATGCGGTCGACCCCCTCGGCCTTCAGCGCCTTGGCAACGAGATGACCACCGGAAATCACGTCCTGGGTGTCGTCGGGCATGGCGAAGTCCTGTCCCTTCGTAGGGGGTTGGAACGCTCTCGCGGTACATTGCATACAGTCGACGAATACTGTATGAACCTTGTTATCCCGCATCCGGTGGGTGGTGTCCAGGGGGCGTGCGGCACTTTTCGGTCATCGGAGTTCGGCCTCGTCCGGCCTCTCGATGACTTCTCGACGGACTTCGCAGACAGGAGCCGGAATGGACCTGTACGAACACCAGGCAAGGGAACTCTTCGAAGACCACGGCATCGTGGTGCCGAGGGCAGAGGTCACCGACTCGCCCAAGGAGGCCCGGGAGATCGCCCGTAGGCTCGGCGGCAGGGTCGTCGTGAAGGCGCAGGTCAAGACCGGTGGCCGGGGCAAGGCGGGCGGTGTGAAGCTCGCCGCCGACCCGGCCGCGGCGGAACTCACGGCACGTCAGATCCTCGGCATGGACATCAAGGGGCACACGGTCGGCAAGGTGATGCTGGCCCAGCCCGTCGACATCGACAGCGAGTTCTACGTCTCCTACGTCCTCGACCGGGCGGCCGGCGGCTTCCTCGCGATCGCCTCCGCCGAGGGCGGCATGGACATCGAGGAGGTGGCCGCGACCCGGCCCGAGGCGGTGGCCCGGGTCCGCATCGACCCCGCGGCCGGCGTCACCTCCGCCAAGGCCCAGGAGATCGCCGACGCCGCCGGACTGCCGCCGCAGACCGTCGACGTCCTGGTACGGCTCTGGCAGGTACTGGTCCGCGAGGACGCGCTGCTCGTCGAGGTGAACCCGCTCGTGCGCACCCGGGAGGGCCGGATCCTGGCCCTGGACGGCAAGGTCACCCTTGACGACAACGCCCGCTTCCGGCAGTCCCGCTGGGGCGCCGACGACGGTGAGCACCACGACCCGCTGGAGGCTGCGGCCGCCGCGAAGGGACTCAACTACGTCAGGCTCGACGGCGAGGTCGGCATCATCGGCAACGGCGCCGGCCTGGTCATGTCCACCCTGGACGTGGTGGCCGGCTGCGGCGCGCGGCCCGCCAACTTCCTCGACATCGGCGGCGGGGCCTCCGCCCGGATCATGGCCGACGGACTCTCGGTGATCCTCTCCGACCCGTCCGTGAAGTCGGTCCTCGTCAACGTCTTCGGCGGGATCACCGCGTGCGACGCGGTCGCCGACGGGATCGTGCAGGCCCTGGAGACCGTCCGGCTGACCAGGCCGCTGGTGGTCCGCCTCGACGGCAACAACGCGGCCCGCGGCCGGGCGATCCTCGACGACCGCGCGCACCCCCTGGTCGAACAGGCCACCACCATGGACGGCGCCGCCCGCCGCGCCGCCGAACTCGCCACCACCGCCTGAGGAGTCCTGTCATGGCGATCTACCTCACCAAGGAGAGCAAGGTCCTCGTCCAGGGCATGACCGGCGGCGAGGGCATGAAGCACACCCGCCGGATGCTCGCCGCCGGAACCGACGTCGTCGGCGGGGTCAACCCGCGCAAGGCCGGGCAGACCGTCGACTTCGACGACCGTGCGGTCCCGGTCTTCGGCACGGTCGCCGAGGGCATGGCGGCGACCGGCGCCGACGTCACCGTCGTCTTCGTGCCGCCCGCCTTCGCCAAGGCCGCGGTGCTGGAGGCGGCCGACGCCGGCATCGGCCTCGCGGTGGTGATCACCGAGGGCATCCCGGTCCACGACTCGGTCGCCTTCACCTCCTACGCGCGGGCCAGGGGCACCCGGATCATCGGCCCCAACTGCCCGGGCCTGATCACCCCCGGCCAGTCCAACGCGGGCATCATCCCCGCCGACATCACCAAGCCGGGCCGCATCGGCCTCGTCTCCAAGTCGGGCACCCTGACCTACCAGCTCATGTACGAACTGCGGGACATCGGCTTCTCCACCTGCGTCGGCATCGGGGGCGACCCGGTCGTCGGGACCAGCCACATCGACTGCCTGGTCGCCTTCCAGGACGACCCCGACACCGAACTCGTCGTCCTCATCGGGGAGATCGGCGGCGACGCGGAGGAACGGGCCGCCGCCTACATCCGGGAGCACGTCACCAAGCCGGTCGTCGGCTACATCGCCGGGTTCACCGCGCCCGAGGGCCGCACCATGGGCCACGCGGGCGCCATCGTCTCCGGCTCGGCCGGCACCGCCCGGGCCAAGCAGGCGGCGCTGGAGGCGGTCGGGGTGCGGGTGGGGAGCACGCCGACCGAGACCGCCCGGCTCGTGCTGGAGCTCCTGAAAGCCGGGGGTTGACCATGATCCTCGTCCGCAAACCCGGCACCGGCTGGGACGACGCCTGGGCACGCTGCCTCGACCTCGCCCCCGAGGCCTTCCGGGACGACCGCGTCCTCAACCTCTGGGCCGGCGCCTGGCAGCCCGACGGCCGCCCGCTCCCCGCGACCAGCCCCGTCGACGGCAGCCCCATCGCCGGCGCCCCGCGCCTCGACCGTGACACCGCGCACCGGGCCGTCCGCGCCTGCCTCGACCAGCACCGCGCCTGGCGGCACGTCCCGCTGGAGGAACGCCGGGCCAGGGTGGCCGCCACCCTCGACGCCCTCACCGAACACCGGGAACTCCTCGCCCTGCTGCTCGTCTGGGAGATCGGCAAGCCCTGGCGGCTGGCCCAGGCGGACGTCGACCGGGCGATCGACGGGGTGCGCTGGTACGTCGACGGCATCGGACCGATGCTCGCCGGACGGGCCCCGCTGGACGGGCCGGTGTCCAACATCGCCAGCTGGAACTACCCGATGAGCGTGCTCGTCCACGCGGTACTGGTCCAGGCCCTGGCGGGCAACGCGGTGGTGGCGAAGACCCCGACCGACGGCGGGGTCGCCTGCCTCACCCTGGCCTGCGCACTGGCCGCCCGGGAGGGGCTGCCGGTGACGCTGCTCAGCGGCAGCGGGGGCGAGCTGTCGGAGGCGCTGGTACGGGCACCCGAGATCGGCTGTGTCTCCTTCGTCGGCGGCCGGGACACCGGGGCGGCGGTGGCCACGGCCGTCACCGACCTCGGCAAGCGGCACGTACTCGAACAGGAGGGACTCAACACCTGGGGCATCTGGAACTTCACCGACTGGGCCGCGTTCACCGCCGTCGTCCCCAAGCTCTTCGACTACGGCAAGCAGCGCTGCACCGCCTACCCGCGCTTCGTCGTCCAGCGCGAGCTGTTCGACGAGTTCCTGACCGCCTACCTGCCGGCCGTCCGGGGCCTGCGGATCGGCCACCCGCTGGCCGTGGCCGACCCCACCGACCCGCTCCCCGACCTGGACTTCGGGCCGGTGATCAACGCGGCCAAGGCCAAGGACCTGACCGACCAGGTGGCCGAGGCCGTCGACCGCGGCGCCGTCCCGCTGCACCGCGGCAGCCCGGCCGACGCCCGCTTCCTGCCCGGACAGGACACGTCGTCGTACGTCCACCCGGTCACCCTCCTCAACCCTCCCCCCTCCTCGCCGCTCCACCACGCGGAACCCTTCGGCCCGGTCGACACGATCGTCCTGGTCGACACCGAGGCCGAACTCCTGGCCGCCATGAACGCCTCCAACGGCGCGCTGGTCGCCACGCTCTCCACCGACGACGCGGCCACCTTCGCGCGCCTGGCCCCGCAGATCCGCGCGTTCAAGGTCGGCCACGGCACGCCACGCTCCCGCGGCGACCGCGACGAGCTCTTCGGCGGCTTCGGCGCGTCCTGGCGGGGCGCCTTCGTCGGCGGGGAACTGCTGGTGCGCGCGGTGACCCGGGGGCCGGCGGGGGAGCGGCTGCCGGGGAACTTCCCGGAGTACCAGCTCATGCCGTGACGGCGAGGACGGGGGCGATCACCTCCGCGGCGAGCCGTCGGGCCACTCCGTGCGGACAGGGGCGCGGCAGGCCCAGCACGATGTGGTTCATCCCGGCGCGTACCAGGGCGGTGACCGTGGCACGGGTCGCCGCCGGGTCGTCGTACGACACCAGGACCTGGACCCAGCGGATGATCTCCGCCGGATCCCGGCCCAGTTCGGCGCAGTGCGCGTCCAGCACCCTGGCCCGCTCGGCGACGAACTCCACGGTGTCGTGCGGCGGCCCCGGTACGTTCCAGGCGTCGGAGATCTCGGGTACGGCGTCGGCCTCCTGCTCAAGCACGTCCAGGCCGAGCCGGCGCGGACATCGGCCGAGGCTCGCGCACCCCATGGCATGGACGGGCACGACCTGGCGGTGCTGGTCGTGCTCGCGGGGGGCCGAGCCGCTGTCGCAGATCGAGGTGGCGGGTCGGACGGGGGTGGACCGGACGACGATGGTCGCGCTCGTGGACGATCTGGAGCGGCGCGGGCTGGTCGAGCGCCGGCGCAGCCCGCAGGACCGGCGGCGCAACATCGTGGAGCTGACCGAGGCCGGGCGTGCGCGGATGGGGCGCGCGGAGGAGGCGCGGCGGGCTGCCGAGCGCCGCTTCCTCGCAGCGCCGGACGACGCGACGGCCGAGACCCTCATCCGGGCTCTGCGCACCCTCCTGCCCGATCGGTAGCGGCCCGGGCACGCACGGTGAGACGGTGTTCACCTGCGGATATGCCGACGGAAACGCAGGTGAAAGGCACTCCGAAAGCTTGGTATTGTTGTCCATGTCGCCGCGGGGAGCACCCCCGGTCAGGCGGCAGACACCTGGTCCGGGTGGCGGAATGGCAGACGCGCTAGCTTGAGGTGCTAGTGCCCTTTATCGGGCGTGGGGGTTCAAGTCCCCCCTCGGACACTCGACACCAACACCATTGCCCCCTGAGTCCCGTTTCACGGGCAGGGCAGCCCGACACCCGCCTCCGGCTTCCGGCCGGGCGCGGGTGTTCTGTCGTTTCGGCAGGCTTGTGGCTTCCTCCTTTATGGGCTTGCGGCGCTTGCGTGTGCGGCTGTGGTGCCGGTCAGTCGACGGTGATCCTTTCTCCTCGTGGGGTGTCTGCGGTCAGGGTCCGGGTGGTCGGGTCGAAGATCATGGATATCGATTCGGCGCGGAGGTGCTCGACGGCGGCGGCCGGTGTCGGTGGGGCTGCCGATCCGTTCAGCTCGGCCGCGTGGTCGGTGAGGCGGATGATCAGTGCGGACAGGTGGGGCAGGACGTGGTCCGCGGCCGACTCGTCCCGGCCGGCGCCCGCGAACTGCTCCCTCTGCTCCGGGCCACCGCGCTGTCCTCGCCCCGCCGCGACCGCGATCACCTGCTGCACCGGTCCGCCTGGCGCCGCGAACACCAGCACCGCGCGGCCGAAGCACACCGCCGCTGGTACAACACCGCCGCGACGACCTGACACGACCGGCGTGATCAAGAACTACAGCTGCCATAAATGACCGCACATGCGAATCGTTGTACGGCTCCGAAGACCACCCTTTTCAATTCCAAGATCTAATACTTGGGCGAGCCCGCAGGTCAGGCGCATAGCGCGGGCTTCGAGGTCAGCAGAAGGTCAGCATCGGTCCGCAGGGGCGGCCTTCGGCTGGCCGAGTAGGGGGTCGAGGAGTTCGTCCGATGCCGCAACAGCGAGCCTGCGGATGGCTCCGAGCGCCGATCAACCGGGGGGACGCCTGCCGTGCGCCGCGCACCTCGCTCGCGGGTGCGCTGTCCAGGGCGGGCCAGGAAGTAGCCTCTCGCGCACGCGGCCTGGAGAGGGACGTGCGCAGGCCGACAACGGTACCTAGGGTGGGGAGTGCAGGCCTGTGACACAGCCTGGAACGAGTGACGAAGCGGGACGACGCGCGACGCGGGGCCCAGTCCGCCACAGGTCCGGCCGCGACGAGCGGCGACCGGCGCGGACAGCCCGCACGCCGTCGGGCGTTGGGGATGGACCAAGGGCGGTTCTGAACCATGAGGGATGTACATCGGCTTGAGTCCGGCGCGGCGAACCTGGCCGGGGGCACCGTGCTCGCGGCGTGGGAACGGTTCGTGCAGGGGGAGGATCAGGTTCCGGATGTCCGGCCCCTGGTGGCGATCTCCTGGCATCGCTGCCGAGAGCAATACCGGGTCGATCCTCACCTCACCGAGGCTCCGGTGGCCGTCGCGGAGCCCAGCCATACGCCCGAGCACGATGTCGTATTCGCTGAGCTGGGTTTTCGTGCTGCCTCCGTGGCACATGAAGTGGGCAACCTCGGTGGCGTCGTCACTGTCACCGATGCGACCGGCCGGATCCTGGCCGAGTGGGGTGATCAAGCCACGCTCGCCAGAGCGGGCGAGTCCAATCTGGCGCCCTGGTTCTGCTGGTCCGAGTGCGCGGTCGGTACGAACGGCATGGGCACGGCGCTCGAGGCGCACGGCCCGGTACCGATCAGGGGCGCGGAGCACTGGTGTCAGACGTTCCACAACTGGGTCGGCGCGGGTATCGCGGTGCGCGACGTGGTGACCAGAGAACCGATCGCGGTCCTGAATATCTGCTGGTGGCGCAGCCGGCTTCCCGCGTCCGCGGAAAGCTGGCTGGCGAACGCGGCCACCATGACCCAGTACCCGCTGAAGAGGCGTGCCCGGGACAGGGGCGCCGAATTGGTCGCGGCCTACAGCCAGGCCAGGGCACGCTCCAGTGCGGCGCTCGCAGCGGTGGACGCCGCGGGCAAGGTGGTGATCGCCGACGACATGGCAAGCGTGCTCCTGGGCGTCCCGGCTCGTACCCCGGCGGTCGACCCCACGCTGCGATGGAACCCAGGACTGCCCGAACTGATCACGGCCGCCCGGTATGCCACCAGGCAGGCAGCCCACAATCCTGACTGGGTCGGCTCGACGCAGATCTTCGCCCACCTCGCCGACGAGCCGACATCGATCAGCATCCGCCCCGTCTTCTCGTCCGGACACGTGATCGGGACCCTGGTCTCGTTCGGTGCCTCCGACGGGGCGCAGTTGCCCCAGGCCGAGGGGGCCGCGCACCCTGGGGCGCAGCCGCGCCGACTGGTCGCGATGCGCGACAACCGGATTGTTCTGCTGCGGCTGCCGGAAGTCTCCTTCGCCGAATCGCAGGGAAACGATGTGTGGCTCTCCACCGATCAGGGGCGATTGCGAGCCGCCTCTTTGAGTCTGGACAAGCTCGAAGGTGAGCTGGCGGATGTCGGCTTCCTGCGGGTGCACCGCCGGTATGTGGTCAACCTCGGCCGCATCCGGGAGATAGAGCGCGGGCCCAAGGGCGAGCTGTCTCTGGTCATGGACGACCGGGCGAACGAGATGGTGCCGGTTTCCCGGCGGAACGCGCCGGCCGTGCGCCGAGCGCTGGACATCTGAGCGGCCTGGCGACCGCTGTTCCCGGAAGGAGGAGTCCCGTGGGCGACAGTCCGAACGCCGTTGTCGGCGAGCTGAACGTCCGGGGCGGGGGCGGCCTCGGCCTCTCTGTCTCGGCCGGGCACAGCAGTCACGCGATGGGCGGCGCGAGCACCCGCGACTGGTGGCCGAACCGGCTCAACCTGGCGATTCTCCGGAAACACCCCGCCGTGGCCGACCCCATGGGCGAGGATTTCGACTACGCCGCGGAGTTCCGGACGCTCGACCTCGACGCCCTGGCGCGGGACGTCGACGAGGTGCTGGCGACGTCGCAGGAGTGGTGGCCGGCCGACTTCGGCCACTACGGGCCGCTCATGATCCGGATGGTGTGGCACAGTGCGGGTACGTACCGCATCGACGACGGCCGCGGTGGCGCGGGCGCCGGCATGCAGCGTTTCGCGCCGCTGAACAGCTGGCCGGACAATCGCAACCTCGACAAGGCGCGCCGGCTGCTCTGGCCGGTGAAGAAGAAGTTCGGCCGTAAGATTTCCTGGGCCGACCTGATGATCTTCGCGGGCAACCGCGCCCTGGAGACCATGGGCTTCACGACCTTCGGCTTCGCCGGCGGCCGGGAGGACGTCTGGGAGCCCGACGAGGACGTCTACTGGGGTCCCGAGCGCGCCTGGCTCGGCGACGAACGCCACAGCGGCGTCCGGGAGCTGGAGAACCCTCTGGCCGCGGTCCAGATGGGCCTCATCTACGTCAACCCGGAGGGGCCGAACACCGTCCCGGACCCGCTCAGCGCCGCCCGGGAGATCCGCGAGACGTTCCGGCGCATGGGGATGAACGACGAGGAGACCGTCGCGCTCATCGCGGGCGGCCACACATTCGGCAAGACCCACGGCGCGGCCGACCCGGACGCCCACCTCGGCCCCGAACCCGAGGGCGCCACCCTTGAGGAGCAGGGCTTGGGCTGGAAGAGCAGCTACGGCACCGGAAAGGGCACGGACGCCATCACCAGCGGGCTCGAGGGTACGTGGACACCCACCCCGACGAGATGGGACAACAGCTTCTTCGAGACCCTGTTCGGCTACGAGTGGGACCTGGAGCTGAGCCCCGCCGGTCTGTGGCAGTGGATCCCCCGCGACGGCGGCGGGGCCGGCACCGTGCCGGACGCCCACGACCCATCGACGACACACGCCCCGACGATTCTGACGACGGACCTCGCGCTGCGGTTGGACCCGGTCTACGAGTCGATCTCGCGACGTTTCCTGGAGAACCCGGACCACCTCGCGGATGTGTTCGCCCGGGCGTGGTTCAAGCTGACGCACCTCGACATGGGCCCGATCCAGCGCTACCTCGGACCGCTCGTCCCCAGGGAGACGCTGATCTGGCAGGACCCGGTCCCCGCCGTGGACCACGAGCTCGTCGGGGCGGCTGACGTCGCCGCGCTCAAGAGGCAGGTCCTCGCCTCCGGGCTGTCCGTCTCCCAGCTCGTCTCGACCGCGTGGGCGTCGGCCTCGACGTTCCGCATCAGCGACAGGCGTGGCGGGGCGAACGGCGCGCGCATCCGCCTCGAGCCGCAGCGGGGCTGGGAGGTCAACGAACCTGACACGCTGGCACAGGTGCTGCGCATCCTGGAGGGGATCCAGGAGACCTTCAACAGCTCCGAGACCGGGGACAAGAAGATCTCGCTGGCCGACCTCATCGTGCTTGGGGGAGCCGCCGCCGTCGAACAGGCCGCCGAGACTGCCGGCCACGACGTCCAGGTCCCCTTCAGCCCGGGACGCACGGACGCCACGCAGGAGTGGACCGATGCGGAGTCCTTCGCCCCGCTCGAGCCGACCGCGGACGGGTTCCGCAACTACCGCGGCAAGGGAAACCGGCTGCCGACGGAGCACCTGCTCGTGGACCGAGCGAACCTGCTCAACCTGAGCGCGCCCGAGATGACCGTCCTCGTGGGCGGCCTGCGGGTGCTGGGCGCCAACTACCAGCAGTCGCCGCTGGGCGTCTTCACCTCGGCGCCTGGGTCGCTGACCAACGACTTCTTCGTGAATCTGCTCGCCACGGGCACGGAATGGAAGCCGACATCCGCGGCCGCGGAAACCTTCGAGGGCCGCGACCGCGCTACCGGCGAGGTCAAGTGGACCGGTAGCCGCGTCGACCTCGTCTTCGGCTCGAACTCCGAGCTGCGTGCCATCGCTGAGGTCTACGCGAGCGACGACGCACGGGAGAAGTTCGTGCAGGACTTCGCTGCCGCGTGGGCCAAGGTCATGAACCTCGACCGGTACGACCTCGCTCGATGCGGTCCGGCTTCTCCCAACGGTGGCACATCGGGGTACGAACGGTAGCCGGTCGCGGACGAACGGCATGAGCAGCCCGGACCGGCGCTCGCGCTTGGCGGTGTGATTCATGCGGCGTAGCGTGTTTATTGAATACCAAATTCTCTCCCTTTTCGGCGTGGTTCATTCGACGCAAGAAATGCCAAAGTTGATTCGGAGAACATTGCTTCCGAAAACAGGGATTCGGGATGAGGAGAGTGAAGCCCCGATGACGACCGCGCAGCAGCGGTCCGACCTGCTGGACAAGATCGGGTTGGACGCACAGAACAAGGCAGCGCTCGGGCAAGTGCTGGGAACCGGACGCATTGGACAGGCCACTGAGGAATCGGATGGCCACATGGAGGCCACCATTCGCATCCACCCGGATGAGCTGACCTGGGATCCCGACATTCTGGTCATGCCCCATGGAGGCGATATCGAACTCGAGATCATCAATGACGACATGAACACGCACTGCGCGCTCCTGCCGAGCAACGGCGACCGGAAGTTCATCTGGCTCGTGAACCACTCGCGCGGACACGCGACCCTCAACCTCGACGGGCCTGGCTACTACTGGTTCAGCTCGCCCACGGGCAATGACGAGGGCAGGGGGCTGACCGGCGCCATCGTCGTCCTGGGGGACGCTCCGCCGGAGGCTCGCCTCGACCGTCCCGAACAGCCGCGGCCGTAGCAAGAAGCAGGAGGTGGAGGAAATGACCGTCGACTACGTGGACGCGGGCGTTGCTGTCGATCAGGGACGCCTGACCGGCAAGACCGCGGGCGGGGATGTCGCGCCGCCGGTAGTGGCCGGAGTCACCTACGAACGCATCCTCAATGCCCGCGAGGAACCCCAGAACTGGCTCACCTACTACGGCGCCTACAACGGGCAGCGGTACAGCCCCCTGGATCAGATCAACACGGAGAACGTCAAGCGCATGGTCCCGGCATGGGTCTTCCAGGCCGGCACGACCGGCCTGATCGCGGGCGCGTCGACCTACTCGTTCGAGGCCACCCCGATCGTCGTCGACGGGGTCATGTTCCTCTCCGGCTGGGACGGCTGGGTCTGGGCCCTTGACGCCAAGACGGGCGTGGAGATCTGGCGGTACAAGCATGCGGTCCCCTTCGACGTCTCCCTGTGCTGCGGGAACGTGAACCGAGGGGTCGCCGTGGCTCAGGGGAAGGTCTTCTTCGTCACGGCGAATGCTCGTGTGCTCGCACTCGACGCCACCACCGGCCATCGGGTCTGGGACAAGACCTACGGTGACGTCCGGGCCGGGGAGAGCGCCACGCTCGCCCCGCTGATCGTGAAGAACATGGTCATCGTCGGGAGTTCCGGCGGCGAGTTCGGCGTACGCGGCCACCTCGACGCGTTCGACCTCGAGACCGGCGAGCACCAGTGGCGCTGCTACACGGTGCCGAAGCCCGGGGAGCCGGGATCGGAGACCTGGCCCGCCGAAGGCGAGGCCTGGGCACGCGGCGGGGCGAACTGCTGGGTCACCGGCACCTTCGACCCGGAGACGAACCTGCTGTACGTCGGCACCGGCAACCCGGCACCCGACTTCGACGGAGAGGTACGCGAGGGCGACAACCTCTTCACCGACTGCGTCATCGCCGTCGACGTCGACAGCGGTCAGATCCGCTGGCACTACCAGTGCACGCCGCACGACGTGTGGGACTACGACAGCATCGCCGAGTGCATCCTGTTCGAGCAGGACGGGCGCAAACTGCTCGGGCACTTCGACAAGAACGGATACTTCTTCGTCCTCGACCGCACGAACGGCGAAAGGGTCGGGATCACCCCCTTCGTGGACCGCATCACATGGGGAGCGATCACGAGGGACGGCAAGGTGACGGCGAAGCTGTACCCGGACAAGGAGGGAGAACCGGTCCACTTCTACCCGGGTCCGGCCGGCGCCAAGGAATGGACCCATGCGGCCTACAGCCCGAAGACCGGGCTCTTCTACGTCCCGGTCCAGGACACCGGCGCCACGGCCACCCGGCGACGCCGGGAGTTCAAGGAGAGCATCCCGTACTGGGGTGCGGGCGTTCAGGTGGACATCGAAGACATGGCGGGGTCCATCAGCGCCTTCGACGCCACCGGCGAGGAGAAGTGGCGCTGGCGCAACGAACTCCCGATGTGCGCCTCGGTGCTGTCCACCGGCGGTGACCTGGTGTTCGCCGGTGAGCCCTCCGGGGAGTTCAACGCGCTCGACGCCCGCACCGGGGAGCAGCTGTGGCAGTTCCAGTGCGGAAGCGGCCACCACAGCAGCCCGAGCACCTACATGGTCGACGGCAGGCAGTACGTCGCCGTACCGGTCGGCTGGGGTGGCTGGGCCGAGGGGTTCCTCCCCGGCATGCTCGGCGCGGGGCACGGAAGCGCCCTGCTCGTCTTCGCTCTCCCGGAACCGTCATAGCGCGCTGGCCGGAGCCTGCCGCATCCGCCAGAGAGGAGGTGACTCCATGGAGACTCAGCTCGCTGTGTGGGAGACACCCGAGTTCGACGAGATCGCAGTCGCGGCCGAGGTGACCATGTACCTCGCTCAGTTGGAGGACCTGGAGGACTAGCGGAGGTGGGAGGGTGCCGGACCTGGTCCGGCACCCTCCGACGGTTCGAGACGGCCACGGACGGCCGCGCCGACGACGGACCTGGATCCTCACGGACCTGGATTCTCACGGACCCGGATCCTCGATGAACGGAAGTGCCGGCGTGTTGCTGCGAGTGCTGGGCTCGGCGGCGGGGGGTGGCTCCCCGCAGTGGAACTGCGGCTGCCCGGTGTGCGCCGCGGTCCGCTCCGGGGCCGGCCTCGCGCGCACCCAGTCGTCGGTCGCGGTCAGTGCCGACCGACGACGGTGGTTCCTCATCAACGCCTCGCCCGACGTACGCGCCCAGATCGAGGTCTTTCCAGGCCTGCACCCGCGCGACGACCGGACGACGCCGTTGGAGGCGGTGCTGCTCACCGACGCCGAGCTGGACCACACGCTGGGCCTGCTGCTGTTGCGCGAGGCCCGCGCCCTGCGGCTGTACGCCACTCAGGCGGTGCGCAAGACACTGTTCGACGGCTCGGGGATTCTGCGTACGCTCGAGCGCTACTGCCGGGTCGAGTGGCATGCGGTGATCCCCGACGCCGGCCTCGCCCTGGCGGAGGGTCTGTCCTGCCGGGTTTTCGACGTGCCCACCGTCAAGCGCGACCGGTTCGCAACCGGGGTGGACCACGGCCGCGTCGTGGGCTATCGGCTGGCCGACGAGCGCAGCGGCGGGACTCTGGTGTACCTGCCAGGCGTGCAATCGCTGACACCGGCGCTGCACGTGGAGATCGAGGGCTGCGACTGCCTGCTGATCGACGGGACCTGCTGGCGTGACGACGAGCTGGTACGGCTCGGCCTGGCCGGCAAGACGTCCAGAGAGATGGGCCACCTGCCCATCGACGGCCCGGACGGCAGCCTGGCGCAGCTCCCGTCGCTGGGTGTGGGGCGGACGATCTTCGTACACATGAACAACACCAACCCGGTGCTCCTGGAGGGCGCGCCCGAGCGGCGTACCGTGGAGGAGAGCGGCATGGAAGTGGCCATGGACGGCCTCGAGGTCCAGGTGTAGAGCCGTGATGACAACGACCACCACAACCGGCGCCGACGGCTTCGTCGAGATCTTGCGGGCCCACTCGCGGCGCTACCACGACCAGCACCCGTTCCACGTCCGGATGAACGCGGGCCGACTCAGCCGCCGGCAGATCCGGGGCTGGGTGGCCAATCGCTTCTACTACCAGGAGAACATCCCCCGCAAGGACGCCGCGATCCTTTCCAACTGCCCCGACCTCGAGGTCCGCCGCCGCTGGATCCGGCGGATCATCGACCACGACGGCACCGCCGGCGGCGAGGGCGGCATCGAGGCGTGGCTGCGCCTGGGCGAGGCCGTCGGGCTGACCCGCGAGGAGGTGAAGGACCACCGGCACCTGGTACCCGGGGTGCGGTTCGCCGTCGACGCCTACGTGAACTTCGCCCGGACCCGGCCGTGGGTGGAGGCGGTGGCGTCCTCGCTCACCGAACTGTTCGCGCCCGACCTGATGGCCGCGCGGCTGGCCGCGTTCGAGCGGCGGTACCCGTGGATCGACCCCGAGGGCCTTGTCTACTTCCGCGCCCGCCTGGAGCAGGCTCCACGTGACTGCGAGCACGCCTTGGAGGTGGTCACCGCGCACTGCCTCTCCGCCGAGTCCCAGGCGCGCGCCGTCGACGCGCTGTCGTTCAAATGCGACGTCCTGTGGAGCCTGATGGACGCCATCGACCAGGCCTACCCGGAGTGACCACCATGCACGCGACCCCTCCCGGAACGACCCGGACCAGAACCAGGACCCGACCCGGCGTGTCCGGCGCGGACCGGCCCAGGCTTGCGCGCCATGTCCGGCTGACCTTCTGCCGGACCAGGCAGCGCAAGGTCCTGCTGCACCCCGAGACGGTGGTGGTGCTGAACGGCAGCGGCGCGGCCGTCCTCGAGCTGTGCGACGGGCGGCACACCGTGGCCGAGATCGTGACCGAGCTCGGCGCCCGCTACCAGACCGTCCCCGAGGACGAGGTGCGGCAGTTCTTGGACCGGCTCGTCGCCCGGCGCTGGCTGGAGCTTGGCGATGGATAGCCCGTACGGCCTGCTCGCCGAGCTCACCTACCGCTGCCCGCTGGCCTGCCCGTACTGCTCCAACCCGTTGAACATGGCCGGCTACCAGGACGAGCTGGCCACCGACGAGTGGCGGCGGGTGCTCGCCCAGGCGTGCGACCTCGGGGTTCTGCAGTGTCATCTGTCCGGTGGGGAACCGCTGCTGCGGCGCGATCTGGCGGAGATCGTGGCGGACGCCCACGACCTGGGCCTCTACACCAATCTGATCACCAGCGCCCTCGGGCTCTCGCCTCCGAGGGCCGAGCAGTTGCGGGCCGCCGGCCTGGACCACGTGCAGATCAGCATCCAGGCCGACGAACCGACCGTGTCCGACCGGATCGCGGGGACGCCGTCCTTCCAGCGCAAGATCGAGGCGATGGGCGTGGTCAAGGAGCTGGGCTGGCCGCTCACCATGAACGTGGTGCTGCACCGGCACAACATCGACCGCGTCGCCGAGGTGATCGGGCTGGCCGAGGAGGTGGGCGCCGACCGGCTGGAGCTGGCCAACACCCAGTACTACGGCTGGGCCTGGCGAAACCGTGACGCGCTGCTGCCGAGCCGGGCCCAGCTGGAGGCGGCCGAGACCGTCGTGCGGGCCGCCCGCGAGCGGCTGCGGGATCGCATGGACGTCATCTACGTCATCCCCGACTACTACAGCCGCTACCCGAAGCCCTGCATGGGCGGCTGGGCCTCCCGACAACTGACCGTGACGCCGAACGGCGACGTTCTGCCCTGCCCGGCCGCCCAGTCCCTGCCGTTGCCGCGGGCCAGCGTGCGGGAGGACTCGCTGCGGTGGATCTGGGCCGAGTCCCCGGTGATGACCGCGTTCCGGGGGACCGACTGGATGCCGGAGCCCTGCCGGAGCTGCTTCCGGCGAGAGGTGGACTTCGGCGGGTGCCGCTGCCAGGCGTTCCTGCTCACCGGCGACGCCGCCCGCACCGACCCGGTCTGCTACCTGTCGCCCGACCACGACCTGGTCGCCCAGGCCGTCGAGGCTGCCAACGCCGACTCGCGGGACGACGATCTTCCGCTGGTCCCCCGCGCGCACCGACCCGGTCGGCTCAGCCACCGGACCACAACGGCAGCACCGCAGCGGCGATGATCAAGGTGACCCCGCTCAGCAGGTCCGGGCGTATCCGGACGAGACGCGCCGCAGCACGTCCGAGCTGCAGCCCGACCAGCGACAATGCCGCCGTCATGACACCGAAGACGGCGGCCGAGAACCACGGGGAGAGCCCAAGGACGCCCAGGCTCGCCCCGGCGAACAAGTTGTCCAGGCTCAGCGTCAACGGGATGCCGAACAACGCCCACGGGTGGTCCAACTCGTCCGGCTCGGGGTTCCGAAGGGCTGAGACGACCAGGTAGAGACCATACCCGCCGAGCGCGGCGGCGCCCACCACATCGGCGACGCCCCCGACGGACTCCCCGATCTGGTGACCGATCAACAGCCCGACCAGGGGCATGATCGCGTCCATCAGCCCGAAGGTCAGCGCCACCTGCACCGCGCGCTTCACACCGAATGGGACCGTGCCGAGCGCGATCGATACCCGGAAATTGTCGAGACTGAGTACAAAACCCAGGACCAGTATTTCCCAGATCATGGCGATGCCCGATGGTGGTCGGCGTCGGCGAAAACGACTCCGCTTCGGCTTGACTCCACAATTCCACATACTATCTCAGGTGGTTCCTGGAATAAACCCAGAAAGCCGCTTTCTGGAAGATTCTCCCGCTTCCATAAGGGTGCGCTGATTGAACCTGCGCGCGTCATTTCGGCCATCTCGTAGGTGGTGTTATCCGGGCCACCCTGACGATCGCAGGCTCATTCACAGCAGCTGTAGTTCTTGATCACGCCGGTCGTGTCAGGTCGTCGCGGCGGCGGTGATGTTGTTCCAGCGGCGGTGTGCTTCGGCCGCGCGGTGCTGGTGTTCGCGGCAGGCGGACCGGTGCAGTAGGTGATCGCGGTCGCGGCGGGGCGAGGACAGCACTGTGGCCCGGAGCAGAGGGAGCAGTTCGCGGGCGCCGGCCGGGACGAGTCGGCCGCGGGTGGCCTGGGCGGTGGTGCACAGGCGGGTGACGGCGAGGATGACCTGCCCCACCTCTCCCGAACCTGCAGCAGATCCCACAGCTTCAGGCACCTGCCCGCTGACCGCGGAGCGATGTTCTTCGCCATGGTCGCCATGGGAACCGTGTTCGGAGCCGTCCAGACCACCGTCACCGTGTACGCCAACACCATCGGCAAGCCCGGCGTCGCCGGCCTCGTCTACGCCGAGTTCGCCATCGGCAGCGCCCTGGCCGGCGCCGCCTGCGCCTGGCTCCCCCGGGGATTCACTCTGCGGGCCCGCTACACCGCCTTCGCCGCAGCACTCTTCGCGGGCATGCTCATCCTCTGCACCGGCGCACAACTCGCATCCGTGCCCGCGGCCGTCGCACTGGCGAGCTTCACCGTCGCGCCGTACATGATCAGCCTCTACGCCCTCACCGAACGGCTTGCCCCCGCCGAACACGCTGCCGTCGCCATGACCATCCTGTGCGCCGGAGGCCCGCTCGGGACAGCTGCAGGACAGGCCGTCTCCGGCAGTCTCGCCCAGACACACGGAGTCGACGGCGCTGGATCATCGACCGTCCCTCCGCAGAGAATCCGGCGCTCCCAGCACCGGCCGACGCCGCCTGAACAACAACGCCAACCGGCGACCGGTGCGGTGGCCAAGGCGGTCGAACGCCTCGCCCAGGCGCAGCAGGCCATCGTCACCGACTGGAGCGCCGCCCTCACCACGCTCGGACTCAGCTGACACCACCGCCCGCCCGGCCGATCATCGTGATGAACGCGGGGAGGATGTGCGATCGTGAGGGTGTCCGGGCCTGCTGCTTTCCCCCGTAGCTGCGGGCCCGGACTCCTGTCTCAGCAGGCGAGGGTGACGGTGATCGGCTGGTTGGGACCCGATGCCATTCGAATGGCCGTAGCCATTGGCCGGTACGGTCCACAATCGACGGGCAGCCAGGCCAGTTACAGCGGCTGTCATCGCGGCGGCCGTGGCAGCACCGCCGTACCACCGGTCGATCCCGTTTGCGCACCGCGGTCAGAGGGCGTCGACGCCGCTCACCTTCCAACCGTCGGAGGTGCGGGTGAGCGTCATACGCACCCGGTTCAGGTCCAGCCGGGGCTCCGGGACCTGGGTGCTGCTGGTGACCTGGTTGACGAAGAGCAGGACGACGGCCCGGTCCGGTGCGGCCGACACGACGGAGACCGCCGGGGCGCCGCCGTCGGCGGGTGTGGCGACGGTCGCCTTCACCACGCCGTGGTACTTCGTCGCGGTCGGCGCGACCACCGCCTTCGTGGTCTTGCCGTACTGGTCGCGGAAGTGCCCGGTCAGCAGGGCGCGGGCCCGGGAGAAGTCCCGGTCCAGGTGCCGGTAGTCGTACGACAGCACGACCGGCGCCGCCTGCCGAGCGGCCGCGAGGGCCTCGCCGCGGGCCTGTTCCGCCTGCCGCCCCTGCCGGTACTGCCACCCGAGTACGGCGGCCGCGACCAGGGCCGCCACGAGGACGACGCCCAGCACCGCGGTGAGCACGCTCCGCCCGGCCTTGCGCGGGGGCGCGCCGTCCTCCGGCTGCTCCCCCTCGGACGACTCGGACGACTCGGGCGACTCGGGCGACTCGGGCTCCGGCGGGTCCTCCCAGCCGTTCGCCGGGGGCTCGACGAGCAGGGTGCGCCCGGAGGGAGGCCGTTCTTCCTGGCCGGCACCGTGGTCGGGGCGCGCGGGCCGTCCGGCGCGCTTGGCTGCCGCGCGGGCGGCCGCGGTCATGGTGCGGCGGGCCGGTGAGCCGGTGCGGGAGGTCGGGTTCGCCATGGTGTCTCTTCTCATCGATGGCCTCACGGGCGGGTCAGCCCACGAACGCGACGTCGGAGGTCAGCCAGCGGCCGTCCACGCGGGCGAGGTCGAGCTGGAGCCGGTAGGTGCGCGCCTGCCCCTCGGGCGCGGCGCTGTTGGTGACCTTGCTGTCGCCCACGACCAGGACCCGGGCCGAGCGCGCGTCGGACCGCACGATGCCCGCGTCCAGGACCTGTCCCTCGGACACCGACTTGTTCTGCGCAACCAGCTTCGTCAGCTGTGCGGTCTGCGCGGCGAACTCCTTCTTGAACTCGCCGGTGGCGCCCTTCAGCACATTGCCGCTGTCCCGGTCGTAGTGCCGGTAGTCGAGCGAGGTGAAGTTCAGCGCCGACTGGCGGGCCGCCGCCAGGATGTCCTGACGGCGCTGTTCCGCCGCGCGCTGGTCGGACAGTTTCAGGCCCAGCCAGACACACAGCACGGTCGTCAGCACGGTCGCGGCGACCAGCCCCGCCGACAGCAGCCTCATGCGTCCGCCCCTCATGCCATCGGTCCCACGAGCAGCCATTGCCACGACTCCTTTCCGAACACGGTCTGTTCCCCGCCCGTCGAGCCGATCTCGAAGGGCGTTCCGTCCGGGCCGGTCACGGTGCCGGTCTCCGGGTCGTACGGGGCCACGAACGCGCTCTGGCCGGCGCCGTACCGGCCCGTCGTCACGCCGGGCGCGTTCTGCGCTCCGCGCACCGAGGTCTTGCCGCCGCGCGGCACCGTGCAGCGCGCGTCGGTGTTCGCCGGGCGCGTGCTGGTGTCGGCGGGGTCGCGCCGCTGGTTGCCGTAGCCCTGGGTGCATGCGGGAGGGTCGTCGGCGTTCACGGTCATCCCGAAGTGGGTGGTGCCGTCGCCGGGGATGACCGTGTAGCTGCCCGCGACCGTGAGCGGGAGTGTGACCAGGGCCTGTTCGACGCCGGGCAGCCGGGCCAGGGTGATCTGGCCGCCGCTGACGAGGTTGGCCAGCAGGACCGGCACCTGCGGCCGGGTGGACTTCAGCAGGGAGTCCAACTGCTGGGCGGCGGGCGCGGTGTTGTCGACGAGCCTGCGCAGATCGCCGTCGCTCGACTTCAGCTGCTCGGTGAGCGTGGCCAGGTCGCGGGAGAACGACTTGATGGCCGAGCCCTGGTCGGCCTGGGTCTTGAGCACCTTCCGCGAGTCCTCGATCAGCGAGACCGTCTGGGGGAGCGACTCGGACGCCGACTCCACCAGCGCGTTGCCGGAGTCCACCAGCCGGCTCAGGTTCGGTCCGGTGCCGGCGAAGGCCTTGCCCAACTCGTCCACGGTGACCCGCAGATCGTCCTTGCCGACCGAGTTGACCAGCCGGTCCAGGCTGAGGACCAGGTCGGTGACCGGCAGCGGGGTCCGGGTGCGGCTGCGCGGGATCGGGCTGCCGTCCATGAGGTACGGCCCGCCCGACCGCCGTGGCTGGAGGTCGACGTACTGCTCGCCCACCGCCGAACGGTCGGCGACCACCGCGAGTGTGTCGGCGGGGATCCTCGGGGCGCCGTCCTCGATCTTCAGCGCCGCCGAGACCCCGGACCCGGTCAGCCGCAGATCGCCCACGCGGCCCACCGGCACGCCCCGGTAGGTGACCTCGGCGCCGGGGAAGACGCCCCCGGACTCGGCGAAGTCGGCGCGCACGGTGTAGCCGCGGTGCAGGACGTCGTCCACCAGGCCCGTGTACCGGGCGCCCACGTAGGACACCCCGAGGGCGGTGACGGTGGCGAAGGCGAGCAACTGGGCTCTGACCGTACGTGTGATCACGGCAGTATCCCCTTCAGCATCAGCTCGGCGAGGCCGAGATCGACCCCCGGCGGGAGGCGACGCGAGCCGTCCCCGGTGCCGTACGCAGCCGTGCACACCGGCGGGCACAGCAGGGTGCTGCCGTCGGAGGGCGTCGAGGGTACGGCGGGCACGGGGGGCACGGACGGGATGCCCGGCAGGGACGGGACGGACGGGAGAGGGGTGGGAGTGGGGACGACGGGAAGTTGCGGTGTCCCGGGGGCCGGGGACTTCCCGCCGTTGCCCGGCTTGCCGGTGACGTTGCCGTACAGGTCCGCCAGGTCGAGGTCGGCGGTGATCTTGAGGTTGACGTAGTCGCCCTTGACGGCGTCCGTCGCGTTGCGCGGGAACGGGTAAGTGGTCAGGAGCTCAAGGGAGTCGGGCAGGTCGTCGCCCGCCTTGTTCAGTTGCTGCAGGATGGGCTGGAGCTTCGTCAGGTTGGCGACGGTGTCGTCGTGGGAGGCGTTCACCACCCTGGTGCCGGTCTTGCCGAGTGCCGACAGGGCGGCGAGCATCTTCGTCAGGTCCTTGCGCTGGTCGGCGAGGGCCTTCAGGGCGGGCGGAATGGTGTCGACGGCCAGCGCGATCGTCTTCTTCTCGTCCTTCAGCCGCTTCGCCAGCCGGTCGACGCCCTTGAGCGCGCGCACGATCTCCGCCCGCTGGTCGTCGAGGCCGCCGAGGAACGTGTCGAGTTGCTTCAGCAGGGACCTGACCCGGTCCTCGCGGCCGTTGAGGGCCTTGTTCAGCTCGACGGTGATCGTCTTCAGCTGGGCCACCCCGCCGCCGTTGAGCAGCGCGGACAGGGCCGACAGCACCTCCTCGACCTCCGGGTTGCGGCCGCTGCGGGACAGCGGGATGCGGTCGCCGTCGTGGAGCCGTCCGACGGGCCGCGTGCCGGTCGGCGCGGACAGGGCGACGTACTTCTCGCCGAGCATGCTGGTCTGCCTCAGATCGGCGACGGCGTTGCCGGGCAGCTTCACCGAGTCGGCGATGCGCAGCCGTACCCGCGCGTGCCAGCCGTCCAGTTCCACCCTCTCCACCGCGCCGACGGTGACGTTGTTGACCTTGACCGCCGACTGCGGCACCAGATCCAGGACGTCCCGGAAGTCGACGGTGACGTGGTAGGCGTGACCGTCCGAGGCGGCGCCGCCGGGGAGCGGAACGTCGTACCAGCCGTTGAACTCGCAGCCGGTCAGCAGCAGCGAGCCGACCGCCGCCCAGGCGGCCACCCGCCCCTTGCGCTGCACGCTCATGCTCTTGCCCCCAGAATCCCGCCGAGGGTCTTGTCGACCGTGCCCGTCGACGGCGGGGCCGACGGAACCTCGGGCAGGGAGTCGAAGAGCTTCTTCAGCCCGGCACAGTTGTCGTGGTCGTCGCCGGTCGTCTTCAGGATCGAGCAGAGAACGGAGGACGGATCCTGCGAGGTCTGCGCGTTGTTGCGGGTGTCGAGGGTGCCGGCGGCGGGGTCGTAGGCGTTCTGCAGGTTCGACAGGCCCGTGGGGGCGACGGTCAACAGCTCCTCCAGAGCGTCCCGTTGGGTGACGAGGACCTTGGTGACCTTGGCCAGGCCCTGCACGTCCGAGGTCAGCGCCTTCTTGTTGCCCTTCACGAAGCCGGACACGTCGCCGAGTGCGGCGGCCAGGTACTTCAGCGCGGCCGCGAGATCCTTGCGCTCCCCGGCGAGCTGCCCGGCCACGTCCGCGAGGTCGGTGTCGAACGACCGCACGCTGGTGTCGTCCGCCGCCAGCGCGGCCGTGAACACCTGAAGGTTCCGCACGGTCCCGAACAGGTCGCCCCGCCCGTCGGACAGCGTGGTGACCGCCTGGGACAGGTCCTCCACCGTCTGGTTGAGGTTCTCGCCCTGCCCCTGGAGGTTGTCCGCGCTCACCCCGAGCAGCCGGGACAGCGCCCCCTTCTTGTTGGCACCGTTCGGGCCGAGTGCCTCGGCGGTGGTGTGCAGACTGTCGAAGATCCGGTCCAGCTCGACGGGGACGGCCGTACGGGACTCGGGGATGACGCCTCCGTCCCGCAGCACCGCGCCCTTGCGGTACACCGGCAGCAGCTGCACGTAACGGTCGCTGACCACCGAGGAGTTGATGATGGCGGCCTGTGCGTCGGCGGGGACCTTGCGGCTCCGGTCGTATTCCAGCTCCACCCGTACCCGGTCGTCCTCCGGCGTGATCTTCTTGACCTCGCCGATGCGGACGCCGAGGACGCGGACGTCGGAGCCGGGGTAGATGCCGACGGTGCGCGGGAAGTACGCCGTGACGCGGACGGGGGCGGGGCCCGGCCAGAGGACGACGGCGAGGCCGATGACGATCGCGAGCGCGGTGAACAGGGCCAGGAGTCTGCGGGTCATCGGGTGCCTCCCGTCCGTGGCGTGACCGGGGCGGCGACCAGGTTCTGGATGTAGGAGTCGAACCACCGGCCGTTGCCGAGGGTGTTGGTGAAGAGCCGTACGTAGGGGGCGAGGAGCCGGACGCTGCGGTCGAGGCTTGCCTGGTTGCGTTCGAGCATCGTCACGAAGGTGTTGATGTTCTTCAGCGCGGGCCCGATCTCCTTGCTGTTGTCGTCGACCAGGCCGTACAGCTCGATGCCGAGCAGCGCGGAGCTCTTGAGCAGCTTGTGGATCGCCGCACGCCGCTCGTCGATCTCCTTGAACAGGGCGTCACCGTCCCTCACCAGCGCGGAGAAGTCCTTCGTGTGACCGGCCAGCACCTCGGTGACTCCGTTCGCATGGTCGAGGAGCCCGCGCAGCGCCTGGTCACGGGCGGCGACGGTCCGGGAGATCCGCGACAGCCCCTTGATCGACGCCCGCACCTCCTCGGGGGAGTCCTGGAAGGTGACGGAGATCGTGCCCAGTGCCTTCGCGAGCCGGTCCGTGTCGATCTCCTCGGTGGTGGTCGTCAGGTCACTGAAGGCCTGGACGACGTCGTACGCCGACACGGTCCGCCGGAGCGGGATCTCGCGGCCCGGCCTCAACTGGCCGGGCCCCTTCGGGTACAGGGCCAGGTACTTCGCGCCGAGGATCGTCTTGACACGGATCGACGCACCCGTGTCGGTACCGAACGCCGGACGGCCCTTCACTTTGAAGGTCACCTTGACGTGGTCGCCCTCCAGGTCGACGCCCTCGACCTTGCCGACCTTGACCCCGGCGATCCGAACCTCGTCGCCCGGCTTGAGCCCGCCGGCCTCGGAGAAGGCCGCGCTGTAGGTGTCGCCGCCGCCGATCAGCGGCAGGCTGTCGGCGTTGAAGGCGGCAACGGTGAGCAGCGCGAGGACGGTGAGGCCGACGGCACCCACGACAACCGGATTGCGCTCGCGGAAGGGCTTGAGGCGTGGGCGCCTGAGCCGGATCCTGGGCAGCTTGGGCGGCAGGACCCGGACTTTCACGAGGGGTTCGGGGCGGGGTTTGCGTTTCGGCAGCAGTCTGGGGAGTCTCGGCAGCCTGGGCGGCAGGACGCGTACCTTCACCAGCGGCTCGGGGCGGCGGACCTTGCGCCGCCTGATGCGCATGCTCATCCGCCGCACCTCGCCTGCGCCACGTGCAGCTCCGGGCTGATCACCTGCTTGGTCTTCGGCAGCACGATCCGGCCGTCGAAGTCGCAGAGGTAGAAGTTGAACCACGAGCCGTACGACGCGGTCCCCGTCAGCTTGTCGAGCTTGTTCGGCAGCCGCTTCAGGACACCCTCCACGGTGTTCTCGTTCTTGTTCAGCGTTCCGGCGAGACCGCCGAGCCCGGCGATGTCGTCCTTCAGCGGTGGACGCGCGTCCTTCAGCAGCCCCGACGTGACGTCCGTGAGGTCGCCGATGCTCACCAGCGACTCCCCGAGGGGCTTGCGGTCGGCGGACAGCCCCGAGACCACCCGGCGCAGCTGCGTGAGCAGCCCGGAGAAGCGGGAGCCGCGCTTGTCGAGCGTCTCCAGGACGGTGTTGAGGTTGTCGATCACCGATCCGATCAGCTTGTCGCGGTCGGCGAGGGTGCTGGTGAGCGAGGCGGTGTGCGCGAGCAGGCTGTTCACCGTGCCGCCCTCGCCCTGGAGGGTCTGGACGATCTCGGTGGCCAGCTGGTTGACGTCGCTCGGGCTGAGCGCGGCGAACAGCGGCTTGAAGCCGTTCAGCAGGGCGTTGAGGTCCAGCGCCGGCTGGGTCCGGGACAACGGGATCGTGCCGCCCGGCCGCAGCCGCGCGGTGACGTCCCCCGTGCCCTCGGTGAGCGCGATGTACCGCTGCCCGACCAGGTTGCGGTAGCGGACGACCGCACGGGTCCCGGCGAGCAGCGGCCGGTCCGCGCTGACGGTGAACGTGACCTCCGCCAGGGTCCGGTCCTTGATCCGGATGCCGTCGACCTCCCCCACCCGCACTCCGGCCACCCGGATGTCGTCGCCGGTCTCCAGCCCGGTGACGTCGGTGAACACCGCGTGATAGGTGTCCTTGGGGGTGAAGGAGACGTTGACGACGGTGGCGGCGAGCAGCGCCGTCGCCGCGATCGTGACCAGCGCGAAGAGGCTGAACTTGACCAGCGGGGCGGCGGTCTGCCGGGCTCCTGACCTGCTCATGCGACACTCACCGCCGTTCCGCGCGCGAGCGGCCCGAACAGCAGGGTCGCCACGGGCGGCACCTGGTCCGCGGGGACGCCCATGACGGGGGCCACGAGCGAGCCGACGGCCCGCTGCTCGGCCCGGGTGGCGGACACGCCGACATCGCCGGGGAGGGCGCCGGCGCCGGAACCTCCGGCCGACGTACCGTCGTCGAGGTGCGGCTTCGGCCCGGGTACCTGCGGATGCGGCAGGCCGCGGCAGTCCGGCCCGGACCGCTCGCCGTACACCGGCTCCTCACCGGGCCGGTACGCCCCCTGCGGCCGGACGACCTCAAGGGTGATCCGCATCTCGCCGCCCCGGAACGCGTCCTCCGACGCCTTCTCCTGCCGGACCAGGCCCTGGAACAGGCACGGGTACTCGGGGGAGTAGCGGGCGAACAGCTCCAGCGTGGGGCGGGAGACCCGGCCCAGGGTGATCAGCCGGTCGCCGTTCTCGGACAGGAAGCCGTTCGCCGTGCCCGCCACGGAGGCGGTCGCGCGCAGAGCCGAGGCCAACCGGTCCCTCTTCTCGACGATCGTCCGGCTGGTGGTGACCGTGTTGCGCAGGATCCGCATCAGGTCGGGGGCGGCGTCGCCGTACACCTCGGCGACGTCCGCGAACCGTGTGATGTCCTCCTTGAGGGAGGGCATGTGCGGGTTGAGGCGGCGCAGATAGCCCTCGACCCGGACGAGGTTGTCGCCGATCCGGTCGCCGCGGCCCTCCAGAGCGGTGGCGAACGCCGAGAGCGTGGCGTTGAGTTCGCCCGGCTGGACCGTCCGCAGCAGCGGCAGCAGGTCGTTCATCAGCTGCTGTACCTCGATGCCGACCGTGGTGCGGTCCTGAGTGATGACGTCCCCGGCGCGGATGGGCCGGGCCGCCGACCCGGCGGGCGGCACGAGATCGACGTACTTCTCGCCGAAGAGTGTCTTGGGCAGCAGCCGCGCGTGTACGTCCGAGGGGATGTACGCGACGTACTCCGGCTTGAGCGCGATGTCGAGCGTGGCCTTCGTCCCGTCCGCGTGCGCCGCCCGGACCTCGCCGACCAGCAGCCCGCGCAGCTTGACGTCGGCGCGCGGCTCCAGCTGGTTGCCGAGCGCGTCGGCCTGCAGCGTGATGTGCACGACCGGCGTGAACGCCTGCTCGTAGACGGCCACCGCGAGCGACAGCAGCAGCGCGAGCACGGCGATGAACGCGACGCCGTACAACCTGAGTCTCCGTGCTCTCATCGGCCTCACCCCGCGATCCGTACGGTCGTGTTGGCGCCCCAGATCGCGAGGCTCAGGAAGAAGTCCAGGACGTTGATGGCGACGATCGAGGTCCGCACCGCACGGCCGACCGCGACGCCGACGCCCGCCGGGCCGCCGCTCGCGTGGTAGCCGTAGTAGCAGTGCACCAGGATGATCAGGACGGCGAAGACGATCACCTTGCCGAAGGACCAGAAGACGTCCACCGGTGGCAGGTACTGGTGGAAGTAGTGGTCGTAGGTGCCCGTCGACTGCCCGTAGTAACCGGTCGTGATGGTGCGGGCGGCGAGGTACGAGGACAACAGCCCGATCACGTACAGCGGGATCACCGCGACGAAGCCGGCGATCATCCGCGTCGTCACCAGGAACGGCAGCGACGGGACGCCCATCACCTCCAGCGCGTCGGTCTCCTCGCTGATCCGCATCGCACCGAGCTGCGCGGTGAACCCGGCGCCGACCGTCGCGGACAGGGCGAGTCCGGCCACCAGCGGGGCGATCTCCCGGGTGTTGAAGTACGCCGACAGGAACGCGACGAAGTTGGAGGTGCCGAGCTGGTTGAGGGCCGCGTAGCCCTGGAGGCCGACCTCGGTTCCGGTGAAGAAGGAGAGGAAGGCGATCACGCCGACCGTGCCGCCGACGACGGCGAGGGCGCCCCGGCCGAAGCTCACCTCGGCGAGCAGCCGCAGGATCTCCTTCTTGTAGCGGCGGACGGTGCGGCCCGGCCAGGCCAGTGAGCGCCCGTAGAAGGAGAGCTGGGATCCGAGCTCTTCGAGAGCGTCCAGTGGACGGCTGAGAAGTCGCATGGGCTAACCCCTCTGCGGGACGACCTGGAAATACACCGCGGTCATCACGAAGTTGGTCACGAACAGCAACATGAAGGTGATCACGACCGACTGGTTGACCGCGTCGCCCACGCCCTTCGGCCCGCCCTGCGCGGTCAGCCCCTTGTAGGAGGCGACGATCGCGGCGATCGCCCCGAACACCAGCGCCTTCAGCTCGGCCGCCCACAGGTCGTCCAGCTGGGCGAGAGTGGTGAAGGAGGCCAGGTAGGCGCCGGGTGTGCCGTTCTGCAGGATGACGTTGAAGAAATAGCCGCCCGCGACGCCGACGACCGACACCAGACCGTTGAGCAGCACGGCCACCACCATCGAGGCCAGCACGCGCGGCACCACCAGCCGGTGGATCGGGTCGATGCCGAGCACCTGCATCGCGTCGATCTCGTCCCGGATCTTGCGCGCCCCGAGGTCCGCGCAGATCGCCGTGGATCCCGCGCCCGCGATCAGCAGCGCCGTGACGATCGGCGAGGCCTCGCGCAGCACCGCGAGCACGGACGCGGCCCCGGAGAACGACTGGGCGCCGAGCTGCCGGGTCAGGCCGCCGATCTGGAGCGCGATGACCGCGCCGAAGGGGATGGACACGAGGGCGGTGGGCAGGATCGTGACACTCGCGACGAACCACGCCTGCTGGATGAACTCCCTTGCCTGGAAAGGCCGTCTGGGCAGGGTCCGGACGACGTCCAGGGCCATCGCGAACAGGTTGCCCGAGTGCCGCAGCGCACCGGTGGGGGACAGGCTCATGCGCCGGCCACCTCCTTGCGCCGCAGCTCGGCCTCCCGTGTCGCGATCGCCTCCCAGCGGGGCGGTCGGGTGATGCCGGGGCCCGGCAGCAGGCGGGGGGTCAGGGGCCTGCTGCCGGGAGGACCGGTGGGTTCCTGGACCTGGGCGAGTTCCTGTTCGACCTGGGCCGCGTCCTTCTCCTCCGCCATGCCGATCGGCCCCTGCATCCGGCCGTTCAGGAACTGGCGGACGACGGGCTCGTCGCTGGTCAGCAGCTGTTCGCGGGGCCCGAACATCACCAGCTCGCGCCGGAACAACAGCCCGATGTTGTCTGGGACCTGGCGGGCGGAGGCGATGTCGTGGGTGACGATGAGGAAGGTCGCGTCGATCTGCGCGTTGAGGTCGACGATGAGCTGGTTGAGGTAGGCCACGCGCACCGGGTCGAGGCCGGAGTCCGGCTCGTCGAAGAGGATGATCTCCGGGTCCAGGACCAGCGCCCGGGCGAGCCCGGCGCGTTTGCGCATACCGCCGGAGATCTCGCCGGGCAGCTTGGCCTCGGCACCGAGCAGCCCGACCAGCTCCATCTTCTCGAGCACGATCCGGCGGATCTCGCTCTCCGACTTGCGGGTGTGCTCGTGCAGGGGGAAGGCGATGTTGTCGTACAGGTTCATCGAGCCGAACAGCGCGCCGTCCTGGAACAGCACGCCGAACAACTTCCGCACCTCGTACAGATCGTGCTCACGCAGTGTGGTGATGTCCCGCCCGGCCACCGTGACCGAGCCGCGGTCCGGCTTGAGCAGGCCGACGAGCGTCTTGAGGAACACCGACTTGCCCGTCCCGGACGGGCCGAGCATGACCGAGACCTCCCCGGCGGGCAGCGTCAGTGAGACGTCCTGCCAGATGACCTGGTGACCGAAGGACTTGGTCAGCCCTTCCACACAGATCTCGACACCCATCCGGTCCCGCCCTTCGCCCGTGCCCTCGCCCGTGAACAGCTCCGACGACTGCTCTACGGGGAGGGGCGGGGCGTCCGTCGCGGCGGACCCGGATTTTTTCGGACCGGTTTCGCGGGCCCTACGGCAGCTGCACGGGAGGCGTACTCGCGGTGGGCACGAAGCGCGGGGCGGACGGCACGGCGTCAGGGGCCGGGACCGGCGCGACCGACGGCGGCGAGGGGACGGCCGAGGCAACCGGAAGGTCCGGAACCCGCGGGACCGCGGGAGCCGACAGGCTCGGAAGCGAGGCCGCCGGGACGGCAGGCAGGGCCGGCACGGATGACAGGGATGGCAGGGGTACCTTCGCCGACGACCCGTCGGCAGTGGACGCGGCCGGCCGGTGCACGCGGACCGCCATCCCGCGTGCGCCTTCGGGCGTCCCGGGGACCCGCACCCGGGCCGTGCTGTCCGGCCGGATCGCCCCGGCACGGGCGGACACCGCCGGCCGGGGCGCCGGCCCCTTCCCGCCCCCGCCCAGCGCGTACGGCAGCGCGAAGCCCGCCACCACCAGCGTCGCCGCCGTCGAGGCCATGGCCACCGCCTGCGCCTTGCCGCCCGCGTGCGGCCGGCCGCGTCCCAGCAGGAACAGCACGAGCCCGAGCGTCCCGGCCAGCGAGGCGCGCAGCGTTCGCCGGGCGCGGGCCAGCAGGGACTCGACGGTCCGGTAGCTCAGCCCCATGCGCACGGCGACCTGGCCGACGTCCAGGCCCTCCGACTTCAGCCGCAGCGCCTCCGCCTGCCGGGCGGGCAGCTCGCCGCTGCGCACGGCGAGCCACTTCGCCTCGGCCCGGTCGCACACCGCATCCTCGACGGGTACCGGGCCCGGCGCGACGAGTGTGGGGCGGCTGCCCACCTCGGCCTCGCGGTTGACCTGCCGGTGCCGGTCGACGCACAGCCGCATCGTCACCGTCGTCAGCCAGGCGCCGAGCCGCTCGTCGTCGAGGTCCGGGCGCTCCGCGGCCCGCAGCATCGCCTCGTGAACGGCGTCCTCGGCGTCCTCCTGGCTCACGGACCGCCGCCTGGCCACCCTGAGCAGCTGCTCGCGTTGGCTCCACATGCGCAGCCAACGCTCGTCGGCGGCCGCTGTGTCCGCAGGCATGTCCGTCGCCATGAGGGCCCCTTCGCACTCACCCGCCGGTCCTGTGGTTCCGGCGGGTCGCGACATTACCCCCGAGTAGTGGCAGTTGTGGAGGGGGAGACGTCCATCGTGTTCCAGCCGTTGCCGGTGGTCAGCGGCCCCGCGTCGGGCAGCACACCGCCGCCGGGCAGCGTGAGGGTCGGTTCGGGGACGGGAACCAGCGGCGGCCCGGACTCCGTGGGGACGCCGGCCTTGGGGGACGGGCTGGGGGTGAGCGAGGCGGGCGGGGCCGACGGCGTGTGCGAAGGACCAGGGTCCGGCTTCCGGTCGTCCGACGGCTTCGGACTCCTCGGGTTCTTCAGGCGGGAGGGCTTCGGCCGGTCCGACCGGGATCCGGACGTGTCCGGCACCACGCGGTGTCCGGTCAGGTAGTACGCGTACCACGCCTTGACGGTGCGCAGATAGGCGTCGGAGTGGTTGTAGCCCAGGATCGCCCGGTCCAGGTCGGCGGGGTTCGACAGGTCCCGGCCGCCCGCGCACAGGTAGCGGCCGGCGGCGAGCGCCGCATCGTAGACGTTGTTCGGGTCGGTCCGTCCGTCGCCGTTGCCGTCCGCTCCCCAGCGGGCCCAGGTGGACGGGATGAACTGCATCGGGCCGACCGCGCGGTCGTACATCCTGTCCCCGTCGTACGCGCCGCCGTCGGTGTCCGCCACGACGGCGAAGGCGCCGCCGGTCAGCCGCGGGCCGAGAATGGGTGTCACGGTCGTCCCGTCCGGGGTCACCCGGCCGCCCCGTGCCTGCCCGGACTCCACCTGGCCGATCGCGGCCAGCAGCTGCCAGCGCAGTCCGCAGCGCGGCGCGCTGCGCGCCAGCTCCTCCTCGGCACGCCGGTACGCGGCGAACAGGCTCGCGGGCAGGGCACCGCCGCCCGTCACTCCCTGTGCCGAGCCCTTCTTCCGCGTCCGCAGCGGAGGAAGGCCGGGGCGGTACGGGGTGTCGCCGGACACGCTGAGGCCGTGCCCGGCGGGAGCCGCCGCACGCGCGGGCTCCACGGCCTCGGCCGAGACCGCCCTCGGCGCCTGCGACGCGGTCAGCACGGCCATCGCCGCCGCCGCGATCGCCGTACCCCTGGCACCCCTCAGTGCCCCCTTGAGTGCACGCGCTGTCACTGTGCAGTCCCCTCCATCCCCTCCGTGGCGAATCCGTCGTCTGCTCTACGCGGCCGGAAGGCAGGTCCGTCGCGCGAAACCGGGGGCACGGGAGGCGCATGCCGATCTGGCGGTCGACCGCGGGTGCCACCAGTGGCGCGACGAGGGCGGGTACGCCGAGGCGCCTCCTTGTACGCCTGCGCCCCAGCTCGGACCCTCTGCGTGCCCGACAGCGACGACGGCGGCTCGGCCAGAGGGCCAACTGCTCGGCGAGCCCCGGCTGGTGGGTGGTCCGCGAGCACGGCATGCTCGTCAGCGGGTGTCTCAGCCACAAGGTGTCTCAGGCGGCGCATCTCCCATAGACGGGACGTGACGGGCGTCCCGGCCGCGTGCCGCAGCGGCCGCTCAGAGGTGGTCGTCCAGGAACTTCCGTACCTCGGTGATGGTCATGGGCCCCGTGCGGTGCGCCACCGCCTCTCCCTCCTTCAGCAGGACGTAGGACGGGGCTCCGGTGATCCCGTATCGCTCGGTCGCGGCCGGACAACGCGTGATGTCGGCACGGACGGCCGTCAGGCGGCCCGTGTAGTCGTCGGCGATGTCACCGACGACGAGGTCCATCACCCGGCAGGGCTCGATTGCCTTGGGCCACGTCCCGGTGAAGTACGCGAGGACCGGAACTCCGCTCATCCCGAGGATGAAATTGAACTCCGCGTCCTCACGGGGTCGGTGAACCCGCTTCGTCATGGAGGCTCCTGACCTCATGTTCCGTCATTGCATCCCCATCATCCCTCGCGCGGTGTGCCAGGCCGGCCCGGTCGGTCGGCCGGTTGACCTGCCGGAAGGGAGGCACGGGGCCGTCGCGGAACCACGGTGGTCCCCGGCACGAGCGGCGCGGCCCCAGGCCCCCGGCTCCTGGTGACCCGGCCTGGCCGCCCCCGCGTCAGCTGACCCGGAGACCGACCGCCAGCGTCAGTTCAAGGAACCGGTGCGGTGATGCGAGATCCGGAAACAGCTCCCGCAGCTGCGACATCCGGTACCGGACCGTCTGGGGATGGACGAACAACGCCGCCGCCACCTCGTCCCGCCTGCCCTGGTGCAGCAGCCACGCCCGCAACGTCTCCTCCAGTCGCCGTGCGGTCGCGACAGGCAGGGTCCGCAACGGTGTGAGGGCTCGGGCACGCAGGTCTGCGAACGCGTCCACGTCGGCGCTCAGCACCAGCTCGGGCAGGTGGTCCTCGGTGTCGCGAATATCGGAGGAGAGGGAGCGCGCGCGTAGGGCTCGTGCGTACGAGGCGGACGCACGAGTCCATGGCCGGGCCGGGCCGACCACGGCGGTGCGGTCGGTCAGCTGCCGCAGGAGATGTGACCGGTCGGCATCGGGGACGAGCAGCACACCGGTGGCGTCCGGCAGATCGTCGAGGACGAGGGTGCTGGGGTCGAACGCGCGGTAGGCGGGCCGGGCCTGGGCGGCGGGCAGCAGGACCGCGGTCAGCGAAACCGGAGGCTGCCACCCGGCCCGTTGAGCAGAGGCCAGCAGCACGTCCGGGCTCGCTCCGGCGAGGAGGTCGCGGGCCAGGTGCTCCAGGTGACGCTCGTGATCCCTGCCCCGGGCGGCCAGTTCGTCGGCGTGGCCCGCGGCGCTCGCCGCGGAGAGCTCGTCGATGTAGGCGAAGGTCAGTTCGGCGAACTTGGCGACCTCGGCGGCGGGCAGGCCTGCGGGTACGGCACCCGCAGCCAGGCAGCGCCAGGCCACACGGGCGCCGACGCGGTAGGCGCTGAGCAGGGCGTCCATCGAACGGCCGTCGCGCACCTCGCCGCGGCCCAGCTCGTAGGCCGCGTCACCGCCGTCGCCGCCCGTGGCGTTCCCGCTCGCGAGGTCCAGGTAGTGCCCCAGGGCGGTGCGGACGGCTCGGCGGATGGTGGCGCCCATGTGGCCCGTAAGGGCGTTGGCGTAGGGAGGGACCTCGTCGATGATCGCCTGGACGACCTCGTCGGCGGTGGCCTTCAGCCCAGCCCGAAGAACGGTGACCGTCGTCTCATCCAGGGCCAGTTCGCTGGCCCTCCGGATCACATGGTTCACGTTTTATTCCCTGCGAACAATTCTGCCGTACAGATTTACGTCCTGCGGTCAGGACCTTACGCCCTGAGGCACAGCAAGCTGGAGCCATGACGAGTACAGCCTTCCGCAGCAGGGCGTGGAAACTGCTGGAGATGGCCACGACGCCGCTGCTGCCGTCGGACTACCTCGACCTGGTCAGTCCGCTGCGTGCGGGCGCCGACCTGCGCGGGCGCATCGAGGCCGTGCACCCCGAGACGGGTGACGCCGCGACCATCGTGATCAGACCGGGACGGGGATGGCGCGGCCACACAGCCGGTCAGTACGTGCGGATCGGGGTTGACGTCGACGGGGTGCGCCTGTGGCGCGCCTACTCCATCACCTCGCCGACGAACCGCCAGGACGGCCGCGTCACGATCACCGTGAAGGCGATCCCGGACGGCAAGGTCAGCAACCACCTGGTCCGCAGGGCGACTCCGGGCACGCTGATCCAGCTCGACCAGGCGACCGGTGACTTCGTGCTGCCGCAGGTCAAGCCCGCCAAGGTGCTCTACCTGACGGCCGGCAGCGGCATCACGCCCGTGATGGGCATGCTGCGCGACACCGAGTTCGACGACGTCGTCATGGTCCACTGCGCGCCCCAGCCACAAGACGTGATCTTCCGCAACGAACTGCACGACCTGGTCGCGGACAAGAAGCTGCGGCTCACCGAGGTGCACACCGACACGGACGGCACGCTCGACATCGCCCGTCTCGACGAACTCGTGCCCGACTGGGCCGAGCGCGAGACCTGGGCGTGCGGGCCCGCGGGCCTGCTCGACGCCGCCGAAGAGCACTGGACCGAGCACGGAGTCCAAGAGCGCCTGCACACCGAACGCTTCCGCCCGACCATCGTCGCCGCCGGCGACGGCGGCGAGGTCACGTTCAGCGCCACCGGCAAGACGGTCGACGCGGACGGCGCCACGCCGTTGCTGGACATCGGCGAGGAGGCCGGCGTGCTCATGCCCTCCGGGTGCCGCATGGGCATCTGCTTCGGCTGCGTCACGCCGCTCAAGTCGGGCGCCGTCCGCGACCTGCGCACCGGTGAGATCACCGAGGCCGAGCCGGGCGTCCTCATCCAGACCTGCGTGTCCGCCGCGGCGGGCCCCTGCGACATCGAACGGTAGGAGCACCTTGACCGCCATCGACCCCACCGCCCACCTGACCGCGGAGCAGATCGAGGAGCTCGGCCGCGAGCTGGACGCGATCCGCGACGAGGTGATCGCCGGCCGCGGCGAGAAGGACGCCGCCTACATCCGTAAGGTCATCTCTGCGCAGCGCAAGCTCGAGCTGGCCAGCAGGGTTGTGCTGCTGTTCTCGATCTTCCCGCCCGCGTGGCTGATCGGCACCGCCGGACTGTCCGTGGCGAAGATCATGGACAACATGGAGATCGGCCACAACATCCTGCACGGGCAGTGGGACTGGATGCGGGACCCGAAGATCCACTCCACCACCTGGGAATGGGACCACGTCTCACCGGCCGACCAGTGGAAGCACTCCCACAATGAGCTGCACCACACGTACACCAACGTGATCGGCAAGGACAACGACCTCGGCTACGGCATCATGCGCGTCGACGAGGACCAGAAGTGGCACCCGTTCCACCTCGGCCAGCCGCTGTGGAACTTCCTCAACGCCTGCTTCTTCGAGTACGGCATCGCGGCGTACGACCTGGAACTCGGCAAGAACCTGAACAAGCGCCGCCGCAAGAATCCCGAGTTCCGCGCGCGGGCCAGGGCCGTGGGCCGCAAGATCCGCAAGCAGGTGCTCAAGGACTACGTGATCCACCCGCTGCTGTCGGGCCCGTCGTTCCTCCCCACGCTCGCCGCCACGTTCACCGCGAACCTGGTCCGCAACCTCTGGTCCCACTCGGTGATCATGTGCGGGCACTTCCCCGAGGGCGTGCAGGTCTTCGAGCGCCGGTCGATCAAGGGCGAGACGCGCGGCCAGTGGTACCTGCGCCAGATGATGGGCTCGGCGAACATCAGCGGCAGCAGGGCCATGCACTTCATGACCGGCAACCTGTCGCACCAGATCGAGCACCACCTGTTCCCGGACCTGCCGAGCAACCGGTACGCCGAGGTCGCGGTGAAGGTGCGCGCGCTGTTCGAGAAGTACGAGCTGGAGTACGTCACCGGGCCGCTGCCCAAGCAGGTGTTCTCCGCGTGGCGCAAGGTCTTCCGGCTCTCGCTGCCGAACAAGAAGCCCGTAGTCAGGACGCCGGACCGCGAACAGGAACTCGTCGCGGCCTGATTCCCGGGGCGCCGGCTTGGTCGTGGAGGGCGGTACAACGAAGTGGAGCTCCTGGCAGACGGGTTCACGACCAAGATCACCCGTTGTCCACCAGGAGCTTCCGTGCTTGTCCACCCGTCCGGGACCGACCTGTCCGGTTCGAGCCTGCGGCTCCTCGCGCGTCACCTGCGGCGGCGCCGTCGTGAGATCGGCAGTCGATGGTGACGCCTGTCCACAGGCCGCCAGGCCCTGCTCACGCTCGGGCACCTGCGGTGCGGCGATGTATCCGGCGGTGCATCGCGTTCAGGTCGTCGTCCCGCTGCGGGGCTGCGTGACCGGGGTCAGGACCGCGACCTCCCAGCCGAAGCCCACCAGCAGCCGGCCGTCCGGGGTGAGTTTCACCGCATGGACGGGCGCGGGGAACACCAAGGGATGTCCGGTCGGACGGCCGGTGGTCAGGTCCCACACCCGCACGATCCCGTTCCGGCTGCCGCTGGCGGCGATCGGACGGCCGTCCGCCACTCCCGTCGCCACCGCCCGCACCTCGTCGGTGTGGCTGATGAGGGGGGCGCCGACGGGGCGCCCGGTGGTCAGGTCCCACACGCGCACCGTCCCGTCCCGGCTTCCGGTCACGGCGACCGGGCCGCTGTCCACCACCGCGGTCGCCACCGCCGTCGCGATCGCGCGGACCAAGCCGATGCGGCCGGTGAGCGGATCGCCGACCGGGCGTCCGGTGGTCAGGTCCCAGACCCGCACCGTCGTGTCCCAACTTCCGGTGACCGCGACCGGGCGACCTCGCACCACTGCGGTCGCCACCGACCCCACCAGGCCGTAGTGGCCGGTGAGGGGCTCGCCGACGGGGCGGGCGGTGGTCAGGTCCCACACCCAGATCGTTCCGTCGTGGCCGCTGGCGACGGCCACCGGGGTCCCGGCCAGCACCGCCGTCGCCAGTGACCACACGGGCCCGGTGTGGCCGACGAGGGGTTGCCCCAAGGGCGCGCCGGTGGCCAGGTCCCACACCCGCACCGTTCCTTCCCAGCCACTGGTGAGGACGACCGTGCGGTCGTCGACCACGGCGGTGGCCAGCGCCTCCACGACGAGGGAGCCGGTGACGGGTGCGGCGGCGGGCCGACCGGTTGCCAGGTCCCAGACCCGCACGGTCGCGTCCCGGCTGCTGGTGACCGCGACCGGGCGGCCGTCCACCACCGCCTCGGCCACGGCTCGCCCGTGGTCGGTGTGGCCGATGCGGGGGGCGCCGACGGGGCGGCCGGGTGACAGGTCCCAGACGCGCACTTCTCCGTCCTCGTTGCCACCGGTGAGAGCGACCTGACGACCGTTCACCTCCGCGGTGGCCGCCGCCCACACCCCGTCGACATGGCCGGCCAGCGGACTGCCGATGGGGCGGCCGGTGGTCAGGTCCCACACCCGCACCATCCCGGCCTGGCCACCGCCGACCGCGACAGGACGGCCCTGCACCGTCCCGGTGGCCAGTGCCTGCACCCCGTCGGGGGCGCCGGTGAGGAGTTCGCCGCGCAGGCGCCCGGTGGTCAGGTCCCACACCCGCACCGTCCCGTCATGGCTGCCGCTGACAGCCACCGGACGACCGTCCACCACCGCGGTGGCCAGGGCCCGCACCCCTGAGCTGTGACCGGTGAGCGGTTCGCCGACCGGGTGGCCGGTGGCCGGGTCCCACACCCGCACCGTCCCCTCCCAGGTGCCGGCGACGGCGACCGGGCGGCCGTCCACGACCCCCGCCGCCAGCGCCTCCACCGGGCCGTCGCGGCCGCTGAGGGGCTTGCCGACGGGCCGGCCGTTGGTCAGGTCCCACACCCGCACGGTCCCGTCCCGGCTGCTGCTCATGCCGAGCGGGCACCCGTCCGACACCACCGTCGCCACCGCTGTGACGACTGCGGTGTGGCCGGTGAGGGGTGTGCTGACGGGGCGTCCGGTGGTCAGGTCCCAGAGCCGTACGGTCCCGTCCCGGCTGCCTCCGAAGACAACCGGGCAGTCCCGCACCACAGCCGTCGCCACCGCGCACACCTCGCCGTCCAGGCCGGTGAGGAGTTCGCCGACGGGACTCCCGGCGGCCAGGTCCCACACCCGCACCGTGCGGTCGTAGCTGCTGCAGGTGACGGCGATCGGGCGCCCCCCGACGATCCCCGTCGCCACCCCGCGCACGCGCTCGGTGTGGCCGATCAGAGCCTGACGGAACCGGTGGTCGACCGTGCTGCCGGTGGCCCAGGCCACCTCCCATCGTCTGTCCGCACCGTCGTCGACCGGCACGGCGCTGATCCGCGCCGACAGGCCCGGAGCCCCGTAGCGGGCGGCGTCCAGCGCCAGCATCTGCCGACGCACCCCCGGACCCGCCTGTCGGTGCAGATGCGCCGATGCCCGGTACACCGCTGCCGCCAACCGCCCGGCGAGCCCAGGGGCTGCTGCCAACAGCTCGAGCACCGCCTCGGGGTCAGCGTGTACCAGGAACGCCGGATCGAGGAACTTGGCTTCCGCACCGGCGGATTCGGCGTCAGCGCCCGCGACGCCCAGGCCATCGGACCAGCCATGCATGCCATCGCCCCCCATCAGCGCATCAGCCCCTCGAGGCGCGGCTCAGCCGGGCGGCTGCGGCGCGGGCGAAGACGCACCCCTCGCCACAGGGCCCAGGCCAGACCGAGCACGAGCGGGACCTGGAGAACCTGCTGGACCACCGCGGGGCCGGGGGCGCTTCCCCCCTCGGCCGGGGCCAACCCCCGGGTGTCGACGGTCACCATGTAGGTGCCACCCACCACCCAGTGCCAGCCGACAAGGGTGCCCCCCTGGATCGGGGCCAACGGTGGGCCGTCGAGGACGGAGACGGTGTAGGTCTCGGTACTCCCACCGCTCATGCCGTCCTCGGCTACCTGGACCCCCAGGACCGTGACGTGTTCGGTGCGCCCGTGCTGGTGCAACTCCTGCTGGTCCAGCTCGGACCTCTGCAGGACCAGAGCCGCCAGCAGACACAGCACGCCCAGGACCCACCGCAGGCCCAAGCGGCAGACGCCAGGAAGCAAGCAGGCACCCAGGAGCACCAGCACGCCCAGGAGGTCCATCCACTCGGCCCGGCTGAAGAAGGAGGTACGTGCGATCAGGCGCACGATCGCCCACAACCCGCACGCGCCCCCGACGCTTGCCGCAGCGGGACCCAGCCGTCGGATGAACGCTCCTGCCGTGGGGAGCCGTGGGCCCGACGGGCTTCGTACGGCGTCCTCTTCGTCCGTGCCCATGCCCGTCTCCGTCCTCCACGCAACCCGGATGCTCTCCGGTAGCCACCGCACGAGGCTTCGACTCCACAAAGTAGAGATTGTTCAACGATCCTACAAGAGGTCATCCCTACGGACGTAGACATCCCTCTGCCCTGGAAACCCCAACTGGACAGAGGGGGGCAGGTTTTGTTCAACGAGCATTCGAGGCCCTCAGCAGATCCGGTGACGGTCGAGGAAGACGGATGGGCACAGCTCACTCGGCTCGTGGGTTGCCGGACTGGAGAGGGACCAAGGCCAGCTCGGTCGCGGCAGCACAGCTGAGCGGGTAACCGGCGTGCCACGCCGACGAGTGACGGAGGGTGATATCCCGCCCGGGAACACGGTTGTCCGAGGAAGTCGTGGGGGCGGCCTTGGGAGTGTCCCGCAACACCTTGCGTGAGGCCTTCCGACTGCTGACCCATGAGCGGCTGCTGGTACACGAGTTGAACCACGGCGTATTCGTACGCACCTTGGACGGCGACGACTGGCACTACGGGGGCGGGGTGGCCCAGTTCATGGCGGACCTGGTCAGCGGCAGGCTGGAGCTGTGGGGGCTACCGTCGGTGAGCCGCGAGGTGAGTGCCCGCTGAGGAGCCGGTGGCCGCGGCAGGTCGCCGATGAGCGGCAATGCCGACGCAGCGGGGAAGTGCGTCGACGGCTTCAAGCTCCCGTGTCCCCGCAAGTCGTACGAGGGGTATTGACGGACCTCGCCGACACCTTAAGATCACTGCTGCTCGAAGTACCGATCGCTGTACGAGATACCGAACAAGGTCGGTTGGCGGCTTCGACGGGCTGCCCTGTTCCGGCCGGTACGCAACGCAACGGTCCGTCACAAAGGAATGAGCCGCATGCCTGCAGAATCCGGAGTGCCGCGCAGAACTGTCCTCACCGTCCTGGGCGCCGCCTCCCTCGCTGGGACCTTCGCCGCCGGTCCCGCCGGGGCCGCCGAACTCACCGGCACAGCCCCGAGCGCCACTGCCGCAGACCTCCCCGCCGCAGCCGCCCACTGGACCTTCGACGAAGGCTTCGGCACCTTGGCCGCAGACTCCTCCGGCAACGGTCGCATGGCGGCGATCCAGGGCGCGGCCGGCTGGGACACCGGCAAGGTCGGCACCCACAGCCTGAGCCTCAAGGCGGGCGGCAACGCCACGGCGTCCGGGCCGGCCCTTGACACCTCCCAGGCGTTCTCGGTGGGCGCCTGGGTCAACCTCGCTCAACTCGGCGGCTACCAGACCGCCGTCAGTATCGACGGCAAGGTCGTCAGCGCCTTCTACCTGGGGCTGCGCGACGACACCGGCACCTTCGCCTTCGCGCGGCTCGACTCGGACGCCACTCAGAGTGCCGCGGTGGCGGCCGCCGCTTCAGCGTCCACCACCGGCACCTGGACCCACCTGGTCGGCGTCAGCGACCCGACCGCCGGTGTCATTCGCCTCTACGTCAACGGCGTTCTGGAGGGGGAGACCGCCTATGCCGCGGGCTGGGCCGGCAGCGGCGACACCGCCATCGGCCGTGCGCTCTACGGCGGTGGGCAGGTCGACCAGTGGCACGGCCTGATCGACGACGTGTGGATGTTCCCGTCCGTCCTCACCTCCGACCAGATCGCGGCACTGGCCGGCGTTCCGGTGGAGACCACGACACCGCTGCTGAGCGTGGACGTCGGCACCCCCGCGCATGCCGTGTCGCCGATCCTTCCGGGCCTGATGTTCGAGGACATCAACCACTCCGGCGAGGGCGGCATCTACGCGGAACTGGTGCAGAACCGCTCGATGATGGCCAGCGACACGTCGCCCGTCCACTGGTCCGCCGTCGGCGGAACGACCCTCGCCCTCGACACCGCCGCCCCGCTCAACGCCGCACTCGACCGTTCCCTCAAGGTGGTGCTGGCCGGCAGCACCGGCGCCGGAAACCGGGCCGGTGTCGCCAACGACGGCTTCTGGGGGATACCCGTGCGGCCCAGAACCACTTACACCGCCCGTCTGTTCGCCAAGGCGTCGCGACGCATCGGTCCGCTCACGGTGGCCATCGAGTCGGCGGACGGCGCGACGGTGTACGCATCCGCCCACGTGCCCCACATCGGCACCGTCTTTCCAGGCCGCCCGTTCGAGTTGACCCTGCGCACCAGTTCGCACACCCCCGTGGTCGGTGACGCAAGGCTGACCGTCACCACGGCCGACCCCGAGGCGGCGGGCGAGACCCTGTGGCTCCAGCACGTGTCCCTCTTCCCGCCCACGTACAACAACCGGCCCAACGGCCTGCGCATCGACCTGATGGACAAACTTGTCGCTCTGAAGCCGAAGTTCCTGCGCTTCCCCGGCGGAAACTTCGTCGAAGGCAACACCGTTGCGACACGGTTCAACTGGAAGAACACCATCGGTCCGGTCTGGGAGCGTCCCGGCCACATGGACGACGCCTGGGGCTACTGGTCCACGGACGGCCTCGGACTCCTCGAATACCTGCAATGGGTCGAGGACATGCACGCCCAGCCGGTCCTCGCCGTCTACGCCGGCTACTCGCTCAAGGGTGAACACGTCACCGGCGACGCGCTGGGGCCGTTCGTCCAGGACGCACTCGACGAGATCGAGTACGTCACCGGTCCTGCCACCAGCGCCTGGGGCGCACGACGTGCCGCCGACGGACATCCGGAGCCGTTCCCGCTGGAGTTCGTGGAGATCGGCAACGAGGACTGGTTCGACTCCTCCGGGTCCTACAACGAGCGGTTCGCTGCCTTCTACGACGCGATCAAGGCGAAGTACCCGCAGCTGAAGCTGATCGCCACGACGTCCGTGACGAGCCGCACCCCGGACCTGATCGACGAGCACTACTACCTCGCGCCGTCCGCTGCCCAGGCCTCCACCCACAAGTACGACAACCGGGACCGCAATTCCACCAAGGTGTTCGTCGGAGAATGGGCCGCGCAGGAGGGCCGCCCCACACCCGACCTCAACGCGGCACTCGGCGACGCCGCTTGGCTGGCCGGGTTGATCCGCAACTCGGACCAGGTCCTCATGGAGTGCTACGCGCCGCTCTTCTCCCACGTCGAGAACAACGTCTGGGCCACCAACCTGATCGCCTACGACAACCTGACCAGCTACGTGTCGCCCAGCTACTGGGCACAGCACATGCTGACGAGCAGGGTCGGCACCACGGTGCTGCCGGCCACCGCGCGGGCGCTGCCCGGCCTGGCCACCGTGGCCACCCGTTCCAGGAACCGCCTCTACCTGGCGGTCGTCAACTCCGGGACGGAGAAGGTGAACCTGCCGATCGAGCTGAAGGGGCTGGTGAAGGGGGTCAAGAGGCGTGCCACCGCAACGGTCCTGACCGGCCCCTCGCGCGCCACGACCAACACGCTCACAGACCCCGACACGTTGGTGCCCAGGACGAGCACCGTGACCGGCGCGGCAGCGTCCTTCACCAGCACCGTGCCGCCGCTCTCGGTCACCGTACTGGAACTCGTCCTGACCTGATCGGTCACTGCCCGACACCCCTGCTTCTCGGCGCACGTCGGTTTCAGAAGCAGGGCTTGCCGGCCGAGCCGGCCTTGCGGACGCTGTCCTGTGCGCGCTGGCCCAGCGCGGCGGGAGCGGTCTCGGTCAGGCCGTACGCCTGGAGGAAGGTCAGGCCGCGGTCCTGGTATGTGTGGATGACGTCTTCACCGCAACAGTCGGTCGCGGTGGGGCACCGCGACCTGCTTCGCCGCCGCAACGCCGAGGCCTCCCGCCCCGAACGTCCCAGGCGACCGCACGCCGTACGGTCCGTCAGTGTGTTCGGCGTCCTTGGCAGCACGGTCGCCGCATCCCCTGTGTGGAACATCCTCGAGGAGCACGGCATCGGCACCGCACCCGAGCGCACCTGCACAACCGGCGCTGCATTCCTACGCCGTCAAGCACAGGCCATCCGCGCCGTCGATGTCTTCGTGACCAAGACCCTGACCGGGGCGACCCCGTACGTCCTCGCGAGGTCGAGCACGCCACCCGGCGTGCGCGGATCACCGGTGCGAGCGCGCACCCGACCACGGCATGGGTCAGCCGACTCGCGCGAAATACGCTCATGGACCTTCAGGGCACGGACGCCGGCGTGGCACCCTCGATGAGCAGGGCAGGGCCCTTGCCTGCCTGCCAGTTGCCGGTCGTGCGACGCAGGACGCCGTCGTCGTCGAACTCCGGCCTCGGCAGCCGTAGCGTCACGTCGGCGCGGTCGGCCAGAGCCACGTCGGCCTTCTTGAACATCTCGTCGAGCTGTGTCCCGACTCACACGCCGGACGGGCAGATCGAAGCGAGGATAAGGACAACGGTTCGATCTCTGTGCCTGTCAGAGGCTGGACACCGGAGTCCTGGTGCGCGGTAACGTGCCCGCTCGGCCTGATCATCGTACTGTCCAGGGACTGTTATGCCCGATCCTTTCACGCCGCCGGACGACCGGCCGGCAGCGCCCGTGACCGCCCGTGTGACGGCCGAGTCTCGAGCCGGATCCTTGAGGCGGCGTCAGTTGCTGTGGTCCGTGCTGCCACCGGGCGTGGTCGCCGTGGTCGGTGCGGTGGCCACCGCGCTGGTCAGTGATGGCCACCTGGACCGGGCGGACCAGGTGGCGATGTCCGGCGGTGTGGTCCTCGTCGGCGCCGTGGCGGCAGGAATCGCGGGTGCGAGGGCTTCGGCGGAGGCGCGAGCAGTCACCAAGCGCTGGACGGAGCTGTCCCGTGCGGCCGACCGGGACCGTGCCGAGCTGGCCGAGCTGATCCGTGTCACAGCCGAGGGCAGAGCCGAACTGGAGTCACTGTTCCATCGGCTGAGGGCCGGGGAGCCCCCGGTGCGGCGTCGGCCGGAACTGCCCCCGCAGACCGGCCCGGACGAACTCTCCCGCCTCGGATTCGAGATCGCCGCGGCCCGGCACGAGGCGGAGGCAGCCCTGCTGGAGACCGCCGTTGGTGCGCTCGGCGCGGAACACACCGCCCGGCTCGAGCAGTTCGAGGTGTTCGCCAACCTGGCGCGTCGACTCGAGTCACTGGTGCACCGCGAGATCGGGCTGCTGGACAGCCTGGAGAACGAGGTCGAGGACCCCGACCTGCTCAAGGGGCTGTTCCGGGTGGACCATCTGTCCACCCGGATCCGCCGCTACGCCGAGAACCTGGCCGTGCTCGGCGGCGCGAACACCCACCGCCAGTGGACCCGTCCCGTCGGCCTGACCGACGTGCTACGTTCCGCCGTCGCCGAGATCGACCAGTACGCCCGGGTCAGGCTGGTCCCGCCCATCGAAGGAACGGTCAGCGGCCACGCCGTGGTCGACGTCGTCCATCTGCTGGCCGAGCTGCTGGAGAACGCGACGGTCTTCTCACCGCCCCAGACCACCGTGCACGTGCGGGTCGAACCCGTCGCTGCCGGGGTGGCGATCGAGGTCGAGGACCGAGGCCTGGGCGTGTCGGCAGCCGAGCGCAACCAAATGAACACGGTGTTGGGCGCACCCGACAAGGTCGCCCTCGGCGAGCTGCTGCAGGACGGCCGGATCGGCCTGTACGTGGTCTCGGTCCTGGCCCAGCGGCATGACATCGCCGTGCAGTTGCAGAGCAACGTCTACGGCGGCACGCAGGCCGTCATGGTGTTGCCCACGGCACTGCTCGGCCCGCAGCCGGCAGCTCCCGCGCCCGAGCACCCCGCTGTCGCGACCCCTGACGCGGTGCCGCACGCCCCAGGGGAACCCGAGGCGACGGACCCTCCGGCGACAGTGCCGATCGTCGTCGCGGATCCGCGCGTGTCCGATTCCGAACCCCCGCCCGCCCCGGTGCCCTCCGACAGCGAGGACGACCGTCCGCGGCTGCCTCAGCGCCGCCGCCAGGACCACCCCGCCGAACAGCCGCACCCGGTCCCCGGCACCGGTGCCGCCGAGGACATCGCACACGACCCGGGCCTGATGGCCGCGTTCCAGACCGGACTGCGCAGAGCCGAGGAAGCGGAGACGCACTGACAGCCGAGCCGCCCTGAAGGCCCCCGGGCCCCGTCCAGCAAGCCGTTTCCTTCCGTCGAAGAGGAGTACACGATCGTGGCGAGCGAAGACCTTTCCTGGCTGTTGACGGGTCTGGTGAACCGGGTGCCACACACCCGAAGTGCCTTGTTGCTGTCCTCGGACGGACTGGTGAAGGCAGCGGAGGGGCTCGACGGCGACGCCGCGGACCAGTTGGCCGCCCTTGCCAGCGGGCTGTACTCGTTGGCGCGCAGCGCGGGCCGGCACTTCGACGACGGCGGTGACGTGCGACAGATCGTGACGGAACTCAGCTCCTCGCTGCTGTTCGTCTCGTCCGCCGGGCACGGCGCGGTGCTGGCGGTGCTGGCCGGACGCGAGGCGGACGCAGCGGTGCTGGGCTACGAGATGGGGATGATGGTGAAGAGCGTGCGCCCGCACCTGGCCACACCGCCCCGGCACCCGGTGGGATAACCGATGACGCCGGTCCTCCCCGACGGACCGCTGATCGACGAAGCGGTCGGGCGGCTGGTCCGTCCCTACACCGTGAGCGACGGCCGGACCAGGGCCACGTCCCACTTCACGCTCGTGACCGTGGTGCGGGCCACCGGCGCCCAGACACAGGGCGCCTTCGGACTGGACCACGCGCAGGTGCTGGCGCTGTGCGAGCGGCCGGTGAGCGTCGCCGAGGTCGCGGCCCGGATGCAGGTGCCCGCCGCCGTGGTCAAGGTGCTGCTGTCCGATCTGGCCGAGGGCGGCGCGGTGGTCGCCGGTGATGCGCCCCCGCCTGCCCCGGGCCACTCCGCACGACCTGATCGAGACCTCCTGGAAGCGGTACGCGATGGCCTCCTCAAACGACTGTGATCCGCTGCCCGCCAATGTCCTGCCGGTGGGCATCAAGGTGCTCGTCGCCGGCGGGTTCGGCGTGGGAAAGACGACCTTCGTCAACGCGCTCAGCGAGATCGAGCCGCTGAGCACCGAGGAGCTGCTGACCGCGGTCAGCGCGGCCACGGACCGGCTGGACGGGGTGGAGAACAAGGCCACCACCACGGTGGCCCTGGACTTCGGCCGGATCACGCTCAGCCCGTCCCATGTCCTGTACTTGTTCGGCACGCCGGGACAGGAACGCTTCTGGTTCATGTGGGACGAGCTCTCCGAGGGAGCGCTCGGGGCGGTGGTCCTCGCCGACACCCGCAGGCTGGAGCACTCCTTCGCGGCGGTGGACTTCTTCGAGCGGCGCGGCATCCCCTTCGTCGTCGCCGTCAACGAGTTCGACGGCGCCCACCGCTACCGCGCGGAGGAGGTGCGGACCGCTCTCGACCTCAGGCAGGAGGTGCCGGTGGTGCTGTGTGACGCCCGCGTCCAGAGCGCGGGCATCCGCGTGTTGCTCGACCTGATTCAGTATCTGCTCACGACAAGGAGTTCCCATGGCAGCGACACCGACCAACTCCTCCGGGCCTGAGTCCGGGATCGCCCTGCGACACCTGCTCCTCCCCCCGGAGGACCCGCAGGTGCGTACCCGAACCGAGCGGCTGCGCGAGCTGGGCATCGAAGCCCGCCCGGATGCGGAACTCGACGCCTTCGCGCGGAAGCTGGCACACCGCATCGGTGGCTGCTACGCCGGGGTCAACTTCTTCCTCGACGCCGACCGCCAGTACTTCGCAGGGTTGTACAGCGTCGCACAGGACACCACGGTCCACGTGGGACCGCCGTTGCTGGAGGACCCGGTGCCCGGCCGCGTCATGCCCCGCGACATCGACATGGGTATCTGCCCGCACGTGGTCAAGCGCCGCCGGGCGCTGGTGCTGGAAGACATCCGGGACTTCCCGCGGTTCGCCGGTAACCCCGTGGTCGACGCGATCGGCGTCCACTCCTACCTGGGCGCACCGCTGATAGACAGCACCGGCGTGGTGCTCGGCACGGTCTGCGTGGTCGACCAGGACCCGCACCCATGGGGGCGTACGGGGCTGGAAACCATCAAGGCCATGGCGGCGGAACTGGTCGAACGGCTCGAGGAGTCGGCGCGCCGTCGCGGCTGACCGGCGGCCAGTGAGCGGCTCCGACCGTCGGGAGGGCGCCGGGCGCGTGGACGGGCGAGCCGGCCCGGCGGAGCCGGCGGACAGCCAACTCCTTTTGGACACGCAGCGTTTACATGCGTTCGACCCGTCGACCGGCGGGACTTGTTATGGTGTTACTCATTGGTAGCAAGTTGAGTGGGGGGCGCGGGGAGACCTGCGGCCATTTCGCCGCCGGGCTGGTGGCGAGGCGGATGACCTGGCAAGGGGGCCCGGTCAACAGCTTCTGCGCGTGCGCATCAGGCGCCCGTCGAGCTCCGGTTCCCTCACCCGCTGACCCGGACAGGTGGAACTCGACGCATGGCTCGTTCCCTGGTCGAATTACTGACCGTACACGCCCAGCAACAGCCCGACCGCACCGCCTACCGGTACCTCCTCACCGGCGACTGCGACGGGGACACCCAGGAGATCTCGTACGGACAGCTGGCCCGCCGCTCCCGGGCCGTCGCCGCCTGGCTCCAGGACCGTGGCCTGGCCGGCTCGCGTGCCCTCCTGCTCCATCCGCCCGGCCTGGAGTTCGTCTCCGCCTTTCTGGGCTGCCTCGCCGCCGGCGTGGTCGCCGTGCCGGGGGTGCCCCCGAAGGGACGGTCGCAGAACCACCGCGCTCTCATCCGGATGAAGCGTCTGATGGCCGACTCCGACGCCAAGGTGATCCTCGCAAGCCGTGAAGTCATCCGCGCCTCGCGCACCTGGACCGAGCACCTGCCCGACCTGGACGCGGTCACCTGCGTCGCCACCGAGGACATCCCCGACGACGCGGCCGGCTCCTGGCACGCCCCCGACCTCACCGCCGACTCGGTGGCCTTCCTGCAGTACACCTCCGGCTCCACCTCCGCTCCGCGCGGTGTGGCGGTCACCCACGGCAACCTGCTGGACAATGAACGGATCATCACCGAGCGGATGGGGCACACCCCGGACGTTCTCGCGGAGTACGACGGCGAATTGATCCTCAGCTGGCTCCCCGTGTACCACGACATGGGTCTCATGGGCCCGGTGCTGAACACGCTGTACCTGGGCGCCACGGCCACGCTCTTCTCGCCGCTGCACTTCCTGCAGAGCCCCGATCGCTGGCTGACCGCGATCAGCCGCTACCGGCCGCACACCAGCGGCGGCCCGAACTTCGCCTACGAGCTGTGTCTGAAGCACGCCACCGCCGACCTGGTCGACAGCCTCGACCTGAGCGCGTGGAAGGTCGCCTTCAACGGCGCCGAACCGGTGCGCGCGGCCACGCTGCGACGATTCAGCCAGGCCTTCCGCGCGGCCGGCTTCCGCCATCAGGCGTTCTACCCCTGCTACGGCCTGGCCGAGGCCACCTTGATGGTCACCGGCGGTGCGGTGGACGCGCCGCCCACCCTGCTGGAGGCCGCCGAGACCGGCCCGCACGCCGGCGAGGCGGACGCGGCCGCCGTGGGCTGCGGCCGGCCCGGGGCCGGGATCACCGTGGTGATCGCCGACCCCGACCGGCAGGAGGAACTGCCCGAGGGCGAGGTCGGCGAGATCCGGGTCGCCGGCGCGAGTGTGGCCAAGGGTTACTGGCGCAACACCCTTGCCACCCGCGAGACCTTCCGCGCCACCCTGTCCGGCCGCGAGGGCCGCTTCCTGCGCACGGGCGACCTCGGCTTCCTGCGGGACGGCGAACTGTTCGTCACCGGCCGCCTGAAGGACCTCGTCGTCATCGACGGGCGTAACCACTACCCGCAGGACCTGGAGCTGTCCGCGGAGTTGTCCCACCCGGCACTGCGGCCCGGCTGCACCGCGGCGTTCTCCGTGGACGCCGGCGGCGTGGAGGGCGAACAGGTCGTCGTGGTGGCCGAGGTGGCGCCCGAGGCGGCCGGCGAGGCCGAGAAGATCACCGACCTGGTGCGCAGCGCGATCGGTCAGGCCCATGGCCTGTCGGTGAGGGACGTGGTGCTGGTCCGCCCCGGCACCATCCCGAAGACGTCCAGCGGGAAGATCCAGCGCCACGCCTCCCGGGCGGCCTACCTCGACGGCGCCCTCGCCTCGGTGGACGTGCCCGTCACGGGATGACCCCACCAGCCGCCGGCGCGCCCGCCCGCGCCGGCCGCACGTCCGTCGACTTCGGCCGTACCTCACCCGATCTCAGCCGTACGCCGCTGCCGCACGCGGTCGTGCGGAATCCGCCCGCGTCACCGCTGCCTGAGGACACCTGCCCAGATGCCTGCGAACGAGCCCCGGAAGCAGTCCACCATCATGCCGCTCACCACTGCCGAGGACGTACGGGCCTGGCTGGGGTCGGCCGTCGCCGAGGCCGCCGGGCTCGACCCGCGAGCCGTCGACCCGGACCGGCCGATCGCGGAATTCGGGCTGGGGTCACGCCGGTTGGTGACGCTGGCCGCGGAACTCTCCGCACGGACCGGCCGACCACTGGAGCCATCGCTCGTCTTCGACCACCCCACGATCGCCGCGCTGGCCGACGCGGTCCTCGGCGGGCCACCCGCTCCGACGGCCGGCCCGGTCTCCGCCGGGGCTCCGCCGCGGGCGGCGGACGGCGACATCGCCATCGTCTCCATGGCCTGCCGCTTCCCCGGTGGCGCCGACGATCCCGAAGGGCTGTGGCGGCTGCTCGCCGCCGCCGAGGACGCCATCTGTGAGGTACCGGCGAGCCGTTGGGACACCCAGAACCTCTACGACCCCGACCCCGAGGCCACCGGCAAGGCGTACACACTGCGCGGCGGCTTCCTCGACGGCATCGACCGCTTCGACGCCGCCTTCTTCGGGATCTCGCCACGAGAGGCCGACGCCATGGACCCGCAGCAGCGGCTGCTGCTGCAGACCAGCTGGGAGGCGATCGAGCGGGCCGGGATCGTCCCCGCGACGCTGCACGGCAGCCTCACGGGCGTCTACATCGGCCTGTACGACAGCGGATACCTCGCCGCCGCCTCGCTGGCCCAGCTCGACGGGCACGTCGGCACGGGCTCGGCACCCAGCGTGGCCTCCGGGCGCATCGCCTACACCCTCGGTCTGCAGGGCCCGGCGGTCACCGTCGACACCGCCTGCTCCTCCTCCCTGGTCGCCCTGCACCTGGCGGCCCGCGCGCTGGCGGCAGGTGAGTGCGACCTCGCCCTGGCGGGCGGCGCGAGCCTGCTGGTGACCCCGCGGGGACACGTGGAGTTCAGCAGGCTGCGCGGGCTGTCGCCGTCCGGGCGGTGCAGCCCCTTCTCGGCCGACGCGGACGGCGTGGTGTGGGCGGAGGGCTGCGGTGTGGTGCTGCTCAAGCGGCTGGCCGACGCTCGCCGCGACGGCGACCGGGTGCTCGCCGTGGTCAAGGGCTCGGCCGTCAACCAGGACGGCCGCAGCCAGGGGCTGAGCGCCCCCAACGGCCCGGCGCAGGAACGGGTGCTGCGCGCCGCCCTCTACGCCGCAGGACTCGCACCGGACGACGTGGACCACGTCGAGGCGCACGGCACCGGCACCCGGCTCGGCGACCCCATCGAGGGTCGCGCACTGGCCGCCGTGTTCGGACCGGGCCGCCCCGCCGACCGGCCTCTCGGCCTCGGCTCGCTGAAGTCCAACATCGGTCACACCCAGGCCGCCGCGGGCATCGGCGGCGTGATCAAGACGGTGCTCGCGCTCGGGCACGAGCTCATGCCACCGTCCCTGCACGCCGAGCCCCTCACGGAGCACGTCGACTGGGCCGGCAGCGGCCTGGCCGTGCACGGCAGCGCCCGGGCGTGGCCGCGCGACGCCGCCCGCGTGCGGCGGGCCGGGGTGAGCGCGTTCGGTATCAGCGGCACCAACGCGCACGTCGTGCTGGAGGAGGCACCACAGGACGTCGTCGCACCGGCCGGGGCGGAGGCGGAGTCGCGCGGCCCGACCCTCTTCCCGCTCTCCGCCCGCACGCTCCCCGCGCTCCAGAGCCAGGCCGGCCGACTTCACGCACGACTCGTCGCGCGGCCGGAGCTGCCGCTGCCCGCCGTGGCCGCGACGCTGGCCCACCACCGCACCCACTTCGAGCACCGTGCCGTCGTCCGGGCGGCCGGCCGGGACGAACTGCTCAGCGCGCTGCGGGCCCTCGCGGAGAGCCGGCCCGATCCCGACCTGACCGCCGGCCCCCGGCGGACGCTGCCCGCGGGCAAGGTGGCCTTCGTCTTCCCCGGCCAGGGCGCCCAGTGGGCCGGCATGGCCCGTGACCTGCTCGAACGCGATCCCGTGTTCGCCGACGAACTCGACCGCTGCGACGCCGCCCTGCGACCGTTCACCGTCTGGTCCGCGGCTGCGGCCCTGCGCGGTGAGGCGGGAGCCCCGTCCCTGGACCGTGTGGATGTCGTCCAGCCGGTGCTCTTCGCGGTGATGGTGTCCCTGGCCGCGGTGTGGCGGGCCCGCGGCGTCCGGCCGGACGCCGTGATCGGGCACAGCCAGGGCGAAGTGGCCGCGGCCTGCGTCGCCGGCGCGCTCAGCCTCAACGACGCGGCCGCGGTGGTCGCCCTGCGCAGCCGGGCCCTGACCGAGCTGTCCGGCACCGGCGCCATGGCCGTCGTCGGCCTGCCGCACACCGAGGTCGTCACCCGTCTCGACGGTCTCGGTGGCCGGGTCTCGGTCGCCGCCGTGAACAGCGGCCGGGCGACCGTGATCGCCGGTGACGTGGAGCCGCTGGAGGGCCTGCTCGCCGACCTCGACCGGGAACAGGTCTTCGTCCGTCGCCTCGACGTCGACTACGCCTCCCACAGCGCCCGGGTCGAGCAGGTGCGCGCGACGATCCTCGACGAGCTCGACGGCGTGACCACGTACCCCACGTCGGTCGTCTGGTACTCCACCGTCACCGGTGAGCCGGTCACCGAGGAGCTGGAGGCCGACTACTGGTACACCAACCTGCGCGAGCCCGTCCGCTTCGCGCCCGCGGTGGAGCGCATGGCGGCGGACGGCTACCGCCACTTCGTCGAACTCAGCCCGCATCCGTCCCTGCTCACCGCGATGCACACGATCGGCGAGGACCTGGGCCACGAACTGGTCGTCGTCGGCTCCCTCCGCCGCGACGAGGACGGACCCGCCTGTCTGGACCGCGCCGCCGCCGAACTGCACGTCCACGGACGGCGGTTGGACTTGCGGCGCATGGTCGCCGACACCGCGTGGGCGGACCTGCCGACCTACGCCTGGGACACCCGGCGCCACTGGATCGCACCCGAGTCCGCTTCGGGTGGTCCGGGCCTGTTCGACCGTGCCGCGCACCCGTTGCTCGGCGTCCAGTTGCAGTCGGCCGACGAGACTCGCTGGACCTTCCGCAACGAGTGGTCCCCGGCCACCGCCGACTGGCTGTCCGACCACACCGTGTTCGGCCGGACCGTGATGTCCGGCACGACCCTGCTGGAGCTGTGCCGGGCCGCCCTCGCCGTGGCCCGCCCGGACGAGCCGGCCGACGTGACCGACCTGCTGTTGCTCACCCCCCTCGTGCTGCCCGCATCCGGCACGGTGGAGGTGTCCGTCGAGGTGGTCACCGCCGGCCCGGCACCCGAGCTCACCGTGCACAGCCGCCCGCGCGGCCAGGAGGCCACCTGGACCCAGCACGCCACCGCCTCGGCGGCCGGGACGACCCCGGTGGCGGGGCGGCCGCCGGTGTGGCCTCAGGCGGCGGAGCCCGCCTGGAGCCCGGACACGTACGAGCGGCTGACCGGGCTCGGCCTCGGTTACGGTCCGGCCTTCCAGGGCGTACGGGAGGCGGTGGTGACCGGCGCCGGCGAGCTGCTGGCCCGGCTGTCGCTGCCGTCCGTGGCCCACGACCTGGCCGACCCCTACCCGGTCCACCCCGCGCTGCTGGATGCGGCGCTGCACGTGGCCGCGGCCCTCGAAGGAGGCGCCGCCCCCGACGGCCGGGTGCTCCTTCCGGTCGCGGTGGGCCGCGCAGCGCTGTCGCACCGCGGCGCCGACGACCTCACCGTGCTCGTGCGGCGCACCGGCGTCACCGAAACGGATCTCACGCTGGACGTGACGCTGTGGGACGCCGACGGCTTCCCCGTGGGCCGGCTGGAGGGGGTACGGCTGCGGGCCGCGAGCCCGGCGGATCTCGTCGGCGGTTCGGGCAACGGGCGGCACCTGTACGAGGTGGCCTGGACGGCCGCGCCCGAACCGAGCGTCCGGCAACCGGCCGGTGACTGGACGGTCGTCGGCGATCCGTCCGACCCGGACGTCGTCGCGGCCCTGCGCGGCCTCCAGGCCGCGGGGATCCCATGTCGTGACACGGGTGGCGACGTGCTCGTACGGTTCTGGCCACCACCGGCCGAGGACGCCGAGACGGCCGCCGCCGCACGGCAGGTGACGGAAGCCGCGCTGGCCGAACTGCAGACACTCGCCGCACAGGAGAAGGCACCCACCCGGACCGTCTGGGTGACCCGCGGCGCGGTCGCGGCCGACGACCGGGACACCGTGCCGGGCCTCGCCCAGTCGGCGCTGTGGGGCCTGGCCCGCAGCGCCCGTGCCGAGCATCCGGACCTCGGGCTGACGCTGCTCGACCTCGAGGACACCGATCCCGCGGCTGCCCTGCTCGCCGCCGTCGCGCACCGGGACGAGCCCGAACTCGCCGGGCGCGCGGGCAGCTTGCTCGTGCCCCGGCTCGTGCGCGCCCGCGCCGCCGACACGGACCGTGCACGGACACCCGTCGACGGCACCGTACTGATCACCGGAGGCCTCGGCGCCGTCGGACGCTACATCGCCCGGCTCCTCGCCGAACGGGGCGTGCCCCGCCTGCTGCTGACGTCCCGGCGCGGAGCCGACGACCCGCGCGCGGCCGAGGTCGTCGCGGAACTGGCGGCGCTCGGCGCCGCGGTCGAGGTGGCGGCCTGCGACGTCGCCGACGCCGCGGCCTTGGCCGACATCGTCAATCCGGTCGCCGGCGAGCTCCGCGGCGTCGTGCACTGCGCCGGCGTCCTGGACGACGGAGTGGTCGCCGAGCTGACCCCCGAACGCCTCACGCGGGTGCTCAGCCCCAAGGTGGACGGCGCCACCCACCTGCACCGGCTCACCGCGGACGCGCAGCTCGACCTGTTCCTGCTGGTCTCCTCCGCCGCCGGTGTCGTCGGCAACGCGGGCCAGGCCAACTACGCCGCCGCCAACGCCTTCCTCGACCAGCTCGCCCACCACCGGCGCGCCTCGGGGCTGCCCGCGGTGTCGATTTCCTTCGGCGCCTGGGCGGGCGAGGGTCTCGCCGCCGAACACGCCGATCTGGAGCGGATGGCCCGCCTCGGCCACCGCGCCCTGCCCCCGGAACAGGGCCGCGACCTCGTCGAACTCGCGCTGCGCCGGGGCGCCCCGCACCTGGTCGCCTGGGCGCTCGACCTGCCCCGCCTGCGTGAGACCACGGCCGGTGCGGCCGCGCTGTGGCGCTCCCTGCTGCCCGCCCCCGGGCAGGACGGCGCGGACGGCCTGGCGGACCGGCTTTCGCGGCTGCCGGAAGCCGAGCGGGCCGACCGCGTCCTGGCCCTGGTCCGCGAGGAGGCCTCCCGCGCCCTCGGCCTGCGCTCGGCGGAGTCCGTCCGCGCCGACCGGCCGCTGCGCGACCTCGGCATGGACTCGGTGGCGGCGGTGGAGCTCCGTAACCGCATCGGCGCCCGCCTCGGCTCCCGGCTCCCGGCCACCCTGCTGTTCGACCACCCCACCCCCGCCCGCCTCGCCGAACACCTGCTGGCCACCGTGGTCGCGACGAGCGGCCCCACCGCCCGCCGCCCCGCCGCCGCGTCGCACCCCCGCACCGCGGCGCACGACGAGCCGGTCGCCCTGGTGGCCATGGCCTGCCGCCTGCCGGGCGGCGTGGGTGACCCGGAGGAGCTGTGGCAGCTGGTCGCCGAGGGCCGTGACGCGGTCGGCCCGTTCCCGGCTGGGCGCTGGGACGTCGAGTCGCTGTACGACCCCGACCCGGAGGCGCCGGGCAAGTCGTACGCCCGGGAGGGCGGCTTCCTGGACGACATCGAGTCCTTCGACGCGGGCTTCTTCGGCATCACCCCGAAGGAGGCGGCCGCGATGGACCCGCAGCAGCGGCTGTTGCTGGAGACCGCGTGGGAGGCGCTGGAGCGCGCCGGGATCGTGCCCGCCGAACTGGCGGGCAGCACCGCCGGCGTGTATGTCGGCATGTTCGGCAGCGACTACCTTTCGGGCTCGCGGCTGGACCAGCTGGACGGGTACGTCGGCACCGGGTCGGCGCTCAGCGTGGCCTCGGGCCGGCTGGCGTACGCGCTCGGGCTGCACGGCCCGGCGCTGACGGTGGACACGGCGTGCTCGTCGTCGCTCGTCGCGGTGCACCTGGCGGCGCAGGCGCTGCGGTCGGGCGACTGCGACCTGGCGCTGGCCGGCGGTGTGACGCTCATGGTGACCCCGCAGACCTTCGTGGAGTTCAGCCGGCTGCGGGGCCTGTCCCCGACCGGCCGCTGCCGCTCGTTCTCCGACGACGCCGACGGCGCCGTCTGGGCGGAGGGTGCCGGCATGCTCGTACTGAAGCGGCTGAGCGACGCGCGGCGGGACGGCGACGAGGTGCTTGCGGTGCTGCGCGGCACGGCCGTCAACCAGGACGGTCGCAGCCAGGGCCTGTCCGCACCCAACGGCCCGGCGCAGGAACAGGTGATCCGGCGGGCCCTGGAGCTGTCCGGCCTCGAACCCGCCGACATCGACTACGTGGAGGCGCACGGCACGGGCACCACGCTGGGCGACCCGATCGAGGCGAACGCCCTGGCGCAGGTCTTCGGTGCCTCCCGCCCCCGGCACCGCCCGCTGTACCTGGGCTCGCTCAAGTCCAACCTCGGGCACACGCAGGCCGCCTCGGGCATCGCCGGACTGATCAAGGTGGTGCAGTCGCTGCGCTACGGGATACTGCCGGCCACCCTGCACGCCGGCACACCGAGCCGGCACGTCGAGTGGTCCGACAGCGGCCTGCAGCTGCTGCAGGAAGCCGTGCCGTGGCCGGCGGAGAAGGCGCGCGTCCGGCGGGCCGGCGTCAGCGCCTTCGGGATCAGCGGGACCAACGGCCATGTGATCGTGGAGGAGGCCCCGTCGTCCGCGCCGGAGCCCGGTCTCGCGGGTGAACCGCCGTCCGGCAAGCGGCTGTTCACCCTGTCCGGGCGGAGCGAGGCCGCGCTGCGCGGACAGGCCGCCCGGCTGGCCCGGCACTTGACCGGGGACACGCCGCTGCCGGACGTCGCCTACACCCTGGCCCGGCACCGCAGCCACTTCCCCTGGCGGGCGGCCGTCACGGCGGGCGACGTGGACGAACTGCGCGCCGCACTCGATGCGTTGAGCAGCGGACGGGCGCAACCGGCCACGCCGCGGGAGGAGGAGACGGGCAGGGTGGCCTTCGTCTTCTCCGGGCACGGCGGCCAATGGCCCGGCATGGGCATGGAGTTGCTGGCCGGGTCGGCGGCGTTCCGTGAGGAGCTGACCCGGATCGACGAGGCGGTGCAACGGCACGTCGGCTGGTCGGTGCTCAACGCGCTGCGGGCACCGGAGGAGTTCTCCCCGCTGCATCGGACCGAGTGCCTGCAACCGGTGCTGTTCGCGGTCGACGCGGCGCTGGCCGCCGCGTGGCGGGCCCTCGGCGTGGTCCCGGACGCCGTGGTCGGGCACAGCCTGGGCGAGATCGCCGCCGCGTACAGCGCGGGCGCCCTCGGCCTGGACGACGCCGTGGCTGTGGTGACCGGTCGGGCCGAGGCCGTCGTCCCGCTGGTCGGGCAGGGTGGCATGGTCGCGGTGGAACTGCCGCGCGCGCCGGTCGAGGAACTGCTCGCCCCCTACGCGGGCCGGCTGTTCGTCGCCGCGGTCAACAGCGCGGGCTCCACGGCCGTCTCCGGCGCCGCCGATGCGCTGGCCGAGCTGCGCCGCGGGCTCGAGGAGCGTGGGATCGCCGTACGACGGCTGTCGACGCCGTTCGCCTCGCACACCCCGCTGATGGAACCCCTGTGCGAGGAGCTGCTCGACCGCTTCTCCGGCATCCGGGGCGCGCGGGCGTCGACCCCGCTGTACTCGACGGTGCTGGCCGAACCCGTCTCCGGCGACCGGCTGGACGCCGGGTACTGGTACGCCAACCTCAGGCAGCCCGTCCGGTTCGCCGACACCGTCCGACGGATGCTGGACGACGGCTACCGCTACTTCGTCGAGCTCAGCCCGCACCCGTCGCTGCTGTCGTCCATCGAGGCGGTTGCGGCCGAAGCCGGCATCGACGTGGCCGGCGTCGGCTCGCTGCGCCGTCAGCAGGACGGACCCGGCATGCTGCTGCGCGGGGCCGGCGAGCTGTACGTCGCGGGCCACACGCCCGACTGGCCCGCGCTGTTCCCGCAAGGCCGTCGCGTCGGTCTGCCGACCTACGCCTTCGCCCGCGAACGCCACTGGCTCACGCCCGCCCCGGCCACGACCACGGGCTCCTCACCGCTCCTCGGCACCCACCTCGAGTCCAGTGACGAACCCGACCGGCACCTGTTCCAGAGCGACATCGACCTGCGGGACAGCCGCTTCGCCTATCTGAGTGACCACCGGGTGGACGGCGAGGTCTGGCTGCCCGGCGCCGTCTTCCTCGACATGGTGCTGGAGGCGGCCTCCGCGGTGCAGGACGGGCGCCAAGTCCAGCTGAGCGAGATCGAGTTCGTGCAGCCGTTGCGGATGGATCCCGAACGGCCCGTACGGGTGCAGCTGGTGCTGCGGCCCGCCCGGGACGGCTTCCGGTCCTTCACCGTCGCCTCCGCGGGCGCCGGCGAGCGGAGCCCGCGGTGGGTGCGGCACGTCGGCGGACGCGTCGCGGCGACCGGCGAGCAGCCCCCGCCCGACGCACGGCTCGACGACTTGCGGCTCAGCACCGTGCGTGAGCAGTGCACGCAGGAGGCTGACCTGCCGGCGGTGTACGCCGGGCTGAGCGCCCTCGGCATCGACCACGGCCCCGCCTTCCGGGGCCTGGAGCAGGGCCGCCGCGGCCACTCGGCGGCCCTGGGCCGGCTGGCCGCCAGACCCGCCGCGGGTCATCTGCTGCATCCCGCGGTCCTCGACTCCGCCTTCCACACGGCCGCCCTGCCTCAGGACGCGCCCGAGGGCCGGGCGTTCGTGCCCGCCGGGGCGGGGCGGCTGCGGTTCACCGGCCGGCGCACCACGCCTGCATGGGCCGGCTGCGCACTGCGCTCCGTGTCCGGCGACACCGCCACCCTGGACCTCAGGATCTGGGACAAGGACGAACAACTCGTCCTGGAGATCGAGGAGTTCCGGCTGGCCGCGCTCTCGCCGCCGGACGGCGCCCTCTTCGAGACCCGCTGGCACCCGCGCCCGGTGGCGCAGGAACCGCCGGTGAAGGGAAGCTGGCTGATCCTGGCCGACGACACCGGGGTGGCGGATGCGCTCGGCGAGCGGTTCGGCTCCTCGGTGCCGCATGTCGTCGCCCGCCGGGGCACCGCCTTCGCCGTCGAGGGACCGGGACGCTACGTCCTCGATCCGGCCGACCCCGACCACCTGGCCCGGCTGCTGGAGGAGGCCTTCGCGGGCGGACCGCCCGAACAGGTGGTGCAGCTGACCGCCCTCGACGCCCCGGCGATCGCCGACGCCGGATCGGCCGAGCAGGCGGCGCGACTGTGCTGCCTGAGCACCCTGCACCTGGTGCGCGCCCTCGTCGGCCGTCCGCAGGGCCGGGCTCCGCGCCTGTTCGTGGTCGTACGCGGCAGTCAGGCAGCCGGCGACAGCACCGGGGTGACCAACCCCCAGCAGGCGCTCGCCTGGGGCTTCGGGCTCACGGTGGCGCAGGAGTACCCGGAGCTGTCGACCACGCTGATCGACCTGCCGACCACCGACGGCGTCGACGCCCTGTGGACCCAGCTCAGGCACGCCGACGACGAACGGCTCGTCGCGCTGCGCGGCACCGGCCGCCTGGTGCCGCGCCTGGCCCACACCCGCCCGGACGACGGCCATCACGGCGAGACCTCCGTGGACGGTGTGCACCTGATCACCGGCGGTCTGGGCGGCCTCGGCCGCGTCGTCGCCGAGCGGCTGGTCCGCCGCGGCGCCCGCCGACTGGCTCTCCTGAGCCGGGGCACACCCGACGCGGAGGCCGGCAACTGGATCACGGGTCTGGAAGAGCGAGGCGTCACCGTGCACCTGGCCCGCGCCGACGTCGCCGACCGGGAGAGTCTCACGGCCGCCCTGGACGCCGTACGGCACGCCTGCGGCCCGGTCGCCACGGTCGTGCACACCGCTGGTGTGCTCGACGACGCCACGGTGGCGAACCTGACCGACGAACGCGTCCTGCGCGTCCTCGCCCCGAAGGTCCTGGGCACCGCTCTCCTCACCGAGCTGATCCCGGAGGCCCGGAACCTGGTCCTGTTCGCCTCCGCGGCAGGACTCCTCGGGTCGGCCGGGCAGAGCCCGTACTCGGCGGCGAACGCCTTCCTCGACGCCTGGGCACACCACCTTTCCCACGCGAACCGCCGGGCGCTGAGCCTGGACTGGGGTGCCTGGGCCGGTGTCGGCATGGTCGGCGAGTCCGGCGTCCGGGCCGCCGAGACCAGCCGCTCGGGCCTGGTCGCGTTCTCGCCGCAGGAGGGCGGCGACCTGTTCGAGCGGGTCCTGGCCACCGCCCGCCGTCAGCTCGCGCCGATCGCCCTGGACCGGGAGGTGCTGACGCTCGTCCCCGACGCCGTGCGCACCCGCCCGATCCTGGGCGGCCTGGTCACCGTCCCGGCGGGCACGGCCGCCTCGGACGACCTCGTCACGAAGGTGTTCGCGGCGACGACCGACCAGGACCGCGCCACCTGGCTGGAGGCGTACGTCCGGGCCCGGGTCGGCGAGGTCTCCGGAGGAGCGGTCGACGCGTCGGCGAGCACGGCCCTGAAGGAACTGGGCCTGGACTCCCTGATGCTGGTGCGGTTGCGCAACGCCTTCGTCCGCGAACTGGGCGTGGACCCGTCGGCCGCGGACGTGTTCGCGGCGTCCGACATCCGCGGCCTCGCCCGGGCCCTGGCCGAGGGCCTTCCGGAGCGGGGCGCCGTGGCGCGGCAGGACTCCGGCGACCTCGCCCGGGAGGTCCCGGAGACCGAACTGCGGCCCGCGACACGCGACGTCGTACGACTGCTGCGCAGCGCCCGGCCGGGCATGCCGGACGCGGCGCACGGCATCGGCCTCGCCGTACGGCTGATCGCGCCGACCACACCGGAGACGCTCACCGGCATCCTCAGGCGGCTCGTCGCGCGACACGCGGCCCTGCGCACCGCGATCATCACCGGGGAGGACGGCGTCCGGCAGCTGCGCGTGGACCGGGAGCCCGCGGAGCCGGTGCTGCGCTGCACGGCCGTGGAAGGCCCACTCGACGGCGCCGAGCGCCTGCGCGCCCTGATGGAGCCGCCGTTCGATCTGGCGACGACACCGCTGTGGCGGTTCGAGCTGGTGGACGGCGGCACACACGGCCAGATCCTGGTGTTCGGCGCCCACCACGCGGTCAGCGACCTGCAGTCGCTGCTGCTCGTGGCCGGGGAGATCGACGCGGAACTGTCCGGCACCCCCCTCGATGCCGCCGTCACCAACCGCGACATCGACCTGCTCATCGAGGCCCAGCAGGGCGGCGAGGGGGCGGGCGCCGAGTGGCGCGGGCACTTCCACGGCAGCGAGCGGCTCGACCTGGAGCTGGACCGCTCGACCCCGGCGACCCGGTCGTACCGGGCCGGCAGCGTGACCGCGACGATTCCCGACGGGCTGATGGAACGGGTCGCGGCGGCCGCGAGCAGGCTGGCCGTCACTCCCGCCGCCTTCTGCCTCGGCACCCTGACGGTGCTGCTGGCCAGGAAGCGGGAACGGGAGCGGTTCGTGCTCGCCGTGCCCGTGGACACCCGCATCCACGCCGACGCGTACGACGCGGTGGGCTTCTTCGGCGTGCCGGTGCCGTTCCCGGCCGAGGCCCGCGCGGGCGAACAGGTGGCCGAGGTGCTGCGCCGCACCGACGCGCGCCTGCAGCGCCCCCTGGCCAAGGGCGCCATGTTCACCGACGTCCTGGCCACCCTGGCCCGGCAGGGCCTGCACCGGGAGAACGCGCCGCTCGTCGAGGTCTACTTCAACTACGTACAGTCCTCGCGCCACCTCACCCGGCTGGAGGTGCTGCCGGCCGGCACCGGCTACTCCGACCTCGACCTGATGATCACCATGACCCCGAACGCGGCACGCATCCGGCTCGACCACAACGTGGACATCCTGGACGCCGCGGCCACCGCCGAGCTGGGGGAGGAGTTCCTGCGGTTGCTGGGGGAGGCTGCTGAGGACCCTGCGGCACCGGCGCGGGCCGGCACCGCGGCTCCCGCGGGTACGGCGCCCGCACCTCGCCGGTCAGTGGCCCTCGCCGCCACCTTCGCCCTCGGCAACCTCCCGCTGATGTGCGAGGCAGCTGTCGAGAACAAGGCCGGGGACGGCGGACCGGCGATCACCGAGGCGCCGTACCACCACGTGCTCGCGAGTCTCCAGGACCCCTCGGGCGTCTTCGCCGACCCCGCGACCGCGGTGGGTGCGGTGCTGCTGCGGGCGGTGGACCTGGAGCGCTTCGGCCCGGTCGACGACGCGCTGCTCGCCGAGCTGCGCACCGCCTACCCGACCGCGCTGAAGGCCCTGTCGGAACGCACCCGCAAGCCGCTGATCGTCGGCTTCCTGCCCGCCGCCCGTCAGGAGGACCGACTGACGCAGTGGGAGCGCGAGGTCGCCGCCGACCTGGCCGGGCTGCCCGGCATCGCGGTGCTCGGCCCCGACGACTGGACCCGTCACCACCCGGTCGGGGAGCGCTTCGACGAGCGGACCGAGCGGCTGGCCCACCTGCCCTTCACACCGCCCTTCCAGGCGGCCGTGGCGCTACGGCTCGGCGAGGTCGTACGGGCGGTGCTGCGCCCCGCGCCCAAGGTGATCGCGGTGGACGGCGACGAGACCCTGTGGGGCGGGGTCGCCGGCGAGATCGGCCCCGAGGCCGTCGACCTGTCCGGCCCGCGTGCCCTGCTCGCGCGCAGGCTGCTGCAGTGGCGCGAGACGGGCGCTTTGCTGGCGCTCGTCAGCAACAACGACGAGGTCACGGTACGCGCCGTCCTGGAGCGCCCGGACAGCCTGCTGAAGGCGGAGCACTTCAGCGTGCTGTCGGCCGCCTGGGAGCCGAAGCCGGGCCGCCTGGCCGAGGCCGCACGCACGCTCGGCCTCGGCCTGGACAGCTTCCTGTTCCTGGACGACAACCCTGCCGAGATCGCCAAGGCGCGCTCCGCGCTGCCGCAGATGCTGTCGGTGACCTGCCCGTCCGCGGACGAACTGGAGGATTTCCTGGGCCGGTTGTGGCCGCTGGTCCCGGCGGCGGCGACCGCCGAGGACGCGCTGCGGGCCGGGTTCTACGCGCAGGAGCGGGAGCGGGAGACCGTCCGCGAAGCGGCCGGCTTCGAGGAGTTCCTCGCGCAGCTGGAGCTGGAGGTCGACGTCCGGGCGCTGTCCGAGGCCGACGTACGGCGGGCCGAGCAACTCGTGCGCCGCACCAACCAGTTCGCGCTCCACTCCCGGTCGGCCGACGGCGGCGACGTCGCCCGGTGGCGGGAGCGGGGCGAGGTGTGGACGGCGGCGGCCCGGGACCGGTTCGGTGACTACGGGCAGATCGCCCTCCTCGCCCTGTGCGCGGACCGCGACCAACTCGAGGTCATGGGCTGGCTGATGAGCTGCCGGGCGCTCGGCCGAGGGGTCGAGGAATGCTTGTTGCAGTGGCTGGCCGACCGTGCCGAGGAACTGGGCTGCACGAAAGTCCGGCTGACGGCGGAGCGCACGGAGCGCAACGTACCGGCACGGCGACTGGTGGCCGCGCTCGGCGGCGGTGACCAGGACGACGAGCGCCTGGAGGCCGTGGTCGCACCGGACCACCTGAGGGCGTTCCGGTCCTGGGAGCAGCAGTGAGGACGTGCCGCAGCAAGCAGGCGAGGACTTCCTCGGATGTCGGAAGCAAGGATGAGGACGCGCACATCGTGAAGGGCTCTCATGCGTGACATGACCGAGGAACCCGGGCAGCGGGCCACCGCCGAGGCGATCGAGCGCGGTGGTGGCGGGCTCGGCGTGGACGACCTGCTGGCCAGGGTGATGCAGGCCGCCACCGGTGCGGACTCCGGTGCCGCCCCCGCCCCGCTCCGGGACGTGGACGGCGTGGCCGCGGCCATCGCCGCCGCGGCGGGCCGCCATCTGCCCGCGGGACACCTGGCGCCCGACGCCGACTTCTTCGACGCGGGGGGCACGTCCGTGCACGCCGTGGAACTCGTCGCGGAACTGGAGGGCGAGCTGGGCATCGAGTTCGACCTGGACGAGGTGTTCGCCGACGCCCGTCCGGTCAGTCTCGCCCGGCGCTGGCTGCGGGCGACCGGGGCCGAAGCGTCGAGCGAGGCCACCCCGCGGGCCGTGCACGCAGGCACCCCGGCGCCCACCGCCCAGGGCACGCCGCCGGTTCCGGTCGCCGGTGCGCGGCCGGCTTCCGGTGCAGGTGCTGTCGCGGCTCCGGCACCTGGCACGCTGCCGCCCTCCGCGGCGGGCGCCCGTCCGGCTCTCGCCCCGCGCACCCTTCCGATGCCGACTCCGCGCCCCTCACCGGCGCCTCGCCCCCGTGTCGGCAGTGGCGACGAACGGTACAGCAGGGCGCGCCCCGAGGACCTCGAGCAGATCCTCGCCGATCTGAGCCTCGCCGACCGCCTGCCGTTCGCCGACGTGCCCGAGCCGCTGCCGCCCCGCCGGATCCTGCTGACCGGCGCCACCGGCTTTCTCGGCAGTCACATGCTGCTCGACCTGCTCCGGCACAGTGACGCGCACGTCCATTGCCTGGTCCGTGCGGCCGACGAGGAGACGGCCGTCGCCCGGCTCGGCGAGGCGCTGAAGAGTCACCGACTGCCCTGGTCGTCGGAGGTGCGGCGCCGGGTGACCGTGCTGCCCGGCGACATCCGGCTGCCGCGGCTCGGCCTGTCCGACGAACTGTGGCACACGCTCGCCCACGCACTGGACAGCGTCGTGAGTGTGGCCGCGGCCGTGGACTTCCTGCGCGGCTACCAGTCGCTGCGGGCGAGCAACGTCCTCGGCACGCTGGCCCTCGCCGAACTCGCGGCCACCGGGCGGCCCAAGCCGCTGCACCACATCTCCTCGATCGCCGTCTTCAACGAGGCCGGCATCACCTCCATGGGCGAGGACGACCCACTCGCCCACGTCGACCGGCTCGTCTCGGGCTACGACCAGTCGAAGTGGGCCGCCGAGGTCGCCCTGCGCCGTGCCCGCGACCACGGCCTGGTCGTCACCGCGCTGCGCCCCGGCGGCATCGGCGGTCACACGAAGACCGGCGCCTACAACACGCAGGACCTCAGCAGCGGCCTCATCTCGGCCTTCGGCCGCTTCCGCACCGTACCCGCCTTCCGCTACCTGAACGCGGCCCCGGTGGACTGGGTGAGCCGGGTCGCCGTGGCCGCGATCTGCGAGCCCGACGCCTGGGGCTACGACTACAACCTCACCGGTGTGCCGAACACCCTCGACGACGTCGTCCGTGACATGGCGCTCGGAGGAATGCACGTGCGCGTCCAGGACTGGGACGAGTGGCGCACCGACGCTCTGGCCCGCCTGGAGGCCGAGCCGGTCCCCGAACTCGCCTTCCTTTCAAGGGTGTTGCACAGCCCTACCGCTCTCAAGCTGTGTGAGGCGACCCTGAAGGGCCCGGCGGCCGAAGGCGCACGCACCGCCGCGCTGGTCGCGGCGCTGGGGCTGCCGCCCGCGGCCCGCTACGACGCGCAGGCCCAGCTCCGCACCTTCGAGCGGCTCGCCCAGGACGGCCTCGCCAGGCTGCCGCACAAGGACGACCAGCCCTACTTGTGGTTCTCGGAGACGACGGAGGGCAGCGTGGGACCGCTCGGCGCCCTCGCCGACACCCCCTGCTCCATGGCGCTCACCCTCTCCATCGCCGGCATGTACCAGCTGGTGAAGGAGCGCCGGGTGGACGTGACCGGCGAGGTCGTCTGCACCGCCGTACATCCCGAGCCGCTGACCGTCGAGCGCGGCGACGTCTGGATCCGCCCCGAGGAGGGGATCCCGCAGCAGCACGGACTCAGGCACCAACTCCTGCGCTACCGGCTGCGGTTGCGCGACGCCGACGGCGGCCACTGGTGGCTGGAGGGGCACAAGTACGCCCGGGCCCGCCGCGACCTGTGGCGGCAGACCCGCGCGCTGACCGTGCGGATCGGCCGCGAGGGCGAGGCGGCGAGCCTGGCGGGCGAGGTCGTCGTGCCCGCGGACTCCTACGTCCGCGACCAGATCGACGGAATCAAGGTCGACCCGCGTCTGACCAGCCAGGAGAAGCGGGCGGCCAAGCTGACCTGGCTCGCCTGGTTCGGCCTGGAGATGGGCCGCGGCCTGCTCGGCCCCTTCGCCCGCGCCGCCGCGGACCTGCTCGACCTGCGCCGCACCCCGACCCCCACGGAGCGCCACCGATGATCTTCAGGATGACCACCTCCCGCGCCGAAGGGTCGGCGCTGCCCCGGGTCAGGACCACCGCGGCCCTGCGCCCGCTGCACCACCGCCTCGACCCGGCCCGCGTTGAGGAGATCCCCTTCCGGGCGGACGACGGCGTCCGGCTCGGCCTGACCCGCGTACACACCGGCGCCGCGGACCGCCCCGCCGTGCTGCTCCTGCACGGACACACCGCGTCCGCCGACATGTTCCTGCTGCCGGAGACCCGCAATCTGGTCGACGTTCTCCTCGACGACGGCTACGAGCCCTGGCTGCTGGACTGGCGGGGCAGCTGCCGGCTGCCGTACAACGAGACCGGCCAGAGGTACACGTACGACGACGTGGCCCTGTACGACATCCCCGCGGCCGTCCATCACGTCCGCGAGCGCGTGGGCGACCGCCCGGTGTTCGTGGTCGCCCACTGCATCGGCTCGCTCACGCTGTCCCTGAGCATGGCGGCGGGCCTGGTGCCGGGCCTCGCCGGCGTGGTGTCCCAGGGTGTGTTCCTGACGCCGAAGCTGGCCGGCCGGACATCGCTGCGGATGTCGCTGGCGGGGGAGCTGCTGAAGACGCGGATCGACCACGTCCCGGTGGACTTCCGCAAGGTGGGCCTGTGGTCGAAGTACACCCCGTTGTTCGCTCTGGCCTCACGGAAGGCGAGCTGCCCGGACCCGACCTGCCAGATCCTGCACAATTCCGCCTGGGGCACGGGCGCCTCGCTCTTCGTGCACGAGAACCTGTCCGAGGCCACCCACGACCGCCTCGCCGACCTCCTCGGCCCCGCGCCGCTGTGGATCCTGCCCCACCTGCGCCGCATCGAGCTGGCCCGCAGCGTGGTCCGCTGGCACGAAACCGACCACCGCTACCGTCAGCTGCCGCCCAATGCGCTGGACGCGGCCGGCCGGATCGACACCCCCGTGCTGCTGCTCGCCGGCAGCGACAACGGGCTGTGGCTGGACTCCCAGCGGCTTTGCCACGACGTACTCGCCGAGCGCCAGCCCCAGTTGGACGTGTCCTACACCGAGATCCCCGGTTACGGCCACCTGGACACGTTCCTCGGCCGGGGCGCCGCCCTGGACGTCTTCGGTCACATCCTCGATTTTCTCGGCGGACGGCGGTGACGGCCGGCTGGCCTGCCCACCACCGAACCAGCTCGTGGCCGAACCACGTTCCAGGAGGCACCGCTACGGCGGTCCCGCTGACAGGTGCCGTCTTCTCCGGAGGCTGCTGACCGGCGCGCAGCGTCAGCGCACCGGCCTTGACCAGGTCTCCCACTGTCGTCGTGGTCTGCTGGGTGCCGGCCTCGACGTCGAGTGCGGACAGATGTTGTGCCTGATCGGCCAGATCGGTCAGCAGCGACCCGAACTCGCCCCGCTTATTGGCAAGTTCTTTCGATGACGGTTCGGACACCGACGCGGTGTAGCGTCCCGGGGTGACGTCCACCTCGTCGTCCAGAAGGTCGAGCAAGGGAACGCGCGCGGCGCTCTCCGGCGGCTCTTGATCGGAATGGTCGAGGTTCGCCAGTGCGGTGAGGACGAAGGAACCGAGAGCGTCCCAGTCGGGGCTCGGCTCGCGTGTTCCCGGTCGTGCGAAGCCTGTGGCGTCCACCAGGAGGGCGTCCTGGCTCGGAGGAGGGGCGGCAGAGCCCTCCGGGGCTGCGCGCAGGACCCACAACTGCAGTGACACGCTGTGGGGTTGTGCACTGCCCGGAGGGAGGGACACCACCGCCCGAAGTGCTCCGGTGCGCAGCAGCGAGCCGCGAATACGCCGACCCGCCTTGCGTGATGCCACGGCGGGTGGGAGGACCACCACGGCGACTCCGCCGGGCTTCAGGTGGGTGAGGAGGTGCTGCACCCAGGCCAGTTCGGGCTCGGTCCGTGTTGTGTTGTCGTAGGTGATGGTGATGCCCAGTTCTTCGCAGAGTGGCTCCTTCTTGTCGACGTCGGCGATCTGGACACGCTGGGCGATGTCTCCGAGCCTCTCGCGGCGCGGCCCAGGGCCACCGCGGCGTCCCGACTGACGGCCCACGCCTCCTCGTCCGGCACCCCGCGGACGGAGGCGGCGACATTCACGAAGGACCGACCGGCGCTGCCGCGGCCGGCGCCGCGGGGTCTACGAGGAACTTCAGTCCCCGGTCTGCATACCCGGCGCGTCGTTCCCTGCCAGGCTGTTTCTGGACCGACGAACCCGCTCACAGCTTGTCGGAGCGGAAGGCACAGAGGGGGGCGCATGGCGCAGCAGAGCATCCCGCGTTTTTCGCTCGAGGGCGTGTCGGACGCGGAGATATCGCATCATCCGTTCACCACCGAGGACGGCTTGAGTCTGAGCCTCACCCGTTTCCGCCGTGCCCAGTGCGCCGATCCGGTGCTGCTGGTGCACGGCTTGACTTCCGCAAGTGACATCTTCATCATGCCGGAACACCGGAACCTGACGAGTTATCTGCTCGATCACGGGTTCAGCGACGTCTGGGCGCTCGACTCCCGGATGAGCAATCGCTTCCCCTACAACACGGAGCCAGGCCGCCACAGCCTGGACGACCTCGCCCGGTTCGACTACCCGGCCGCGCTGGCGGAACTGCGGCGTCATACCGGGCTGCGACCCGTGCACGTCATCGCGCACTGCCTCGGATCGGTGGCATTCTCCATGAGCCTCGCCGGCGGCGCCATTGACGGCATCCAGAGCTTCGTGGCGAACAGCGTGGCGCTGACCCCGCGGCTGACGACGTGGCCACGGTGGAAGTTGCAGTACGGGCCCGAACTGCTCGAACACGCCATGGGGCTCTCCGTCCTGGATCCGCGCGCGCAGACGGGACGCCCGTTCACCGCCGGCTGGGCATTGTCCCGGCTGATATCGCTGGCTCATCAGGAGTGTGAGAATGCCGCCTGCCACATGATCAGCTTCATGTGGGGCAGCGGCTGGCCCGCCCTCTACAGTCACGAGAAACTCGATCCGGTCACCCACGACCGCATTGCCGACCTCCTGGGGCCCAGCGGGCTGGGCTACCTGCGACATGTGCGGAAAATGGTCCAGGCGGGCCACGCGGTGAAGTACGACCCGCGCGACCCGCGTCACGCGTCGCTGCCCGACGACTACCTGACGGATGCCGTCCGGATCGACACGCCGATCCTCTTCCTGACCGGTGACCAGAACCACGTTTTCGGCGACTCCAATGTGATCTGCCACCGTGAGCTCTCCCTGAACGCCCCCGACCGTCACGAACTGGCCGTCCTGCCCGGCTACGGCCACCTCGACCCGATCATCGGCAAGGACGCCGACCGTGACGTCTTCCCGCGGGTCCTCGACTTCCTGCGGCGCCGGGCGGTGGCGGCATGACGACGGCTGTGGGGGCACACGGGGCAGGCGTGGCCGCCGAGCATGTGGACGCCGTGGTGGTGGGTTCCGGCTTCGGCGGTTCCGTCGCGGCCTACCGGCTGGCCGAGGCCGGCCTTTCGGTGGTCGTACTGGAGCGTGGCCGCGCGTATCCGCCGGGCAGCTTCCCCCGGACTCCCGCCGAGATCAACCGGGCCTTCTGGGACCCGAGCGCCGGCCTGTACGGACTGTTCGACGTCTGGTCCTTCCGCGGTTGCGACGCGGTCGTGTCCAGCGGCCTCGGCGGTGGCTCGCTGATCTTCGCCAATGTGCTGCTGCGCAAGGACGAGCGCTGGTTCGTCCAGGAGCAGCCGCTGCCCGGCGGGGGCCACGAGTCCTGGCCGGTCAGCCGCGCCGAGCTGGAACCTCACTACGACGCGGTGGAACGGATGATGGGCGCCACGCCGTACCCGCTGCACCGGCCCGGTTATGAGGACACCCCGAAGACCCGGGCGATGCGCGAAGCCGCGACGGCGCTCGGGCTGGAGTTCCGGCTGCCGCCGCTCGCCGTCAGTTTCGCTCCGGCGCCCGACGCCGTACCGCAGCCCGGCCTGCCGATCGCCGACCCGGAGCACGGCAACCTGCACGGTGCGGTGCGCCGTACCTGCCGGCTGTGCGGCGAGTGCAACGTCGGCTGCAACGAGGGAGCGAAGAACAGCCTCGACTTCACCTATCTGTCGGCCGCCCGGCGGCATGGCGCCGAACTGCGCACCGGCCACGACGTGCGGGCTGTCCGCCCCGGAGCGCGCGGCGGCTACGAGGTGGACTACGTCCGGTACACCCTGACGGAGACCACCGAGCCGGAGCGCCGTCCGACGACCGCGACCATCGCCTGCGACCGGCTGGTGCTGGCCGCCGGGACACTGGGTACGACGCAGCTGCTGCTGCGTTCGCGCAACCGGTTGCCCGGACTCGGCCCGGCGCTCGGGACCCGCTTCTCCGGCAACGGCGACATGCTCTCCTTCCTGATCAGGGCCAAGGACGGACGAACTCGCAGGAACCGGCCGCTGAATCCCAGTCAAGGTCCGGTGATCACTGCCGCGATCCGTCTCCCCGACGAGCTCGACGGCTTCCCGGGAGCCGGGCGTGGGGGCTACATAGAGGACGGCGGATACCCGCAGTTCGTCCAGTGGCTGGCGGAGGGTGCCCGGGGACCGCAGCAGTTCTCCCGTCTGGCGCGGTTTCTCGCCCGCCGACTCGCCACCCAGGTCGGCCTCAGTCCGCAGCACCACCTCTCCAAAGGGATGTCGGACCTGCTCGGCGACGGCCTGCTCACCAGCACCTCGCTCCCCCTGCTCGGTATGGGCCGGGACATCCCGGACGGCGAGCTGCGCATGCGCCGCGGTCGGCTCGACGTCAGCTGGACCACGGCGAACAGCGCGGACGGTTCCGAACGGATCCGTACGACCATGCGGCGGATCGCGGACGTGCTCGGCGCCGGTTACGCCGACAACCCGCTGTGGCGTCTTGGGCGGACCGTCACCGTCCACCCGCTCGGCGGCATCCCGATGAGCCGCCGACCCGAGACGGGAGTATGTGACCCGTTCGGTGAGGCGTACGGGCACCGGGGCCTTTACATCGCGGACGGCTCGGCGCTGCCCGGCCCGGTCGGCGCCAACCCCTCCCTCACCATCGCCGCCCTGGCCGACCGGATGTGCACCCGGTTGCTGGAAGTGCGCGCAGGCGGCGGAGTGGCCACTGCACCCCGGCCTGCTTACACCCGGCGCACCTCCCTGGTCTTCACGGAGACGATGCGCGGCTACTACGTCCCCGGAGCGGCTGACCCGGTGACGGCCGAACGGGGCGGCCGGCGCAGAAGCTTTGCCTTCCGGCTCACCATCACTGCCGACGACCTGGACGCCTTCCTGGACGATCCCGAGCACGAGGCCCGTGCCGACGGCTGGGTGGAGAGCACCGGTTGCGGGGGCCGGCGGCCTGTCCTGCACGGCCGGTTCAACCTCTTCGCGCCTGCGGCGGACAGCACCGGACAGGAAGGGGCCGGCGCGGTGCAGGGCGGGTGCGTCCGGCGGGTGCTGCGCTACCGGCTCCACTTCACCGACGCGCAGGACCGGCCCTGCACCTTCGCCGGGCAGAAGCAGATCACCCACGGCGCGCCGCTGCGCCTTTGGCCGGACACCACCGCGTTGCCCTTCCGCCTGCTGGCCGGGCATCTCACCGACCCGTTCAACGGTGAGCCCGCCGTTCTCGGCTCCGGGCGGCTCCGCCTGCGACTCGGCGACCTCGCCCACCAGCTCAGCACCTTCCGTACCACCGGCCCGGGTGGTGCGGCCGCGCTGGCCCGCTTCGGCGAGTTCTTCCTCGGACACCTCTGGGAGAGCTACGTCCGGCACGGTCGGCTGCCGACCGGCGGCACATCCTGATCCGGCGCGGTGCCGGCGCCGGACCGAGCCGGTGAGCCGGCCGATGCCGCCGAGGTCCAGGAGGGCATGGCCGCAGTCGCCGGCGAGATCGGCTTCGGACGGCGCGAGCGCCTCCCGGAAGCTGCCCCTGCCTGACAGGTGCCCGCGCGGACGAACCGTACGAGGACCTCGTCCGGCCGGGGCGAGCGGTCGTTCTGCCGGGCGAAGGTGCCGGTACCGGGGGCGGGTGTGCCGGTCCGTGCCGGGCGCTGAAAGGGTTCGGTAAGGAAGCTCTCCCTACCTTCCGTCAGTGAGGTGAGCAGCGGCTGCCGCCGCTGCCGGGCACTGGGAGGGAATCGTGGAGAAGCTGAGCGGATGGGTGATCCGCCATCGGCTGGTGGTGGGTCTCAGCTGGCTGGTGATCACGGTGGTGGGCGTGCTGGTGGCGCCGTCGCTCTCGGGTCGGCTGCAACCAGGCACCCATGTCACCGGCCCCGGCTACACCGCCAACGTGCAGATCGCCCGGAGCTACGGAGGCGCGACCCAGGACCCCGCTGTCGTGGTCCTGGACCTCCCGGCCGGACTGACCGTCAATTCACCGCAGGCACACGCGAAACTGCGGGCGGTGGACAGGGGTATCGCCACCGCGGCGCCGAGCCTGCGCCTGGTCTCCTACGCCTCGACCGGCAGCCGGACGCTGGTCGGGAACGGTGGGACGAGCACGATCGTCCTGGCCTATCCGCCCAAGCCCGGTGACGACATGGCCACCGATCAGGTCGACGCCCTCACCAGGGCTGCCACCGCCGCGGCGCCAGGTCTGACCGTGCACGGCACCAGTCTGCGGGCACTGGAGGCCGGCAACACCACTGGCGGCGGCAACTCCAGCGTCACCGGTGAGCTGATCATCGGAGCGATCGGCGCGCTGGTGGTCCTGGCCTGGGTGTTCGGGTCGCTGCTGGCGCTGTTGCCGCTGGTCATGGCCCTGATCTCGGTACTGACGATGCAACTGCTCGTCTACGGGCTGACGTTCCTGATGCCGTCGTCCTCGCCGATCCACCCGGCCGTGCAGTACATCGTGGCGCTGCTGGGCCTGGGCCTGTCGATCGACTATTCGCTGCTGGTGGTCACCCGCTGGCGCGAGGAGCGCGCGGCCGGCAGGAGCAACGACGAAGCCGTGCGCGCGGCCGTGCAGCGGGCCGGGCACAGCGTCTGGTTCAGCGGCATGGTGGCCTCGCTCGGTCTGTTCGCGCTGACCGTCATCCCCAACTCGATGGTCCGGGGCATCGGTGTGTCGGGGCTGTTCATCCCCTCCACCGCGACCCTGGTCGCGCTGACCCTGCTCCCCGCGGTGCTGTCCAAGGTCGGGCCGCGCGTGGACTGGCCGCGACGGGCGTCGCGACGGCAGGCGGACAGCCGGTTCTGGACCGGCTGGTCGAAGTTCGTGATCAAGCACCGCGTGGCTTCGGCGGTCGCGGGCCTGGGCATCCTGGCCGCGCTGACCGCCACCGCCGCGACCATCGACATCAGCACGCCGAGCAGCCACGCACTGGCCACCGCCGGCGCCTACACCGACGGCCTGCACACCCTGGAAACCGACGGATTCCCGTCCGGGACGCTGACCGCGGTGCCGGTGTACGTCCCGAACTCCGTCGATGCGGGGAACACCGTGAACGCCCTGGACACCCTTTCCAGCCTGCGCGGCGCCGCAGCCCCGGCCGGACCGGCCTGGCACACGGGGGGCAGCGCGATGGTCATCGCGATCCCGCACCACGAGGTCGGCAGCACCGACGGCGGCACCTCGCTGGCCGACATCCGCCGCAGCGTCCCACCTGGTGTGCTGGCCGGTGGCGAGGGCGCACAGAAGATCGACGAGACCAGCGCCACCTACGGCTCGTTCCCACTGCTGTTCGCTGTGGTCGCGGTGGTCACCTTCCTGCTGCTGGCCCGCGGAATGCGGTCGGTCCTGCTGCCTGCCAAGGCCGTGCTGCTCAACGTGCTGTCCGTGGCGGCCTCCTACGGCCTGCTGGTGATCGTCTTCCAGCACGGCATCGGCATGAAGGCGCTGTGGGGCGCGTCCACCTACGGCGCGATCGACGCCCTCGCCCCCGTGCTGATCTTCGGGTTCCTGTTCGGGGTGTCCATGGACTACGAGGTGTTCATCCTGGCCAGGGTCCGCGAGGGATACGACCGCACCGGATCCACACGGGAGGGCGTCATCGAGGGTGTGTCGCGCACCGGCCGCCTGGTGACCTCCGCCGCGTTGATCCTGTTCTTCGCGCTCGCCTCGCTGGCCACGGCGAACGACGTCACCGTGCGCGAGATCGCCATGGGCCTGGCGTTCGGGGTCGTACTGGACGCTATGGTGGTCCGGATGCTGCTGCTGCCCGCACTGGTCTCGCTGTTCGGCGACTGGAACTGGTGGCTGCCGGACCGGGCCGCGCGACTGCTCCGGCTCCCGGTGACGCGGCCGGCCGACGAGGCCCGTCCGGAGCTGGTTCCGCAGCGGATCGGGGAGGCGTAGGCCGTGCGGGTGCTGGTGGTCGAGGACGAGCCGGACGTCGCCGAAGCCCTGGTCTGGGGCCTGCGGGCCGAGGGATACGTCGTCGACGCGACGGACAACGGCACGGACGGGCTGTGGATGGCGACGGAGAACGCCTACGACGTCATCGTGCTGGATGTCATGCTGCCCGGCCTGGACGGGTACCAGGTGGCCAAGCGCCTGCGCGAGCGCGAGCGCTGGACGCCGATCCTGATGCTCACCGCCATGGACGACGACCTCGACCACGCCGAGGGGCTGGACTCCGGCGCGGACGACTACCTCTCCAAGCCGTTCTCCTACCCGGTCCTCCTCGCGCACCTGCGCTCCCTGACCCGACGCACCCTCGGTGGGGGGGGGGGGGGGGGTGGGGGGGGGGGGCGGGGGACGGGCCCCACCGGGGGGGATATTGCACCACGAAAGGTTGCGCCCCGGGGGGGACGATGGGGGGGAAACCCCTT